>CANLGL010000031.1 GCA_947490345.1 Deltaproteobacteria bacterium
ATGCACACCCGTGCCGTCCGATCCCCGAGGTCGATCCCGATTGCCGCGTCGATTACATTCATCATGGCCGGTGACTCCGTGAGCCCGAGTGCTCGTCAGGGGCATGTACCCCTTGGAGCACCGGCCGACTCATCCCATCTCTCCCCCTCACCGCAGTTCGCCATGCCGCCGGGAGGTTTCATGGAGCCGACCGGCGGGCGGCATGGCGAACTGACCGGAACCAGAACCCGCGCTACGGTGTCCAGGCCCCCATGGTCCTCGCCCTCCTCACCCTGGCGCTCGCCGGTCCGCCGCCCCCCTCCCGCGACGCAGGCACCCCCGCCCTCGTCGAGGCCGCTCGCGCCTACCTCGGAAGCCCCTACACCTTCGGCGGGCGCGGCCGCGAGCTCGACTGCATGGGTCTGGTTTTCCGCGCCTGGCAGGACGCCGGCCGGGGGGCCTGGGACCGGCTGTCGGTCAATCCCACCGAGATCGTCGCCAAAGGGCAGCTCGGCCGCCCGGTTCCGGCGCTCGATGGGGTGCCCAACGCGAAGGTGAACCTCCTGGACTTCGCCCCGGGGGATGTGATCTTCTTCCTCGGCTACGCTCGCAACTACGCCGAGCCCTCGCTCGCCGAGATCGACGGCGTCCCCGCCTGGGTCTGGCACATGGGCCTGTACGCAGGGAAGGGGAGCTTCATCGTCGGGGACCACTACGCCGGCCGCGTGGTCGAGGAGCCGCTTTTGGCCTACCTCGCCCGCCACGACAACTACGTCGGCGTCTACGTCGTGCGGCCCTAGTCGGGCGAGGCGGCCTACAGCAGGATCGTCACGACGAAGGCCCCTTCGGTGCTGTCGGCCAGGGCTGCCGCGACGTTCACCGCCAGCCACAGTTCACCCTGACGGGGCGCGCTGGCCAGCACGTCACCGACACCGGCCACCGGGCCGATCCAATCGCCCACCCGCGCCACGAGGGCGTACTCGGGCAGACCCGGCGCCGGGGCGGTGGCGTCGGCCGCAGTGCCCGCCAAGCCTTTGGGAGCCGCCCCGGTGAGCCGCCCCGGCACACGAACCGCACCCTCCGCGATCACCTTCGGTTGCGCCTCGCCGAACTGGGCGCCGGTGGCGAACCACTTCCAGGAGGCCACCGCGTTGACCTTGATCCGTTTGCCGTCCAGCGACTTTCGCGGCCCCGACGGTCGGCTCGCCGCCAACATGCCGAGCCCCGCGGCCCCCGCGGTCACCATCAAAAGCCCGCCGAGCAGCCCCAGGAAGATCCACAGGGGCAGGCAAACGGGCTCGGCGAAGATGCCGGCGACGGCGGCCACGACCACGAACCCGCCAACCGCGGCGGCTCCCAGCAAGGCGATGCCGACCAGGACGGCGAGGCCCCGTGCGAGGGTCTTGCCCACGGTCTGGCGCGGCGCGCCGTCCGGCGGCATCGGCACCTCGCCGCCGGCGTCCAGGTGCACACGCGCCTGCATCACGATGCCGTCGAGGTCGGTGTAGCTTCGTTCAAGCAGCGCGTCGGGGCCCGCGCGAACGAGCTCCTTGTGGACGGCCTCCCGTTCGCTGCGCAGGGTCACGAAGGCGCTCCGCCCGAACTCGTCGTCCTCCTCGTGGTGAGAGAGGCGCCGGAGCGCGGCGCCGACCGACGCGCGGTGAGCCGGGTCGGGATGAGCCAGCACGTCGCCGAGCGCGTGGTGCAGGTGTACGAAGTAGGTGCCGGCCCCCTCGGCCACGTCGAACAACAAGGCCTGCGCCGCCGGGACCTGCTGCTCCTGCTTGGACATGCGTCGGAGCGATGGCACCACGGAAAGCGCACCGAAGCCCTCGCGGATCGTGGTCCACAAGTCATCCGGGAGCTCCACGCCGCGCGGGAGCTGACGCCGGTAGCGCGTCACCGTTCGCTCACCCGCGCGCGCCATCCGCTCCCGGAGGCGCACAACGCGTGCTTGCACGGCTTCCACATCGACGTCGGGGCGAGCGGGAGCAGCGGCCGCGGGGCAGGCAACGCACCCAACGCGACACCGGACAACAGGAGTTCACGGCGACGCATCTTGGCACTCCGAGCGAAGGGGGGAGCGCCGCCGTAACGCGCCGCCCGTGGCATGATAGTTCCCCGGCGCCGGAGGCAAGGATGGATCTGCGCGCATGCGCCGCCTACACCCGCACGTGGCGGGGAGGGGAACTCGAAGAGACCGCGGGTTCGGGCCAGGGACTGGCACGCGCACTCGACAAGGTCGGTCCGGGCGGGCTCGCGGCGCTGATGACCGAGGGTGTCGATCTGGTGGAGATCGAAGACGCCGAGGTCGCGCTGACGGTCGAGCGGCGGCCGGGCGGGGTGGTCCGAGTCCGGACGCAGTGGCCCGGCGGCGACTCCGCGGAGCAGGAGATCCCGCTGGAAGTCCCGGTGCTCGACGTCGCGGAGGCGCTCCATGACGGGTCGCGTGCGCTTCATCATCGTGAGGGGACCTGGTTCGAAGGCGTGCCGTTGGGGCCGGCTACCTTCGTGCTCCCGTCGTTGTCGCCGGAGCAGCTGGGCAGTCCGTCGTTCCGCGCCGCCCACGAGCTGCGCTACGCGTACGTGGCGGGCGCGATGGCCGGCGGCATCGGCAGCGCCGAGCTGGTGTTGGCGATGGGAAACGCGGGGATGCTCGGCTACTTCGGTGCCGGCGGCCTCCCGCTCGACGCTGTCGAGGCGGCGCTGGCGCGCATCCCCGCCGAGTCGGCGGGGCGCCCGTTCGGCTTCAACCTGCTCCACAACCCGGCCGAGCCGGCTGTCGAGTCCCGCACCGTCGATCTCTACCTGGCGGCAGGCGTCCGCGACGTCGATGCCAGCGCGTTCATGGGGCTGACGCCCGCCGTCCTTCGATACCGCCTGCACGGTATCCATGAGGTCGACGGGCGCATCGTCGTACCCAATCGTCTCTGCGCTAAGGTGTCGCGACCGGAAGTCGCCCAGCACTTCATGCGCCCGCCGCCCGAGAAGCTGCTCCAGGAGCTCGTTGCCGCCGGAGCGATCACCGCCGACCAGGCGCTCCTGGCCAGGAAGATTCCGGTCGCCGAGGACATCACGGCCGAGGCCGATAGCGGCGGTCACACCGACCGGCGCCCGCTCCCGGTGCTCATCCCCATCTTCCGGCGGCTTGCCGACCGCATCTCGGCCGAGGAAGGCTACTCCACCCGGCTTCGCGTCGGCGCTGCCGGTGGCATCGGCGATCCGTGGTCCCTGGCCGCCGCGCTGCAGCTCGGCGCCGACTATGTGATGACCGGCTCCATCAACCAGTGCACGCCCGAAGCGGGGACCAGCGACGAAGTGCGGGAAATGCTCTCCCAGGCCGGCTACGCCGACGTCGTAGAGGGGCCCGCGCCCGACATGTTCGAGATCGGCGCGCAGGTGCAGGTGCTCTCGCGGGGGACGATGTACGCGCAGCGGGCGTCGCGACTCTATGAGCTTTACCGCGCCTACGACGGACTCGAGGCCATCCCCGCCGCGGACCGCGCCCGCGTCGAGAAGCAGATCTTCCTCCGCCCCATTGACGACGTCTGGGCCGAGACCGAAGCCTACTGGCGCCAGCGTGACATCCGCGAGGTCGAGCGCGCCGCGAAGGAGCCCCGCCACCGGATGGCGCTCACCTTCCGCTGGTACCTGGGAATGTCCTCACGCTGGGCGCGCCTCGGGGATCCTGCTCGCAAGCGCGACTACCAGATCTGGTGCGGCCCCGCGATGGGCTTGTTCAACGACTGGGTGCGTGGCAGCGCGCTCGAAGCGGTCAGCCAACGGGGCGTCGTCACGATCGCCGACGCGCTTTTGCGGGGGGCGTGTGGCGCCATGCGCGTACAGGCGGCGCGGGCGGCCGGCATTCCACTCCCGATCGCCGCCTCCGACATCCGGCCGCCTGCATGAATCGCCGCTGGTGGATGGTCGCGCTTTTGGCGCTGGTGGTGGCCTTGTGGCACACCTTCGGCGACGGCCCTTTCCGCCTGCGCTACCCCGTGGTCGGCGCCAGTCCTGACGCCCACGGCACCTTCTGGATGTACGACTGGGTGCGCGAGGAGGTGATGGCCGGGCGCTTCCCGACCACGACCACGCGGATGTTCTACCCCGAAGGCATGGACTTCCTGGTGCTCAACGGCGCCAACGTCGTTGACGCGCTGATCTCGGTGCCGCTGCAGGTCTGGTTCGGCGCCGGCCGCGGTGAGCTGTACACCTGCGTCATCATCGTCTTGGGCAACGCGCTCACGTTCTTTCCTCTGGCGCGGCGGCTGGCCCCCGACCGACCCGACCTCTCCATCCTGGTCACGTTCTGGTGGACAGTGAACCCCTACGTCCTGACCGAGATCGGCGCGGGCCGCCCCACCCAGGCGATGTTGTGGTTCTACCCGCTGGCGGCGATGGCGATGCTGCGCTTTGACGGGTGGAAAGCGGCCGCGCTGCTTGGGGTATCGATGGGGCTTCAGGGCCTCATCTATTGGTATTCGCCCGTCTTCTTCGCGGTCGTGTTCGCACCCGTCGCGATCGCCAAGCTGCTGGCTGAGCCGAAGGCCGCGCTCCGGTTCGTCGCTGCCGTCGTCTTGTCGGTGCTCATTGTCGCGCCGTTGGCGTGGCCCATCGCCCAAGCCTCGATGAAGGGGGACATCCCCGGGCTGGGTCTGGACGTCGAAGCCACGGGCATGTGGACCGAGTCCCACGACCGGACCCGTCGGCTGTTTGCCCAATTGGGGATGGTTTCGACCCTGGTGGTCGTTCTGGGCGGGCTGGTGCGTTGGCGTCGCGCCCCGGCGCTGGCGATCGGGGTGCTGCTCGGCCTCGTCTTCGCGGTCGGTGCACGGCTCAACACCCTGGGCATCCCCGTCGAGAACGCCCCGTACATCTGGATCTACGAGCACAGCAGCTTTCTGTCGCGACTCAACTTTCCGGCGAGGGCGATTGGTGCGGTCTACTGCGCCGCTGCCATCGCCATCCTACCGGTGCTCATCGCGAATCGAATCCGCATGATCCCCTGGGTGCTCTTCGCGCTCTTGATCCTCGAGGGGCGGGCCAACCATCTCGGTCCTGGCCGGGTGCTGGCGGTACCGCCGATGCCCGCGTCCCTCATCGTGAAGATGAACCCGGGGGCGATCCTGACCACGCCGATGGGGGCGCCTGACGTCTCGATGGTGCAACAGGTCTTCCACGGTCAGCCGCTGGTTTCCGGCATGGGAGACCACGTCGGGACCGTCCGTCCCAGCGGGTACGCCGACTGGCTGGTCAACCCCTACTTTGCCGAGCTGGTGCAGGCCGATGACCTGATGGCGCCATGGACGCGGAAGCACGAAGAGGAGGTGCGCAAGGTGGTGCGTTGGGTCTGGTTCGACCGTGCGCTGTTGGCCCGCGGCACCGACAGCCCGCTGACCGAGACCATCGAGTCGCGACTACATATCGCCCTCGGGGAGCCCTACTACGAAGACAGCTACACTGCGATCTGGGACCTCACGCGCAAAGGCGAGACCGCCAACGAAGTCGAGGTGGCGGCGGCCGCGGCCGCGGAGAACGTGGTGGAGGAGGAGCGGGAGGCCTGCGCGGTGGGGCAGCTCCGCGGGGTGCTGTGGCCCTTCGGGGCAGGAAAGAGCTCGATCGCGGCGGCGGCAAGGGCGGAGGAGAAGGCGAAGGCGGAGAAAGCGGCGGCCGCGGGGACGGCGGCGCCTGGGTCGACGACGGTGCCGGAAGCCGGGGCGGACGAGGGGACGGCGGCGCCTGGGTCGACGACGTCTCCTGCGCCGTAGGACGGAGCGGTAGGAGCCTCAGCCCCCACCGCCAACTGCGCACCCACCGTCAACACAGCCCCGCCGCGCCGCGTCCCGCGCCACGGCCCGCGCCAGCTCCGCGTCGCTCCGCAGGCCCAGGAGCGTGTTGACGCCGTGGCGGGTCTGCGAAACGAACGCGAAGGTCTCGCGCGCCAGCGGGCGCAGCTCGGGGCTGGCGAATCGCGCGGACCAGGGCCGGAACTCCGTCAGCGACCACATCGCCATGAGCCAGGCGCTGTCGCCCTCGTAGACCCCACCGTCGTCGTCGACGACCGTGAGTTGGCCGGGGCGGCTGCGCAGACCGGGAAACCGGTCGTCGCTGGCGAGGCGGCTCCTCGGCACGCACTCGACGTTCACCAGCTTCGGCTGGGCGATGAGCCAGCGGGCGCAGGCGCAGCAGAAGCCACACTCGTCGTCGTAGAGCACGTACAGGGCGGTGATCACACGGGACTCACGGTGCTCGCGGCGCGCGCCAGGTGGGAGGAGGGCAGGACCGGCGGGGGCGCCAACCGGGCGAGGCCGTTCTTGCGCATGCGGGACAGGATGAACAGGTTGAAGAAGTGCATCCCGCCGATGACCAGCATCGCCCAGCCGACGTTGTCCGCCGAGTAGCGCACGACCGACGGCCAGTTGGTCATCTCCGGCGACCAGCGCACGTTCCGCGAGACCATGCCGAGGTTGATCAGGTAGAAGCCCACGGCTAGCAGCTTGTTCACCGCGTCGGCGAGCTCGGTGTTCTGCCCGAACGCGTCGAGCAGGAAGTAGCGCCCGTTCTTCACCAGGGTGCGCCCCACCCAGACGGTCAGGGGCACCGCGATGCCGAGGTAGGCGCCATAGGCGTAGAGCGTC
Source organism: Deltaproteobacteria bacterium (assembly GCA_947490345.1). Taxonomy (GTDB): domain Bacteria; phylum Myxococcota_A; class UBA796; order UBA796; family SXON01; genus SXON01. Next base: position 6,618 of record CANLGL010000031.1, read on the forward strand.
AGGTCGGGGAGGGCTTCGGTGGCGAGGTTGGCGGTCATAGGGTCCATGGAATCTCCAGTGTGGTTGAGGGCGGGCGGCTTGCCCGTCGATCCACACTCCGGATTCCGGGGCGGCGGTTGCGCGGGGGGATGAGAAAGTCAGGCCGCCGGCACCCACTCCGACAACCAGGTCCACAGCGCGACCACCGGCGGCAATGTCGCCGCGCCGAACCACAAGAGCAGCGGCCATTCGACCAGGAGCGACCGCCCACGCCGGGCGGCCTCGAGCGCGCCCATCCAAAACAGCGCCAGGCAGAAGACCTCGAGAATGCCGCCCAGGATGGGCACGAAGGGACCGATGGCGCCGTCGGGGTCGTCGATCAACCGCCGCGCGATCGCCCAGCCGAGCGTGACACTCGCGACCACCGCGAGCGACCGCACCTGGGGCACGCGGCCGCCGTGGGTCAGGTAGCCGGAGCGGCGCCAGTGGCCGACGAGGAGCGCCCAGACGACCGCCGCAAACGCGGCAGCGCCCACCGCGCCGAGGACCGGCCCCTCCTCGAAGCGCGCGCGACTCACGAACCGCCCGTCCGGCATCGCTTCGAGGCCCTGCATCACCAACGGCTGCGCCTCGCTCGCGGCGATCACCTTCGGCGTGACGCATCGCAGCACTGCCCCGATCACGACGCCGCTCGCCGCGGTCAGCACGCCCGCAGCGGCACGTTGGAGGGTGACCTCCTCCGGTGGGAGCGCCTGGGTGCTCACGATGCGCGCGGCGTCTCGGAGCCCGGCGAGCATCGACACCATGTCCGGGAAACGCTCGGCGTGGGGGGCCATCGCCCGGCGGACCAGCGGGCCGAGCCCAGCCGGAAGCTCGGGGAGCGTCCCCACCGGGGGCGCGCCGGTCAGCGCCTGGACAAGCACACCACCGAGCGCGTAGACGTCCGCCCTCGCGTCCGCGACGGCGCCTGCGAGCACTTCCGGCGGCAAGAAGGCCGGCGTCCCCAGCACGCCGCCCGCTCGCGTCAGGGTGCCCGGCCCCTCCGCAGGGTCTGTCGCGATGCCGAAGTCGACGAGGACGACGCGGCCGCCGGGCTCCACCAGGAGATTGTCCGGCTTCACATCGCGATGGACGACGCCGACTTCGTGGGCAGCCGCCAGGGCCTCCGCCGCCGCGATGACGACGCGCAGGGCCTCGCCGACCGGCAACGGGAGCCGAGCGGTGAGGGGACCCCCCTCGATGAGCTCCATCACCAGGAAGGGCACGCCGTCTTCCTCTCCGGCGTCGAAGACCGCGACCACGCCCGGGTGGCGGACTCGGGCCAACAGCCGCGCTTCACGCAGGAAGCGCCCGACGAAGCCCGGCCGCCCCAGCAGCTCCTCGGCGATGTACTTGACCGCAACGTCGCGACCGAGGCGATGATGCCGCCCCCGCCAGACCTCGCCCATGCCGCCACGGCCGATGGACTCGAGGAGCTCGATCTCGTCGGTGTCGCCAAGGCAACGCGCGCAGAGCCCGGCCCGGAGGTCGCCGCTGCAGCGGGAGCAGACGGTCGCGCTCATGGCGAACTCACCGCAACGCCTCGAAAAGCGCCGCCACCTCGGCCTCACCGTCGCCCGCGGAGCCCACGGTGTCGCGCACCTCGTCGGCCACCAGCTCGCGAAAGCGCACCCGCCCCCGGTGGACGAAGGCCTTGAGCTGGGGGAGGCTCATGCCGCTCTCAGCCGCCGCTTCCCGATACGACGGTGCCGTCTCGGCTCCGAAGAACCGCGCCAATTGCTCGAAGCCGCCGACCCGCTGCCCGGTCTCGTACTCGCTCCGGAGCCGGGCCAGCGCCCGCTCCATGACGCCGACCGCCCACGCCCGGTCAAAGGCGGCGTCCGGGCCCTCGGCGCCGTCGGCGTGACGCTCCAAGAGCGCGGTGTCCATCACCACGAAGCGTGCACCGCCGCCGCGCTTCTGGGCGCGCCCGGCTTCGAGTCGGCGGAGGTGGTGATGTGCAGCGCACCCCTTCAGCCAGCTGCGAAAGCGCCCACGGTCGGGACCGGTGGGGAACGAAGCCGCGCCCGAGGACAGCTCGGCGAGCAGCTCCTGCGTCAGCTCTTCCGCGTCTTCGGCGCTGGCGCCACGCGCTCGCAGGTACACCCACACCGGCTGCCAGTACAAGCTCAGAAGCTCCTGCAACGCAGGCGGCGCCGTGCTTCCGGAGGCGTGCGCCCGATTGACGAGCGTCCAGCGTGTGGCGGGGAAGGACATGGTCAGCCGGTGCTACTCCGCCAGCTCCACGAACGCGCCCAGCACCAGGTCGCCGAAGCTGGCGGTGCAGGAGTTGGTCTCTTCGTAGTGGTCGCCCTGTTCGGTGGTGACGTCCACCCAGGTGTTGAAGTCGGGACCGGGGACGATGTAGCCGCAGTAGGCGTTGGTGATGCCGAGGGGAAACTTGTAGGTTCCAGGAAGCAGATCGATGATGGGCGTCGGTTTGTCCGCGCTGACCAGGTACGGCGCCGCGTGGGCGTGCAGGCAGTCGCAGACGCCGTCGCATTCGACGCCGTCTCCGTCGCAATCGCTGGCCATGGTCACCCGCTCCTCGTCCTTGCACTCCGTGCTCCAGTCCAGGCCGGCGCAGTCGTCATCCACCTGCACCCAGCGTTTGTCGCCGGGGCGGAGCGCGGCGTCGACCATCGCGGGCTCGTCGGGCACGCCCCAGAAGAGCTCAGGGAAAAGCTCACCCGGCGCGGAGCCGAGGGTAACCGGACCCATCTCGACCACCCACGTGGCCGCCGGCACGCAGCCGAAGACGTCGGAGTTGATGCCAAAGCCGGGGCAATCCGAGGTCTGGTCGACGTAGCTGTCGGGCGTGTCGAGCAGCCCAAGCTGAAACGCCAGCTTGAAGGAGATGTTGTCCACCGGCACCAGGTATTCGACTTTCCGCACGCGGATCTTGTCCCACGCCTGGGTGTCGGTGAGCGAGGCCTGAGAGGCCTGCGCCAAGAGGGTGCCCCACATGCGGACGAACTCAAAGCCGCCCGTGTTGAACCACTCCGGCTCGCCGGTACCGGTCAGCACGCGGGCGCCGGCCTCGTCGACGGTGGGAATGGTGGCGCCGAGGGCCGACTGCATGCCGCCGAGGGCGCCGCTCAAGAAAACCGTCGTGCCGCCGTCGGTGCCGTCGATCCAATCGCGCATCACCCCCGGGTAGTCGGAGCTGAGCGAGTTGTGGTCGGAGTCGCTGACCTCCGGATGGCCCGACGCACTCACGATGGTGGCGACGCGGCCGTCGGCTCCGTCAAAGCCCATTGTCAGGACCTGACCGGCGGTGATGAGCGGGTCGCGGATGTCGTTGATGCCGCCCTCGATGCTGGCGTCGGGGTTGATGCCGCCGAAGGGCACGCCGTTGAATTCTGGCGCCGACATGTCGGCCACGCCAACCGTCGGGGACACCGCTACCATCGAGCTTGCAGCGGTCTCCACCGTGTCGTGGATCGCGGCCACCACTGACTCCAAGAACTCCTGGTCGGCGCCGCTGGTGACCTCGTCCAAGCCCCAGATGCCGACGGTGTCGACGCTCGAATGCGCATGCGACGCGGAGATCAAAAGCCGATCGCGGTCGAAGCCGTCCAGCGCCACGAGGTCCCGCGCGTCGCGACAGCGATTCTCCAGCACGCCGATGGCATCGACGCCGACGAAGGCCACGTACTCGCCGTTGAGCGCGAGGACGACCGCACCGACCGTCAACGCGTCGTGGATATCGAGCGCGGGGCGAGGGGAGCCGAACCCGGCGAGGAAGAGCGCGTCGAAGTGGCGGTCGCCGTCGACGTCGTCGTAAGGCTCGGTGCACCGGGCGTTGGTCATGTCCGGGTCGGCGTCGCACCCGTCAAACTGGTTGTCGCCGTCGAGGTCCTGGAAGGTCTCCTCGATCACCGGGGTGACGTCGATCCGCGCCGCGCCCACGTAGAGCTGGCCGTCGTCCAACAGCGGCATGCCGTAGGGCGGCTCGGCCGGGACGTCTTCCGGGCAGCCGAGGAGAAGGGCAAGGATCATGAGCGGCTCCGGGTGCGCGGGGCTTAACGCCGTCGTCCCCACGCGGGGCGCGGTTAGTCGCCCCTGCGTGACCCGCCCTCGCCAGGAACTCGTCGTCTACCTGCTCGTGGCGGTGCTCGGCGTGCTGCCAGCGCTGTTGCAGCCCCTGGCGATGGTGGGCGACGGCGTGGATGCCTTCGGCACGTGGTGGTTCTTCGACTGGATCCGCCTCTGCATCGAGAACCTGGGCGATCCCTCGACGACGCGGTTCTTCTTCTGGCCCCACGGCAAGGACAACTTCGCGCATACCGGCAACAACTTTGTCGACGCGGTCCTGTCGGTGCCGTTGCAGTGGGTGCTTGGGGCGCGGTACCAGCCCTTCTGGGTCGTGGTCGTGCTTTTGGGCAACGCGCTGACCTTCCGGCCCTTCGCCAGGCTGGTCCTCGGCGACGACGATCGGGCCTTCGCCGCGACGCTCTTGTGGTTGGTGAACCCGTACGCCCTGTTCGAGATCACCGCCGGCCGCCCCACGCAGGCCTTCTTGTGGTTTGTGCCCGCGGTGCCCTACTTCCTGATCCTCGTCGCCAGACATGGACGTCGGCGTGACGTCTTCTGGCTCGGCGCGGCCTGTGCGTTGGTGGGGTGGAGCTACTGGTACCAGTCCTTCTTCGTGGCGCTCCTTTTGCTCCCAGTGGTGCTGGCCGAGCTGCGCGCGGCGCCGTCCCGCCGGCAGGCGCTTTTGATGTGGAGCGCCGCGTTGGCGGTCGCGGTGCTCATCGTCGCGCCGGCGGCGATCCCGATGGCGCGGCTGTGGTCGAGCGGCGGCACCCCGGGCGGCGTGCCGACGGCGCAGTCGATCTTCGCGCTCCCCGGCGGCATCGGGAACAGCGTCGGCGAAGAGCTGTACGGCCTGTCGCTCATGGAACAGTACGGGGCGCGGCTATTGACCAACCTCACCTGGGCGCTGCCGATTGCCTGGGCCATCTTCCGCCGGCGGTTGCCGTGGCGCTGGTGGGTCGGCGCCGCCTTGTGCGTCGCCATCGGCCTCGGCCCTGGCATCCGGCTGGGGGAGCAGCTGGTCGTCAACGTGCCGTACATGGTGCTGTACCGCTACGTGCCCTTCTTCAATCGGCTGTGGTTCCCCTACCGTTTTGTGTCCTGCGTCTTCCTGGTCGCCGCCCTCGGGATCGCCGCCGCCTTGCCCGCGGCGCGTGTGCGCCTCGCTGCGGTCTTGCTCGCGGTCGTCGGCCTTGCCGAGCAGACCCGCAACGCGGCGTGGCCGTTCACCTGGCACGATGTCCGCTGCCCGGAGCTCCTCGTAGAAGCTGGGAAAGAGGGGGGCGCGCTCGTCTTTTTGCCCTTCCGCATCCAGCACGACGGGCTCATCTGGCAGACCTTCTTCAGGCTGCCCACCTTCGGCGGTATGGGGGAGTCGGCGCCGGTCTTGTGGCCGAAGCAGTTCAAACGGCAGCTCTCCACGCCCGCGGCGCAAGCGCTGCGGATGGCGTCCACCGGTCGCGACCCGATGCCTCAGTTGCCGCCGGGCTCGTGGGTGCCTCTCACCTCGCATGGTTTCCGGTGGGTGGCGCTACGCCGCGACCTGGTCCACATCGAGCAGATGCACCTCCCCAGCATCCCCGAGCCCGGCGAAGCGGTGGGCCGACTCACGACGCTTCTAGGGCCGCCGGTAGGAGTCGACGGGGGCGTGGTCCTGTGGGACCTCAAGGGCGGATGGTCGCCGTCAGCGGCGTTCTTGCCTACCGCCTACAACCTCTCTGACGAAGGGTGGACGCCCGCCGGTGCGCCGGAATGGTCCTCCCGCCTCGCCGAGCAGGGCCGGCAGGGCCGCCCCGACGGTGGGAATTGATCCTCTTCCTGCTGGCCTGCTCGGAGCCCTCTGTGGCCGATGCGCTGGCTGCGGCGTGGGAGAGCGGCGACGCCAGCGCTTGCGCGGCGATGGGGCCCAAACATCGTGACACGTGTGAGCTCGGACTCGGCTCCCGACGCGATCGGGTCTTGCACGCAGAGCTATGTCTCGCGCTTCCCGAGGCCGGGGCGGCCGCTCCCGAGTGTTGGTTTCGCGTGGCCGAACTGGCCATCGCGGGCGGCGAACCCGAGGTGGCGCTGGCCGCGTGTCCCAAGGCGGGTCGTTACGCCAAGGACTGCGGCCGCCATCTATGGCAATCCACGTTTCGGGCCAATCCCGTCGCTGGCCGCGCGCTCCTCCCCCGACTGGCCGCCGCGCTCCCCGAGCATGCCGCGGCCTTCGACCCCCAAAGCGAGATGATCCGCGCCCAGGAGTGGAAGTTCAGCCTGCGCGATCGCGACGACATCTCGGCCGTCGACTGCACCGGCGACGTCGCGTGCCAGAAGGTGGTCCGCGACCTGGTCACCGACCGCTGGCGCGCCGCCGCCGCCGGCACCGACGCCCAGCACTGGTGCGAGCTGGACAAGCGGGGCTTGGAGCCCGACGAGGGCGACCCGCTCATCTCGGTCTGGCTGCGCATTCCCGCGGGCGCCGCGGACGCTCGGAGCACCGGGATCCACGAGTCCTGCACCGGTGAGGACCATGGGCCGGCCGGGCGTCGTGGGGGTGGGAAGCGGATGCAGGCTCGGTAGGGAAAGCGGCGGGCGTGCCGCTCACCGCGGGCGCCGCTCCCTCCCGGTCGCCCAACGCGGCTCAGCGCCTCGTGAAGGTCCACGTCCGCGTCTCGGTCTGGGTACTCTCGATCACGTTTTTTCCGACGTGGCCGGACACGCGGGTGGTGCGCTCGACGTTGAGCCGTCGCGGCCGAAGATCATCCGCCTCCGTCACCAGGTTCAGGACCGCGTCCTGGGCGAGCGAATCGACCACCATTCCTGGTGGCCCGCCCTGGCTGGCGCTCACCGAGCGGGTGTGGTCCGCCACGGCGATCGCAAGGTCGCTGGGATTGAGTCGGGACCGCAGCACGAACGACTCGCACGTCGACGCCCCGCCGTACGCGCACGGCACCGGCCCTTCGTACACGCGCGACGCGTCGTTCTGGACCTCGCGACCGCCGAGCTGGGCGAGCGGCGTCTTGAGCACGAGGCTGTCGGGCTGGCCGCGTACCAGGGTTCCGCCCCGCCAGATCGTTACCAGGCCGTCCCACCAGTCGCTGGCGGCGCGGCGCGGCACGGAGGCGTCGAGCACCTCGACGATCGCACCGGTGGCATCGAGTCGGAAGGCGGGGGCGGCGGCAGCGGCGCTCGCGTTGGTTCCCTCCTTGATGTCGTTGGCCGGCAGCCCCGTGGTCCCGGCGGTTTTGTAGTCCGACGCGCGCACCTGGAGGGCTGCAGCGGTTCCTGACACGCTCATCGTCCAGCTCGACGTGGTGCGGGCGGTGTAGGCGTTTCCGGTGGCCGCCCGCGAGGACGTCCGTTCGAAGCTGACGGCCCAGACGTCGCCCGGCGCCCATGCGAACGTGGGCGTGATCCGGTCGGCGGCAAGGGCGTTGGCGAGGGTGAACAGGAGCGGGAGCATCGGCACGGCTTAATCGATTACCCTACGAGCATGCCGCGCTCGGTTCGACCGTTGAGGCTGGGCGCGCGGCACATCGCCTCAGTGGTCCTCGGCGCGGGTTCCCTGGTGTTCACCGGGCATCAGCTCTGGGTCGCCCGGTCGGCGGGGCTACCGCCCGCGCCGATTCCGACCTTCGACGTCGCCGATTACGTGGTGCGAGCGCACGCTTGGGCGGCTGTCTGGCGTTCGCCGTCGCTTGAGTCCTTTTGGACACTGGCGACCGAGGTCGATCCGCACCCGGCTCTGCACCCGGCGCTGCTCGGACTCGTGCTCGCGATCGGCGACCATGCGCCCGCCGTCGAGGGCGCGTGGGCGCTCGCGCTGGCGGCTGTTGGTCTCGGAATGGTGGCCGTCCTCAGCGGGCTGGTAGATGGAAAGGCCGGCATTGCGGCGGGGTGTGTCGCCGGGGCCGTCCTCTCAGCGGGCTTGCTATGGGAGTCGATGGTCACGGCGCCGATGACCGAGCCCCTCGCGTGGGTGTTGGTCGCCGGCGCTGTTGCAGCGTTCCTCCTGGCCGGCGACCGAGCGTGGAGTCTTCTCGTGGCTGGCGCGCTCGCGGTCGCTGCCGGCGCGACGAGATTCAACCTCTTGCCTACGCTCCTTGTCGGCCTGATTTTCGCCACGGCTTTCGAGCGCCACCGGTCGTGGTCGGCGCGGCTCGCGCGGTGTGCGGCCCTGGTCCTCCCCTGCGTTGTCGTGGTCGGTGCGCTCGCCGTCCTCTCGCCGGACTACCTCGCCGGGCTTCGCCGCTTCTTCACCAACGTCGACTCCTCCATCCCCCCCCTGAGCCTCGCCAATCTCCAGTGGTTCTTCGGCGCCTGGGTCCGCCAGGTCTTCGGCACCGTTCCCGTCTCGCTCGCCGCGGCGGCCGTCGTGATCGCCTCGCTGTTCGCGCGCACGCGCCCAGGCGCCAACGCCGCTGCCGATCTCCCCCTCTTCACGGTCGCCCTGGTCGGCCTGGGGAGCCTGCTCGCGCATCCATTCAAGCTCGACCGGAATCTCTTCGTCTTCGTCCCGCTCGTCTACCTCCTGGTCATCCTGCCGCTGGCCCGCATCGCGATCGGCACCATCGCTCGGTGGGTCTTCTGTCTCGGCGGCATCGTGGCCCTCGTGGGTTTTGAGCGGGCGACCGAAGGGCTTACCACCGAGCGCTACTACTCCGACGACCGCCACGTGCAGCACGCCCTGGAGGCGGTGGCCGACGCGGCAGAGCACGCCGACACCGTGGTCCTCGTCGGCGCCCACAAGGACCTGTCGGTCGCGGTGGTCACCTACTGGCTGCGTCGCGACGGCTACGCTGGAACCATCGTCGAACAGCCCGCCTATCCGCCCGCCTGCAACACGGACCGCGGCGAGGCGCTCGAGGCTTGCCACCCGACCATGGTCGCGACCTACGCCGGCTCTCCGCGGGTGGTCGTGGTGACCGTGGCCGACAGCGGAGCCAAGTCGAGGGGCCGCCACAAGTGGGCGAGCGACGCCTGGGACGAGGTCGAAGCCTACCTCGTGCCGCGCGGCTACCGGGGTGCGGAGGTGGCCGTCCGGGCAGCGGGGCTGAGGCTGCGCGTATATCGGTAGCCGCGTGATCCTCAGCCTCGACAAGCCCGCCGGCTGGACGCCCCTCGAAGCGCTTGACGATCTCCGCTCCCGCACGCCGGCGCTCGCAGACGAGGCGATGGTGTACGCCGGTCGCCTCGACCCGATGGCGGAGGGGCTGCTCCTCGTGCTCACCGGCGAGGATCGATTCGCGCTCGATCTCCACCTCGCCCACGACAAGGAGTACGTCGCCACCGTGCTCTTCGGGGTCGGCAGCGACACCCACGACGCCCTGGGCCGCTTGCATCCCGGCTCGCCGCCGGACGCCGTCGCGTGCGCCGCAGCCGTGGCCGATCTGGTCGGCGCGCACGAGCTGCCGTTGCCGGTCTGGTCGGCCTATCGGGTGCAAGGGCGGCCGTTGTGGTCCTGGGCCCGCGACTCCCGCCTGAGCGAGATTACCGTCCCCCGCCGCACGATGACGGTCAGCGCCCTCACCCTCGGCGAGGTGCGTCCCAGCACGCTTGCGGAGCTGTTGCCGGACATTCAGAACCGAATCGAGCGGGTGAGGGGCGATTTCCGCCAGACCGCGGCGTTGGCGGACTGGGTGCGGCTCGCCGAACGCGACCCGCGTTTGGTTCTCGCTCGGGCCACCCTCTCGGTGGCCAGCGGCACCTACGTCCGCGCCCTGGCCCATGACCTCGGTGCGCGGCTGGGGTGCGGCGCCCTCCTTCTGTGCCTGCGCCGCACGCGCGTGGGGCCATTCACGCTCCACGAGTAGCATCTACGTGATCCCACGCTTGCCCTCGGTAGGTCGGGGGATAGCTTCCCACCAACCCTACTGGAGACATATGGCCTTCGACCCGCCCAGCTACGAACAGGGCGCCTCGCCGAACCTTCCGGCCGAGCTTGATCTTCCCATCCTCGCGATTCGCAACACCGTCATCTTTCCGGTCCTCGCGTTCCCGATCAACGTCGGCCGCGACAAGTCGCTTGAAGCCGTGGAACGCGCGCTGGCCGGCGACAAGCTGCTCGGCATCGTCGCCCAGCAGGACGCCAAGAACGAAGACCCGGATACCTCCGAGCTTTTCCTCACCGGAACCGTGGTGAAGATCCTGAAGTCGGTCAAGATGCCCGGCAACAAGCTCAACGTCATTATTCAGGGGCTCGCCCGCATCAAGGTGGAACGGTGGACCACCACCACGCCCACGCTCGCCGCCCACGTCAGGGTGTACCCTGAGTCGCAGGAGACCAGCTCGGAGCTGGAGTCTTTGATGTCGACGATGCGGGAGCTGGCCCAGAAGATCATCGATCTGAGCCCCCACATCCCCTCCGAGGCCAGCTTCCTGGTCCGCAGCATCGACAATCCGGGCATCCTCGCCGACATCGTCGCCAGCAACCTGTCGATCGGCGTGGAGGAAAAGCAGGATCTACTCGACACGCTCGACACCAAGGAGCGGATGACCAAGGTCATCGCCCTGTTGAACAAAGAGATCCAGGTTCTGGAGCTGTCCAACAAGATCCAGACCGAGGTCAAGGGGGAAATGGACAAGGCGCAGCGGGAATATTTCCTGCGGGAGCAGCTCAAGGCCATCCAGAAGGAGCTCGGCGAGACCGACGATCGCCAAGAGGAGTTCGAGGAGCTCAAGAAGGGCGTCAAGAAGGCGCGCATGCCCAAAGAGGTCGAGAAGACGGCCTACAAAGAGCTGAAGCGGATGAGCCGCATGAGCCCCGGCGCGGCAGAGTACACGGTCAGCCGCACCTACATCGACTGGCTGATCGAGCTGCCTTGGTCTACGCAGACCGAAGACGTCATGGACGTGCTCGAAGCGGGCCGGATCCTCGACGCGGACCACTACGGGTTGGAAAAGGTCAAGCAGCGCATCCTGGAGTACCTCGCGGTGCGCAAGCTGAAGCGGGACATGAAGGGGCCCATCCTGTGCCTCGTCGGGCCCCCTGGCGTCGGAAAGACCTCGCTGGCCAAGTCGGTCTCACGCGCGCTCGGCCGCAAGCTCGTCCGCATCTCGCTTGGCGGCGTGCGGGACGAAGCTGAGGTTCGTGGCCACCGGCGCACCTACATCGGGTCGCTCCCCGGCAAGATCATCAAGGGTATCAAGAAGGCGGGCACCAACAACCCGGTCTTCGTGCTCGACGAGATCGATAAGCTCGGCATGGACTACCGCGGCGACCCGTCCAGCGCGCTTCTGGAGGTGCTCGACCCCGAGCAGAACGACACCTTCATGGACCACTATCTCGACGTCCCCTTCGACTTGTCGAAGGTGCTCTTCATCGCGACGGCCAACCTCGCCGACCCGATTCCCGGGCCGTTGCGTGACCGGATGGAGATCCTCGAGATCCCTGGGTACACGCAAGAAGAAAAGATGAAGATCGCCAGGAACTACCTATTGATCGAGGCGATCGAGGATCACGGGCTCACCGCCAAACAGGTGGACTTCCCCGACAGCGCGCTGCGCTTCCTCATCGCGTCCTACACCCGCGAGGCGGGGGTGCGCGGCCTCAAGCGCGAGATCGCGGCCGTGGCGCGGTGGATTGCCAAGGAGGTCGCGTCCGGTCGCCTGGACGGCACCTTCGAGGTCACGCCGGAAAAGATCGAGGAGATTCGCGGCCCCATCCACTTCTTCCCCGAGGTGGCGGAACGCACGAGTGTTCCTGGTGTCGCGACGGGCCTGGCCTGGACGGCGGCCGGCGGCGACATCCTCTTCATTGAAGCTACCAAGATGAAGGGCAAGGGCGGCATCCAGCTCTCCGGCTCACTCGGCGACGTGATGAAGGAGTCGGTGGGCGTGGCGCGCAGCTACATCCGCGCCTCTGCACCGGAGTTGGGCATCGACCCGGACGTCTTCGAGAACACGGACGTCCACGTTCACGTGCCGTCCGGCTCCATCCCGAAGGATGGTCCGAGCGCGGGCGTCACCATGCTCACGGCCATGGTCTCCCTGCTCACCGGTCTCAAGGTCGATCCGACCCTGGCGATGACTGGGGAGGCGACCCTGCGTGGCGCCGTCCTTCCGGTCGGCGGCATCAAGGAGAAGGTGCTGGCCGCGCATCGTGCCGGCATCAAGACCATCATCCTGCCGGAGAAGTGCAAGAAGGACCTTGTCGAGGTCCCCAAGGAGGTCCGCGACGACATGACCTTCCACTTCTGCAGCCGCATGGAGGAGGTGCTCAATCTCGCGCTGGGCACGGAGAACATCGCGCAGCTGCGCAGCACGCTCGCACTGGATCTGGCGCGGCGCGCGACCAAGCCGGTTGCCCCCGTGAGCGAGGCAGAAGCGTAGTCAGGGAGCCGGCACCCAGAATTCCACGAGCGTGGTTTCGTCGTCATCGTGGGGCGCCGTCGGTACGGCAACCTCCGGGACGGTGCGGTCGAACCGGCGCCGATCGGTGCCGGGCGCCGAACCGAGGCAGAAGGCGGAGATCGCGGTCTTGGGATCGTCGGTCTCCTCGCTGTCGAAGGAGACTGAGTAGGCGAGGCGGGCGGCGCCAGCCTGGACTGCGTACCCGTTTTTCGCCCGCTCTTCGTGAAGCGTGAAGCCAAAGCCAGGACCAGACGTCATCGGCCACCTCGGGGAGAGTCTGAGGAGTATACGACCTGATGACGACTTTTGCGTCTTTACAAGATCACGACATATGCGACATCTGGTCGCACCTCGAACGAGACGACCCGAAAAGAAGTGGTTTCACCAGCAGTTCTGTCAGCAGGCAAAACGTGAGGTGTGCAAAATTTCTGGCGCCCACGGAAGCAGGCGTGCTTCGATCAGCTGACGGCGACCGCGTTGACCGCGGCGTAGTCGGGCTCAACGCCCGGGTTCGGCGCGATCCACTCGTACACGACACTGCCGCCGGCATCGATCACGAACACGGAGCGGTTGGCGACCTCAAGTCCGGCGATGCCGGCGAAGTTCGGCCAGATCACGCCGTAGGCCCGGGTGACCTCGCGGTGTACGTCGGACAACAGTGGGAAGGTGGCGCCGGTCTTGGCGGCGAAGGCGTTGTTGGAGAAGGGCATGTCGACGCTGATGCCGAGCACCGCCGCGCCCGAGGCCTCCACGCCGGCGAACTGGTCACGGAGCGTGCACAGCTCCTTCTCGCACACGCCCGTGAACGCGGCCGGGTAGAAGGCGAGAACGACCTTACGGCCACGGAGCGCTGAGAGGGTCACCGCCTCTTTCTTGTTGTTGAACAGGGTGAAGTCGGGGGCGGTCTTGCCAAGCAGGGACATGGGAACTCCAAGGAGGGGTCAAGCGAGCGCGAGGTCTTCTGCCAGCGCCGCCCGCAGGGTCAGCGGCAGGGGCGAGTCGACCGCGTACGCGGGGTGAGTGCAGGTGAGCGTAGCCGGCCGGCCTAGATCGCGGAGGGCCACAATCTGTGAGGCGGTCAGCGCAATCCGGAGGAATTGCACGGCTGAGACGCGCACCGCGTTGAACTGCTCGCCGTCAAACCGCGCCGGAGCGGGCGGCTCGTCACCCAGGTGCAGCGCCAGGGCCTGGTCCAGGCCCACGAGCTGGTGGAGCAGGGTGCACCGCTCGGACGGGTCGGCCACATCAATCAAGAGAGTGGCGCTGAGGTCCGCGGGGCCGGGCAACAGCGCGTTGTAGGTGTCGAGCTCGTGTTGGATCGCGGTGGGCGCGGTGATGCCCTCCACGCGGCACATCTCCTGGACCTGCCACAAACACGTGGCGGAGTTCTCGAACAGGAGCGTCATGTTCGCCCCGAGCGCCAATCGGCGCACCGCTTTGGCCTGGAGCACGGCGGCTTCCAGACGGCGCCGATGCGCCAGGAAGGTTTCGTTGGGCAGCACATCGTCGAGGCTCAGGCTCATTGGTCGAGTCCGTAGGCTTTCCACAACAGCTCGATCGGGTGTTTCACTGGCTTCCCACTCTGCTCTTCGATCTGCAGCTTGGCGATGAGGCAGTCCGAGCTGTAGGTGTCTGCGGCGGAGTCGGCGAGGCCATCCATCAGCTTCTTGCTCCCCTTCTTGCTCAACTCGTAGAACTCGGTCTTCATGCCCCAGGTGCCGTCCATGCAACTGCACTGGTCCACCAGGCTCACCTTGGCGCCCGGGAGCTTCTTGAGGATGTCGCGGCTGCGGAAGCCAATTTTCTGCACCTTGAGGTGGCAGGGCAGGTGATACCCGACGCTGCCAATCTCGGTGGTGTAGTCCTCGCGCAGCTTTCCCTCTTTCCGAAGGTTGAACAAGAACTCCATCAGGTCGAAACTCGCCCCGGCCACCCGCGTGGCGGCCTCGGTGCCGAGGTAGTCCGGCCACTCGCGCCGCATCATGAATGAGCAGGTGGGGCCGGGGCTTACGATGCTGCAGCCCGCTTCGACGAAGGGCAGCAGCCGTTCCACGTTGTGCCGCGCCCAGTCCGTGGCGCGCGGGACGTCGCCACCGTCGAGCGCCGGCATGCCGCAGCAGCGCATCTCTGGCGCGTAGACGGTGATGCCGTTGTGCTCCAGGACCTCAACCGCGGCGCGACCTACTTGGGGCTCGTTCCACTGTACCGAGCAGGTGTAGAACAGCACGACCTTGCGCCCTGCCACGGCCGCGGCCGGGGGCTGGAGCGGGTGCCGGCGCGCGAACCAGGCCAGGAACGTCTCCCCGGCGAACTGGGGGAGCTGGCGGTCCCGGTGGATGCCGACCGTCCAGTCCATGACGACGCGGTTGGGGCGGAGGTTGGTCACGGCGTTGGCGATCGACGGCGCAATCGTGCCGATGCGGCCGATCAGATCGGGGTCACCCAGTACTCGATCCTGAAGCCGGACTCCGTGCTCCCGGGCGTCGATTGCCTTGTGTCGCAGCATGAGCCGGGGGAAGTCCACCGCGAACTCGTGTGGCGGTGTGTACGGACAGATCGGGTCGCACAACTTGCACTGATAACAGAGCTCGACGACGCGCTGAGACACCGACGCTGGCAGCCTTTCCAGCGCATCGGCCTGGCCCAGGACGTCGGCACGTGTCGGCGCGGCGTGGGCGCCGCCGGTGGCGTGGGCGTGGTTCCCCAGCGCATCCACCTCGGCGGAAGGACCCGGCTCGCCCAGGAGGTGGGCGGTCGGGTCCAGCGCGTCGATGGCGTCGAAGAGCGTCGGGAAACTCGGGCACAAGTTGAAGCAGAGCCGACAACCGTTGCAGATCTCGAAGACCCGCTTTTCTTCCGCGACAAGCTGATCACGAGACCAGTAGGCCTCGTCGCGGGGCGAGGGGGTCGACATTGACATGGAGGGGGGGGCTTAGCTGCGGTGAGGGGGAGAGGGCCACGGCGCGACGCGTTACGAACGTGTCGCGCGCCGCAGGCCGGAAAGCGAAGCTTGGAGGCCGTAGGGAATGGCCCGGTAGGGGGAGAGGGCGCTGAGCCCTTTCCCCCTTTTCAAGTTAGAGCCCGTCCAGGCCCTTCTGGAAGCGGCCGGCGTGGGACTTCTCGGCCTTGGCGAGCGTCTCGAACCAGTTCGCGATGTCGGCGAAGCCCTCTTCGCGCGCGGTACGGGCCATACCTGGGTACATGTCGGTGTACTCGTAGGTTTCGCCGGCGACGGACGCCTTGAGGTTCTGCTCAGTGTCGCCGATCGGAAGGCCGGTGGCGGGATCGCCGACGGACTTCAGGAAGTCGAGGTGGCCGTGCGCGTGGCCCGTCTCCCCCTCGGCGGTGTCGCGGAAGAGGCCGGCGACGTCGGGGTAGCCCTCGATGTCGGCCACCTTGGCGAAATAGAGATAGCGGCGATTGGCCTGGGATTCGCCCGCAAAGGCGGCTTTGAGGTTGGCGTGGGTCTTGGTACCGTTGAGCGACATCGGGTCTCCAGGGTGAGGCGACGGGGTTCCGTCGCCCGCGGGTCTAACCAGAAACTCACCGCCCTGTGCTCGGGCACCCGCTACGCTGCGGCCGGAAGGTCCACGGCGTAGCCGAGCTTTTGAGCCTGCGCGGAGGCAGGCTCGCCGCGGAGGGTGTGGCCGCCGCGGAGGCGGCGTAGCCACCTCGAAAAGCAGCTTTCCGAGGCGTAGCCAGCTCGAAAGGCAGTTTTGCGGTAGATCGCGCCGTAGTGAGCGCGAATTGTCGGCGTTGGTTCGTCGCCCAACCCCCGACGGCGCGCCAATTGTGCTTTTCGAGGGGACTCCGCGTCGGCGGCGTGCTTTTCGAGGCGACTACGCGTCGCCGCAGCGTCGCCCGCGTGCTTTTCGAGCCGCCTACGCCTGGGCGTCACCGTGCCGCAACAGTTTCATGGCCCCATGAGCTGGCGTCGCGACAGTGGCGCCGGGTCGATGGTGAACCCGTAGTGCCGCGCCAACTCCCGGTATCCGCGGTGGAGGCTGGGGTCGTCGCCAGTCCGAAGCGCTGCCGTGATCACCGCCGCCTTGAGGTTGTCTGGCACCACAACGTACGGAACACCCCCGAAGAATGCGAACGCCTCCATGTGCAGCTTCTGCCAGGTCTCGGCCCGTTGGTCGAAGACGAGCTTCGCGAACATGTGCCGACTGTGGCCCAGCACCATCACAAAAGCCCAGGCCTTTCGAAGGCAATGCCGATCAGGGTCGTGGAACCAACCGGCGTACTTGAAGTCGACCTGGGCGACGAGGCCGGGATGGGTGACCACCGGGATTGCCACGTCCTCCGGGCGGGGGCCCAGTGATCGTTGAAGCTGGATGCACGCCCGTTTCACCGCAGAGAGCGACCCGACGAAGTCGGCCTCGGTCGTCCGAAGCAGGTCGTAGATCGACCTCGGCCCGGCGCCCGCAGCGGCCATGCGCTGAATCCGCGGAATCCAGGCCGCGACCGTCGAGGTCTCCTGCGGCGGCCTCCGCTGCGGTGCGGCCGCCTTGAGCGCCTCCATCGAGGGGAGTTCCTCAACTGGGCCCTCCAGCAGCCCGGCTACACCGAAGGCCGTGAGGTACCCGCGAACGGTGTTGCGGCTGATCCCGAGAAGCTGAGCTGCATCGCGCGCACTCCTCCCTTGCCGGTGCAATCGCACCAGTTCCTGCAGTCTGTGCATGTCGGTCCTTCGAGCGGTCAACGAGGCCTCCGTGATGGCGGAGGTCCTCTACGTGGGCGGAGCCTGGATCAGCTTGGCCGAACCAGGGGTGGATCAGCTTGGCCGAACCGAGGGTGGATCAGCTTGGCCGAACCAGGGGTGGATCACATAGGCCGGGCTGCAACACGCCTCGCCGCCCTCTACCCCTACCGCGCCATTCCCTCCGGCCTCCAAGCTCCGGTTTCCGGGCTGCGGCGCCCGTCGCGTTGGATAACGCGCCGTGCGCGGCGCTCTCCCCCTCACCGCAATCCCGGTCGGGCTACCTTGGTGGAGGCGGAGCGTCGGATGTGGTCCCTTCTGGTCAGTACGGCCCTCGGCGAGACCCTCACCATGGGGTCCACGGAGAGCCTTGCGGCAGTCGTGGAACGCGCCCGCGACAACGCCGATGGGAGCGACATCATCGTCGTGCTCGCGGACTACGACGGCGTGGACGAGTCGCCCGTAGACCTGGGTGACCTGATCTTGGAGATCCAGGGCAATGGCGCCCAGCTCCCAGCGCTTTACGGCACCGACGTGGCCCTCACGCTGGTAGACGCCCGAATCGTCGGCAACACGCACTCATTCGCCCCGTCGCTCGATGCCGGGAGATTCGCGTGCGCGCTGTGCTTCGAGCGCGGCGCGGTCACGCTCTCAGAGGTCGGGATCTCCGGTGTCACCGGGTACGGGCTGGTCATCGGCGACGCCAACGTCACCGCCACCAATCTTGTCGTGCAGACGGGCCAGTCGGGCGCCGCGGCGTTTTTCTTCGCGGTGGTCGCGACTCCGGAAATCAGCCTCACCGACAGCATCATCGAGTGGAACTCCGGAATCGGGCTGAAGTTCTACGGCGCGTTCGGCAAGAAGGTGATCGCCACGCTCATCGGCGTCACCTTGTCCAACAACCAGGACGCGGCGGGTTCGGCGATCCACGCGACCAACAGCGAGATCGAGGTCCACGGCGGCAGCATCGACAACAACAGCGCCTTGGGGTTCGGTGCGCCGATCAGCTTGGACAAAGTGCAGCTTTCGCTCGTCGACGTCTCCATTCGGGACAACGAGGGGAAGTCGGCCGGCGTCCTGGAGTCCACTGACGATGCCGGCGGCGGCGTCTACTTGAGCGGCGGGGTGATCGCCGCGAACAGCAGCAGCGGCAGCGGCATCGAGTTCAGCGCCGAGATGCTCACCTTCAGCGGCGTGGAGTGGCATCCAGGCGGCTATGCGCTCGCGACCGAATTTCTGACGATCCTCGACTCGCTGGTGAACCTCGACACCATCAACAGCGCCTCGCTGGTCGGCAGCACCCACACCGGCGAGATCGACGTCTGGCGCACTCGCTTCTGTGGGGCCGCTACCCGGTTCCCGGAGGCCCTGCTCAGCGTGCAGGGCGGCAACCTGTCGTTCATCGAGAACGTGGTCCACGGCAGCGAGCTGGACGCCGGGGCGTACTTCGCGTTGTCCGGCGCGGACGGCAGCAGCGCCGGCACGGTGAGCGTCGTCGACAACACCTTCTACAACTCCGATGCCAGCGGCATCTTCAGCGGCACCGCCGCCAGCCTCACCTTCACCAACAATCTCGTCTACGGCGGCAACATCACCCACGGGCTCAGCCCGGTGCCGATCGACGTGCAGGCCGATCACAACCTGTTCTTCGAGACCACCGGCGACTTCTACAAGGGTCTACCGCTTGAGACCGGCATGGCCGACGGCGCCGGGGACCCCATGCTCGATCCCTCGGGGATCCTCACCGATACGTGTGGGGCGTGGCCCGACCTGCTGGCGGCCTCCCCCGCGATCAACGCGGGGGACACCAGCATCCCCGCTCGCGACGGCCAGAGCGACATCGGCGCGCGCGACTTCGGCGGCAACTACGACGGCGGCGACACCGGCACTGTGGATACCGGCGACACGGGGGACAGCGGCACCGTCGACACCGGGGACAGCGTCGACGACAGCGGCACTCACGACGACGACGACGGCGACGGTGTCGTCTCCGCCGACGATTGTGACGACTTCGATGGCGCGCGCTTCCCGGGTGCCTTCGACGTTCCCGACGACGACATCGACCAGGACTGTGATGGCGTCGCCGCGGTCACCAGCTTCGGCGGCGGGTGCGGCTGTGACGCGGGCCCTGGAGCGCTTGCCGGGCACCCCCTCCTCCTTGTGCTGCCGCTGGCCATCCGTCGGAGGCGCACCTGATCGCGGCATTGGCGACACTGGCTGCCCTCCTCGGATTGGTCGGCAATGCCTTGGCGGTCGACGGCCACGGCGCTCCTATCGCCCCGTGCGTCACGGACGGCGCTGCGCCGCTGGTCGCCTGGTCCCCGGGTCTGGCCGAACGCGCCACCGTCAGCGCCTGTGCGACGGTCGAGTTGGCGTCCGCACCGGTTGTCGCCACCGTCACCGACGCCGAAGGCACCCACACCTACACGCCGCTCGACGACGTCTTCGGACTCCACGTGGGCGGCACCTACGGGTTCGGGCGCATCGGCCTGGGGCTCGACCTTCCGCTCTGGCTCGCGACGAGCGGCGCCGACCGCGTGATGAATCCGTCAAGTGTTGGTGACGCGCGCTTGTATGCGCCGATCGGCCTCGTAGCCGCGCGGCCCGGCGGCGTCGGCGTGGACGGTGTGATCGAGTTGGTCCTCCCCACGGGCGACCCGGAGCTGCTGCTCGGGAGCGGTGGTATCGGCGGCGCCGCGCATCTGGTCGTCGGCGGCCGGGGGGACAGGCTTGCGGGCACCGTGGACTTCGGGGTCGGCTACGGCGCCGGTGGCTCCCTGCTTGGGCAGGACACCAGCCTCTGGGCGCGGCTGGCGCTGGCCGGAGACTGGCGCCCGGTGCCGATCGTGGCGGTGGGCGGGGAGCTGTGGTTCCAGGCGGCGCCACTCTCGCAGAGCAGCTTCCTGGCGTCGAGCCCCGGCGAAGCCCTTTTGCGCGTCGGGGCCAATGTCGGTCCCGGGCTGACCCTTTCGCTGGCCGGGGGCACTGCGTTCACCCCGGGCGTCGGCGCTGCCAACCTACGTGGGTACCTGCGCCTTGGCTGGACGCAGGCCCCAAAACGATCGGTGCTCGCGCCGATCGAGGCCGTGGTCGCGCCGACCGTCCCGGGCCCGTACGACGTGCTCCTGTCCGTTCGAGATTCTGCGGGTGCGCCCGTAGACGCCACGGTCTCCTGGGTCGGCCCGCAGGCCCCTGTCCCCACCACCACCGGGAAGGACGGCGACGCGCGCAGCACGCTCACGCCCGGCGCCTACACCTTGACCGTGTCTGGCGAGGGGTACGGCACGCAGCGTCGTGACTTTGAAATGTCGGCAGACCGCTTCCGGCCCGAGCGCGTGCAGGTGATCCTGCATCCGACCTCCGGCGAGGCGACGCTGGCGCTGGCGGTGGAGGACGCCGAGGGCCGGCGGGTTTCGGGCGCCGTCGTCAACGTGGACGGGGCTCTCTACGGCACCACCGCGACCGGAGGCAACCTCGAGGTGGACGGCATGAGCACGGGCGACCACAAGCTCACCGTCGCCCACCCGGACTTCCGAGGGCACGGCGCCGTCGACGTCGAAGTGCCCCAGGCGCCCGGCGCGGCCGCTCGGATCACCCTCGAACGCCCGCCGGGGAGCGTCCACGTCGTCACTCGCGGCAAAAACGGACCGGTGCCCGACGCCCGCGTCCGCTTCTCCGGCCCTGAAGAGCTCGAGCCCAAGGACATCGGCACCGACGGCGAGCGCACCTTCACGCTGTTGCCCGGCCATTGGATCCTCGTGGCCAGCGGCCAGGACCTCGGCACGCAGGAGCGGGAATTCGAGGTCGAGGCGGGAAAGACGGCGTTGGTGGTCATCGAGGTGCGACTGAACGAGAGCGAGGCGGGGCAGAGCCGACTGGTCGTGCGCGTCGTGGATCCCACCGGTGAGCCGGTCGAGGGGGCCGAGGTGCTCGTGGACGGCGTGAGTGTGGGACGCACGGCCAACAGCGGCAGCCTCACGCTGAGCGAGCTGCGAGCGGGCGATCGGAGGGTGCACGCCCGCGCCGACCGCTTCCGGGACGCCGCTGAACGCACCGCGACGATCGGGGCGGGGACGCGCGAGCTGTTGATCCCCTTGGCCTGGCGGCCCGGCCAACTCCGCGTGATCGCGCGGGGGGTCGAACAGGCGATGGTGGACGCGCGGGTGCGCTTCTCCGGCCCGGAAGAGCTGCCGCCGACCAACCTCGGACCGGACGGGGAAGCCTGGTTCGAGCTGGCGGCCGGCGTCTGGACGCTCGCGATCGCGTCGCCCACCTACGGCGTGCAGGAGCGCGACGTCGTCATCAAACCCGACGACATCGCTGTCGTCGACATTGACGCCGGGCTGTTGACAGAGGATGGCGGCTCGGTCCTGTCGTTGTCCGTCTACGACGAGGCGGCGCAGCCCTTTGCGGGCGCTGAAGTCGTCCTCGACGGGCGTTCGGTCGGAACCACCGCCACGGCGGGGACCATCGAGCTGGGGAGCCTCAAGTCCGGCAAACACGAGCTGCGCTGCACCGCCGAGGGGATGAAGCCCAAGGTCAGCTCCGTCTCCCTCGGCGCCGGGCGGACGGAGCTGGACGTCAAGCTGGAGCCGCTCGCCCGCTTGGTCCGCATCGTGGCCACCGGTCCCGACGGTCCCGCGACCGATGCGCTCGTCCGCGGCTGGGGCGCCGAGGTGCTGCCGCCCGTCAGCGTCGACGAATCCGGACGCCGCGAGCTTCGGCTCGACACCGGCATGTGGACGCTGGTCGCCGTCTCGGAGCGCCTCGGCATCGCCGAGCGCGATGTGGACGTGAAGAAGGCGACCACGGCCTTGCCGGTCGAGCTGGTTTTACGGCCCACGGCGCCGGACCGGGGTGCGCTCTTGGTGGAGCTTGTCGATCCGGCGGGCCGGCCAGTCGCGGGCGCCACCCTTCGTGTGGATGGTGTCGCCACCCCGGGCGGCGCGGCCGGAATCGTGATGTTGGAGGATCGTCCGCTCGGGGTGGTGAAGCTGGCCGCCGGCGCGCCCGGCTTCCGTACCAGCGAGACCGACACCGTCGAGATCGTGCGCGGCATGCAGACGCGCCGGCTACGGCTGGAGTGGGCCCCGCGGCCGATCGACGTGCTCGTCCGGGACGGCGCCGGCAGGGGGGTGGACGCCGAGGTTCGCGTCTTCGGTCCGGGGCGCGCGGAGCCGGCGCAATCCGGGTCGACGGGCGCGCGCTTTGCGCTGCGGCCTGGCACCTGGCAGATCGTCGCGAGTGCGAAGGGCTTCGGCCCCTGGCGGAAGGACCTCGAAGTCGTCGCCGGCGAGGCCGCCATCGAGGTGGTGGCCAACCTCGCCGCCGAACGGGTCGAGCTCACCCACACCAGCGTCGTGATCCGCGATCAGGTTCGCTTTGCCTACGACAAAGCCGACATCGACGAGGCCAGCTACCCGCTCCTCGAGCAGGTGGCCTCGACGCTCCTGCTCCACCCCGAAATCGCTCGCATCCAGGTTCAGGGTCACACCGACAGCCGCGGCGCCGAGATCTACAACTTCGATCTGTCGCAGCGCCGCGCCGAGGCGGTGCGCGCCTACCTGTTGCGCCGCGGGGTCGAGGCGGGCCGGGTCGTCGCGCAGGGTTACGGCACGGCACGCCCGCTCGGCACAAACGACACCGAAGCCGGCCGCGCCCGCAACCGGCGCGTGCAGTTCGAGATTCTCCCGCCCCCCTGATCGGAGCCCCCCTTGCGCCTCGCCTTCGTACTGAGCCCCCTCTGTCTCTCCGCCTGCACCCCGCTCGTCGGCGAGTGGGAGGGTGACGCGACCTGCGGCGACGTCGAGCAGCACATCGACTTCGAGTTGGAGTGGGACAACGACCACTACGAGGGCGAGGGCCTGCTCACCTACAACGGCTCCGCCGGGGGTTTTGACGCCGAGCTACGGGTGGAGTTCGACGTCGAGGTGGACCCGGAGATCGACAACGACGGCGATCTCGACGTCGAGGCCGAGAGCACGAAGTGCCACTATGTGTTCGGCGGCGACGAGATCGAGTACACCTGCACCACGGCCCTGGACCCCGACGCCGTCTTCACCTGGGATCGCGCCGACGTCATCGAGATCTCCGGCTCGTGTGACGGCGAGTTGGAGCGGGAGAAGTAGGGCGGCGCGTTAGCAGCGGTCTCATGGCACTCCCCAGCACCCCCGGCACCTGGTCCCTGGTCACCTTCACCTCCGATGCCGCGGCCATCGCCGCCTTGGGAGAGCTGCAGTCGCGCCACCCCAGCTTCCGCTACGTGGCGATCGTGCCGATCGCCCTTGACGCGCCGACGGGTGTGGCGGTGCTGGTGGACGTGGGCGGCCGGCTGGCTGACGCGGTCGGCGTGCGCACGACGCACACGTTTGTCGTCGACGGGCGCGGCACCATCAGCCATCAGTGGCACGGCGTACCCGAGGCCGAAGCGGTTGCGGTGTACGCCGAGCGGCCGGCGATGCCGAGCGGCGCACCGGCGTGGCTTTTCCCGGTGCTCGCCGCCGCAGTGCTCATCGTCGGCATCGGCGCGTGGGCCGGGACGCGCACCCCGAGTACACCCGCGCCGCCGGCGCTGGTCAAGCCGATTGTTGAAGCCACGGGCGACGTCGCCGAGGACGACGGCGAGGAGGCCGCAGAGGACGAAGCCGAGGCTCCCGCCGGCGCTGCGGGCGGAAAGCGGGGAGCGCGCGGCAACAAGGTCGGCGACTGGGCCATCCGCCCTCCCAAGGCCGCGGCTGAGTCGGCCACGCTCGACGGCGACACCTTGATCCTCAGCGCCTCTGCCGACGCCGTACGCTCCGCCTGCAAGGGCCCCATCGAGCTGACCGGGCCAGTGACCGTCGAGGCCGAATGGAAGTTGGACGGCATCGCCGGGGGGGTGGCCAAGCTCGTCGCGCGCCAGGCCGACGCCAACGGCAAGGTGATTCGCGGCCCCACGGGCCGATCGATGGTCGCACGTGGGAAGGGCACCGGTCAGTGGAAGGCGGTCACCGCGGAGGTCACACCAGCCGACGGCGCGGCCAAATTGTTCGTCTGCCTTGAGCTCGACAAGGGCGCCGGTAGCGCCTCGATCAGGGGTGTGCGTCCGTAATTGCCAGGCCGGCGTCCAAGATGGCGA
Source organism: Deltaproteobacteria bacterium (assembly GCA_947490345.1). GTDB lineage: Bacteria > Myxococcota_A > UBA796 > UBA796 > SXON01 > SXON01. Next base: position 30,827 of record CANLGL010000031.1, read on the forward strand.
ACGCGTCGTCGATCTGCGCTTCGGTGATGCACAGCGGCGGGTTGCACATCACGCCGTCCCAACGGACCAGCGTGACGAGCCCGTGGTCGATGAGGAAGCGGTTCAGCTTGGCCATGACCGGATGGTTGTCCGGGTAGTGCGCGATGGGTTGGCCGGCCTTGTCTTGGAGTTCGAGGATCCCGAACAGACCAAAACACCGTGAGCGGCGCACCGAGGAGTGTTTGAGCCGCAGCCGTTCCATGTGCGCGCGCATGATCGGCTCCATGCGCGTGGCGTTGTCGACCATGCCCTCGCCAATGAGCACGTCGATCGCCGCCAGTGCGCACGCCAGCAAGGTGGGATGGGCATTGTAGGTGAGCCCGCCCCAGAAGACGTTGTCGCGGAAGTGGGCGGCGATGGGGTCAGACACCGCCATCGCACCGAGTGGCAGATACGAGCTGGTGAGCCCCTTGGCCATGGTGAGGATGTCGGGAACGATCCCACCATGCTCGAACGCGAAGAGTTTTCCGGTGCGGCCCCACCCACACATCACCTCGTCGCAGATGAGCAGGATGCCGTATTTGTCCAGGAGGGCGCGCAGGCCCTTGAGCCAGCCGCGCGGGGGCATGAGAATGCCGTTGGTGCCGGTGACGGTCTCGATGATCATCGCGGCGATGGTGTGGGGGCCCTCGGCCCGGATCGTCTCCTCCAGGTAGCGGAGGTGATTCTTCGTGATCTCGTCCTCGTCCGCTCCGAACGAGTAGTCGTAGGGCCAGGGATCCATCACCCGGACAAAACCAGGCGCGCCCGGCTCGTTGTACCAACGCCGATTGTCACCCGTGGCTTGGAGCGTGAGGTTGGTGCTGCCGTGGTAGCTGCGGTATCGCGACAGTATTTTCGTTCGCCCAGAGTACAGGCGCGCCGCGCGTATGGCATTTTCATTCGCTTCGGCGCCGCCGAGGGTGAAGAAGAACGTGTTCAGGTTTCCTGGCACCAGCTCGGCGAGGCGACGGCCGACGCGCGCGCGGATCTCGGTGGCCGCCCCTGGATACGCGAAGGCCAACGTCTTCATCTGTTCGGTGACCGCGGCGAGCACCTTCGGGTGCCCGTGCCCGATATTCACCGACATCAGGCCGCTGTTCCAGTCGAGGTAGCGCTTGCCGTCTACATCCCAGAGGTAGACGCCCTCCGCGCGGGCGATGGCCAGCGGGTCGACCTTTCCGGTGGCGGACCAGGAGTAGAGCGTGGTTTCCAGGCAGGCGGAGACGATTTCATCGCGGGTCATGGGTGCGAGCCTATCCCGGCGCCGGGCCGGCATAGACGCGCACCGTGCCGCTGTTTGCGCTCGCGCTGGTCCTCGTTGCCGCGTGCACCCACGCCATCTGGAACCTGTACGCCAAACGGGCGGCGGCGTCCCGGCACTTTGTCTGGGCGTACTCCGCGATGGCGACCGTGTTGTGGGCGCCGGGCCTCGCGATCGTCGCGCTGCCGACGGCAAGCTGGGTGGTGCTCGCAGCGCTGCTGGGGACGGGTGTGCTCCACGTGGCCTACTCACTGGCGTTGCAAAGGGCGTATGCGCTGGCGGACCTGTCGGTGGTCTACCCCGTGGTGCGCGGCACGGGGCCGCTGTTGGCCTTCATCGGCGCAGCCGCCTTCTTGGGCGAGCGGCCGTCATTATTGGCGGCCGGGGGCGCGGCTCTCGTCGTGCTCGGCGTATTTCTGTTGTCGGGCGGGCGCACCAACCGCAGCGGATTACTCGCCGGTGTCGCGACAGGAGCGCTGGTCGCCGCCTATACGTTGTGCGATGGCTGGGCGGTGAAGTCGCTCTTGCTGGCGCCGCTCCTGGTCGACTGGGCGGGGAATGCGTTCCGCGTGGCGGCGTTGGCCCCGCGCACCTGGCGGGAGCGCGACACGCTGCGGGCGGAGCTTGCCCAGTACCGCTGGGAGATGCTCGCCGTCGCAGTCCTCGGGCCGCTCGGCTACATCCTGGTGCTGTCGGCGATGCAACTGGCGCCGATCGGGCACGTGGCCCCGGCTCGCGAATTGTCGATGCTGGTTGCGGCGTGGCTGGGCGGGCGGGTGCTTGGCGAAGGCCACACCGGCCGGCGGCTCGGCGCGTCGGTGCTGATCGTGGCCGGGGTCGTGGCGCTGGCGAGGGCGTGATGGCTCGACGAAGGCTGCCGGTCTCGTGGCGCCAAAAACATCGGTTACGCGCCGGAGTTGACCACCCCGCAACCGTGATGTACATTATAGATGTTCATAGAGCGTCCGGTGTCGAGGTCCTGCTCCATCGCTGAAACCCGAGTGCAACTGCCCCGCCTCATCCGCGAGGTAGAAGGGGGCGAACCCGTTCGCATCACCCGCCGTGGACGGCCCGTGGCCGTCATCGTTTCGGAAGCGGAGTTTCGACGCCTCGCGGGATCGTCGCCCGCGCTCGTCGCGGACTACCAGCGCTGGCGAAGTGCGTGGTCGGCGGACGAAAGCACGCTGCCGGATGGCTACTACGACAGCCTTCGCAGCCACGAACCGGGACGCGACGTGAACCTGTGACCCGGTATCTGCTCGACACCAACATCGTGTCCGCGTATTTTCGCGCCGCGCCGGACGATCCGCTGGTGACCAAGATCGCCGCGCACAGCGGCGAACTGGCCATCGCATCGGTCGTCTGGCACGAGCTGCGCTACGGCTGGCGACTGCTTGCCGAGTCCCGCCGCAAGGCGGCCCTCGGGGAGTTTCTCGAGTCGGTCGTCCGCCCGAACTTCCCGATCCTGGAGTACGACGCGGGGGCTGCGGACTGGCACGCACACCAGAGAGCCCTCCTGCGCGACCAGGGGGTCGTGCCTCCCTTTGTCGATGGGCAAATCGCCGCCGTCGCCGGCGCGCGGGACCTCACGGTCGTCACCGAAAACATGCGTCACTTCAAGGTGTTCGCCAGCATACGCCTGGAACGTTGGCCGATCCTCGGTTCCGGCGCCTGACTTGACCGCGCCGGGCGGCCGCCCCGATGGGTTGGTTCCCCAAGCCACCAGTGGATAGACTCCGCCTTTCCCCGAGCCCCCATGCCCGACGCCACCCTTCCCGAGCAGGCCAACGCCCTTCACGACCGCTACCGCCGCGCTTTTGCCGGGCGCGCGCGGGTCAGCCGCGACCTTGCCGCCCTCGACGGGCTGATCGCCGACACCGAAGCCCTGCTGCCCGCCCTCGCGCAGTCGACCAGCCTCAAGGGCGAGGTCGGTGAGCGGCTGGCCACCTACCGGAAGGAGCGTGAAACCATCGCGACGATCCAGGCAGGCGGCGCGGATGCGCAGGTGGCCTGGCGCCACGTGGAGTGGACCGAGGCGAACTTGAACCGCTACCGCCGCGAGTTCGGTGGGCAGAATCGCAGCACCCGGGACCTGGGGCTGCTTCAGGAGCTGGCCGCGGAAGAGGCCCGCGCCCTGGCCGCGGTCACGCCGCTGGCCAAGAAACTCGCTGAGGCCAACCTGAGCGCGCGCGTGGATGAGCTCCGCAAGAACGCCGCCCTGTACACCGAAGAGGTTGGCCGCATCCAGAAGGCCCGCGCCGAGCTGCGTCCCGCCGATCGGGTCGCGGCACTGGCAACGCTTGCAAACCGCCAGTTCGGGTTGTACCGGACGCACTTCGAGGGCAAGCCTCGGGCCTCCCGGCGGGCGGGCCTCCTGGAACGAATCCTCGCCAACCTCACGGTCATCCACCAGGAGATGGTCGCCACGCGCGACGCCGGCGTGACCGCGGCTGGGCACGCCGAGAACATCGGGAAAGTCGCGGCCCGCGTTCAGCACCACCGCGACGAGGTGGCGAAGATCAAGGAAGCCGTGCTGAACACGCCCAGCAGCAAGCTCGCACCGATGCTCGGCGACGACGCCAACGCCTGGATCGCCCGATATCGCGCCGAATTCGCCGGAAAGCCGCGCCAGGGTCGCAACCTCGCGGCGCTCGCCGAAATCTGCGACGGCCTGCACGAGGTCGGCCGCACCATGCGCGACGTGGGCGGCAACGATCCCGGCAACGAGAAAAACCTCGGCGTGGTGATGGAACATCTGAAGATCGCCGAGCGTGAGTACGGGGCGATCCGGACGGCGAGCCGGGCGGCGAAGACGCCGGCTTCCTGAGCGACGTCACGGACTGATCTGCACCGGCGGCGGGCGCCCGGCGCCCCGCCGTCAGTCCGCGTGCTCCGCGCGAATCTTCGCCAACTCCTCCGCCACCGTGCGAGTGGTATAAACCAGCTCCTCCTCGGTGTGGAGGTTGCTGAGGAAGAAGCGGAGGCGCGATGCGTTGTCGGCCACGGCCGGGTACAGAATCGGCTGGACGTTGATTCCACGCTTCATCAGCGCGTCACTCAACAGGAGCGCATGGAAACTGTTCCCAACAACCACGGGAATCACGGCGCTTTCGCCGGCGGCGGGTCCGGTGTCGAGGCCGTTTTCTTTGCAGAGCGTGTAGAAGCGCTGGGAGTTGGCCTGGAGTTTCGCGACATGCTCCGGCTCACGCTCCATCAGCTCCAAGGCCGCGATCGCCGCCATGGTGTTGGCGGGGCTCAAGCCGGCTGAGTACACGAATCCCGGCGCGGTGTATTTCAGCAACGAAACCAGCGTTTGGGTCCCCGCGATGTAGCCGCCACAGGAAGACAACGACTTTGAGAGGGTCCCCATCCAGATGTCGACGTCGCGACCGGGAACGCCAAAGTGTTCGGCCACACCGTAGCCGCGCTTTCCGACCACCCCGAAGCTGTGCGCTTCGTCGACCATCAGGAAGGCCTTGAATCGCTTCTTCAGCCGCACCAGGGCCGGAAGATCGCAGAGGTCGCCGTCCATCGAGTACACACCCTCGACGATGATCAGGCACTTCTCAAACCGGCCGCGAAGCGCGTCGAGGTTCTTTTCGAGCGCGGCGAGGTCCCCGTGCGCGAAGGGGCGGCGGGTGCTGCCCGCCAGCTTCATGCCCTGGAGCGCACTGTCGTGAATCAACTCGTCGTGAAGAATCAGGTCCTTGGGGCCGAAAAGGTGGCCGATGACGTTGACGTTGGTCATGTGACCGGCGGTGAACAGGATGGCGTCGTCTACGCCGAGCGCTTTGGCGATGCGCTGCTCCAACTCATGGTGAATGGGGCGATCACCCGAGGCCACGCGGGAAGCCGACACACTCGTGCCGTATTTGACAACGGCGTCCTGCACCCGTTTGGTGACATAGGGGTTTCCGGAGAATCCAAGATAATTGTACCCGGAGAAGTGGATCATCTCCTGGCCCGCAATCATCACCTTGTCACGCGCGATGCCGTCGAGGACCTTGAAATAGGGATTGCCGATCCCCATCATCGTGACCGCGTCCAGGCGCTGTCTCAGGTCGACCCAGGCGGGGAAGTGGTCGAAGTCGGTGTGTTCGATGGCCACCTGGATGCCCTCGCTGCGCATCTCGGCTTCGACGCCTTCGCCCACCGCCACCACCCGCCCGCCGGGCTCGGCCAAAAGCACGGTGCCGCGGAAGCGGTCGCCGACCTGCTCCTCAAACCACAGCGTCGCCACCAGCTCGGCGGCGGCAGTCGGTACCTGAGTCCACCGCCCGACGCGGACGGGGAATCCGGCGCGACCGAGCTTGTTGATCGACCAGTACGCCGCCAACTGCAGCGCGCTGTCGATGGCCAGAGGCGACAACGACCACGGCGCTTCGCCCCACTCCTGTCCGAGGCCCCGGCGCACGACGCCGGACACCCCGCGGTCGCCAAGGCTCTGGACCCTCACGATGCCGCGCAGGGTCGGCCCGTGAAAAGTGGCCTTGTAGAAGGCGTCGAGCGTCATCGGAAGCGCGCCTGCCGCAAACGTAGGCGCCTGGACGCTCGGCATCCCCTCGTCGGTGAGGATGCCCTTCCAAGCAAGCTTCTTCTCCGCCATCACCGTGAACCGGTCCCCATCGAGACGGATGCGCACCTGCGTCGGCTTTTCCACGACCACGCCGTCGTACAGGGTCAGCTCTTCGACGGTGCGGCCGCCCAGACCACAGGCCCATTCCAGGATCATCGCCATCGGGACCGTCGGCCGGCCGAAGAGCGCGTGGTCGGCGAGCCAGTTCATCTCGGGCGTGAGGGTGCGCTCGATCTCCAGGGCGCGTCGGACCACGGGGAGGTCCAGACCCAGGACCACTTCGCCCTCGTTGCCGAGGCTGTTGCAGAGCGCCGCGCCCCCCTGCGCGCTGTCGACGAACCACAGGCCATCCTCGCGCATGGCTCGCTTCAGATGCGGCGGGATCGACGCGACCATCTCACTGTCAGCCCACGGCCCCCACACCTGCGTGGCGACGCCGAGCTGGCGGCCGAGGGCGGCCATGGCTTCGTTGGCCGCGGCGTACTCGGTCTGGTAGGCGTTGCCGAAGCGGGCGGCGTAGCTGCCGATGCTGACGACCCACGCGGCGGGGAAGCGCGCGCGGAGCTTCCGAAGCCCGTCGACCTTGATCGCCCAGGCGAGGGCGCCGTCTGCGGTGCCGACCGCCCCGTCCGCGAGCACGCCAGCCGCGTGAACCACCCCGTCCACGGAGAGTCCGGCGAGCGCATCGAGGTCACCAGTCAGGTCGGCGCGGACGAACTGCGCGGCAGCGCCCAGCTCTGCGAGCACCTCGGAACGGTCGCGGCTGCCGACGACGATCACGGCTGCGCCCGCAGCGATGAGTCGGCTGGCGACGAGCTTTCCGAGCCAACCGGTGCCGCCGGTGACCAGGATGGTTTTTCCGCGGAGCTCCCGACCGACCGAGACCACGGGTTGCAGGCCGACGACGAAGCGCACGCCCTCTCGGTACACGACCTCGACGTCGCGCTCCGCCGCGCGGGCCTCGGCGGCGGCCTGGGCTGGGGTGCCGTCGACCACACACACCTTGTGCTCCGGCCACTCCCGCGCCAGCGCCTTGACGAACCCGGTGACGCCGGCGCGTTCTGGATCTTGACCCAGCACCTCTGAAACCACGATGACATCGCCCTTATGGAGGGTGCGCAACGTGGCGAGGTCGGGGCGTACCAGGACGCGGGGCTCCCCCTCGCGGGTGTGGCCGCCGAGCGGGGCCGCCACGAGCGTCGGCGCATAGGCCTGCATGGGCCGTTCGGGTGCGGTGAGCGGCAGGTTCTCGGCGTCGCCGCCACCCTCGACCTGGCGGACGATGTCGGCCACTTTGGGTGATGACGCGAAGAGTGCCCGTGGAATGCCGGCGAAGCCGGGGAAGGCCTCGGATAGCCGCGTGGACAGCTCGTTCGCCATCAGCGAGTCGAAGCCGAGGTCGTCCATGAGCTTCTGCTCGGTGCGCAACGACTCCATAGGGAAGGCGCTGACCTTGCTGACGATGCGGAGGACGCGTGCTTCGACCGACTCTTCGCCTGAAGCGGACGGGGCGGGATCGGGGGCGGACGACACCGCCTCCGCGGCCTCGCCGGTGGACCGCGCCGCGATGACGGTGGTCCGTTGTTTCTCCGCAGTGATCGGCCAGTAGGACTGAACCGCCAGCGGTGTCGGCGGGACCATCTCGATGCCGACGCCGAAGGCGGTGAGATCGACCCGATGGCCGTGGGCCGCACACAGCGCCAAGACCCGCAACAAGCCGATGCCGCCGTCGGCTTCTTCCGTCGCGACAGAAACGACGCTCTCACCCGCATCGAGCACGCCACGAGCGAACGCACAGAGGGTGGCGCCGGGCGCGAGCTGCACGTAGATCCGGGCACCGGCGGCAGTGCACTGCTCCAGGCCGCGGACGTAGTCGACCGGCGCCACCGCGTGGCGGGCGTAGATGGCACGCACGTCGGCGGCGGTCCGCGGCGCGGCGGAGGCGATGCACGACGCCATGGTGATCGCCGGCTTGCTGAAGTGCGTCTCGGCGAGCCCGGCTTCGACGTCCCCTTGCACCGCTTCGAGCATCGGCGAGTGAAACGCGTGGCTGACCGCGATGCGTTTGGCCTTGAGCCCCGCTTCGACCAGCCGCACCACACTTCGTTCGACGGCGTCGGTCGGGCCGGAGATCACGTTCTGCCGCGGGTGATTGCGGTTGGCGAGGATCACGCCCGGCTCGAGGTGCGGCTCGATCTCCTCCGGGGTGGCCATGCACGCCGCCATCGCGCCGTGATCGCCTTGTAGGGACGACATGGCCTTGCCGCGCAGGGCCACGAACCGAATCGCCTCTTTCGGGGCCACAGCGCCCGCCACCGCGCTGGCCGTGAACTCGCCGAGCGAATGCCCCAGCGCGACGGCCGGATGCACGCCGAAGCGGCCGAGCACTGCGGCGACGGCAACGCCGATGGCGAACATTGCGGGCTGCGCGATCTGGGTGTCGGTGAGCGCCTTTTCGTCGGCACCCTTGGCGTACAAGTAGTCCCGGAGCGGCCGGGCGGTGATGTCGAGCACCGCCGCCTCCATCTCGGCGAGGGTCTGGGCAAACTCAGGAAGGGCAAGCCACTCCCGCAACAGGCCGACCTTCTGCATCCCTTGGCCCGGGCACAAGAACGCGACCGGCACCGGGTGGATCGCATCGCCGAGGATGATGTCGCGCCCCAGCGTGCCGCGCGTGGCGGGGTCCTTTTTGAGACATTCTGATATACGCGCCATGTGTCGGCGCAGCTCTGGGATGGTGGACGCTACCACCGCAGCCCGGACTGCACGGCGTTTGCGGCCGACGTTGAGCGTGTGTGTCACGGCTGCCAGGTCCTGGTCGTCCACCAGGGCTTCCGCGATCTCTGCCGCATAGTCCGCCAACAGCGCGCCCTCGTCGGCGGAGATGACCACCAGCTGTGCCGAGCCGAGCGGCTGGGAGTTTGGCACCGCTGACCGGAAAAGGCGCGTTTGGGGGGGCTCGCGGCCCTCCTCGACGACGATGTGGCTGTTGGTTCCGCCGAAGCCGAAGGACGAGACGGTCGCGATGCGCGGCCCCGACGCGGCCCACGGAATCGGCTGGGTCGGTACGGAGAAAACACCAGGAAATGCGGCGATATCCGGGTGGGGTGCCGACCAGTTCGCCAGCGGCGGGATGGTCTTGTGGTGGAGCGCCAGGAGCGCCTTCATCAGCCCCGCGATGCCGGCAGCCGACATCGTGTGCCCAACGTTGGCTTTGGCGGACCCGATCCAGACGGGGGTGTCGCGACCGGCCAGGCGGGAGCGCAGCGCCGTGAGTTCGGTCCGGTCACCGACGGCGGTGCCGGTGCCGTGGGTCTCGACGTAGCCGACGTCCGCGGCGCCGATGCCCGCATCGGCCCACGCGGCGCCGATCACCGCCTCCTGGCCATCCGTGCGCGGAGACATCGGCCCGTCGCCGCGCCCGTCGTTGTTGCAGGCGCTGCCGCGGATGACGCCGTAGATGCGGTCGCCGGCGGCCTGCGCGTCTTCCAGACGCTTCAGAAGCACCATCCCGACGCCCTCGCCTTGGACAAAGCCGTCTGCCCGCGCGTCGAACGGGCGGCACACCCCGCCGGCGGAGATGGCACCGATGCGGGAGAAGCCGATCAGATGCTCCGGCGTAAGGTTGACGTACACGCCGCCGGCCAACGCCGCGTCCACCAGGCCCGCGCGCAGCTGGGCGATGGCGTCGTGCACGGCGACCAGCGCGCTGGCACAGGCAGCGTCGACCGTGAAGGCGGGGCCGCCGAGATCGAGCTCCTGCGCCACGACGGCGGCGCTCATGTTCGCCAACACACCGGGCGCGGTGAACGCGCGGGAGGGGACGGAGCGGTTGACCATCTTCGCCAGGGCGGCCGCCCCGGCTTCGGAGGCGGGCTCGCCGAACTGGCCGGCGGCGAGCATTTGGGCCATCACCCGCGCCGAGGTCAGGATGCGGAACTCCATGACCGACAGGCCGAGGAAGGTGCCGATTCGGCTACGGTCGATGGCACGGCCGCCGTCGACCCCCTCGATGCTGGCGGCGTACCCCGCGTCTTGGAGCGCGGTCCAAGCACACTCCAGGGCCAGCCGCTGCTGCGGGTCCATGACCTCGACGCGGCGGGGCGGAATGCCGAACTCCATCGCCGCGAAGGAGCGAACGTCGTCGAGGAAGGCGCCGTGCGGGCAATAGTATTTGTCGACTGAGCGCAGGGAGCTGGACCAGAACGCCTCGTGGTCCCACCGGTCGGCCGGGGGCGTACGGAACTGGTGCCGGCCTTCGAGAACCAGCTTCCAGTACCGGTTGGCGTTTTCCGCGCCGGGGAATCGGCAGGCCATCCCGACGACCGCGACGTCTCCCCCGCGCGCCATCGGCTTCAGCCCTTCTTCGTCTTGTCAACCAGATTGGCGAGGTCGCCGAAGGTCTGGATGCGGATCATCACCTCGTCCGAAAACTGGGTGTCCAGCTTCTCCTCGAGGTATCCAACCATTTCCATGGTCGCGACCGAGTCCATGCCGAGCTCACGGATTTCCGTGGTCAGGGTGACCTTGTGCAGCTTGGAGGTCTTTGACGGGTCGACGGCCGAGATCGCGGCCTTGATGAGTTCCAGGCTGTCCATGAGTTCCTCAGGTTTCGGGAGTACGGGAAAAGAGCTTGCCGGCGGTGTGCGCGGCGCGCCCCCATAGCGAGCGGGCCATATGCCGCGCCACGGTCAGCCCCTGGCCAGAGGTGCCGAGGGTGCGGTCCCCCTGCTGGCCCAGGTGCTCGGTGAGGTACTGCTCCCGCGTCTTGCGGCGCTGCAATTTGCCCGAGCTGGTCTTCGGGAGCTGCCCGGCGCCCAGGAGCACCACGTCGCTGACCTTCAGCGACAGTGCTTCGGCGACGGCGGCGACGATGCGCTCGGCAGTGTCGGCCGGCGGGTCGGGGCGTGTCTCCGCGATGACCACCAGGACCTCGCTGTCTTCCCCCGGAACCGAGAAGGCGACGACGTTTCCGCGACGCACCCCCTCGACCTCGGCCACCGCCCACTCGATGCTGGTGGGATGGTGGTTGCGGCCGTTGAGGATGATCAGGTCCTTGGACCGGCCGCTGATGTAGATGTCCCCGCCGTGGAGGAAGCCGAGATCGCCGGTCTTGAGCCAGCCGTCGGCCCGGAAACAAGCCGCGGTGGCCTCGGGATTCTTCCAGTAGCCGGCGGTGACCGACGGACCGCGGAAGACCAGCTCGCCCTCGATGTCTTCGCCGAGCAGGTTGTCGTCGGCGTCCATGACGCCGATCTCGTGCGCCGAGAAGGGACGCCCACAACTGACAAATCCGTCCGTGACCAAGAGCGCCGTGCCCTTCGGGTGAAAGGTCATCGCCAGCGTGGCCTCGGCCATCCCGTACGCTGGCATCAGCGTGCCCGGGCGCAGGCCGGCCTTCTGCATGACCGTCTCGAAGTGCGCCATTGTACCCGCGTGGATGGGCTCCGCGCCGCAGCCGAGTACGCGGATGTTGCTGAGGTCCCACTTTGCAAGTTCGACATCGGTGGCCTTGCGGCTGGCCAACGCGTACGCGAAGTTGGGCCCGAAGCTGTGATGCGCCTTCATGTCGCTCATCACCTGCATCCAGATGTTGGGGCGCTTCACGAAAAGCAGGGTGGGAATGAACACCGCTTGCGCCGCGACCGTCATCGGCGTCACGACAAAGCCGATGAGACCCATGTCGTGGTACAGCGGCAACCAACTGACCGCGATGTCGTCCCAAGGAACCAGGCCCATCCCCTCGGTGGCGGTGACCCAAGCGTTGGCGATCAGGTTCCCGTGGGTGACGATGACCCCCTTGGGCGTCGAGGTGCTGCCCGAGGTGTACTGGAGGAAGCACACATCCTCCGGAGACACCGCGGGCAGCTCGCCAGAAGCGGCGGGCTTCTGGTCCAGTTTTTCGATCGTCAGCAGGTCCTTGAGGCTCTTGACCTTGGGCACGACCTGCCACAGCACCGACTGAAGCTGCGCGTCGGTGAGCAGGAGCGAGGCTTCGGCGTTCTGCAGGATGCCCAGCGCGCCTTCGGCCCAGGAATCGAGCTTGCCGAACGACAGCGGCGGGTACATCGGGACCGGGACAAGTCCGGCGAACAAGCAGGCGTAGAACGAGATGACGAAGTCTTGCGGCTGGGCGAGGACCATCCCCACCCGGTCGCCCGGACGCAGGCCGCACCCGATGAGCTTGCGCGCGCGCGCCTCGGCCGCTTCGTTGATCTGCCGGAAGGTGCACGCTGTAGGCTTGGCAGCGTTGTCGTAGAAGGTGTACCCGACCTTGTCGACGTTTCCGAGCCGCCGAAGCGCATCGACGATGGTGGCGGGACGGCGGGAGACGTCGGGGAGGGACATTCGCACCTCGGCGTGCAGGGGGGCGCGCCTCTACCACGGCGGCCGCGCGCGTCCAAGTGCCCGCCACCACTATTTTTTCGGTCGTGCCAGTCAGAATTGGGGACCGACCGGTCGGTTGTTTTTGTGGGCCGATGAGAGATGGCTGAGAGATGTGGCGCGGAGCAGGCGAGGGTAGGGGGCAGCTCCCCCCCGAGCATCTCCATGTTGGTTCGCCGTTCCGCCCTGTTCGCTCCCGTGCTCTTGACCCTCGCCGTCTTCATCGGCTGCGACGGCGGCACCGCCGCCACGGACACGGATGCCGACACTGCCACCGCCGACGACACCGACACCGCCGCCGACACCGGCGACGACACCGACACCGACACCGACACCGACACCGGCACGGAGGTCGCGTGCACCTCGCGCCTACTCACGCGGCTGGACGAGGTCGATGCCCAGGGTGACGGCGCGTTCGAGAGCGCCACGACAGCCGCCTACACTTACGACGCGAATCTTGAGTTGTTGTCCTTTGTTTACGACACCAACAATGATGGCACGACCGACTACCGCCAAGACATCACGAGGACGGCCGACGGACTGCCCGTGACCGAGTCCCGAGACGCCGACGCCGACGGCTACCCAGAGTGGTTCGGGACCTATACCCATCGCGCCGACGACACCCTGGAACGCCTCGACGTCGAGTTCGATGACAACGACGACGGCACCGCCGACCGGCTGGGAACCTACCTCTACGACGAAAATGGCTACACCGAGCGTGAGGAGATCGACTCAGACCTCGACGGCCTGCCCAACACCATCGCCACCTACGAGTACGACGCTGATGGCCTCTGGCTCGACTACACCTACGACTACGAAGGCGACGGCGTGGTCGACGTACACTACGCGATGACCTACAACGCCAACGGCGATCTCACCTGGGCCCTCACCAGCTACGGCTCGCTCTCGGTCTACACCTACGACGGCAACGCATGCCTGATCGAGCACCGCTACGACGCATTCGGCGACGGGGTCTTGGACATCCTGTGGAGCTACGAGTGCGACGGTGAGGGCCGGCAGACCTTGGAGGAGATGGACTACAATGTCGACGGCACGATCAACCAGCGCATCGCCAACACCTATGATGCAAGAGGGAACCTCACCCAGCGCGACTACGAGGATCGGCAGCCGGACGAGGTGACCGGGACGCCGAACTTCCGGGACAGCTGGACCTACAACGCCGAGGGCTTCATGCTGCGCGAGGAGCACGACATCGACGTCAACGGAAGTGTTGATACATGGATGGAGTTTACCTACGACGCCGATAACTTCCTGACGCAGTACGATGCCGGCGGGGAAGCGCCCGAGGCGCGGCACTACACCCAGGTGCTCACCAACGACGCCAACGGCTACATGCTCACCTACCTCCACGATGAGGCCGGCGGCGGCGCCGACTACCGTGGCACCTATACCTACACCGAGTGCCTGTAGGGGGGTGGAGTTTCGGATGGGTCGAAGCGGGAATGGCCAGTCGGTGCCGCCGGAGCGACCTACGCCCGCGGCGCTTGCGCGCCTGGACGCCTCGCGGGAGCCGGCGCGTGCCCACGGGCGCCCGGATATGTGGCTTCGTACGCGAGCTGTACGGGCCTACATCGACGGCGGGCGCGAGGTGGTTTTCGCCCCAAGGAGCCGGCAAACGTCGCAACCGCCGACATAACTCGATGGGTGAGGCCTCTGTGCCTATGCACATGGCTCAGCCGAGCCAAAAAATGGCTGCTTGGCAGCGCATCGTGGGGGTGGAGGTTCCAGATGCTCACCCGGCCCCCCTCGACGTTGTCCGCTTGCTTGATGGTGGCGTGTGTCACGACATGAGAGTGAGGGCTGGCGCGACGGACGAACGCCATCAATCGCGGAGCGATCGCCGCGGCGCCCACGGCGGCGGCTACTTTTTCGGCGGGCGCGGTCGCCGGTGCGGACAAAGGTCGGTGGGTGCTCGCGCACCCCCTCGACGTTGTCCGCTTTCTCGATGGTGGTGGATGTCGCGACAACGATTGTCAGCGTCGAGCACGACTTCCAAACCAGCGTTCCCACCTCGGCCGGCTCTTCCGCCTGAGCGATGTGCATAGGCACAGAGGCCTCACCCTACCCGTTGTGTCCGCAATAATATTAGGGGTGGACGACGCGCGGCGTCGCCGCCGACGCGGCGACACTGGCGCGCATCCTCGGTCGCCGCGAACACGCCGCCGCCAGCCAGCGAGGCGCCCAGGAAGATGTCGTTGTCCGTCAGCAGGTCCGCGAGGCCGTCCCCGTCGACGTCGGCGTGGGGGACGGGCTCATCGTCCACCTTGAGGATCCAAAATGGCTCGCCGAGCGGAGAGACCCCGGTGTCAGCGCCCTCGCTGGTGTCGCGGGCCGCGCTGTCCCCGGTGTGGGGGACGGCCTCTGGCCCCGGCACGGCCGGGTAGCTGGCGAGGATTGCGAACAGTCCCGAGAGGGCGCGCGGGGGCCTCAAGGCAACAGCCGCGCGCCGTCGATGAACTGGAGGGAGTAGCCATCGGAGAAGACCAGCTCCGGCGTGTCGTCGCCGAGGATGTCGACGCCGGGCAGGAACCCCGGGGCGCCACGCATCCAGAAACGATTGGACTCGGCCTCGGCCAACAGGCTGCCCGAGAGTGTGCCGCTCGGGTAGGTGGCGGCGTAGTTGCCGTCGTCGTCATGAATGTCGACCACATGCCAACTGACGACAAGCTCGTCGCGCCCGTCGTCGTCGAGGTCGGGGACGCTGCCCAGCGCGTGGACATAGACGTCGGCTCGGTAGGCCAGGGATACGAAGCCGTCGGCTGCGGTGAGGGTGCCACGATGGGCGGCCGATACGACCACAGCGGGCGATTGGTACGGTTCGTACCCACCGGGCACGCCCAGATCGGCCCGGCCATCGCCGTCCAGGTCGCCCACGAAAGCGACTGCGGTGATGTAGTCGCGCTCGTCGAACTCGAAAAGGATGTCTGCGTCGGCGGCGACAACCACGCCGCCGCCGGCGAGGGAGGCGCCGAGGAAGATTTCCTCATCCAGCAGCAGGTCCGCGAGGCCGTCCCCATCGACGTCCGCGTGGGCAAGGTCGCTCTTGATCGCGGTGCCGTATCCGTCGAGGGTCCAAAGTGGGTCGCCGGGCGGGGTCACCCCGTCGAGGGAACTTGGAGGGTAGCCCGAGAGGTAGTCGCTGTTGTCGGCGAAGAACACATCTTGCTCGCCGTCCCCTTGCACGTCAGGAAGCACCCCCTGCAAGCTCTCCCATACGTTGAGGAGTCGCCAGGCGGCGGCGTCGCTTCGGAACTCCCCGCCCGCCAGCACCGTTGCGCCCGAATACACATAGTTCGCTGAGCCGGTGAACTCAGGCACCCCGTCGCCATCGAGGTCGTCCACGAACGTATCCACGCCGGTCTGGAACCAGGTCGCGAGCGCGTCCCGACATGCGGTGGCCTCAAAGGGCAATGCCGAGGCCAGATGCAGGTAGCTGCCGCCGGTGGACTCCCAATCCCTGCTGACGACATCCTGCTTTCCGTCCCCGTCGATGTCCCGAAAGCTCTGGCTGCTCCCGTAGTCGCCACAGCCGATGTAGGTGAGGTCCGCCGTGCCCTCCCAGAATACACAGAAGAACTGGGAAAAGCCTCGTCGGGTCATCGGAACCTCCGAATGTTCGCGTACTCTCTCTCTCTCTCTCTCTCTCCACCAACTTGACAAATTCTTTGCATATCGATGGCGGTCACCGGTCCTTCCTCGGTGCCCCCCGCCGGAGGCGGAGCGCCCAACCCGGGGGCGTTACGGGGCCCGAAGTGGGCCAGGCGCGCCCCCGTCCCAAGCTCAGGCCTTTTTATGCCCACCGACTTTCCCGGCATCCACATCCGCGTGCCCAGCTCGCACATCGACATGTTCGGCCACTGCAATCACACCCACTACCTGGAGTACATGGAGTGGGCGCGCTTCGCCTGGGCAGCGCACAGCGGCATTCCCATCCCGGTGATGGTGGAAAACGGCGTCGGTCCGGCGATTTTACGCGCGGAGGTGCGCTATCGGCGGGAGTGTCGGTACGACGACGAGCTGCATGTCTCCGTAGAGCCCGTGTCGGCACGGCGCGGGATCGGGCGGTTGCGACAGGTGATCACGCGGCCGCGCGATGGCGAGGTGGTCTGTGACGGCGAGCTGACCTTCGTCATGTTGGACCTGGTTCAGCGGAAGGCGACCACGCTGCCTCCGGAGTTCCTGGCGCAGCTCCCCGACCGTCCGTGATCGCGGTGCTTTGGGCGGTGTCGTTGTCGTGGGCCGACGCGCCTGACAGCGACCTGCTTTTGGACAACGCCCGGCGGGGCGTCAACCAGCCACCGGGGTGCTGGATGATGGCGGGCGTGGCACAAGACAAGTGGAACGCAGGTATCTTTGGGAAGGGCGAGCGAACCTGGGCGCTCACCGGCGTGCTTCAGGACGGCGTTTGGACCGAGTGGACGCAGGCGGTCACTACCGGCAAACCCGCTGACAAGGACCAGGACCGGCGCTCGCTCTTCGGACGCAGCGACAAGCCCGACGATCCTTCGGCGGAGCGAGTGAATGTGTTGGACATGCTCCAGGACGATGTCGCGGTCGAGTACGTAGAGCCGGACGGTGCGGGGTGGAAGCTGGTGCGGTCGCTCAAGGGCGGCGATCAGGCGCTCAACACGCTGGAGCTGCGCTACGACGCGGCGTTGAGGCCGACCGCCTGGGCAATCCACATTGTTGACGCGGTCCGCATCAAGACGCCGAAGGGGACCAAAGCGCGCATCGTGAGCATGGATGCTCGGCTGACCGCGACGGCGGCGGGTGCGCCGCTCACGGAGTCGATGGTCGGCACCTTTGCGAAGTGGCCATTCAGCGTGGATGTCGATGTGCGGACGGTGTGGACGGGAGTGGGGTGCGCAGGGACGCAGTCGTACCCCCCGACACCGCCCCCACCCTTTGCCGCCAGCGGGACCCCACCCGCGATAGACTGAAGCCCTATGCTGGACCTGCGCCCGCGCATCCTCTGTGTCGGCACGGCCAATCCGCCGGATCGCTACTCCCAGAAAGAGCTGCTGGACCGCTACCAGGTCACCGATCCGAAGTTGGTGTCGCTGTTCTGTAGCTCGCATATTCAGTCGCGACACCTATACCTGCCGCCGGGCCGACCCGAGGGGGGGCCCGAGCCGGAAACCCAGGGTGATTTGCTGCGGAAGCACCGCAAGGGCGCACTGGAAGTGGCTCCCCAGGCCGTGGAGCGCTGCCTGTCGCAGGTGGGTCTCGGGGTCCGGGACATCGACTACCTGTGCTGCATCACGTCGACAGGATGGTTGACGCCAGGGCTCACTGCCATCCTGATGAAACATCTCGGGTTTCGCGAGGACTGCTCGCGCATGGACATGGTCGGCATGGGCTGCAACGCGGGGCTCAACGGTCTGAATCCGGTCTCGAGCTGGGCCATGGCGAACCCGGGCCGCAACGCGCTGATGCTGTGCGTGGAGATCTGCTCCGCCGCGTATGTCTTTGATGGCAGCATGCGCACCGCCATCGTGAACTCGCTCTTCGGCGACGGCGTGGCGGCGGTGCTCGTGCGGGCGTCAGAGAAGGACGAACGCAGCTTCGCACCCAAGATCCTTGGTTTTGACAGCCACATCATCAGCTCGGCGCTGGACGCCATGCGCTTCGACTGGGACGAGGAGCACGGAAAGTACAGCTTCTTCCTGGACCGCGACATCCCCTACGTGGTGGGCGCCAACGCCGAGAAACCGGTGGGACGGCTGTTGGCGAAGTTCGGGCTGCGCAAGCGACACATCGCCCACTGGATCGTGCATTCCGGCGGAAAGAAGGTGGTGGACGCCATCAAGTACAATGTCGGGCTCACCGACTTCGACGTTCGACACACTCATTCTGTATTGCGCGACTACGGGAATCTGAGCTCCGGCTCGTTCCTGTTCTCCCTCTCGCGCCTCATCGCCGAAGGACGCGTGCGTCGCGGCGACTACGGCATTCTCATGACCATGGGGCCCGGCTCGACCATCGAGACGGCCCTCATCCGTTGGTAGGAGTCTCCATGTACGAAACGCTGCGCTTCGACGAATCCGGCGATCTCGCCACGATCACGCTGTTGCGCTCGCGCATCAACGTGAAGCAGATCCGCGAGCTGGAGCGGGTGTGCGACCACCTCGAAGATGTCTCCAAGGCCAAGGTCCTGGTGCTGCGCGGACACTCCGAAGGCATCGATTTTGTGGATTTCGACCCGCGGGAGGCGATGGACATCCACGGCTTCAACAAGTGGGAGAAGCTGGTCAATCGTTTCGAGAACCTGGACAAGGTCACCGTGGCACTGGTCGATGGGCCCTGTGTCGGCGGTGGCTTTCAGTTGATGCTGGTGTGTGACCAGCGCATCTGTGTGCCCTCCGCCAGCTTCCAGCTCAACGAAGTACGGCAGGGCTTCTTGCCGGGGATGGCGACCTTTCGCCTCGCCAAGTACATCGGCCTCGGGCACGCCAAGCGCATCGTCATGACCGGGGCCGTCATCGGCGCCGAAGAGGCGAACCGGCTCGGCCTCATCGATCAGATCGACACCGACCTGGACGCGGCGCTCGCTCGGACCATCCAGAGTTTCGGCCCCATGCACACCGTGGCGTTCACCCTGGCGCGGCGGCTCCTCAACGAGAGCTACGGCACCCAGTCGGAAGACGCGCTGGGGAACTTCCTGGCCGCACAGCACCGCGCCATCAGCCAGACGGCTTTCCTCGACACCCTTCGCGCTGAGCACAAGAAGAAGTGATCCAACCCACGCCGTTCCTGGTGGACGCCGCCGTCCTCCGGGCGATCCGCCCCATGCAGTTCCGTGACGCAGAGCGTGTCGCTGAGTTGCATCACGCTGCCATGGGGAACAGCCTGTGGGCCCGCCTGGGTCAACCATTCTTGCAGCAGCTGTATCAAGCAATGGTTGATTCTCCATGGTTTATCGGCTTCGTGTATGTGGAGGGTGAGGCCGTGCGTGGGTTCCTCGCCGGCACCGTCGATACATCCAAAATGTATCGTGATATCGCCCGACGGCGGTTCATGTTCCTCGGCCCGGCGGCGGCGCTGGGCGTTCTGCGTGCGCCGGCGGTCATCGCCAAGCTCGTTGAGACGGCGCGATACTTTGGGGTATCAGGGGCGGAGGATGTGCCTGGGGAGAGCCTTTTCTGCTCCTTTGAGCCGCAGCTGCGGGGAAAGCGGGTGTCGGGCCACGTCAACAAGGTTTTCTTCGACGAGCTGGCCGCGCGTGGCCACGCCCGCGTGAAGATCACCACCGAGACCGACAACGAAGGGGCGAACCGCCAACTGTTGAGCTGGGGGTTCAAGGACGCCCATCGCTTCGTGTTCTACGGCAAGGACATGGTCACCTATGTGCTGGACCTGGTGGGCCATCCCCGCGTCGACGCCGTCAGTCGGCACCCCGCCATTTGAACCCACGGGAGCCACGATGACCCCCTTTCACCTTCGAGACCGACTGAAGAAGCTGGCGCAGGGCGTCATGGGGGATCCGGTAGCGTCGGATCAGCGCGCGCCGCGGACCACCCCGATACCGGCGCCACCTAGCGCGCCCGCGCCCGCGCCCGCGCCGGCACCGCTGGCGCCGGCCTTGGCGGCCTCCACCCAGCGCCCTTCCGAGCGCCCAGCCGCGGCGCCGCTCCCTCCCGCTCCGCCCGAGCCCGGCGCACCGGCGGGCCCGACCGAGGCCGAAAAAGCCAAGACCGCAAAGCATTGGCAGAAGACGCGCGCTGGCATGCTCCACTGGCTCAAGGAGCAGGGCGGCTCGGCGCCGATGTCGACGATGCACGACCGGAGCGAGGCCCGCTACTTTGTGGCCCACCGCAGCTTCAGCCGATTGATGGAAGAGTACACCGGTGAAGGGCTGGTCACCTATGAAGGTGGGGTGGTCGCGCTGACCGACGCTGGGAAGGCCGCCGCCGCGATCAAATGACCAGGAGCTCGCCGTGACGAAGCTCTCGGCCGATCCGGAACGCGTCGATGGAGATGTCGCGCCCGAGCGCTGATACATGGGTCATGTTTCGCCCGGCGTCGGCGAGGCTGGCGCCGATGAGGGCGGTGAAGGGGCCGAACATTGCCCCATGCCCCGAAAAGCCGACCAGTCGGATGAGGTTCTTGACCTCGGGATCGTAGCCGAGGAAGGGGTTGTGGTCCGGCGTCGTCGCGTAGAAGCCAGCGGTGGTCGAGGTGATTCCGGCGAACTCCTCGAGTTGCGGCACCACCTCGGCCAGGGTGGCCCAGGTTTCGTAGGCGACGCTTTCGGCCCCCGATCGATGGGAGAAGCCGGGCTCGATGCGGTCCTGGTCTTCGTAGTCGAAATCGGGCTCGGGCAAGGCCTCGTGTGCCCAGCCCATGAGCATCGAGGCGCCACTTTCGGGGCGGCAGTAGGCGCCCCCCGGAGCGATCACCAGGGGCATCGCTGCCAGCGCCTCCCCGCCCATCGACCCGGCGCGCTCTGCAAACCAGAGGTAGCGCTTCAGCGGTGCGATCGGGAGCTCAGTCGCACCGAGGAGGCGCGCCAGTCGTGGCGACCAGGCGTTGGTGGCGTCGATGACCACGTCGGCCACGAAGCGACCGCGGGGAGTGAGGAGCGCGTCGATGGTCGCTCCGCTGCGCTCCACGCCCGTGACGGGGGCCCGCTGCACCAGCTCGACCCCGAGCCTTTGCGCCGCCGCAGCGGCTTCGTTGTAGACCGTCGCCGGATGGAGAAAGCCGTCGCTGGGACACCAGGTGGCCCCCAAAACGGCGTGTCGCGCCACCCACGGAAAGCGCGTCACCAGCTCGCCGACGTCGAGGTACTCCACGTCGGCCAGACCACAGGCCTGTTGCATCCTTGCCCGCGCCTGTGCGGCCGCGACCGCCTCTTGCGTCGCGAGCAGAAACAGGTAGCCGTTCTGGACGATCGGCACCTCGGCGCCGCCCACCCGCTCGGGGAAGTTCCGGTACTGGTCGACCGCGTAGCGCATGCCCATCACCGTTTCCGGGGTGCTGAACTGCTGGCGGATGCCCGCCGCGGTCCGGCTGCTGCTGCCGGCGCCGACGTGCTGCGCTTCGAGGACGGTGACCGTCCACCCCCGCGTGGCGAGCGCATGCGCGACGAGCGTTCCCGTGATCCCCGCGCCAATGACCACCGCCCGCTGACCCACCCATGCTCCGATGGCGGCGGGGCTAACACCGGTAGGTCGCGGGGGGAAAGGCCGAAACGGCCTCCCCCTCTTCCGCGCCCGCCGCCCGGCCCAACCGGCTACGCTCCCCGGCTTGTTTCCATCCTTCCGTCAGCTTGCACTCATCTGCCTGTTGTGGGCGATTCTGGCCTGGTACACGGTCGCGGTCTGGACGATGAAGGCCAATGAAACGGCGTTGTTCGATGCGTTTTCTGGGACTTATGCGGTGAGGGCACCGCTGATTGGCGCCCTGGTGGCGGTCGTCTGGTCCCCAATCTTCGCGCTGGGCTACCACCCCGGTCGGCTTGCCAGTGGTCATCTGGAAGGGCGCGATTTGTTCAATGAGGATTCCCCACGTCGACACTGGCTCCGCTTCATCCGCGGCGCGATCATGGGGCAACTGGCGGGGGCCACCATCACGTTCGCGCTGTTGTTCGTGTGGCCGTTTGAGATGATGAACACCCGCTGGGACGCCATGAAGTGGGCCTTGGTGTTCTGGAAGTTGTACTGGTACATGTTCGTTCCCGCGGCCGCCATCGCCGGGGTCGCGAGCGTCTGGGCGGCCGTGCGGCATCGGGAACGGGCCGGTTAGGCGCGGCCGGTGCCGCTGCTTCTCCAGAATGTGCTCCTCGACGACCGGGAGCCAACGCTCGTCGCGGCCGAGGTGCTCGCCCTGCCGCTGGAGCGCATCCGTAGCGCCGAGTTCGTCCGCCGGGGCGTAGACGCCCGCGCGAAAACCGCCGTCTGGAGGGGGAATATCAAGGTCGAGTTAGATGTGGGCGAAGCGGAGGTCCTGGCGTCGGGGCCCCCTGGCGTGCGCGCTTGGACCGAAAGGGACGAGGCCCGCCGCGTGGGTTCTTTCCCCGCACATCGGCGGGCGTGGCCGACCCGGCCGATCGTCGTCGGGGCAGGACCGGCCGGCCTTTTCGCCGCGTTGCGGCTGATGGAAGCCGGGGCGCCGGTGCTGTTGCTCGAGCGCGGCGAGCCGGTGGAGACCCGGGTCAGCACCGTGGCGGGGTTCTGGCGTGGCAAGCCGCTGAATCCCGACTCGAACCTGCTCTTCGGGGAAGGAGGCGCGGGGACGTTCAGCGACGGCAAGGTCTACACCCGGCGGCGAGATGGTGAGCTCGGCTGGATATTCCGGCACCTCGTCGATGCAGGCGCCGACCCCTCGGTGCTCGACGAGTCGTGGGCGCATCTCGGCACCGACAAGATTCGCAAGATCCTCCCGGTGTTGCGACAGCGCCTCATCGACGGAGGGGGCGAGGTCCGCTTCAACGCTCGGGTGGTCGACCTGATCGTCTTTGCCGGTCGCTGCGTCGGAGTCCGGC
>CANLGL010000032.1 GCA_947490345.1 Deltaproteobacteria bacterium
AGCGCATCCGCGACGTCGGCGAGCACCAGCGTACCGGTCATCGTCTGGTGCGCCGCGTCGCCGTCCGCGGCGAGGCCGGCCAATTCGGTGGAGAAATCCGCGGCGACGACCGTGAAGCTCAGACCGAAGATTCGTGCATCGTCGGCGCCCGGCAGCAGCGTCACCAGGTCGACGACCCCGTTGTAGGTGGCCCCCGGCGTCAGGTCTGCGGCAGGCTGAAAGCTCAGCTCGGCCATGCTTGTCCAGGTCGCGACGCCATCGATAGATGGCTGGAACCGGAAGGGGCTGTCGACGGGCTTGCCGACTGCCTCGGGCAGCGCGACCTCACGGGCAAAGCGCACCGTGATCGGGGAGCGGCGGCCGACGACACCGGCGGTGTGAGCGCTGACGAGAGTCTCCGGCGCTTCGGCCGCCAGTTCGGTAGGCGCGTCGTCAAACCAGCTGCAGGCGGGAGTCGCCAGCAGGAGCGGCAATGCGAGAAGGAGAAACGTGGGGGGGCGCATCGTGGGTACCGGGTGTGCACCGGACCGGTAGCAAGCCGCGGGCCAGGGGCCCACCCCCGATCCGGGGAAGCTTTGCTACAAAGCGGCGCTGACGATCTATGAACCGGAGATAGCTTCGACGTCATGGCCACTCCGCTCGTCGAGCTGCTGGGAAAAATGGAGGCTGCGGGCGCGTCCGACCTGTTCGTCAACGAGGGGAAGGCGCCGGCGGCCAGAATCTACGGGTCGCTGAGGGTCCTGTCCGAACCGCCGACTTCGCGCGCGGCCCTCAGAGAGTTTTTGGAGTCGGCGGTGCCCGCTCTCGCGCTCGCCCGCTTCGACGCGACCGGCGATCTCGACGTGGGGGTGACCCTTGCCGGGGGACGGCGCGTGCGCGTGTCGCTGCTCCGTCAGCAAGGCGGCATCGGGTTCGTCGCCCGGGCCGTTCCTCCAGGCGCAATCGAGTTGGCGACGCTGGGGCTGCCCGACAGCCTGGCCGCGTTTGTTGAACAACCCCGCGGCCTGGTCCTGGTCACCGGGGCAACGGGCTCCGGGAAAAGCACCACGCTCGCTGCACTTTTACACTACGTCAACCGGACCCGGGCCGCGCACATCGTGACGATCGAGGATCCGATCGAGTTTGTTCACGCCGATCTGAAGGGCAGGGTCACTCAGCGTGAAATCGGCGCCGACAGCCAGTCTTTTCATGCGGCGCTGCGGCAAGTGGTGCGCCAGAGCCCCGACGTCATTCTGGTCGGTGAAATGCGGGATGCCGAAACGATGGGGGTGGCGATCGCCGCCGCGCTGACGGGTCATCTCGTTTTGGCGTCGGTGCATGCCATCGACGCCACGCAGACCCTCCAGCGCATCCTCGCCTACTTCCCTGATGCGATGCGCACACAGGCGGCGCTGGACCTCTCCCTCTGCCTCGTCGGCATCGTCTCACAGCGCTTGCTCCCGCGGGCCGATGGCCGGGGGCGCGCCCTGGCCACGGAAGTGCTCGCGAACACTCCCGCCGTAGGACGACTCCTCCGCGAGCAGCGCGTGGACGAGCTCCAGGACCTGATGCGCGGCTCGAGTGATCCCCTTTCACAACCCTTCAACCAGTCGCTGCTCCGCCTCCACAAGGCCGGTACCATCAGCTACGAAGTCGGGTACGCGGCGGCATCGAACCCCGACGAGTTCGCGCTCCTCGCTCGTGGGATGACCGCGGGCGGCGCCACCTTTCGCTCGGGCACCGACCAGACCGACCACGGGTTGGACCTGCGGGCCATGCTTGGCGCGGCCGACGAGCGCGGCGCCTCCGACCTGCACCTCACCACTGGTAGGACGCCGATCATTCGCGTAAATGGCTCCCTCCTCGCCTTGGACGAGACCGCGCTGTCCGAGGCCGACATGCGCACCCTCCTCTACTCGGTGATGAGCGCCCGGCAGCGCGCGATCTACGAGCTGGAGCGTGAGGTAGACTTCGCGATTGCTGTGGCCGACGGCCGACGGTTTCGCGTGAATGCCTACTACCAGAAGGGCAACATGGCGGCGGCATTGAGGGCGATTCCCTCCGAAGTTCCCAGCGCGGACCACCTCGGTCTGCCCGAAGCCGTCTTGCGGCTGGCTGAACGCCCGCAGGGCCTCATCCTGGTGGTCGGGCCGACGGGGGCGGGGAAGAGCACGACGTTGGCGTGCCTGCTGGACCGGATCAATCGAAGCCGGGCGTGTCGGATCATCACGGTGGAGGACCCGATCGAATTCGTGCATCAGAGCCGGCTCGCAACCATCGATCAGCGCGAGGTCGCCGCCGACACGGCGAGCTTCTCGGCGGCGCTGAAGTACATCCTTCGCCAGGACCCCGACGTCGTTCTCGTGGGCGAGATGAGGGACGCCGAGACGATCGGCGCCGCGATCACCGCGGCCGAGACCGGCCACCTTGTGCTTGCGACCCTCCATGCGAATGACGCGCCCCAGACGGTGGATCGCATCGTGGATGCGTTCCCCAGCCACCAGCAGGATCAGGCCCGCGCGCAGCTCGCGGCCAGCCTCATCGGCGTCGTCTCTCAGCGACTGTTACCCCATCGCTCCGGGCGAGGCCGGACCGCGGTCTTCGAGGTGATGATCGGCACGCCCGCGATTCGGACGCTCATCCGTGAGGACAAGCTGCACCAGATCCACAACGCGATGGAGACCGCCCGCCGCGACGGGATGGTCACCTTGGACTGGGCACTCAAGGATGCCTATGAGGCAGGCCGCATCAGCTTCGAAGAGGCGATGCGGTACATCCTGAATCCGAAGTCGCTGACGCCGGTGGGAGGGGATGCACCGGCCGCGCCTCCTACACCGCCGACCCCGCCGCCCGCTTCGGGAATCCGTAAGTTCCTGGGCACCTGATGTTTCGGCTGGTCGTTCTTGATCCCGGGTTGCTCGACCGGGTACGCCCGACCGCCCCGTCGACGATCTGGCGCGGCGCCCTCCGGGATGCCGGGTTTTTGGCCGAGCCTCCAGGCGCGACTCCGGTCGAGCGCCAGTTCCGTGGCGTCCGGGTTGAGCTGGAGGGGATGGACAAGGCCGAGACCAACGTGACGGTCGCCAGCCAGCCCGTCAGTTGGCTGGTCGGGGGGGTTCCGAAGGCAGTGATTTGGGGGGCGGTGGCGCTGTTTCTGGTGCTGACCCTGATCTCGCAGATCACCGATGTCTTCAGCGTCTACGTCACCGGGCTCTTCAGGCCGCTCATTGCCATCGTGGGCACGCCGGTGCTCCTGACGCCGTTGGCGCTGTTCGGCCTCGGCTGGACGGTATGGATGGACGTCCGCCGCCGAGCGTTCGGTGTCGAGTCGGAGTCGGAGCGGCAGCGGCACGGTCGGAACCTCTATGCCCACGCCGAGGCGCTGTCCTTCGAAACCTTTCTTGTTCCAAGCGGTTCGGTCTTGTTGGTGAGCGCGCCCCATCTCGCCTGGTTGGTGCATCGACTCCGGGATTTACGGGTCAACCGTCCGCAAGAGCCGACCCCAGAACGCGAGGAGCTCGTGTTCGAGCTGGGGGCGCTGCGCGACCAGATGGAGGCCGCGCTCCGCGCGGCCGCCTCCGGCGCCGTCCCGGCGCCGGAGGCGCTCCAATGCGACATCTGTCGCCTGAACGAGCGGTTCGCTGCCCTCCATGTTCCCCCCGATCGTTCTGGCGAAGGGGCTCGACTCGCCGCCGAACTCCCAAAACGGGCCGCTGGAGGATGACCCAGCCTCGCCAGCCAGTCCAGGTTCCCCGCGCCGTCCGCGCTCTCGCCGTCTTGCTGATGTGCGCGGCGTTGACGCTTGGTGTCTGGCAGGTACAGCGCGATGCCGAGCGCAACGAGGGGCGGGTATCGGCGCTAGAAACCCAGGACGCCCCGGTGCTTACCGCCTACGTGCCGGTCACTGCCGAACTTGCATGGAGAGTGGTGCGCTGGCGGGGTCGCTTCGAGGGGCGACCGCACCTGATTGCGGGGAGGCAGCTTCGCTCGGCCTTGGGCTATGGCGTCGCGCAGCGGTTCGTGCGGGAAGACGGGGTCGCTTTGCTTGTCGACCGCGGGTGGGTCGACGCGGCTGAGGTCGCCGCCGCCGTGGCGCGGACCGAGCCGAGCGATGAGTCCGAGCTCACGGGACAACTGCGGCCGGTGTTCGGTCGCGCGGATATTGTCGCGACATCCGGACACGGCACGGAGATCTGGCCCGCGAAGGCCTGGCCGAGCATCCAGGGCGCCACGCGCACCCGGGCTTCGGTGTACGTGGTGTCTGGCGCTGAGCACGGGGGACCGAGTGCGAATTCACACGCTCTGGACGGCTTCGTACGCGTTCCACCCCGTGACCAAACAAGTCTGCACTACGCGTCCCAGTGGTTCGCATTGGCGCTCCTGGCGGGAATCGCCTTGATTCCCGGAGCGGCCACCCGCGCCCGCGACTTTTTGGGTGCCTGAGGTGGGCATTCGTACTAATTGGTGCCCCCCAACTTTGGGAGTCACCCGCCATGCCTGCGGCCCGTCCGATCATCCTTGCGCTCGTCCTGGCCGTTCTCGGCGGTTGCGCGACTGAATTGCCGGCCGCTGGCGTTGCCCGGGGCGAGGTGCTGTACCTGAACTGCACCCAGTGCCACGGGGACGACGGCGGGGGGAGCACCCTCGTCCACGCGCCGGCGATCGCCGGGCTCCCCCAGTGGTACATCGAGGATCAGGTCACCAACTTCCAGACCGGGTGGCGGGGCGCCCACGAGGATGACGTCGAAGGCCTGAAGATGCGGCCCATGTCGCGAACCATCAAGTCGGCGGCCGACGTGAAGCTCGTCGCCGAGTACGTCGCTGGTCTGCCGGCGAAGAAGGCCGAGCCCACCGTGCACGGCGATGTGGCCAAGGGGCAGGCGGCCTATGCCGTGTGCTCGGCTTGCCACGGCGTGGACGGCACCGGGAACGAGACGATGAAGGCGCCGCCGCTGACGCAGGTTCAAGACTGGTACGTCGTGAAGCAGCTTAGCAAGTTCAAGGCCGGCGTTCGCGGCTACGAGCCGCTGGACACCACGGCGGCCACCATGAAGGGCATCTCCGGTGGCATCGCCGACGAAGCGGCCATGCGCGACCTTGCAGCCTACATCCAAACCCTTCCGCTCTGAGGCCGCCATGAACCCAACGGCTGAAAACGAAGCTGACGCGATGACCCAGCAGGTTTTCCTGATCACCATGGCGGGGTGCGCGGCATTCATCGCCGCGGTCATCGTCTACGTGATCATGTGAGCGGGGGAAACGATCATGATTGAAAGCTTCATTCTCCAGGCCTCCAGCTACGCGAGTCAGATCGACGCGCTGATTTGGTTGATCGTGATCATCACCGGCGTCTGGTTCTTCGCCGCCGAGGGCATTTTCTTCTGGCTCTTGTGGCGCTTTCGTGCCCGTCCAGGCGGGGCGCCCGCCCGGTACATCGACGACCACGAAGAGCACGTGCTCAAGTACAAGTGGATCGAGATCCCGCATCGGCTGATCCTGGTGTGCGACGTCGTGCTCATCATCGGGGCGATCACCGTTTGGAGCGACATCAAGCTGAGCATGCCGGCCACCGACGAGACGGTGCGGATCACTGCACAGCAGTGGGCGTGGACCTTTCAGCATGTCGGCCCCGATGGGCAAATGGACACCGAAGACGACATCGTTTCCATAGACGAGATGCACATCCAGGTCGGAAAGACCTACAAGTTCGAGCTCATGGCCAAAGACGTGCTGCACAGCTTTTCGGTTCCGGTCTTCCGGCTGAAGCAGGACGCGATCCCCGGGCGAGTGATCACCGGTTGGTTCCAGCCGACGATCACCGGAGAGTTCGACGTACAATGCGCTGAAATCTGCGGAATAGGCCACGGCATCATGCCGGCGCGACTCTATGTGGAGACGCCCGAGGCCCACGCGGCCTGGCTGGCGAATCCCACTCACTACCTCGCTTACAAGTTCTAGGAGCGGCGCGACCATGGCCCAGTCCCACGCGCACGACGACCACGCGCACGGAGATCACCACGAAGAAGGGTGGTTTCTGAAGTACTTCTGGTCCACTGATCACAAGATGATCGCCAAGCAGTACCTGCTCACGGGCATGGCGCTGGGCGTGATCGGCGCGTACTTTGCGTACGTTTTCCGCATGCAGTTGGCGTTCCCCAACAAGCCGGTGCCTGGGTACGGGTTGGTCACCGGTTCCGACTACAACGCTTTGGTCACCAACCATGGCGCGATCATGATCTTCTGGGTCGCCATGCCCGTGTTGATCGCGGCGTTCGGCAACTTCCTGATTCCGCTGATGGTCGGTTGCGACGACATGGTGTTTCCGCGGCTGAACCGGTTGAGCTACCAGATATTCCTGATCAGCGCGATCGTGCTGGTTTCGTCCTTCTTCGTGGAGGGCGGCGCCTTCGGCGGCGCGTGGACCGCCTACCCCCCACTCTCGGCCAAGGCCGAGTACAACCTGACCCCATTGGGACCAACCTTGTGGTTGGCCGCGGTGGCCTTGGAGTTCGTTGCCTTCCTGCTGGGCGGCATCAACTTCGTCACCACGGCCATGAACTCCCGCGCGCCGGGGATGAGGGCCCTCGATCTCCCCATGGCCGTCTGGATGATCGTCATCGCGAGCATCCTGTTCATGTGCTCGGTTGGTCCGCTGATCGCGGGCGCGGTCATGCTGATGTTCGACCAGACCATCGGAACGGGGTTCTTCGATCCCGACCGCGGAGGCGACCCGGTTCTATGGCAGCACCTGTTCTGGTTCTTCGGGCATCCCGAGGTGTACGTCGTGCTGCTTCCGCCTCTGGGTTTCGTGGCGGAGATCATCACCACGTTCTCGCGGAAGCGGCTTTTCGCCTACAAAACGGTGCTCTACACCACCATCGGCACCGGGATTCTCAGCTTCTTCGTTTGGGCCCACCACCAGTTCATCGCCGGCGTCGACCCGCGCATGTCGAACGTGTTTTCGGTGACGACGGTGCTGATCTCGATTCCGATCGCCGAGCTGTGCTTCGTCTACATCGCGACGCTGTACGCTGGCTCCATCAGCTTCCGCGTCCCGATGCTCTGGGCGTTGGCCTTCATCGCCGAGTTCCTCGTCGGTGGGGTCACCGGCATCTTCCTCGGGGCCAGCGGCGCCGACATCTACTTCCACGACACCTACTTCGTGGTTGCCCACTTCCACTACACCTTCTTCCCCATCGCGATCATCGGAACCTTCGCCGGGGTCACCTACTGGTACCCCAAGATGTTCGGTCGCCACATGGACGAAACCTTGGGGAAGATCCACTTCTGGGTCACGATCGCCGGCTTCAACGGCATCTTCATTCCCCTGTTCATTCTCGGCGCGGCCGGCGATCATCGTCGCATCTTCGACTACAGCAACTTTCCGGAGCTGGCGAGCCCCGAGCTGCAGGCCATGCGGGTGTTCGCGACCGTGTCCTTGCTCGTCATGCTGGCAGTCCAGCCGCTCTTCGCGTGGAACTTCTTCCGCAACATGTGGAAGGGAAAGGTCGCCGAGGCGAACCCGTGGAACGCCAACACGCTCGAGTGGCAGTGCCCCTCACCGCCGCCCCACGGCAACTTCAACCCGATGCCAGAAGTGTACCGGGGTCCCTACGAGTACAGTCAGCCGGGTCGCGCGGACGACTTCTGGCCGCAGAACTCCCCCACCTAGGCGCACGAGGAAACCATGGTCAAACCCCTCGCCACACTCCGATCTGCAACCGGCGTGCCGACTGGCCGCCTGGCGGTCTGGTGGGTCATCGCCTCGGAAATCGTCATCTTCGGCGGTCTGCTCGGGTCGTACCTGCTGCACCGCCTCGGCCACCCCGAGTGGGCGACGTATGCCTCCCACACCAACACGTGGGCGGGCGCGTTCAACACGCTGGTGTTGTTGACTTCGAGCCTCTCCGCCGTGCTGGGCCACAAGGCCGCCGAGGCGGGCGACGGTAAAAAAGCCGCGAAGATGTTGATGTTCACCTGCCTGGGGGGCCTCACCTTCCTCGTGGTGAAGGGCTTCGAGTGGACCTACGAAATCCAGCACGGCTACACGATCACCGCCAACGGGTTCTGGTCGTTCTACTACACCGCAGCTGGGCTCCACGGCCTGCACGTCATCGCCGGCTGCATCATCATGCTCTTTGTCGCGGCTGACGCCCGAAAGAACAAGGAGCTGCAACGTGTCGAGCTCATCGGCATCTACTGGCACTTCGTCGACCTGGTCTGGATCTTTCTCTTCCCTCTTCTCTACATCGCCAAGTAGAAGCGAGGTTCCTCATGTCGTCTAATGCCGACCCTCACGGACACGAGCACACGGCTGATCACGCCGGTCACCACACCGACTACGTCAAGATCTGGGGCATCCTCGTGGTGCTTCTGGTCGTGAGCGTGACGGGTCCGATGTTGGAGATCCGGATCATCACGCTTTTGACCGCGTTCGGAATCGCGGTCGTGAAGGCGTTCCTCGTCGCCAAGTACTTCATGCACCTCGACATCGAGAAGACCTTCGTGGTCAAGCTCCTGGTGGTGTGTCTGGGGCTGATGATGCTGTTCTTCGCGGCAACGGCGCCTGACATCATGAAGCACTGGGGAGCGAATTGGCGCAACGAGTCGGCGAAGAACGCAAATATTCCCGAGGTCCACCACGAGGCCGGCGGTGAGCCCGCTGCGGCGCACGGCGAGGCGGCTCCGGCGCACGGCGAGGCGGCTCCGGCGCACGGCGAGGCGCCGGCGCACTGATGGCCGCGGCCGGGGCCATCCCGCGTCCCGTCCGGGGCGCTCCGATCATCGAGAGCGAAGTGGTCGCGATGGTCATCGTCGTTTTCTGCGAGGTCATGTTCTTCGCGGGGTTTCTCAGCGGCTTCAGCCTGATCGGCGCGCGGGCGCCGGCTGGATGGTGGCCGCCTCCTGGTGACCCAGCGCTACCCGTCGCGGCGACCGGCGGCGCGTCGCTGGCGTTGTTGATCTCTGGCGTCGCGGTTTTCTGGGCCGGCCGTCGCTTGGACGCTGATCGCGCTGGTGCGTTGCGCCTGCTCTGGGGTGCCGTCGCGTTTGCTACGGCGTTCCTCGCTTATCAAGTATTCGAATTCGTCCGGCTGGTCTCGATCGGGTTCACCATGGTCTCGAGCGCCCACGGGGGTTTCTTCTACACCATCGTCGGCGCGCACGCGCTGCACGCGGTCATTGCCGTGGCCGTGCTTTCTTGGGCCGTCCGCCGCCTCTCCGCCGGGGACCTGCGACCGCCGGCGTTCACTGCGGTGCGGATGTACTGGTATTTTGTCGTCGGCTTGTGGCCGGCGATCTACACGGTGGTGTACCTGTGACGCGCGCGCTCGTCGCCGCCTCGCTCGCCCTGGTGGTCGCGGTACCCGATGTCGCCCGGGCCTGCTCTACCTGCATGGACCCGACTGAGGGCAGTCGTGCGCTGCTGGTGGTGACGATCTTTCTGAGCCTGTTGCCGATCGGCATGCTGGCTGCAATCGGCGGCTACGTGTGGTGGCGCGCCGAACAGATGCGCCGCCTCGCGGCCGCTCTCCCCCTCCTGGAACGCCCATGAACGCTCTCCGAATCGTCGCGCCCCTCATGTTCTTCGCGGTCGCTTGCGACGCGATCCCGGAGGACCCCTTGGCCGTGCGCGAGCGCTACCGCGGCCACTACGGCGCTCCGTGCAATGCGTGGGCGATCTCGACGCAGAGCGGCCGTGAGTACTGTGCCTCGCCGAGCGTCGGATTCACGACCGACCCGGCCTTCGCCGCCGCGATCACCAAGGTCGATGACGCCGCCTTCATCGGCTTCGATGCCAAGTCGTCCGAAGACAAGCTGGCGCTTTTGATGACCGAGGGCAAGGCCGCCTACACCAACAATTGCCAGTCGTGCCACGGTGCCGACGCGAGCGGGAACGGAACGCTGTACCCCCCGCTCGCCAACGACCCGCTGGTCAACGGGGGCAGCGTCGACGAACACATCGCGACGATCCTGAAGGGGCTGTCGGGGAAGGTGATTGGCGGGGTGGCCTACACCGGCGCCATGACGCCTTTCGGTCACCTCACGGACAACCAACTGGCGGCGATCGTGACGTACGAGCGCAACTCCTGGGGCAACGCCGGTGGCGTGGTCGAGCCCACTGCGGTCAAGGCCGCGCGGGCAAACTAGCCAGGCCGTCTCCAGATGTCGGCACCGTCGCCGATGCTCGGTCGCCGCGCTACAACTTGAGGGATGAACGGTTTGCCTGAGCTGCAGAAGTATTGGGAGGTGGCGGCCGGGACGCTCACGTTCATGCTCGCGGTCAGCGTGCTGACGGTGGCGTTGGCGCTGGAGCGCTGGGTGGCCCTGATGCGGGCCCGCGCGGCGGTCCAGCGGGTTCAGGAGGTCGTGCTGGGTGCCGCCCGCCGCGGCGACCTCGACGAAGCGCGTCGCCTGGCCGACGGCCTTCCCAGCCCCGTGCGTGAGGTGTTCACCGCCGGGCTCGACCGGGCGTTGGGCCGGGTGCGCGGAGAGTTCGCCACCGCGATGGCGCGTGAGACCAAGCGCGCCGTGGCCAAGCTTCGCGGCACGCTGTGGGTGCTGGGTAGCGTTGGTGCGCTGATGCCGTTCGCCGGCCTGTTGGGCACGGTCCTGGGCGTCATGGGCAGCTTCGAGGCAATCGGCGATCAACAGGCTGGCGGGTTTGCCGTCGTGTCTGCCGGCATCTCTGAGGCGCTGGTGGCCACTGCCGCCGGTCTTTTCGTGGCGCTTGAGGCGGTCATCCTCTTCAACATGCTCGGGCAGCAGGTCGCGGGAGTCGGGCGTGAGCTTGCCTTCGCCGTAGACGAGCTGTGCGAGCTCATCCGGTCGAGTCGAGGTCATGCAGAGCGGTCCGCAGTCGACAGCTGATGACGTCGATGACGACGCCGGGGCGATGTTCGCGGAGATCAACATCACGCCGCTGACGGACGTTTTTTTGGTTTTGCTGATCATCTTCATGGTCGTCTCCAGCTCGATGGTGGAGGCGGAGAAGCAGGCGGCACAGGCGAAGAATCTCGTGTCCGAGCGCGCTCTGTCCGTTTTGACCCCGCAAGGCACTGGTGACAGCCCGCTCATCCCCAAGGATGTCGTGGTCTCGGTGACCCCCGACGGAACCATCTTCTTGGAAGGGGACACCTTCCCCATTGCCGAGCTTGCGGAGCGCCTACGGACGGTCGAGCGCGGCACCGCCGCCACCCGCGTGGTGGTTCGCGGGGACCAGGAGGCGCAATACAAGCTGGTCTGGCAGGTGATTCGCGCGTCGCAGGCCGCTGGATTCGAGGATGTGGCGCTCGCAAGCCGCGCCGCGACCTCTCCGTAGCGCTCACCGCGGGACGATGGCCAGCAAGAGCAGAGGGCGCCATCCAAGCGCGCGGATGCGACCGGCGTAGTAGGCGCTGACGCTTGAGTGCAGGCGGTGCTGGGCGAACGCCCCAAGCAGCGCTTCCAGGGCGACCCCGGCGATGATGAGGGCGACCACCTGTCGGTCGGGCTGGGTAGCAGCGTGAAGTGCGGCGAGCTCTTCGAGGGTGACGGAGCGACCGCCGGAGTTGAAGTCCTCGGGCAGGCGCCCCGCTGCGACCCAGGCGGCGGCGGCGTCGTCGGCGGTGCTATCCCCTGCCGTGGCGAGGGCTCTGCACATCGGCAGCCAGTCTTCGGTCAGTACGGCGCTGTCCCACCCGCGAGCGGCGGCGAAGTCGCGCCGCCCGTCCCGCAGCGCCGCTCCCAGGAGCACCTCGATGCGGTGGTCGACATCCAGTTCGGGGATCACGGCGTGCGCGCCCGCTGCGTCGCCGTGGGCGAGCGCGTGGCGGAGTCGGATGGCGGCCTGACCGGAGGAGTTGTGCACGGGGTCTCGCCGCGCCGGATAATCCCGCAAGATGAGTCTTGCCGCGATCGCCGAGGAGCTTCTCGTGGGGCTGCGCGCACAGTGGCCCGCTGATCAGCAGCTCGGCGGCTTCGAGGTGGAGGTGGGCGAGCTCGTCGACGTCGACGTCGCCGCGCTCAAAGCAGAGCTGGAGCGCGCCTGCCCGGGAGTGACGGTGCAAATTGTGCGAGTGGACGGGCTGATCCGCTGCTTGGACTGCGGCGCGCACTACCCCGCTGAAGAATCGCCCTGCCCGGTCTGCGGGAGTGGACGAGGCGAGCTCGTGCATGGCGTCGAGCTTGGCGTTCGCCGCGCCTGGGCCCGCGCGGGGGGATAAGGCGCGCCGCCAAACGGAGCGGGCATGAGCTTCAAGCGCGATGCGCTCGACTACCACAGCGAAGGGCGTCCGGGAAAGATCGAGATCGTTCCCACAAAGCCGCTGTTCACGCAGCGCGACCTCTCGCTCGCGTACACGCCCGGTGTGGCCGAACCCTGCCTCGCCATCAAGGCCCGACCCGACGACGTCTACAAGTACACCTCCAAGGGGAACCTCGTCGCGGTGGTGACCAACGGCACGGCCGTTCTCGGGCTCGGCAACATCGGCCCGAGGGCCAGCAAGCCGGTGATGGAAGGCAAGTCCAACCTCTTCAAGAAGTTCGCCGACATCGACTCCGTCGACATCGAGCTGGACGCACCGACGCCCGCCGAGGTGATCGCCGCGGTCAGGGCGATGGCACCCACCTTCGGGGGCATCAACCTCGAAGACATCAAGTCGCCCGACTGCTTCGAGATCGAGCGTGAGCTCCAGAAAGTTTGCGACATTCCAGTGTTTCATGACGATCAGCACGGTACCGCCATCATCGCGGGGGCGGGCATTCTCAACGCCGCCGAAATTGCGGGACGCACACTGGCCGAGCTCAAGGTGGTGTTCAGCG
This sequence comes from Deltaproteobacteria bacterium, assembly GCA_947490345.1. Classification (GTDB taxonomy): domain Bacteria; phylum Myxococcota_A; class UBA796; order UBA796; family SXON01; genus SXON01. The sequence continues at coordinate 12,781 of CANLGL010000032.1, forward strand.
GGGCCGGGGCCGCTGCGGTCGCGACGGCAAGAATGTTGGTATCGCTCGGTGTTCTCCGCGAGAACATCTGGATGTGCGACGCTGAGGGGCTGCTCTACAACGGCCGAAAGGAGGATGTCTTCCCCGAGAAGATGGTGTTCGCCCAGGGAACGACCCCCAGCACCCTTCGGGAAGTCATCGTCGGGGCGCACGTCTTCATCGGCCTGTCCGTGGGCGGGGTCCTCAAGCCCGAGCTCCTGCTGACCATGGCGGAGACCCCGGTGATCTTCGCGATGGCCAACCCGGAGCCCGAGATCCACTACCACGAGGCCAAGGCGGTTCGGCCCGACGCCATCGTCGCCACTGGCCGTAGCGACTACCCGAACCAGGTCAACAACGTACTCGGTTTCCCCTTCGTCTTCCGGGGCGCGCTCGACTGCCGTGCTCGGGCGATCAACGAAGCCATGAAGATCGCCGCGGTGCGCGCGCTGGCGGCGCTGGCCAAGGAGGAGGTGCCCGACGAGGTGCTCAACGCCTACAAGATCGACAGTCTCCGCTTCGGGCCCGACTACATCATTCCCAAGCCTTTCGACTCCCGTGTGCTGTGGTGGGTGGCGCCAGCCGTCGCCAAGGCCGCGGCAGAGAGTGGGGTGGCGCGGGAGCCGATCGCTGACCTGGAGGCCTACCGCGCCAAGCTCGAGCGGATGTTGGAGCGCGGGAAGGAGGTGCTTCGCCCGGTGATCTCACGCGCCCAGAAGAACCGGCGGCGGATCGTGTTCTTCGACGGGGCGCACCCGCGGGTGCTTCGGGCGGCGCAGATCATGGTGGAGCAGGAAATCTGCAGTCCCATCCTCGTCGGCGAGGAGTGGAAAGTGCTCAAGCGGGCCGAGGAGCAGAACGTCTCGCTCGATGGCATCGTGATTGTCGATGCGAAGAACGGGGACCGATTCGATCGATACGGTGACGCGCTGTGGGAGTTGCGGAAGCGGAAGGGGATGACGGCGATGGCGGCGCGGCAGTGGATGCACCGCGGCGTCGGCTTTGCGGCGATGATGGTCAACACGGGCGAAGCCGACGGCATGGTCGGCGGTCTGTCGACGCCCTACGCCGAAACGCTACGGCCCGCTCTCCAGATCATCGGGCACGCGCCGTCGGTGCGCTGTGTCAGCGGCGTTTACATCATGCTCTTCAAGAACCGGGTGTTCTTCCTGGGCGATTGTACGGTGAACATTTTGCCGCCTGCCGCGCAGCTCGCGCAGATCGCGGTGCACACCGCGCGCCTTGCAGAATCGCTCGGTTACAAGCCGCGCGTCGCGATGTTGTCGTACTCCGACTTCGGAGAACATCGCGACAACCCCGAGGTCACCAAGATTCCGGAGGCGATCCTGCTGGTCCGCAAGATGTGGCCCGACCTGGTGATCGACGGCGAGATGCAGGCTGACACGGCCGTCAACGCCGAGCTTGCGGGCAACGATTTTCCATTCTCGTCGATTCAGGGTGATGCGAACGTGCTCATCTTTCCCGGCCTTGCCTCAGGAAATATCGCCTACAAGCTCCTGCGGGAGCTGGGTGGTGCGACCGCGGTCGGCCCCGTCATCATGGGTCTGAATCGCCCCGTCAACGTCCTCGCGCTTGGCGCCTCGGTCAACGACATCGTCGCGATGGCGGCGCTGACCGTGCATCAAGCGCTCGAACTCGAATCTCGTGGAGTCTCCCGTGGCTGATCCTCGTCTTACCGCTATTCTCGACCGCTCTGGTGATCCGGAACTCGTAGCGTGGGCGCACGATGGGGCGGGTGACGTCACCACGCTCTCTGATCCGGAGCTCGCCATCCACGCCGCTGGAGAGCTGGGCAACATCGCCGCGCTCCAGGCCGTGGTCGCCCCGAAGGCCCTCCGGAAGGCCGCCGCGGCGGCGCTCCATCGCATCAAGTCGCGAGGGATCAAGGTCGCCGATGCGCCGGCGCCCAAGGCGTTCACGCTGGCTCGGGAAGCGTTCGACGTGCCGCCGCGCGCATTCTTGAGCGGGCCGAATGCGATGGGCAACTGCCACCTGCTGATGACCGCGACCGACCGCGAAGGCAGCTGCATCATGGAGGTCATCATCGGCGGCGACAAGGTCCAGGATCACCACGGGCACGCCGGCCGCAGCGAGCTGCGCAAGTTCTGGAAGCAGATCGAGGGCGACGACGTGATGGCCGAGATTCCGTTTGTCGCCGGTCTCCATTTGGGCGACGCGGCGCTCAACGGCAAGCCCGCGCACGGGTGGGACCACTTCCTCAGCAAGGTCGCTCCTGGCTCGCTCGCAGCGGCGCGGAGCGCGAATCCCCTGGAGTACGCCCTTGCCGACTCCGGCGCCGCGGCTGAGGGCTGGGTGCTTCCGGCGTGGCTCCTTCCCGGCGCCGTGGTGGATGGAATCGTGGCCAGCTTGCCGGCCGACGCGACACCCGAAAACGAGGGCTGGCTCGATGAGGCCATCGCCGCCGCGCTCGAAGGCGGTGGCAGGGAGAGCTTTGCGTTCGCGGCGGACCGCTCGGCGTTGGTCTTCGCGCTCTTGGGGCGGGGTGCGGCTGCCGAGTCGGCACGTGCCGCGGCCACTCGAATGCGCGCGGGGGAGGGGTGCTCTGATCTGGCCCCGCTCCGCTCAGCCGTGTTGCTTGCGGCGTTCCAAGAGCTTCAGCATCGCCAGCAGGAGAAGTCGTCCGACATCGACAGCGTCATGCGCCGGGTGGGCGAGTTCAACGCCGAATAGCGCCGCTGGTCAGGTGATGACCTTCTTGTTGCGGTACAGCTCCTTGTCGACGGCCTCGCGCATCTTTCCCTCGTCGAGCTTGCCGCCCAAAAACGCGTTGACCGTCTTCGCCGCGGCGGCGGCGTCGGCCACGGCTTGGTCGTATCGCACCTCCAGCATCTCGAAGTTGTCGCGCTTTCGGGAAAGGATGCGCACGCTGGCCAGGTGATTCATGTAGGCGTCGATCATCATCTTGTCGTCGGAGTTGTCCACCTCTCCCCGGTGCTTCAGCATCTTGTTCTGCGAGGCGATGACCTCGGTGAGGTCGCGACGCATGAACACGATTCGGTACCGGTTGTCGTCGGGGAGGTCCTTCAGCAGCCAGGAGATGACCTTGAGCGCTTTGCCGCGGCCCGCTTTGACGTAGGACTTGTCGGTCTCCTTTTCGAGGTCCTTCACGCGCTCGTACTCGTAGTAGCCCTTCGGATTATCCACATCAGCCGCTCGAAGTTGGTCGGTCATGATCGCCAGGCCGCCGCCGTCGAGCATCCGCATCATCATGGATGTCCCCGACCGGGGCAGGCCAGAGACGATGACGATGGGCTCGCCGAGGTCGGCTCCGAAGATTCGGGAGAAGAAACCGGTCATGGACGGTCCGTTGCCGCTGGGCGGGATGGGGAGAGCGCTACGCGCGGCGCGTTACTAACGCGTCGCGCGCCGGAGGCCGGAAAGCGCAGCTTGGAGGCCGGAGGGAATGGCGCGGTAGGGGAAGGGGCCGCGTGCCGCGTGGCCCTTCCCCCTTTTCGGATCAAAGCACTACGCCGAAGCGGTCTTTGAGAAGGAAACCCGCCAAAAGCGAGGCGCCGAAGAACCAGGCGAGAATGCCGGACTCCCCAACCGGAAAGGGGCCCAAGGGCGCGTCCCGGCGGTTCAGGATGGAGAGGCTGGCGATGGGCGAGCCCGCGACCGGCACGGACTCCGACGGGTACAGCAGCGCCTCCCAGCCCTTGGTGCGCAGCACCGAGACCTTCCTCGCCGGGCCACCCACCGAAAGCAGCTTGTCCTCGACGCTCGCGCCCGCGCGCACGCGAAGCACGTGGTCCCCCGCTTTGGTTGTCGACAGACGCCACGCTATCGTCCCGTCGGCGGTGCGAACCGGGGGCGCTTCTAGTACGACACCATCAGGGAGATCGAGGGTGACTTCGGCGGGAGTGACCCCGCCAACGGTGTCGTCGAGCTCGACGATCATCGTCACCGAATCGCCGACACGCAAAGGCGCGTACGCGTAGTGTGAGACCAGCTGGACGAGGATCGTGGTCATCGGGACGATCATCACCAGCATCGGCACCACATTGTACGCGAGGTACCGCAGGTTGTAGCCGAGCGCCTTGGCGGTCGCCGGGAAGACCGTGCGGAGATCGTCGCGGAAAAGCACCACTTCGAGGAGGTGTACTTGGATGAGTCCCTTCGCGCGGGTGATCCCGCCCTGGTTGCTCACGGCCTTGATGACCAGGAGCGCGGCGATCCCCCCCAGCACCGGCCACAGCGCAAGGTCAAACCACGGCCTTCCATGACCTAGCGGCGCCAGGAGGACGTCAAAGAGCGCGGTGGTGAGCTGGTTGAAGAGCGCCATCAAGATGGGCTACGAGATGTAGCCGAGCCCCTTGAGCTTCGCGCGAACGTCGGCATCGTTCTTGGTGTCTTCGAAGTGGAGCATCTCCTTCTCCAGGATGTGCTGCACAAACTCCTCGGTGGTGGCGTAGCCCGCTACATCCGCCACCTTGGCGAGGCGGGCGTATAGGTCTTTATCCACCTTGACGTTGACGTTTTTACCAAAGCCGAACATCGGGGCTCCCGAGATCAAGGGGTGAGGAAGGGTTGTCCGCGCAGGTCGGACGACAGTGTCTGCCCGTACCACGCGTACAGGGTGGCCGTCACGTCGGTCAGGTCGTTGCCCGAGGTCCGCACGGGGCGGCTGCTGAGGAGCACGCCGGGCACGACTTCCGGCGCCATCAGGTGGTTCCCTGACCAGCGCGAGGTGTTGTCCTCGAGCTCAAGCTCACCCACCTCACCAAGGGTCGATTCGTCGGAGTGCCCGTAGTCGTGGTCGTATCCAACGACGAGATCAGGAGCTTCGTCGACCCTCATGCCGTGATATATGTCGCGACCAGAATCGACGCGAAGGATGGGTTTTCGGCCGTTCTTGGGGTCGGTGAAGCGCAAGAGCTCGGCGCTGAGTTTGGTTCGCAGCGCCGCCAACTCTTCCGTCGCGACGATGCCCTCGCCCTCGCGGCCGGTCACGTTGAAATAGACCGCGTTGAAGCCGAGCGCGTAGGCGCGCGTCCGCGACCAGTCGACGTCGCCGAGCGCGAGCATGCCGGTCGACTTGCCGTCCTTCATCGTGAGCCAGTCGTGATTGCGCAGCCACGTGTTGAGGTGGACCTGCCGGGTGTACGGTTGGAAACCATGGTCGCTCATCACCAGGAGCAGGGTGTCGGCAGGCAACCGCGCCCTCACACGCCCGACGAGCCCATCGACGTGGCGGTAGAAACTCTCGATGTCCAGGGCGTGCTTTTCGGCGGAGCTCGCTTCGAATGCCGGATGCGCCGCCTCGCCAGGGTGCTTGGGATCGCCATGGCGCCAGAGCATGTGGCACTGGAGGTCGATGTCGGAGAGGTAGAAAAACGTCGCGTCACCCCGAGCGAAGCGGGCCAACGCCACGTCGAGCATCGCGCTGGAGTCTTCTTGCACCAGGCCAACCTGGCCCAGGTAATCATCGTCGTCGAAGGTACCGTCCTTGAGCGCGTTGGTCTCCTCGGGCATCCCCTGGGTGTAGTAGGGCCCTTCCAGCACGTCGGCGAGCTCGGTGGCGAAGTCGTCGGGGGTGGAGATGGCCTGCGGAGGCGCATCCGCCGCGAGGTTGACCGGGGACGCGTACAGCTTGAAGCCTGGGCGAAGCTCCTTGGCGTAAAAGCGGACGGTTCCGCCCAACGCCATCGTGCCGGCGGGGAGCGCATCGAAGGTCACGGGCATCCACGGGGTCCATTCGCCTTCGGCCACGACCGCCTGGGCGTCCCCGACCTTGATCAACGCGACAGGGGCGTCGGCGTCGATGGCCACGGTGACCGACGCGGTGAGGTAGTCGGACTCCCCCGGAAGCGCGCCAGGAACGAGGTGGAAGAGGTCGGGGGGTCCCTTCAGCGTCCCTTTGACGGTGTCGCCGATGCCGTCGAGGTCGAAGTCTTCGACGGTGACCAACTGCACGTCAGCCTTGAGGTCGTGGCCAGCCGTCGCGACGGGCGCCTTGTCGGTGTACCAGGTGTAGACGCCGTAGCCGCCCCGCATATCGACGGTGCCCATGCCCGCGAGCGTCTTGGCGTCAGACGACGGAACCGGGTAGTTCCCGGGGATTCGGTACACCTCGACGTCCACGCCGGCCGAATAGAGCACGTCCCACCACGGGATTCCGGTCCGGTTGTTGAGGATGTCGTCACCGGCGATGACCGGGAGGTAGTAGCCCCCGACCTGGACAAAGGTGCCGGGGTCGGTCACCTCGGCGGTGGCCGACGAAATCGGCAGGTAGGATTTGGGATCACGGTGAAGGAAGTCGTAGATTCCGTGGCCGCCCGGGTCCATCCCGGTCACGAAGTTCGACCACGCGACCGGGCTTTGGGGCGGGTTCGAGGTGCCCAACTCCTCAAACGAGCCGGTTTGCGCCAGCGCGGCGAGGTGCGGAGTCTTGCCTTCGGCGATCATGCGCCGGAGGATGACCGGATCCATCCCGTCCACCCCAAGCACGAACACTCCTGGTTGATCGGGCGAAACACGGTCATCGGAGCAGCCGGCACCCACCGTCAACGCCGCGAGGAAGAGCACGCGCCTCATGGCGACCGCTCGGGTTGGATCCGTGCGCCGGGGGCTGAGCCGCTCTGTGGGAGGCGACTGGCGTCGACGACGCCGCTGACCGAGCCACCGCCGCCCGGCTCGAAGATCATCCGCCCCTGCATGTGGCGGGGAGGGACGTGGCCGAAAAGCGACAGGATCGAGAAGGGAATATCGGCGATGTGGGGGTCTTCGAGCTTGATGGGCCGATTGCAGAAGAAGACCCCGGGGACGATGTCCGGGTCCACGCAGTGGTCGCCCGACCAACTTTTGGTGTTGTCTTCGAAGATGGTCGCGGTGACCGAGCCGGTGGCGCACGCCCACGAGTTGCGGAAGCCCCCCTCGTATCCCACGAGGATGTCCGGTGCGTCGAGCCGATAGGGGCCGTCAAAACACTCGAATGCCGCGCGCGCCTTGCGGACGGCGCGGTCGCCGCTCTCGGGATCGACGAGCGCTTCGAGTCGCGCGCAGAGCTCTTTCACCAGCGACCGGTACTCCTCGCCCTCGGCGACGATGCCTGACGCCTCGCGCCCCTTGCGATTGATGAACATGCCGGTGAGGCCTAGCGAGAACGCCCGCGTCCGGCTCCAGTCGAGGTGCTCGAACCACTCGCCGGAGAGCGTGTGCCCGTCTTTGAGCGAGAGGTAGCCTTGTTCGTAGAGCCAGGTGTTGAGGTTGACGCCCCGGCGGAAGTTGGTGAACCCATGGTCGCTCATCACGATGACCGTGGCGTCGGGCCCGACCGCGGCGAGCGTTTTGCCGAGGATGCCGTCCATGTGGGTGTAGACGCGCTGGATCGCATCGGCGAAGGCGGTGCATTCCTTGTCCCGGTTGGCTGGATGGGTGGGGTCCAGGTAGCGGTAGAACATGTGTTGGACGCGGTCGGTGGTGTCGAAGACCGTGGTGACCAGTCCTTCGCGCGTGTGTTCGATCGCATCGAAGAACATCTTTTCGCGCTCGTCGCAGAACGCCATGGCTTGGTCCAGGAACGCCGCCTCGTCGATCACCCGTTCGTTGAGCGCCCAGGTGTCCTCGGCCAGACCCAGGGTGGCGAACGCGCCGAATCGTTTGGCCAGGTACACCGAGTAGACCGCGGGGTGGCTGATCGGCATCGCCGGGGCTTCCGGGTCGATGTGGATCGGCGTCATGTAGAGGCTGACCTCGGGGTCGACCGACTGCAGGTAGAAGCGCGCGATCCCCGCGACGTTGACGCCGGGCGCCGCCCGAAAGCTCAGATGGATCCACGGAGTGTAGGCCGCGAGAGTCAGATCGAAGCTCTCGCCGCCGTCGATGGCAACGTGCGCGCCGTCGGGACGAAGCGTGAGCGTGAACGCAAGCGTCATGCGGCCGCCGCCCTTGACCATGCCGTTGTCCGGCCCGACGATCCGGCTCCGGATCACGTTCCCCTTGCGCCGCAGCACCGTCTGCTCGCCGCCGGTGAACGCGGCGTGGCCGTCCCGGTTGGCGGTGGAGAAATAGCTGAAGGTGCCCTGGCTGCCGCGCAGATCGGGCACGCACATCCCGGAAAGCAGGATGCCGCGAAAGGGGACAGGCGGGAAGGTGATGGGAACGCGCTGGATGATCGACGGGATGTGTTTGTCGCCCAGGGTCTTCCAGAAGGCCTGACTCTTCTGCAGCAGCTTGATCTTCGGTTTTTCGAGGGGGATGACGTACTTGCCGATGTTGAGCACCCGCTCCGCGTTTTTGATGTCGGTGCTCGAAAGCATCGGCGCATAGGTGCACGGATCGCGGGTGATGAAATCGTAGATGCCGTGTCGCGACGGATCAACACCGGTCGCGAACGTAGACCACGCCACCGGCGACATCGACGGGTTGCTGGTGCTCAGTGGGCGAAAGACACCCGTCTCGGCCAGCTTTTTCAGATTTGGCAGCCGGCCCTCGCGCATGAAGCGCAAGGTGATCCCGGGGTCCATGCCGTCCAACCCGATGACGATCACTCGTCGGGTGAGCGCGTTCTTGTACGGGTTGCCGACCCGGATCGTGCGGATGAGCCAGCTGAACGGCCACAAGAGGATCGTGCCGAGGGCGAGGGCGAACGCACCCACCAGCACCGCCAAGGAGCCTGCGAACGCGAAGCCCGCGCCCGGCCCGATGTACGCCTCGGCCGTTGCCGGCATGGTGAGCACCACGACCGCGGCCACCACGGAAGCGCGAAGGCGGGGAACGTGTCGCATGCGGCCGGCGTGTATAGTCACAAGCCCCTCGGTGAGCTACCTGCGGCGGCGCCACGAATCGTCTGTTCGGAGTGACCATGTTTCTTTTGACCCTCAACGCTCTCTTCTTCGCCGTGGCCTGCAGTTCCCCGCCCGACGCCGACGCGCTCTTGGGTGGCGTGGATGCCGCGGCGGGAGCCAAGGACTTCGATGGCGCGGTGCAGAAGGCCGATGCCGCCCTGGCGCTTCCGGAAATCTCGGCCGAACCGGCCAAGGCCTGGCGCTTTGAGTCGGCACGGATCAACGCGCTTGCGGCCGCGGGCAAGGGTGGCGACGTGAAGTCCAGCCTCGAACGCCTCGCCGGCGCCTACCCCAAGCAGGTGACCGCCGCGACCTACCTCTCTTTGGCCGACAAGGTGCGCGCCGCGGGTGACGGGCCCGGCTACGCGGATCTGCTGGACGCGGGGCTCAAGAAGTTTCCGGGCGAAGCAAGCTTTCAGCTCGCGATTGACGACATGAAGGGCTCGGCCGACCCCGAGGAGATCGAGCGGCTGAAGGCGCTCGGCTACCTCTAGGCCGTGGTCTCGGTCCCGGTCACGCTGCTCACCGGCTTTCTGGGGTCCGGTAAGACCACGCTGCTCAACCGGCTTCTGGCTGATCCGGCGTCGCCGCCCACCGCGGTGGTCGTCAATGAGTTTGGCGAGCTCGGGGTCGATGGGCGGCTCGTCGTCGGCGCTTCGGAGGACGTGGTCGAGTTGCGCAACGGCTGCATCTGCTGCGAGGTGCGGGAGGATCTCCGCCGCACGGTGCTGGACCTGCTGGCGCGGCGCGGGCGGCGGTTTGGGGCCCAGCCCTTCGAGCGCATCGTGATCGAGACGTCTGGGCTGGCGACACCGGGGCCGCTCTTGCAGACCTTCCGGCTGGACCCTGAGTTGGCCGCCGCGACGGTGGTGGATGGTGTGGTGGCAATGGCGCACGCCGGGAGGGTGCAGCGTCAGCTCGTGGAGCATCCGGAGGTCGCGGCGCAGTTGGCGTGCGCGGACCTCATCGTGATGAATCACGTCGATCAGGCCGATGCGGTCGAGGTTGCGGAGGCAGCGGTGCACGCGATTTCTCCCCTGGCGGCAATCACGCGCGCCAGCCATGCCCGGGTTCCCATCGCGGCCATCCTCGGCCTCGGCGCCGGTGAGCCCAGGCGTTGGCGCTTCGAGGCGGTGACGGGTCATTCCGTCGGCATCGTGACCCGGAGCTTCGTGCACGATGGACCGGTCGACCTGGGACGGTTGAAGATGTTCCTGCAGTTCGTCGCCTCCCGCCGCGGCGCCGAGCTGTTGCGGCTGAAGGGGTTGTTTCGCGTGGATGGCATCGCGACAGCGGTGCTCGCGCAAGGCGTGTACCAGTGGCTGGAGCTGGGCCCGGTCGCGCTGCCACCGCCTGCTCAAAGTGGCCTTGTCGTCATCGGGCGCGGGTTGGATCTGGGCGAGTTGGAGCGCGGATGGCGGGCGGTTCTGGGCGGTTCCTGAGGGGGGCCGGACGGCACGGGGTCGCGGTCAGAGCCCCATCGCCGCGCGCACCTTCGCCGGCCACGCTTCAAGGTCAGCGACGAGATCGGCGCGCTCGGAACGAACACCAGAGAGGCCGAAGGACCGGCGCGGGTCGGCTTCGAGGACCTCGGCGGTGGCCGCCTCCTCTTCGAGGTACCACTCGACCACCGGAAGGGTTTCGTACACCGCGAGTTCTTCGGTCATGGTCGCCAAAAACGTCAGCCGGCAAGCGTCGTCATCCAGGCAGCGCGCCGCCAGAATTCCGGTGGCCGAAGCCCAGGACGACAACGCGCCTGTCTGCCAACTCTCGTCGACCCCCCAGGGGTAGAACGCGAAGCGGAGGCCATCCCCAGGGTCGGCGTAGACGTAGCAGTCGTTCAGTGTGTAGGGGTACCCGTCCGTGTTGCCGATGAGGAGGCTCCACGCCCAGAATCGGCGGAATTGGTCGAGGTTCACGGTCGCGGTCAGATCGCCCTCGAAGTCCCCGGCGGCGACCCGCAAGGCGTCGACCACAGCCTCGAGTTGCGTCGTGGTGCCCTCGCCGCTGGCGCTCTCCCAGTGGGAGAGGCCGCCCCGGGTAAAGTCGGCGTTGTCATTAGCTTCGAAGAGCTCGCCGGTGGGGTCGGCGAATCGGTCGCCCAGCCAGTGGTCGTCCATCGTCTCGAGGTTGGTATAGAGACCGTAGAGCTCGTCGTTGACGTACAACGCCGCGTGATTGGCGCGCGACGCGTCCAGCCCTGCGGCGCGGAAAATGCGGTAGGCCATGACTTCTTTGGTCTGGGTGGGATCCTCGACCATGTTGTTCAGGGTGACCCTTTCCAATCCGGCGAAGTCCTGATCGGGGACGAACGCGTTGAATTTGATCTTCAGCGAGGGTTTGTCGTCGAAGGTCCGCAGTGTTGACGAGCCTTTGATCCGCACGCCGACGTTCTTGAACGGGATCCCGTTGACCTCGATGTCTCCGGCCAGGTACTCGGCGTTGCCGCGGCGGGCCTGGCGGTCCAGCTCGTCGATGGTGTCCTCGGTGAGCGTGAGCCGTACCTCCTGGAGCGTGCCAAACGCGTAGAACGCCTCCGCTTCTGCCGCCTCTACCACCGGGTCGTCGCCGGTGTCTTCTGCGTTGCCACCGCCCGTATCTTCGGGGCTGGTGTCGCCCGGCGCCTGCTCTGCGGTGTCGGTATTGTCCGAATCGTCGACCCCCGGCGGTGTCGACGGCGGGTCCGTCGGGCAGGCCAGGAGCGTGAGCAGGGGGAGCATGGCGCGACTATAGCGCCGAGAGGCGCGCCCGTCCTCGGGGGAGCGGGAGCGACCGGCAACGAGCGGCTGATCCGCGGGTACCGCTTTCCAAAATCGTCGTTAGACGGCCCGCGCGAGGAATGCCATGGACGCCTGGACAAATCTGACCGCCCGCGTGCGGGAGCTCGACACCCTCGCCGGAGTCTCGAGCGTGCTGGAGTGGGACCAGGGCACCTACATGCCGAAGAAGGCGGCGAACGTGCGGGGTGACCAGTCGGCGCTCCTCCAGAAGCTCTACCACGAGCGGTTCACCGCCCCCGAGGTCGGGGAATGGCTCACGACGTTGGAAGGCGCCGAACTCACGCCCACCCAACGGGCGGCGGTGCGCCTGCATCGTCACCGCTACAACCGTTCGGTCCGCGTGCCGGCCGACCTCGTCCAGGCCATGTCTCTCGCCCGGACCGAGGGCTTCCACGCGTGGGTCGCGGCCAAAGAGGCCGATGACTTCCGCGAGTTCCAGCCGAAGCTGCAGACCCTGCTCGATCAGTCCCGCGAGTACGCTGCCATCGTGTCCCCAGAGGTGAACCACCCCTACGATGCGCTCCTCGACGACTATGACAAGGGCGCCACCACGGCCCAACTGCGGCCGATGTTCGAGCGCCTCGCCACCGAGCTCGGCAAGTTCCTTCAAGCGATCGAGGGCCGGCCACACCCCGCCGAGTTCGCGGCGCGACTCGATCTGGAGGGCCAGCGTCGCCTCTCCGAGCGGGTACTTCGGGACTTGGGCTTCGACATGGATGGCGGACGCCTCGACAAGAGCGCCCATCCCTTCAGCATTGGCCTCGGCCAGGGCGATGTTCGCGTCACGACGCGCTACTTCGAGGACAACCTGCTCAGCGGTCTTGGCAGCACGATCCACGAGTGCGGCCACGGCATGTACGAGCAGGGGCTGCCCCACGACCTCGCCGGAACCGGCCTGAACCAGGCCGCGGGAATGGGCATGCACGAGTCGCAAAGCCGATTCTGGGAGAACTTTGTCGGGCGCTCGCTGCCCTTCTGTCGCTACCTCGTGCCGCGTATGGGTGGAATCTGGCCGAACCTCGAGGTCCGCCCTGAGCAACTGTACGGTGCCGCCAACCGGGTGGAGCGATCGCTCATCCGCGTGGAGTCCGACGAGGCGACCTACAACCTCCACATCATCGTGCGATTCACGCTGGAGGTTGCCAATCTGGAGGGCAGGCTCCAGGCCGCGGACCTACCGGACGCGTGGAACGAGGCTTACCGCCGGATCGTGGGGGTGGTGGCCCCCAGTCCCAAGACCGGTGTGCTCCAGGATGTGCACTGGTCCAGTGGATATTTCGGGTACTTTCCAAGCTATACGCTTGGAAATCTGTATGCCGCCAGCTTCGGCGCCCGGATCGTTGCGGACGTGCCCGACTTCTGGGAGTTGGTCCAACGGGGTGAGTTCGCGCCAATCCTGGCCTGGCTGCGCACCAACGTGCACCAGCAGGGTCACCAGCAGGACGCCGAGGCGATTTTCCGCGCTGCAGTCGGCGCTCGCGACCCGGTCGAGGACTTTGTCGCGCATATCTGGTCGCGACATGGATCACTGTACGGCGTGCAGCGGCCTACCTAGGGAGGGCCACAAAGCACGGGTGCACCGAAACTGCACTGAGCCCGCGCTATGCTGGACCACGAGGTGTCGATGCTCACGCTTGTCGCGATAGGGTTGGCCGCCGCGCCGACGGGGTTCTACGACCTGGGGTTCGTCCATGCTGGGGAGGGTGCGTTCGCGGGAGGCGTCGGGGCCCCGAGCGTGGAGTGGGACGGAGAAGGCGAGCGTCTGGTGATGTACTTCGAATCACCGGCGCCGGCGGCGGATATTCCCGAAGGCTGTACGAACGCGTTCCGGATTGGACGGGCAACGTCTACCGATGGCGTCACCTGGACGGCGGACGTGGCGCTGTCTTTCGGTTTCACCGGCGAGGCGGCGAGTCCGCGGCAGTGTTCTGTCGCGCAGCCCGCGGTGGTCTTCGACGGGATCCGCTGGAATCTGTTCTACTCGGCCGCGGCGCTGCCTCTCGAAGCAGGCGGCACCAACGCGCCGACCGGTATCGGCTGGGCCACCAGCACGGATGGTGTGAGTTGGACCGTACAGGCGGATACGCTCGTCGCGTTCGAGACCTCGTCGATCGGGTTGGCGTCCGCCGCCGTGCTCAACGGAACGCTCCACCTGGCCTACACCGAGCACCCGAACCTCTTGCTCATGTCGCGCCCTGTCGCCGGCGGCGAGTGGTCGGTGCCGAGCCTGATGCTCGACCACGAAACGGTGGGGACCTGGGCCACCAACTGGGTACACGGGCCGAGCCTTGCCTGTGATGAGCTCGACGCTGAGCCCCTTTCAGTAGTTTTCGGCGGCGACACCACGGCTCCATTCGCCCGCAGCCTGGCCTACGCGGGCTCGCCCAACGGCACCACGTGGACGGTGTCGCCGGGGAGCCCGCTGTCGGCGGGCAGCCTCGAATACGGCCTGCTCAACCACTGGGATGTGCTCCACGCCGGCGACGGGTGGGCGATGTGGTACAGCCAGACCGACCCCGACAGTGGACTCAAGACGATCGGCGCCGCCGTCACCGACACTGAGCTCGGCCCGCCCCGGCCGCGCGCCTGTCCCGATCCATGGGCGGTGCCCGAGGACACGGGGGACACCGGCGATGTCGATACGGGCGACGGCGCGGACACCGCCGAGGACGGCACCGACAGCGCCTGCGAGTGCGAGACCTCGGGGTGTGGCTGTTCGTCTTCAGGCAACGCAGCGTCGGCATTGACCTTCATCAGTGTTGCAGCAGCACTTTTCCGCCGTGGGCGCGCCGGTCGTGATCGTCAGGGCGGGCGCAGGACGGGCCTAATGGATAGAGGGCCCGGGTCGGAGTGAACGGTCATGGGGCTCGGCGGCTGGGAATGGGGCGTAATTCTTTTGCTCGTGCTGATTGTTTTCGGCGCGGGCAAGCTTCCGGACGTGTTCCGCCAGGCCGGAAAAGGCATCCGTGCGTTCAAGGACGCATCTGAAGGCAAAGGCGACGACGAGGAAGGTGAGTCTGCTGAGGAGAAGGCTGAACGGCTGAAGAAGCGGGACGAGAAGAGCAAGCAACTCTCGGCCAAGGATGACCTGGACGGCGATCCGGACGAGGCGAAGGCCCACTCGTCCCAGAAAGAAGTCAAGTAGTCGAGGGTCCGGCCAAGAGCAGGTTGGCCTCGGCGCGCAGCTCGCTGTCCACCGTTCCGGTGTCGCGCAGCGCCCGCAGGTCTTGATGGAGCAGCGTCCGAACGAGCTGGCGAGCCAGCGAGGTCGGCGTACACGGATTGAACGCCAACGCCTTGCGCACCCGGTAGTTGCTGGACCATCGGGGGTGTCGCGCGACCTCCTGGAGCACCTCGGGGGCGGTTGGCCTGAGCGCCGCAATCTTCACGGCATCGCGCTCGACGAGGCGCGGGTTGTCGAGCAGCCCGCGGATCACGCCGGGATCGCGGTCGTGGAGGAGCCGGTCGATCAGGTTGCGGTCCCGGGCCCGCGCGGCGCTCTTCCGGATGCCAGAGGCCAGCTCGAGATGGGGGTTGTCGGCGGCGCGCGCGGCGCGTTTGGACGGGCGATCACCCAGGAAACGGTGGGCCACCTCGCGAAAGTCCAGGGCTCGAGCGGCGGCGTAGAGTTCGGTTCGTCGCTCGTAGGGCATCTCCTGAATCACTCCCGGGCTGACGGCCAACTCGGTGAGCATCCAGCGCGCGTCGCCCCCGCCGCTCCGGGCGCGTCGGTCCAGCTGGTGGAGTACCGCGATCAGCGAGGCGTCATCGAAGCCGTCGAGGCCCTCTCGCAGCACGGTCCGGCGGAGGGCGGCGTCACCGACCGCCTGGAAACGTCGCAGCCACCCGTCCAGAATGGTGTCGGCTTCGGCCGGATCGGCGCGGTACCCGGCAAGGCGTGAGAAGAGCCCGGGATGCACGCGCGCCATGTGCGGATCGTAGCACCTCTCCGCGATACGTCGGCGGCATGCGTTGGAAGCTAGTCGCTGGTGCCGTGGTCCTTGTCGTTGCCGTCGCCGGGTTCTTCGTGACCTACCCCCCCGCCAACCCGACCGAGGAGTCAGACTGTGCGATGGTCCTCGCCAGCGGGAAGAAGAAGGACTGCATGGTCGCCGTGGCCCTGGCGACCTTTGCGAAGGATGGCCGGCTAGGGGCCGAGTTCACTGAAACGCGCATCGCCGACCCGCTGCAGCGCGACTTCGTCTACCTGGAGTGGGTCAGGGCCAGTCGCGATCCGGCGTCGGACGCGCTGTGCAAGCAAATCAAGGACGCGGCCTTCCGCGGGCAGTGCGACACCATCGTGAAGCGCCCACACCTCAAAAAGCAAGCCGGTCCCAAGTGAGCCTGCCTGCTTCGGTATCGGAGAGTCCCCCCCGCCTGGCCCTGACCGCAAGAGATGGAGGAGACGCTTGACGTGCCGGTTCGAAGCGGGGTCGGGGGGGACCGATTCCGTATGTTGATGGAAGCATAGGATCGGATGCCCGCTCCCGCAAGTGATCCCTGCGGCGGCGAGCCTTGGCATGACCGAATGTCACCATTCTGTGACCCAGTCCGCGCTGCGATGGCGGGCGGCAAGCTCGTTGACGGCCGCTTCGATGGGGCCGGCCAGGGGGTCCGCGGCCGGTTCAGCGTAGAGCCAACCGGCCGTCTCGGCGAGTCGTAGTTCCAAATCGATTGCGTTTTCCTCAGGTTGTCCGCTCCACCGCGTTCCTGGGTTGAGCCTGACCCATCGGGCGCCGGCGGTCTGGAGCGCCTCGCCCAGCGCGTAGATGTGCGGGTGATCGGGGAGTCCGGTGAGGACGTGGTCGGTCTCGCTTGCGAGCAACAAAAACGCGAGGTGCGGAAAGCGTGGGATGACCGCGGGGACCGCGAGCAAGGCGTCTCGCTCGGCCCAGAAGCTGGCGCTCTCCGCCGCGGTGTTCCAACTTGCGGGGAGCGGGCCGAGGGCGAGCGCGGCGCCGACGAGCTCCGCCGAGGTGGCGTGGCGTCCAGTGGCCGGGTCCGTCACCGGCGTGCGGGCAAGTTCATCCTCGGTGCATCCCCCATCCCCGTCGGCATCGAAACACAGCAGCTCGTCGTCGTTGAGCTGGCCAGCGAGGGCGAATGGGCAGTGGAGTCCGCTGCCATCGAGGTTACAGCCGCCCGGCGTGTAGAGTTCGCTCGCGTTGCGGTGCTCGACGTTGACCAGTTGTGCACCGACGGGTGTCTCCCAGAGGATGACCGCGATCGGCTCGGGGACCGCGAGGCTGTGGTCGGCCAAGGTGGCCATCGCGAGATTTCCTCCGTTGCTCAGGCCGAGGAGGATCAGCGACGATGGGTCAGCGTCGGGCACGCGGTCGGTCACGCGGCAGCCGTCCGCGTCGGCCGTATCGCCATGGGCGTAGGCCAACGCGGCGGCGACGGCCGACCGGGCAAGCGGCCCTCGGAGGTCGGACGCCCCCCCGGAGCCAGAGAGCGCGAAGCGGATCGCCAGGGCTTCGTTCGGGCCGACCGGCTCGGCGGGCAACGCGTCATCCCACGCCCCGAAGACCTGAACGACGACTGGCAGCGTCCCGGTAGGCGAGGTGAGGAACCGGAGCTCGGCCTCGAGCGTCCCCGACGCAGCCGCCAACTGGATCGGGACCACGGCCTCGTCGTCGGTGCTCGTGGACAAGCATGCGGCCGTCGCGTCTGTCTGGGTGTCGCACCCCCCAAGTACCAGGGCGACGATGATCACCGCGTGGGCTCCAGGGCCGCGAGGGACTCGCCCCAGGTGGCCTCCAGCGCCGGCGGGGGGGCAGCGGCGAGCACCAACCGGTCGTTCGCTCCGGGCCACGGCAGCGTCAACCGCCACGCGTGCAGCGCCAAGGGGTGACCGGACTCGCCACCGTAGGCTTCGTCGCCGAGCAGCGGCGCGCCGCTTTCGGCCAGGTGGGCGCGGACCTGATGGGTGCGACCGGTCCGAGGCCGCGCTTCGACGAGGAGCCGACCCCGCGCGCGGGAGCGAACGGTCCAGGCGGTCTCGGCGGACCTCCCCTGGCCGATCTGCACGCGGCCGCGCCGCCATTCACCGAGAGGGACCGAGCAGACGCCCGTGTCCGGGAGCTCTCCGCGGCAAACAGCGAGGTAGACCTTTTCCACCCGGCGCACCTCGAAGGCGGCGCTGACCAAGCGCTGCCCCGCCGTCGTCCGCGCCATCACGATGACCCCGGTCGTCTCGGCGTCGAGTCGATGACAGACCAGGAGGCCGGTTTCGGTCGCGAGGCTCGGGCCGCCGCCGCGGGACGGGATCGTGGGCAGCCCGGCGGGCTTGTCGAAGACCGTCAGGTGTCGGTCCTGGTAGAGCACGGGCGGCACGTCCCGTTACATAGCCGCGACATGCCCGCGCGACCCCTCCCTGTCGACACACTCACGTGGCGGCTCCCCGACTCCTCCCTCCAGTTCGGCAGCACCGCGGACGTCAAGCCGCTGGAGAGCTTCATCGGGCAGGACCCGGCCATCGCCGCGATCCGCCGGGCGGTCGCACTCCGCGGCCCCGGTTTCAATGTATTTGTCGCGGGTCCACGCTCCGCCGGACGGCTGGGCAGCATCGGACGCATCGTGACCGAGCTGGCGCCGCCGCGACGCGCCGCCCGCGACTACGTCTACGTGCGCAGCTTCGTTGATCCGACCCGCCCCCGCCTGCTGCAGTTCGCACCGGGACGGGGGCTCGCCTTCCGAAAAGAGCTGCTGCGCTTGGCCGCGCTCTTGGTCGAGGACGTGCCCCGGATCCTCAATCGCGACGAAATCCGCATCCGGCGCGGAAAATATCGACGGGATGCCGAGGTTGCTCAACACAAGGCGATGGTCGCCCTGGAAGAGCGGGCGGAGTCGCTCGGCTTTGTGCTCGCGGCGGTTGATGACGAGGAGGGCGGTGCCCCGGGTGTCTTGTGGCGGGCCCCGCCCGAAGACGAAGAGGACGACGAACCACGACTGCTGACGCGCGCTGAGCTCCAGGTCCAATGGGAGTCGGGGGACATTCCGCTGCCCGAGAATGCTGTCGCGCTCAGCGAAGAGTGGAATGGCCTGGAGGCCGAACTCGCGGCGGCGCTGGATTCAGCGCGATCCAACCTGCTTGGCACGCTGCGTTCGGTGCGGGAGGCGGAGGCGGAGGCCGTGCGAAGTGGACTCACGACGATGTTCCGCGACGTCGCTCGGCGCTGGCCGGCAGCGAGGAGTTGGCTCGGGGAACTGTTGGACGAACTGGTCGAGTCCCCGGAGTGGTTCGACACCGAAGAGCCCGACCACGAGGAGCTTTTCTCCTCGTTCAGCGCCAACCTCGTTCATCTGGGGCGCCGTTCGCGTCGCGCGTCGATCGTCTCGGTCACCAACCCCACATGGCCGCAACTCCTCGGCGGGATGGAGGGCGAGCCGGGCTCGATCGACCATCGCTCGATTCGGACCGGTGCCCTCCTCGACGCGGACGGCGGCTGGATGCTGCTCAACGCGGCTGACCTGCTTGCGGAGCCCGGCGTGTGGAAGGTGTTGAAGCGGGCGCTGTTGAGCGGGGAGGTCGACGTTCAGAATCCGGAAGGACAGGGCGGGGGCCCGACAGGCCTGCGTCCAGACCCGATTCCCGTCGATCTCAAGGTGATTCTGGCTGGAGAACCGGGTGTTTTCGCGGCGCTGTACTACGGTGATCCCGACTTTCGAAACCTGTTCAAGATCAAGGCCGAATTCGAGGAGGACGCCGAAATCACCACCGAGGTTCTGGAGGACTACGCTCGCTTCTGCGGCCGAGTGGTGCGCGCCGAGGGACTCCCCCACTTCACTCGCGCTGCGCTGGGCGAGGTGCTCCGCTGGGCTGTGCGTCAGCCGGGCCGTGGCGACCGGATCACCACGCAGATGGGCACCGTTGCGGATCTGCTGCGCGAGGCGGCGTGTGAGGCGGCGATTGAGGGGCCCGGCCTGGTCCACCCGCGCCACGTCGCCGGCGCGCTCGCGGCGCGACGATACCGGGACGGCCTCGCCGAGCGCCGCACCCTCGAGATCATCGAGCGCGGCATCGTGAAGCTGGACGTCGGTGGCCACGCGGTCGGGCGCATCAACGCCCTGGTCGTCTACCACGTTGGCGGTCACGACTTCGGCAGACCGATGCGCATCTCGGCGACCGTGGGTGCAGGGCGATCTGGCATTGGGAGCATCGAACGCGAGGTCGGGCTCTCCGGGCGGAGTCACGACAAAGGCGTCCAGATTCTCACCGGTTGGTTGCGAACCCACCTTGGGCAGACGCGCACCTTCGCGTTCGTCGCTGGGCTCGCGTTCGAGCAATCCTACGGCCGAGTCGATGGGGACAGCGCCAGCACCACCGAGTTGTACGCCCTGTTGTCGGCCTTGTCGGACGTTCCGATCAATCAGGCCATCGCCGTGACCGGCTCCGTCAACCAGTTCGGCGATGTGCAGTCCGTGGGGGGCATCAACGAGAAGATCGAAGGTTTCTTCGCTGTCTGCACCGCGCTCGGTCTGACGGGGCAACAGGGCGTCGTGATTCCGGAGAGCAATGTTCCAGACCTGTGCCTTGACGAGGATGTTGTCCAGGCGTGCGCCAGCGGGCGGTTCCACCTCTACTCGGTCGCCCACGTCTCCGAGGGTGTCGAGCTCTTGATGGGCCGTCCGCTCGACGAAGTGCTCAAGCTCTGTGCGGCCAAGCTGGACCATTTCCAAGATGTGGCGCGGCTGCAGGGGCGGAAGGAGCGGGTGCCCTAGGGCGAGCAGCTGACCGCCGAGACGTAGGTGACCGAAAGTTCGGCACCGACATCCGGGTGCGTCTCGGCGTCGATGACCAGCTCGTTGCTCCCCGCGTCCCAACTCCAGCCGGTGGCGGGCGCGCCGTCAGCGCTCAACGCCAACGTGCTCGGCACCGGAAGCTCGGCGAGCGGATACCGCACCTCGCGGGTGACCGTGGGCAGCGCTGCGAACGCGGTGAATCCTGCCTCCCAGGCGCCGGCGCAATTGTCGCCGATGGCGCCGTTGAACCGCTCAGCCAGCGCCGCGTAGGCCTCGCCACCCGATCCGCACTCCGGGCCAGAGGGGACGAGCACGCCCACGCGCACTCGGGTGCCGTCGGGCAAGCCTTCCACCAACG
This sequence comes from Deltaproteobacteria bacterium, assembly GCA_947490345.1. Classification (GTDB taxonomy): domain Bacteria; phylum Myxococcota_A; class UBA796; order UBA796; family SXON01; genus SXON01. The sequence continues at coordinate 33,510 of CANLGL010000032.1, forward strand.
CCGTGAAGTCAGGTAGCGGGTCGTCGACCGGCGCCGACTCGGCGATGATCACGATGTCGAGCGATGCATCCTCGCGACGAAAGTCAGCGAGGCAGCCGCCGGGGTCGGACTCCAAAAGCACATCGGCGATCAGCCCGACTAGGTCGCCGTCAAAGCCTCCGCCAGCGCCCTCGAACCCGTGCATCAAGACCGCCTCGAGGCGCAGCGCGGAGTCGCCAGGTTCGCTGTACCTGGGCGCGGGCCCCTCGCAGGCACCGGCTGAGGACACGGAGGTCGCATTGAGCTCGATCCCGGCGTCGTGCATCTGGGTCGCGTACGCTTCCACCGCCGGCTCGACCCGCTCGTCGCCCGCGTAGAGCCCGCCCTCCACGGCGAAGATGACGTCCGTCGGCGCGGCGGGCGCGTAGACGAAGCGCTCGGTCACTCGCTCCCCCTCGTAGCCAAGTCCAGACAGTTCAACGGTCGCGACCGGACGCGCCGGGTCGTTGGTCGCCACAGACAAGAGGCCCGAGCGGCTCCCGCCGCCGGAAGGCGTGAACGCCACCCCGATCTCCATGCTGGCACCCGGAGCGACATCTCGGGTCCACCCGACGAGAGCGAATTCGTCACCCGAGGACGACGGATCGACGATCAGGGCCTCTGAGCCACGATTCTCCACGATCACCGTCCCATCCCCGGTGCAGCCCAGCACGGTGGGCGAGATTTCCGCGTCCTCGGTTCGAAGCACGGGAGCAGTGCCGCTTCCGCGCAGCTCTACCAGCTCGCTACCCGGTTCGAAGCGGAGGCGGGCGAGGTAGTCCTCGTCGGTGGAGGGGACGAATGAGACCTCGACGTCCAGTGACTCACCGCCGGCGATGACCAATACGGGCTGCGACTCCACCCTGAACACCTCGTCGTCGCCGAGCGGCTCGTCGTGTCCAGTCACTGTGACATCGGTGTCGCCGAGGTTGTAGATGGTCAGCGTCCTCGTTGCGTCGCCGATCAGGTTGACGGAGAGCGCGCCGAAGTCGAGGAGCGCTGGGCTCACCGCGATGCGCTCGTCCTCTGGGACCGAATCGTCCTGGACGGGCCAGGGGGCCATCCGATCACACGCGAGCAGCACCACCAGGAAGAGCACGGCCACAGTCTATCGCCTGAATCGGCTATTGGACCGGCACGCCCAGGCCGACACGGAGGCCGCCACCCCAGGTCGGCGACGGCTCGCCGTCCCATTCCTCGTAGCCCGTCCAGCCGTCCGCTCGGATCGCGAGTCGCAAGCGCTGGCTCAATAGGAGGTCGGCGCCAAGCGCGATTCCCGCGGCTACTCCGAGCTCGGCCTGAGCGCCGTACACGCTGGACCGCCACGTGTCACGAGCATCGAGCGTGACGGCCGCCCAACCGGGTCCGAAGGCAGGTCCAACGCCCACGCCGAGCGCGAGCGCCCCCGAGGATTGTTCGATCTGCTCGATGGGAGCTAGCCCGTGGGCGAGGTCGGCCGTGAGGTGCGCCTCGGTGCGCCATGGTCCGGAGATACGGACGGGATTCGCCCAGACGCCCGCGAGGCTGACCCCCACTGGCGCAAGCCCCGGCGCTCCCCCATTCGCGCTGACTCCCCCCAACACGCTCAGCGTGGACGCCTGCTTTCGAAGCAGCTCCTCCACCGCCAACGTTTCCCCCGCGGTCACGTTGACGCGCTGTTTCATCAGCGTGCGGCCGTCCGCCGCTTGGATCTCGACCAGCTGCGAGCCCGGATCGATGGCGTAGACGCCAGGGAGTTCGCCGCGGGCGGTGCCGTTGACGAACAACTTCGCGCGGGCGAGGACTGCGTCACAAGCGGCGATGAGCGCCCGCTCGGCCGCGCCACGCAATGAGCGAGCGCCGCCCAAGAAAATCTCCTCACGCCCCACGATTCGGTACTCAGCTCGGGGAATCTGCAGGCCGCCGGTCCACGTCATCGTCCGGTCGCGCGCGTATTGGTGCGCCTCCATCACATCGACAAGACCGTCCTCATCGAGGTCGGCGCGGTCTTCCGCTGCGGTGAGCGCGTCGATGAGGAAGTGGGTGTAGACCCCGTTCTCCAGGGTCGGATCTTCCATGGCCGGCTGCCAGTACTGGGCCGCATAAAGCCGAGCTTCTGACTCCGACACGTCGCGGCCGCCACGTGGCGCGGGAGGTTCGCCGCGGAAGCCGCTGAGCAGCTGCTGGGTGGGCGAGGACACGGCGCTGCGGCTGCCAGCGCGCCCGTTGTGGCAGGTGTCCAGGATCATCACCCGCCGCCGCGCCGGCAGCTCGTGCACCAGCGCCTCGATGTCCACCACCGCCAGCCCGGTACGCTCGGGCGCATCGAGTCTGCCATCTGACGGGAGAAAATACAGCTCGCTGCCCTCGACCGGATCGATCGCCAGGGTCCCGTGCCCGCTCAGGTACAGGACGAAGGTGTCGTCGCGCTGGAGGTCGGCGGTGGCGACCTTGATCGAGCGCAGGAGCCCCTCGCGGGTGGTCGCGTCGTGGCCTTCGATGACGAAGACCCGATCGAACCCGCCGACATCGGGGGAGCCCAGCACCGCGCCAAGGTCCCTCGCGTCCTTCTCGGGGAAGCGCAGTCCCTTGAGCGCGGCGTCGTCATAGTCCTGCACGCCCACCAGCACCGCGACGCGGCGCGCCTTGTAGCTGGCGTCGGCCCCCCCAGGCGTCGCGACCACGCCAGCCAGGGCCAAGCTTGTCAGCGCCAGGATCATGGCATCACCGCGGGAACGTACACCGTCTGGGTCTCGGCGCCGCCCTCGACGATAAAGCGCGCGGGACCTTCGCCGGCTTCGAAGGCGTAGCTGACCGGAAGATCGGTCTCGCCGGCCGGCACACTCCCGGACCACAAAACGACCCCCTCGCGCCGCAGCGTGACGGTGGCGGGTGCGGAGCATTGGACGCGCAGCATCAGAGTGTCGCCTGCAGCATAGCGCTGGTTGGTGGCGAAGCGCTCGACGGAGCCGCTGTTTGAGCGAATGGCGGCCTTGATCGTCACGGTGGGGCGATTGTCCCCAGTTCCCCGTTCGACCATCAGGGCCGGGTCACCACGGTCAGCGGGATCGGAGACGACGAGGAGTGACAGCGCCGCCATCGCCGCCATCCCCACCCCGGCGAAGATCCTGGTGCGCGAGGCGCCGCGGCCACGCTCGCCTTGCCAAGCCGCCATCGTCTTGTCCACGAGGCGCGCGGGGGGCTCGATGGACCCCAGCGCGCCGAAGCGAGCGTCGAACTCGTCGTCGGTCACGACGGCTCCAACAGTTCACGCAGCTTGGTTCGCGCCCGAGATGCGCGCGCCCGCGCGTTGTCCGGGGATATGTCCAGGGCGGCAGCGACCTCATTATGGTCGAGCCCTTCCACTGCCGTGAGTAAGAAGGCGTCCCGCAGATTCTCCGGAAGCAGCGCCAGCGCCTGCTCGAGCGCGATTCGGTCAGTGTGGTTGGGGTGGACGAAGGGTTCCCACGCATCGCCGAGCACTTCCGGCCGTCTGGCCGAGCTACGAGCCCGGTCGCGAAGGGTATTGGTGCAGATGCGGAAGAGCCAACTTCGGAAGGAGCCGCTGGTGGCGGTCCACGTGGCGCGCGCCCGATGAACGCGGAGGAAGGTCTCCTGGAACGCGTCATCCGCCAATTCGGGGCGGCGCGTCATGCGCAGGGCATACCCGTACAAAGACGCGCGATGGCGTTCGAACAGCGTCACATACGCCGCCTCGTTGCCATCCCGCACCGCGTCCATGAGCTCCTCGTCGGTGTCCGGGCGACTCACCCGTCCTCCGCCTGTCTCTACGCCGACGGTGCGCGGCGTGTGACAGCGCGCACCGTTTCAACCGCTGCGTACAGCGCGACGAGCAGTGCGCATACGTGGGGGAAGTACCGTCCCCAGGTGCGATACGGGGTCTCGAACGTCGCAAGCCGCAGATCGACAACCTTGGCCACTTCGGTGTAGGGAACCGTCTCATAGCGGATGACGCCGTGCGGCTCGACCACCATCGAGATGCCCGTATAGGCCACGCGCACCATGGGCCGACCCAGCTCCGTCGCATAGGCGGCGGCGAGCATGGCGTGCTGATGGGGGGCCGCGGTGTCGCCGAACCAGCCGTCATTGGTGATGTTGACGAAGACATCCGCGTCGGAAAGGGCTCGCATTTGAGCCTCTAGGATGGCCTCGTAGCAGATGGGTGAGGTGAAGCTGAACTTCTCGGTGTGGAAAACCGTGGCCTCATCCCCCGGCCGAAAGCTCCCGACGCCTTGGATGTACGGCTTCAGGTAGCTGACCGGCCAGGGGAGGTACTCGCCGAAGGGCATCGGCACCATCTTGTCGTAGCGCCCTTTCACCTCCCCATCTTTCCCGAAGAGGTAGGCGCTGTTCCACATGGCGCGCTTGGTGGGGTCGTCTGGGTCGGCTTCGCGCGTGCCGCCGCCAAGGAAGAATGCGAACCCGCCAGAGCGCGACATCTCCGCGAACCCACGGCGCACGCGCCCGGTGGTGGGGGTGTCGTAGATCGAACCCTCAGGCCAGATGACCAGGTCCGGCTTGTCTGCCGCAACACGGGCGGTGAGATTGACCCACCCCTCCAAAACCGCCTGACCGCGCTCGCTGATGTGCTGAACCATCGACACGCCCTGCTGGAGCAGCGCGATTTTTGCGACGGGGGCGTGCTGAAGCTGGGCCTCCACGTTCGCGAAGCGCCACGCCCCAAAGCAGATCGTCCCCGCCAGGAGCACGGCGGTGGTGAGCGTTGATAGCACCGGCACTGATCGGCCTGCACGCCGGGCGATCACAGCCTCGGCCACCGTGGCGTTGGTCGCGATGATCAACCAACTGAGACCGTAGGCCCCGAACACGCTCGCCAACTGCCAGGTGTAGGGGTTGCGATACTGGCCGACCCCCTGATAGTAGGGGAACAAGGCTGGTTGTGCGAACTCCATCGCGACCCAGAGCGTGGGAAACGCGAAGACCCACCCTGCCCCGAGCCGGGCCCGTAGGGGTGCGACCGCGGCGCCGAGGAACCCGTACGGCAGCCCGAACACGGCCGCGAAAAGACCGACAATCAGCGCGGCGACAGGCAGGGGGATGTTGCTGAAGGTGTCAATGGTCTGGGCGAGCCAGAAGAAAAGAAGGAATACGCCGGAGAACCCGGTGAGGTAGCCGAGGCGGAAGTTCCGCCCCCGTACTAGCCGGCCGATCCAGCCACGGCCGGCGCCGTGGACCGACGAGGCCGGCTGCGCAACCGCGACGAAAAGCGGCACGAAGCTGACCCAATGCAACCAGTCCAGCCCGATCGGAGGCGACACCAGGCGCAGGATCGCACCCGAAGCAAGGGCCGCGGCCAGTGCGGGAGCGTTCGCCCTCGAGAAGAAACGAGCGGCAGGCACGGACAGGTCGGGCACGGCGCCTTTGGGACGGTCGCGCCCTAACCGGTCTAGAAGTCCATGCCGCCCATGCCGCCCATGCCGCCCATGCCGCCCATGCCGCCCATGTCGCCACCGCCGCCACCGCCGCCGCCAGCCTTCTTCTTCTCAGGCTTGTTGGCGATGACCGCCTCGGTGGTCAGCAACATACCCGACACGGACGCCGCGTTGATCAGGGCGACGCGCGCGACCTTCGTGGGGTCGATGATGCCCTTGGCGATGAGGTCGCCGTAGGTTTCGGTCTGGGCGTCGAAGCCCCAGCCGCCCGTTCCCGCGCGAACCTTGTGAACCACGATGGCGCCGTCGATGCCAGCGTTGCCGGCGATCGCACGGAGCGGCTCCTGGATGGAGTCGCGGATGATCTCGACGCCGAAGTGCTGGTCCCCCGGAAGGCCCTTGAGCGCGTCGAGCGCGTCGAGGCAGCGGATGAACGCGGTACCGCCACCGGGCACGATGCCTTCGTCCACGGCCGCACGCGTCGCATTGAGCGCGTCTTCCACGCGGGCCTTCTTCTCCTTCATCTCCACCTCGGTGGCCGCGCCGACGCGGATCACCGCGACGCCGCCGACCAGTTTGGCAAGGCGCTCCTGGAGCTTTTCTTTGTCGTAGCTGGAGGTGGTCTCTTCGATCTGGGCGCGAATCTGCTTCACGCGTGCCCGCACGGCGTCGGAGCCGCCGGCCCCCTCGATGATGGTCGTCGTCTCTTTGGTCACTTCGATGCGCTTGGCCTTGCCGAGATCGGCGAGGGTGACCCCGTCGAGCTTCAGGCCGAGGTCTTCCATGATCGCGCGGCCACCCGTCAGGATGGCGAGGTCCTCCAACATCGCCTTACGACGATCGCCGAAGCCGGGCGCCTTGACGGCGACGACGTTCATCGAACCGCGGAGCTTGTTGACGACGAGCGTGGCGAGCGCGTCACCTTCGATGTCTTCCGCGACGATGAGCAGCGGCCGTCCGGCCTCGTGCACCAGCTCCAACACTGGGAGCAGGTCTTTCATCGAGGAGATCTTCTTCTCGTGGATGAGGACCAGGCCGTCCTCGAGGACGGCTTCCATGCGGTCCTGGTTGGTGACCATGTAGGCCGAGAGGTAACCACGATCGAACTGCATGCCCTTGACCACGTCCAGCTCGGTCTTCGGCGACTTCGCCTCTTCGACCGTGATGACGCCGTCCTTGCCGATCTTGGCCATGGCGAGCGCGAGGATTTCGCCAACCTCGGTGTCGCCGTTGGCGCTGATGGTCGCCACTTGGGCAATCTCGGTGTTGTCCTGGATCGGACGGCTGATGTTCTTCAGCTCGGCCACGACGACCGCGACAGCCTTGTCGATGCCGTGCTTGATGTCCATGGGGTTGGCGCCCGCGGCGACAAGCTTGCTTCCGGCCCGGTAGATCGCCTGGGCGAGCACGGTGGCGGTGGTGGTGCCGTCCCCAGCGACGTCGTTGGTCTTGGAGGCGACCTCCTTGACCATCTGGGCGCCCATGTTCGCCAGCTTGCCTGGGAGTTCGATCTCCTTGGCGACGGTGACCCCGTCTTTGGTCACGATGGGAGCGCCGAAGCTCTTCTCGATCACGACGTTGCGGCCCTTGGGACCGAGGGTGACTTTGACGGTGTTGGCGAGGGCGTCGACGCCGCGGAGAATCTCCACGCGGGCGGTTTCGCGAAACTGAATGTCTTTGGCGGCCATGGGGACTCCGAATTCGTGGGTGCGGGAGGGTTTAGGAGAGGACCGCGAGGATGTCTTCTTCGCGGAGAATGAGCATCTCCTCGCCTTCGAGCTTGAGTTCGTCGCCGGTGTACTTACCGAAGAGAATCTTGTCGCCCACGTTGACGCTCATGGCGCGTACGGCACCGCCCTCAAGCACGCGGCCATTGCCGACCGCCATGACCAGCGCCTCCTGCGGCTTCTCCTTGGCGGAGTCTGGGATGATCAGGCCGCCGGCAGTTTTCTGCTCGGCAGTGACGCGCTTGACGAGGACACGGTCGTAGAGGGGGCGGAAGCTCATTTCGAACTCCTATGTTTGTAGCTGGAGGATTTATGGGGGCGAACCCTGGCCGATGCCGGGGTGCCGCGAGCGGGACGGGAGTACGCACCGGTCGAGGGGGTGTCAACCGCCCGGGCCAAAAAGAAAACCGCCGCCGGGGAATTCCGGCGGCGGTGGGGTCCCGACGTGGCACGTGGTTGGGTCAGGGCACGGATTTTGGTTTTGAAACTGAGCGTGCCACGCCGGGACGGTGAGATAGAAAGCAAGCGGCGTGCCATGCAGGTGAAAGCATCGTTTTTCGACGGCGAGCCCCGCCGTCCACGATCGCGATGTCGGACGGACTGCCCGCAACCCCTTGCCGCGGCGGCCACGGGCCCTATGCACAGGATCGGAAACGGCCGCGGTGGCTGCCGGCGCTTGACTGAGGGGATTCGGGGATTAGCGTTTCGCGGTCCTGGGCCCCGTATGGGGCGCCGATTCGAATGTCTACATAGAAACTGAGTTTTGCGGTAGCGGAACCGCGCGGAGTCATGCAATGGGCAAGATCATCGGGATCGACCTCGGCACCACCAATTCGGTCGTCGCCATCATGGAAGGCGACTCGCCGACCGTCATCATCAACGAAGAAGGCGGCCGCACTACCCCCTCGGTAGTCGGCTTCGGCAAGGAAAGCGAACGCCTGGTCGGTGCGACTGCCCGGCGGCAAGCGATGCTGCACCCGACCCGCACGGTGTACTCGATCAAGCGCTTCATGGGGTTGCGCTGGGAGGAGGCTGAGAAGGAGGGCAAGCGCGTGCCCTACAAGATGGTGCGCGGCAGCGACGGCGCCCCGCGCGTGGACATCGACGGCAAGGAGTTCAGCGCTCCCGAAGTCAGCGCGATGATCCTACAGAAGCTCAAGCGGGAGGCCGAGCGTTATCTCGGTGAACCGGTGACCGAGGCCGTCATCACTGTGCCCGCGTACTTCAACGACGCGCAGCGGCAGGCCACCAAGGACGCGGGCCGCATCGCGGGACTTGACGTCAAGCGCATCATCAACGAACCGACCGCGGCAGCGTTGGCCTACGGCTTCGACAAGAAGAAAAAGGATCAGACCATCGTCGTGTACGACTTCGGCGGCGGCACCTTCGACGTCTCCGTCCTGGACGTCGGCGAAAACATCGTAGAGGTTCGATCTACCGCCGGCGACACCCATCTGGGCGGCGATGACATCGACAACCTGCTGATCGACTGGTTGGCTCGCGAGTTCAAGGCCGACACCGGCATCGACGTCTCCAACGACAAGATGATCCTGCAGCGGCTCAAGGATGCCGCCGAAAAGGCCAAGATCGAGCTCAGCGCGGGCCTGAGCACCCAGATCAGCCTTCCCTTCCTTGCTGGCGACGCGACCGGTGCCAAGCACTTGGAGCGGACCCTCGCGCGCAGCCGCTTCGAGCAGATGATTGAGGCGGTCATTGAGCGGACCATGGAGCCCTGCCGGCAGGCGCTCAAGGACGCCAAGCTGACTCCGGCCGACATCCACGAAGTTGTGCTCGTCGGTGGGAGCACCCGGATCCCGATGGTGCAGGAGAAGGTCAAGAAACTCTTCGGTCGTGAGCCAAATCGCTCGGTCAACCCCGATGAGGTCGTGGCTGTCGGTGCCGCCGTGCAGGGCGGGGTCCTGGGCGGCGATGTCACAGACATGCTGTTGCTCGACGTCACGCCGCTGTCTCTCGGCATCGAGACGCTGGGCGGAGTGCTCACCGTGCTGATCGCGCGAAACACCACGATCCCGGTGTCCAAGAGCGAGACCTTCTCGACAGCGGCCGATGGCCAGACCGCGGTAGATGTTCAGGTTTACCAGGGAGAACGTCCGCTTGCGAAGGACAACCGTTCGCTTGCCAACTTCCGACTAGATGGCATCGCCCACGCGCCGCGCGGCACGCCCCAGGTCGAGGTCACCTTTGACATCGATGCCAACGGCATCGTGAACGTGAAGGCCAAGGACAAGGCCACCGGTCGCGAGCAGAAGGTCACCATCCAGACTTCGGGCGGCTTGTCCAAAGACGATGTGGAGCGGCTCGTCAAAGAGGCGGCCGCCAACGAATCGGGCGACAAGGCGCGCCGCGAGACCATCGAGGCTAGGAACAACCTGGACAACTTGGTCTACCAGGTCGACAAGCTTCTCCGAGAAAGCAAGGACAAGATGCCGGCCGACGAGGTGACGAATGTCGAAGCCGCCCTGGGCGAGGCGCGTAGTGCGCTGGACAGTGACGACGCCGCCCGTCTGAAGGGCGCCTTCGACAAGCTGCAAGCCGCCAGCATGAAGATGGGCGAGGCCGCGTATAGTGCACCCGGCGCGCCCACCGACGGCCCCGCGGCCGGCGGCCCGGCTCCCGGAGGTAGTGCGAAGCGCGATGATGTGATCGACGCCGACTTCGAGGAAACCTGAGCCGATGGCGAAGCGCGACTACTACGAGCTCTTGGGTGTTGCTCGAGATGCCTCTCAGGCCGAGATCAAGAAGGCCTTTCGCGCGCTCGCCATGAAGCTGCATCCCGACAAGAATCCTGGAGACAAGGAGGCCGAGGCCCGATTCAAGGAGGTCGCGGAGAGCTACGAGATTCTCGGAGACGAACAGAAGCGGCAAATGTACGACCGCTTCGGGCACGAGGGCCTCCGTGGTGCGGGGATGAACAGCGGCTTCCAGAGCTCCGACGAGGTGTTCAGTCACTTCGCCGATATTTTCGGGGATCTCTTCGGATTTCGAGGCGGCGGTGGACAGCGCGGCCCACGCCGGGGCGCGGACCTTGAATATCCCCTGACCGTGGAGTTCCTGGAGGCGGTCAAGGGTGTCGAGAAGGAAATCAGCTATCCCAAGCACGACAGTTGCCAGCAATGCTCCGGAAGCGGCGCCAAGGCCGGCTCAGAGCCGCAGACGTGCGGAACCTGTCGGGGTGCGGGCGAGGTGGTGCAGCAGGCGCAGATGTTTCTCCGCATTCGGACCGTCTGCCCCGCCTGTAATGGCCGGGGAAAGATCGTGCGGGATCCGTGCGCGGGCTGCACCGGCACGGGTCGGACGCGGCGCGAGGAAAAGCTCAAGGTCAACATCCCGGCGGGCGTGGATGAGGGCATGCAGCTTCGCCTCACCGGCAAGGGGGAGGCGGGCGAGCCCGGAGGTGCCTCCGGAGATCTATACGTCACAATCAGGGTTGCAGAGCACGACGTGTTCAAACGTGATGCGACGAATATCATCGTTCGACGCTCGATTCCGTATGTGCTTGCGGTTTTGGGAGGCGAGCTGGTCGTCCCCACGGTGGATGGCGATGAGACGTTGGCGATCGAGCACGGCACCCCATCGGGCAAGGTCATCACCATGCGCGGCAAGGGGGTCGCGGCGATCCACGGTCGCGGTCGCGGCGACCAGCTCGTGCAGCTGGTCGTCGATGTGCCTCGGCAGCTGTCTACGCGCGAGGAGGAGCTCCTCCGTGAGTTGGCCAAAGCGCAGAGCGTGAAGATCCGAGACCGCAGCTTCTGGGGCGCCGTCTTCAAGGGCTTCGGGTCGTAAACGCCTGTCACGGTGGCGGCGTCAGCAAGCCACCGCCGCGCTAAGGGCGGGCGCAGGGAGAGGCCGTGTCCAACGAATCTGGGGTGGCAGCGCCACCGAGCGAGGGAGAGATCGCGGCTGCCGCGGTGGAGGTGGCGCGCGTCCGCACCGAGGTGGGGCGGGTGCTCGTCGGCCAGCGGTATCTGGTGGACAGGATGCTCGTCGCGCTTTTGGCCGACGGGCACTTGCTCGTAGAGGGGGTCCCGGGCCTCGCAAAGACCACGGCCATCAAGGCGCTGGCGGGCGCGATTTCGGGTAGTTTTGCGCGGGTGCAGTTCACCCCCGACCTGCTCCCTGCGGACCTGGTCGGGACGCAGGTCTACAACCCCCGCGACATGACGTTCACCACGAAGAAGGGACCGATCTTCGCGAATATCGTGCTCGCCGACGAGATCAACCGCGCGCCGGCCAAGGTGCAGAGCGCGCTACTCGAGGCGATGCAGGAGCGGCAGGTGACCCTCGCTGACGAGACGCATGTTCTTCCGGCCCCTTTTCTCGTCCTGGCCACCCAGAATCCCATCGAACAGGAGGGCACCTACCCCCTGCCCGAGGCGCAGGTCGACCGCTTCATGATGAAGTTGCTGGTGACCTACCCGACGCAGGACGAAGAGCGCGTGATTTTGGAGCGAAGCAGTCGACCGGTAGAGCGCGTCGGCGCGGTGCTCACGCCGGCCCGATTGATCGAACTGCAGGACCTGTGCCGACGGGTGACGCTCAAGCCGGTGCTTCAAAACTACATCGTTGCTCTGGTGCATGCGACTCGGCAGCCGGGGACGGTCTCGGCGAAGCTCGCGCGCTTCGTGCAATATGGCGCCTCCCCGCGCGCCACGATTTCGCTTGCGGCGGCGGCCCGCGCGATCGCGCTTTTGGACGGCCGCGACTTCGCCACGCCGGACGACGTCAAGGAGATCGCGCCGGACGTGCTGAGGCACCGTCTACTCTTGACCTACGAGGCCGAGGCGGAAGGGCTCTCGCCCGACGCGGTTGTGCGCGAAGTGCTCGCCGCTGTTCGGACGCCCTGAGGTCCGAGCGTGCTGACCCCTGACGAACTGCGACAGATCGGCCGCCTCCACGCGCAGGTGGGGCGGCGTGTCGACGCGCTGCTCGCAGGCGAGTACCGCTCCACATTTCGGGGCTCCGGCATGGAGTTCGAGGAGGTCCGTCCGTACAGCCCGGGAGACGATGTTCGACGCATCGACTGGAACGTCACCGCGCGCACGGGCGACGCGTTCTTGAAGGTGTTTCGCGAGGAGAGGGAGCTCACGATGCTCCTGGTCGTGGATCGGTCAGGATCGGTCCGGTTCGGCGGCGGCGGGCGAGACGGACGCACCGACAAGCGCCTGCAGATGGCTCGGGTGGCGGGCGCCCTGAGCTACGCCGCGCTCCGCAGCAGCGACCGTGTCGGGCTGATCACCTTTTCCGACGGCGTCGAGCACTTCTTGCCGCCCCGAAAGACGCGGGGACACGCGTGGTCGGTCATTCGCGCCGTTTACGAAGCCGTTGACCGGGACCGAGGTACCAACCTTCAGGCGGCCATCGTCAAGGCGCAGACCGTGCTCAAGCGGCGCGCCGCTGTCGTCATCGTCTCGGACTTCCTGGGCCCCGAGACCTGGGTAGACGCCTTGCGGGTGCTCCAGAAACGCCATCGAGTGCACGCGTTCCTGGTACATGATCCTGCGGAAAGTGGGCTGCCCGACCTCGGGTTGGTGACCGTTGTCGACGCCGAGACTGGTGCGGTCCGCACCGTGGATGCAGGTCGATGGCTGGCAGAAGTGTCGATCGAACACCGGCTCGCCAAGTTGCGCCGGCTCGGGGTGAGGGTCAGCGCCGTGAGCACCCAAGATGATGCCTTTCAGCGCATGCACAGCCATTTCCGGGCGCGCTGATGGCGTTCGTTCTGCTGCTTCTGGCGTGTGCTTCGCCGCCGCCCGTCGATGCGCCTGCCGCCACGGTGTACGTCGACGCCCGGAAGGCGGTGTCGGGAGGCAGCCTCGCGCTCCATGCGCCGGGCGGCTCGAAGGTGGAGGGGACCACCGGGCTGGTTGTTCTGGGTGTCGCCGACGGGGAGTGGGGGCTCTCCGGGGCCGATGGCAGCTACATCGTGACGGTCACGCCTCCTGTCGGTGAAGCGGTGCGGGTCTTTGTCGACATCGGCGTGGACGGTCCCAAGGGCGGCCCGATGGACGAGCTTCAGCAGCTCCCACCGCCGCCACCGCCGGTGTGGCCTTGGGTGGTGGCCGCGCTCGTGACGGTCGGGGCTGCCGTTGCGGGAGCCATATTTGCCTGGAAGCGGTTCAAGCCTGTCCCGCCGTTGCCCACGCCCGAGCCTGCCCACGTCGTCGCCCACCGCGCTTGGGTAGCACTGCGCGCCCGAACCGACCTGTACCCGAATCAGGTGGCGGGGCAGATGTCCGACATCTTCCGGAGTTGGCTCGAGGACGACCTGCACTTCCCGGCCACCCAGCGAACGCGCCGGGAAATTCTCGATGTGCTCGCCGGGTACGTCACCGCGGCCGAACTGGACGCGGCCCGGCGGCTGCTGTCGGCCACCGACCTCGTGAAATTCGCTGAGCGGGCCGAGCACGACGATCTCTTCGTCAGGTTAGACCAGGACTTCTACGCGGTTGTCCGTCCGGTGCGACGTGCTTGAGTGGGCGTCGCCACTATGGTTCTTGGCGTTGCCGCTCGGGGTGTTGCCGATCGTGGGACTTTTTCGCCCATGGGCCCTGCGGTTCTCGTCGTTCGCGGGGATGCGCGGGGGGCGGTCGTTGCGGTCAAACCTGGTGTGGCTACCCGCCCTTTTGCAGGCCGCAGTGCTGGTGCTGGTGGTGCTGGCGCTCGCCCGCCCGCAGCTCGTCACCCGCGAGACGGAGCGGGAGAGCGAAGGGGTCGACATCGTTCTGGCGATGGACACCTCGGGCTCGATGCGGGCCGACGACATGGGCCTGGGCGCAATGCGCCTCACGCGACTTCAGGCCGGACAGCGCGTCATGGCCGAGTTCGTGGACCAGCGGCCGAATGACAGGATCGCCCTCGTGGTGTTCGGAGAGGAGGCGTTCACCCAGGTGCCCCTTACCCTTGATCACGTTGGGCTCAACGACTTCATCGGGCAGCTCGAAATCGGTCTGGCCGGCAAGTCGGCCACCGCGGTTGGCGACGCGATCGCCGTGTCAGCGAAGCGGCTGAAGGAACTCACGGCGCCCAGCAAGGTCATCATCCTGGTGACTGACGGCAAATCGAACTCGGGACAGATCGATCCGGTGCAGGCGGCCGAGGCCGCAGCCGCTCTGGGGATTCGCGTGTACACGATCGGGGTGGGGGCCGGCGGCGCACCGGCCGGTCTCCTCGGAATGTTCAGCGCGGGAGGGGCGGAGGTGGACGAACGCACGCTCGGGCTGATCGCGTCGACCACGGGTGGCCAATACTTCCGCGCCACCGACACCCGGGCGCTCGCGGAGGTGTACACCCGCATCGACGAGCTGGAGCCATCGACCGCGAAGGTGAAGGAGTACGTGCACCGCGACGAGTTGTTCCTGAAGGCCTTGGGACCAGCGCTGGTGTTGCTGCTGCTCGACGTGATCCTGGGTGCGACACTCTTGCGGAGGCTTCCTTGATCTTCGGCTCGCCGGGCCTCCTCTGGCTGTTGGTCCTCACGCCCGCGGTCGGACTCTTGATCCTTTGGGCATGGCGACGCCGTCGTGACGCAATATCGCGCGCATTCTCGGTCGAGGCTTATGCCTCGCTCGTATTTCCGGGACTTGGCCGCGCGCGAGGCGTCCAGGCGGTCGCCGCGACGCTCGCCGTGCTGCTGGTGAGCGTCGCGGCGGCACGACCGCAACTCGGCCATCAGTGGGTGCAGCGGCGGGGAAAGGGGGTCGACATCGTCGTCATCCTCGACGTCTCGCGGTCGATGGACGTGGAAGACGTCTCACCCTCCCGGATGGAGCGCGCCCGTCGCGAGGTCACCGATTTTGTTGGCCTGCTGCGCGGCGATCGCGTCGGGCTGGTCCTGGTGGCCAACGGCGCCTACCTTCGAACCCCGTTGACGACCGACTACGGCACGTTCGTGTGGGGCCTCACCGACTCGTCCACGTCGACCATTGCGGCCCAGGGGACCGCGATGTCGGAGGGGCTCAATACGGCCACCCAGATGCTCACTCGCGGCGGCGGGGCAGGGAAGGCGGTGCTGATCGTCAGCGACGGCGAGTTCCACGACCCCCCGGAGGCGCTCGCGGCGGCTTCCACGCGTGCCATGGAAGCAGGCGTGAGGGTGTATGGGCTGGGCGTCGGAGACAGCGGCGGCGCGCCGATCCCGCTCGCCCAGGGTGGTTTCAAGAAGGACCGTGCCGGCGCCATCGTCCTGAGTCGTCTGGAGGCGGAGGGGCTCCGGGGGCTGGCCGCGGCGACGGGGGGGGCGTACGTGGAGGCGGTGGTGGGGACCGACGACGTGGTGGGCTTGTACGAAGGGGAGATCCGGGCGAAGCTGGAGGCGAAGGAGCGCGAGCTTCACCGGGAGAAGATTCCCAACGAGGTCTACCAATGGCCGCTGGCGATCGGGCTTTTGGCCCTTGTCGCGGTGGCTTTTTTCGGAATCGGTCCCCGCGCGCGTCGTCACGGGACTGCCCCGGCCTTGGTGCTGTTGGGGATACTGGTGGTCGCGCCGGGCGACTCGTGGGCAGGCCCGCGCGAAGAGGGTCTGGCGGCATGGCGGGCAAAGGACTGGAGCACCGCTGCCGATCAACTGGGGCAGGCTCGGGTGGAGAATGCGCGCGACGTCGAGGTCGGCCAGGCGCTGGCGGAGTCCCTCTACCGGAAGGGCCGCTTCCGCGAGGCCGAGCAATTGTACCTCTCGATGGCCGAGACTGACCCCGCGCATGCGGGCACCCATCGCTACAACGCAGGGAATAGCGCCTACGCGGACGGCCGGTTGGAGAGGGCGCTGAACCTCTATGACACCGTTCGCACCGCCGATCCGGAATTGAGGAGCGCTGCCACGAACTTCGAGGCGGTGAAGAAGGAGGTCGCGATGCGCGAGCAGCAGCCTCCGCCTGAGGACGGGTCTGGAGGCGGTCAGGGCGACTCTGGCGAAGAGGGTCAACCTGGGCAGGAGGGTCAACCCGGGCAGGAGGGTCAACCCGGGCAGGAGGGCCAGCCCGGGCAGGAGGGTCAGCCCGGGCAGGAGGGTCAACCCGGCCAGGAGGGTCAGCCAGGCGAGGGCGAACCCGGAGGGACGGACAGTGGCGACGGGAGTGGCTCGCCCGACACCCGGGAGGGGACGGAGGCCGCGATCGACGCGCCGGCGTCGGCGTCGGGGGAGCTGTCCGCTGAGGCGGCCGCCCGGCTCGTGGACTCCGTCGTGGATGGCCGGCCGCGGGTGCGCGTGGCGGGGCGCGAGACGGAAAAGGACTGGTGATGCTGGCACTCATCAACCTGGGCCTCGCGGCCGGCCTGGTCATGCAGCTCGATGCGACCGAGGTCGTCGCGGGGCAGAGCGTCGGGCTCACGCTGCAGCTCTCCGATGCCTTCGTCGCGCGACCTCCGTCGATTCCGGCCACGGAGGGGGCCACGGTGCGCTTCGTCACCCAGGCGCGGGCCCGGCAGATGATGAACTTCGACGTCACCGAGACGCAGACGTTTCGGTATGACGTGACCGCAACCAGCCCCGGCGACTACCAGATCGGTCCGCTGACCGTCGACACCCCAGGGGGCGAGCTCCGGGCCGACGGCATCACCCTTCACGTCGCGGCTCCGGACACGTCGGGGGTGGACGGCCTCGTCGCTGAGCTCGGGGATGGCGTCGCGTGGGTCGGCGAGGTTCTGGTGTACCACCTGGAGTTCAAGACCCGCCAGTCCCTGATCAACGCTCGGTGGGGACCGCCCGACAGCCCTCTTTTGATGGCCGAACCTGGCGTCGAGCCGGTGACGGCCGAGTACCGATTGGGCGCCGCGGCGGGCGCCGTGTCGGTGGCGGAACTGTGGTACCCATTCCGCGTCATTGCGGCGGGGGTCACGACCGTCGATGCCGGGACGCTCCTGGCACAGGTCGCGGTGCAGCGCCGGCGAGGCGGCAGCCGGGATCCGTTTTTCCGCGACCTTCCCGGATTCACGGACACGGAGAATCAGACCGTCGTCAGCAATTCGCTCCGCCTGCAGCTCAAGGCGCTCCCCGCGGGCCGGCCCGCGGGGTTCTCGGGGTTGGTGGGGAGCTTCGAGCTTTCCAGCGCTCCGCTTCCGGCGAGTATCGACGTTGGCGACACGTTGACGGTGGATGTCCTTCTTGCTGGCGAGGGAGCCGTGGCGGGGGCAAGCCTCCCGCCGTGGCCATCGGATGGATACCGCGTGTACGATGACATTCCGACGTTGTCTGCGAAGCTCTCCGACGGAAAGCTCGCGGGGTCGGCTCGGTTTCGTCGTGCGGTCGTCCCCGAGCGTCCGGGCACCCTTTCGCTGCCTCCGGTGCGTATGTCGTGGTTCGACCCCGAATCGGGCGAGTATGTCGAGCGTGAGCTCGCGCTGCGTTCGGTCGAGGTGGGCGGCGCAGCCTCGGCCGCCAGCGTCGAAGCCTACGGGGCGCCGGGCGCGGCGGGCACTGCCGTAGCGGCGCTGGGTGACGACATCCTGCCCGTGCGCACCAACGTGTCGCTGACGGGCGGGTCTCCACCGTGGTTGGGATGGCTGTTGGCGCTACCGGGCGCTGGCCTCCTCGCCGTCCAGGGGGTTGGGCGGATCCGGGGCGCCTTCCAACGCAAGGTGCAGGAGCGCACCTTCGGCTTCGACGATCTCCCCGATGATCTTGAGGGCCGTCTCGCAGGGCTTGAGCGCATCTTCCGCGACGAGGCGGGCCGTCGGCTCGGACGGCCCCCTCCAGAGATAAAACGTGATGACGTCGCGACACTCGGCGAGGAGGCCATCGTAATCTATCGCGAGCTCGACCTCGCCCGATACCGCGGCGGGATCGGGCTTCCGGAGGTGCGCGTGCGCGCCTGGATGGGTGCGAAATGATCCTCTGCGTGATCGCTGCGGCCTTTGCCCTAGGGAAGGAAGAGTTTGCATCAGCCAACACCGCCCTTGCGGCGGGCGATCTCGCTGAAGCGGAGGCGGGCTATCGGCAGGCGCTCGAAGCAGGCGCAGTCGATGCAGATGTGTACTACAACCTTGGTAATGTTCTCTTTCGTCAAGAGCAGCTCCCGTTGGCGGTCCTTGCCTGGCGGCGCGCGTTGGCCCTGGCTCCCCGCGACCCAGACGCCTCTGCGAACCTCGACTTTGCGCGCAGGCGGGTCCGCGACGATTCCGTGGCCCCGGATCCCTGTCCAGCTTGGGCGCCCTGGCAAGCCGCCCTCACCCCCGGCGAAGGCCAGCTCGCGGGCGGCGCGCTCTTGGGGTTCGGGTTGGTCGCGCTTGGCTTGCGGCGGCGGTGGCCACACCTGCCAATGGTCGGCGTGGGCGGGATAGCCGCGCTGGTCGGCGGCGGGCTCGGCCTGGGCGGTGTGGCGGAGGGGGCGATGCCGCCCGCGGCCGTCGTGCTCGTCGACGAGGTGACCGCCCACAGCGATCTGGGCGGCGGGGTCGATCTCTTCGCGCTGCACGGGGGCGCGGAGATCCAGGTCGTTGAACTGGCGGCTGGCCAGGTGCTCGTCGCGTTGGCCGACGGGCGGCGAGGTTGGTTGGCCGCGGAGACGGTCGGGTGGGTCGACCCCGAGGCGGTGATGCCGCGCCCCGTGGTAGTCACCCATGGCGCCTCGAGCGCCTCCCAGCCCCATTAGATGCCCAGTCGCCGTGGGGGACTGCGGTGAGGGGAGAGCGCCACGCCCGTCGTGCTATCCAGCACGACGGGCGCCGTAGGCCGGAAACCGGAGGTTGGAGGCCGGAGGGAATGGCGCGGTAGGGGGAGAGGGCGGCGAGCTCATGCTTGATCACAACGGGGAATTTTCCTGTTCGGTCAAGGGTTCTTCGAGCCATGCCACCCAAAATGCGACACCCCACGGGGCCATGCCACCCGATTTGCGACATGCTTGCGATCCGCGGCGTCTCAGCCGCCTCGCCACGCGAAA
>CANLGL010000033.1 GCA_947490345.1 Deltaproteobacteria bacterium
CGGCGCACCGAGCGCCGTCCCGACCCGAGCGTACGCCTCCGTCGCGACTCCGCGCAAGGGCGCCGGTGCAGAAATCCCAACGCGGGTCGCGACCAAATGCCGCGGGCGCGTCAAGAGGTAGCCGGGCGCCCCCTCATGCCCTCCAGGCGGCGGCGGCGCCGGAGGCACCAAACTCGCATCTCACACTTACGACCGCCGAGTTTGGTGCCGCGGCGCGCGAACAGTTCCAGGCTCGCCCGACCCCTCGTCACCACTCACGACGCGGCAGCGATAGAGCGGAGGGCTCGGCCCGCAGCGATAGCGCGGCGCCGCGCAGCGGCGGCCGCCTCCGCGGCTTCGCGATGCCCAGCGCGTCAGCCCCCCGTCAAGGCTACACTGAACCGGAACCCCCGCGCCCGCCGAGTGTCCACCACACCGTGACCCCAGAAGCCCGCAGAGTCGAAGCGCTGTTGTCGATGGGTCGAGCGGACGAGGCCGCGTCGTTAGCGGAGACGCTCCCAGAGCGCGAGGCCCCGACGCCGGGGTTCCTGCGTCTGCGCGGGCGCGCGCTGCGCGCAGCGGGGCGACTCTTCGACGCGGAGGGGAGCTTCCGCGAGGCGCTGGCGCTGTCTCCGGGCGAGGCCGGCCTGCTCGCCGACCTGGCGACCACGCTACTCGGCCAGAAGCGCCACCGAGAAGCGTTGTCGTTTGCCCGAGAGGCGATGTCGGTCCGGCCGGACGTCGCCGCGTTCCACGCGCTGGTCGGCGTGCTCGCCGAGGCGCTGGGCCTCGACGAGGAGGCGGGGCGCGAGCTTGCGGCGGCACGGGCGCTGTCGCCCGGCGACGCCGAGTCCCACGTGGTGTACGGCTTCCATGCGTTGCGCCAGGGGAGGGTCGCCGAGGCCGAGGGGGTCTTCCGGGACGCCCTCCGCGCCGACGCCCAGCGCTCGGAGGCGCACCACGGCCTCGCGCGGGCGCTGGCGGAGCAGAAGCAGCTTGACGCGGCGCGGGTCGCGTGGGCCGACGCACTCGCCCTCGATCCGACGCTCATCGACCTGCGCCTCCAGCGCGCGCTGGATCCGGTGGCGCCGGGCGACTGGCGCCACACGCTGGCGTCGATGCCGCACTGGTTGAGCGTGGGCCTCGGGGTGGGCGGCAGCTTCCTCCTCCTCACGTTGCCGCTTCTCGCCCTTCCCGCCTGGCTGCTGGCGCTGTCTGGTCCCACAACCCGAGCCTGGCTCGATTGGAAAGAAAAATGAGCAGCACCCTCGCCTCGCTTCGGGAAGCCTTGGCGCACTCCCCCCAGAACGTGCCGCTGCGCGTGCACCTGGCGCGAACGCTGCTGGAAGCTGGCCGGGCGGACGAGGCGTCGGTCGAAGCGCGGGCCGCCGTGGCTCAGGACAGCGATCGGATGGACGCCCGCGAGGTGCTCGGCGCGGCGGCAGGCGCGCTGGGTGACGACGCCGCGCTCGTGGACGCGTGGTTCCCCATTCGGACGCAACTCAGCGCGGACGACGTCCGCGTGCTTGCGCTGGCCGCCGCGAGGACAGGACGGCTCAACGAAGCGCGCGAGGCCTACGCAGTGCTCCACGCCGTCGATCCCGGCGTACACGACCTGGAGCTGGACCGCGCCATGCGCACGACGGTGGAGCCGCCCAAGCTGGCGTCCGTCCCGACGAGCGCCCGTCCGCCCCGCCCGCCCGACGCGTGCGCTGAGGCGCCAGTCCGAGGCACCCGGCCCAGCATCAACTTCAGCGACGTCGGCGGCCTGGAGACGTTGAAGGAGCGCCTCCGCATGGACATCGTCTACCCGCTACAGCGGCCTGACCTGTTCAAGGCCTACGGCAAACGAATCGGCGGCGGGGTGCTTTTGTACGGCCCGCCCGGGTGCGGCAAGACCCACCTCGCCCGCGCCGCAGCCGGCGAGTGCGGCGCGAAATTCTTCGTGGTGGAGATCCAGGCGGTCCTGGACATGTGGCTCGGCGAGTCAGAGAAGCGCCTCCACAACATCTTTGAAGAAGCGCGGGCGAGCGCCCCGAGCATCGTGTTCTTCGACGAGATCGAGGCCATCGGCGGCGCCCGGCATCAGCTCAAGCACGGTCCCGGGCGGCGGCTGGTGAACCAGCTCCTGGCCGAGTTGGACGGCGCGGGCGGGAGCAACGAGGGAGTCCTGGTGATCGGCGCCACCAACGCGCCCTGGGACGTCGACCCCGCGCTGAGGCGGCCCGGTCGCTTCGATCGCGTCGTCTTCGTCCCCCCTCCCGACGCCGCCGCCAGAGAGAACGTCTTGGCGCTCGCGCTGCGCGAGCGACCGACCGAGAACCTCGACCTGGGCGCCATCGCGCGCCGGTGCCTGCGCTTTTCGGGCGCCGACATGCACCACCTCGTCGAAGTGGCCAGCGAGCGCGCGTTGGGCGAGGCGCTCCGCACCGGGAACATGCGCCCCATCACGCAGTCCGACCTCCTCGCCTCGCTCGACCGGGTCAAGCCGACCACCGTCGAGTGGACCGAAACCGCGCGCCGGTACGTGAGCTACGCAAACCAGGCGGGGCTCTACGATGACGTCGGCGCCTACCTCCGAAGCCTTGAGGGCTGATGAAGCCTGGCCGCCCCTGGTGGATCGTCCCCTTCGTCGTCATCCTGGTGATCGGCCTGGTGCTGGCGCTCCTGGACAGCTCGCCCGTCCGCAGCCTGACCTACTCGGTCTTCTGAGCCACGCCCCAGACCGGCCGCCGATCCCCGACAACCGCGCCCCTCACGTTCTTCACGTCATCCCAATGCCAGCGCCCGACCGTCGGCACCCCAATCTGTTCCAGGACGGCTCGGACCGCAACGGCCAGGACATCGCTGTTCCCGGAATGCACCTTGACCGCGATTCCGACCCGCCGACGCGGTAGGGCGACGCAGAAAAGACCTTCCGCGCCGATCTTCACGGCCACCGGCTCCGTGATCTGCTGTACTACCGCCAGATCGAGGCGGTTGGTGCCGCTCATCGACCACGGCTCGCGCGACATCGCGAGGCCGATCCGGCCCAATGTGCCGTCCTCGTCCGCCATCGCCCCCGCCAGGGTCGACCACGCTCGCGCAAAGGCAGACAGCGGCCCGTGAAAGGTGGGAACCGAGCATCCGTCGATGCCGGTGCCGTGGTGCACGCCGCCCAGCTCGTCGAGGCGGGCGTGGTTGCCGGCTTGCAGCGGGTGGGAGAGGAGCCGGTAATCGAGCTTCCACCCGCGTGCATCGCAGGCGGCGAGCATGAACGTGTGCTTCCCCGAGCAGTTGTTGTGAATCGACCGCGCGTGGGCGACCGCCCGGGCCGCGGGCTCATGGCTGGGCAGGTGGGCGCCACACTGCAATCCGCCCTCGTCGAGCCCGAAGCGCGCCAGCAGGGCCTGGACCAGCTCCACGTGACCGGGCTCGCCGTTGTGCGAGGCGGCGCCAACGGCAAGCTGGCGATCGTCCAGTGACGCGACCGTGCCGGCCGGAAGCTGCTCCACCGAGTTCCACAACTGGAAGGGCTTCGAGGCGCTGCGCCAGAAGCTGGCGAGGTCCTCGCCCACCGACCAACGCACGCGCCCCCCGCCTACTACCACGGCGCTGACTGGGTGGATGGTCTCCACCAGGCCGCCGCGTCGCACCTCGATGCGCAGGCTCATGGCGTCACCACGGCAAGGTCTGGCGGCCCAACGCCAGCTCCAAACCGCGGATGGCGTGGGCCGCGTCGCCGACCACGTCGAGGTACAACTGGGGCTCCTCGACCCGAATCGCGGCCAGCCGTTCGAAGGTGCCGAGGTCGGCGAGCGCGCGGACCGTCAACACCAGATTCTGCGCCGCGCCCTCGACGGAATGGGCCTGCTGCTCGTCAGGCGTGAAAAGACCAAGGATCTGTAGTTTGGACATGGTCTCAAGCCAGTGCCCCAAGAACTTCATGCGCTGCACGAGCAGCCGCTCATGATGCTGGCGACTCGTCTTCATCGCATCGTCATAGATCGCAAGCTCGATTGGGAGCCGGTACAACAGCAGCGGACCCTGCGCCGCGATGAACTTCCGGTCGTCCTTCGCACCGAACCCGCGCGCCACTGCGTAGGAGGCGCCTTGCACGAGGTGCGCCCCGCCGCAGGTGTAGGAAAAGAGTGGCTGGCCCTTCCGCTCGAAGCTCTGCCCGGCCCGTGCCGCGTCGAACATGAACTTCGACTCCTTGGTCGCGACGGCAACGACGAAGTGGGTCAGCTCGTCCAGGTCCATCGGCGTCCCATCGGTCGCAACCCAACGCAGCCCATCCGGAGGGGCCCAGGCGGCGAGCGCCTGCAGACCCCAGGGCATGTCATTGGGATCGGCAAAGCTGGACTTGTTCTCTGCCGCTCTCAGAAAGGTCTTGAGCACCGTGTAGCGATAAAGGTCGGCCGCGGTCACCGTGCCATCGCCCATCGGGAAGGACGCCGACGGCTGGAGGCCGATCTCGCTCAGGTTCTTGAGGATGAGGTCGGTGTGCGACTCGGCCGGGACGCCAGCGCGCTCCTTTGGGAAGCCGACAAGCGTGATGGCGCCTACCTGACGGGGCTCGGCAAACACGGCAAACAGATGGGGGAGCGCCGCCAGCCCGGTGGTGAGCCGGAACTCCGAACCCCGGGCCAGCAGCCCGTGCGCGACGGCCCAGGCATTGTCGGGATCGCCATCCCAGGCCTCGACGACCCGACCCAAGGTCGCAAGGGCGTCGTCATACTCCTTCATCGCCGGCAGCGGCCGACTGACGGCGTCGTTGCGAGCGGGCGCGACCGGCTGCAGCTCCCGGATGGTCTCGGTCGTCCACCGAGGCGACTCTTGCGCCAGGGGCGGCGGCACAAGCGGCGCCTCTACCAGCGGGGCCGGCGGCTCTCGGGTGAGCACATTGGCGAGCGGAACCGTGACCGCGACCACCAGGAGCCCGAGCGAAAGCGCCTGGACCCGCGTCACTTCTTGCCTGCCGCCTTCTGCTCGGCAGCCAGCGCCTTCTTCTCGGCGGCGGCGTCCTCGGCGGCCTGAACCTCGTCCAAGTGCATCTGCATCGCGTCGACCGCGATGATCGTGTCACGATCGGTGATGAGCACGTTCCCCTGGAAGACGGCCAGCCGCGGATGAATGAGCTCGTGGTCGACGACCTTGAGCTTCCAGTCCAACTTCCCCGGCTTCTTGAACTTGAAGACCCAACCGGTGTCGATCACCACCCACATCTCGTTCTTTTCGTCGAGCGTGATGTCCATGTCCTCGAAGCCGGCGCCGAGGATCTTGGAGTCGATGACCGTTCCGTAACGAAAACCATCCGAGTTGTAGCTGATGATCTCGTCGCCGAAGGCCATGTACAACCTCTCGTCGGCGCCGACCTCCACGGCGTTGGGCGTGCCGTCCTTGATCACGAAGGCGCCCACCTTCTCCGACTTCAGGTCCTGGACGATGGCGTCGTTGCCGATGATGGCGATGATGAGCTTCTTCTTCGGGAGGTAGGCCAGGTAGCCCTCGCCGCCGACCTTGGCCTGAACCTGATCGTCCACCGCCACATTCCAACCCAACTGGCCGTTCCCCTCTTCGTCGAAGATCTGGAGCCGCCCTGCCGCGTCGAAGACGATGAAGCCGTCGGCGTCTTTGCCAGGGATCTTCTCGATGTCGATCGGGTTCTTGAACGCGCCGCTGTCCTCTGATGCCATGGCACCAGCCGCGTACCAGGGCCGCCGGCTGCCGTACCAGTACTCGCTGACGTCCTTGGGCGCGCCCCACTGTTTGTCGGTGACCCCCTGCGGCGTGAAGCGCTGCACCCGGTTGTTGCCGGTGTCGACGACCAGACCGTTGCCGTAGCCGTCGACCTCGATCGGCATCGGCTCGCCGAAGCTCTGGAAGGCACCCACTTCCCACCCGGTCTCGCCAAAGGCCCGAATGTTGCGCCGCCCCCCGCCCTGAAGGTCACGCCAGGCGCGGAAATACTCGATGGTGTCAATGATTTCGCGGCGCTGCTTGCCCAGCGCACGCATGGCCGCGTACTCCAGCCCCGGAATCCCGGTCGGGTCCTTCAGCTTGCGGATGGCCGACATCGCCATCTCGTCCGGAACAAGGGCCGCAGCGCGGTAGCCCAACGGGACCAGGGAGGTGACGCGCTTGCGGAGGTATTCGGGCCCTTCTCCGGCCGCATCCATGAGGAACTCGAGGCTCTCCTTGTCGTAGGGGTCGGCCTTGTGCTTGTCGTACGCAGCTAGCGCCTGCTCTTCGTACTTCTTCTGCTGGGACATGCCGTCCTTGGAGGCACGCCACGCGTCGACCTTTTCCACGGCCCGGGCACGCTCACCCTCGGTGAAGTTCACCGCCACCTCGGCCACGAACATGTCGGTGTAGACGCCGCCTTCGAAGGCCTCGACGAACTCGAGCCGGAGCTTCCGGCCGGTGGTTTCCACCGGAAGATCGACGCGGGTCATCTCGTTCTGGAGGCGAACCGCCTCGCCGACCTTCAGCCCGTCCACAGAAACCTGAACCAGCTTGGGGCGACCGTACTCCTTGAAGGTCCGTTCGCCCTTGGCGAGGTTCCCCCCCCACACAGAGACAGTGTCGATCTTGGTGGCCGCGCCGAGGTCCAGCTCCAACCACGTCCCGCCGCCGACACCCATTTCGGCCTCGGCCCAGCCCGTGCCGAGCAGCCCGTCGAACGCAAGGTCGGCGGGGTGTTTCCCATCGGCGTCCTGGAGCGTCGAGGACCCGGTCACGCCGCCCGCCCAAGCCGGAGTGCTCAGCAGCAGCAGGGCGGAACTGGCGGCAAGCGCAACAAATGTGGAGCGGGGCAGGTTCATGCGGGAGACTCCGAGTTCGCCGGTTAGCTCGCGCGGCCCCGTGCGCCAAAGCGGCGCTGCCAAAGGACCGTGAGAACGAGCCGAGGAACCCTCCGGCGGGGCCTGAGCATCCCCCCGAGCGGATAGCGCCGGGCCGTGCGACCCGCCCTCCGCCGCCTGCTGTTCGCGCCCATCGTGTTGTTGGGGTGTTTGGGCGCCGCCGAGTGCGGGGCGCGGGTCCTGCTCCGCGAGGCCGCTACCGTCAGTGTTCCGGAAGACATGGTGCGCGCGCACCTCGGTGGCGGCGCGGACATCGTCTACGACCCTCTGCTCGGCTGGAGGCGTAAGGTCGTGCCGAATCCGAGCTTCGGCATCGACTCCCACGGCTTTCGGCACGCCGAGGTCGCGGTGGCCAAGGCGCCCGGCGCGCTGCGCGGCTTCGCCTTGGGGGACTCCCAGACTTTCGGCGCCGGTCTCGATGCCGACGACGCCTACGCCGCGGTCACCGAACGCCTGCTCCGCGCCGACGGCCTGGACGTTGAGGTCATCAACGCCGGCCTCTCGGGCTACCGCTCCATCCAGGCCCTGCGGCTGATGCAGGGGCAACTCGCCGTGTTTGAGCCTGATTTTGTGGTGATCGACTGCCAGGGGCAGGACTCCCCCCACGACGCCCTACCGCCCCAGGGTGCCGGGTGGCGCGACGCGGCCCAACGGGGCCTGTTCGAGAGTCGGCTGTATCGGGCCACGCGCTTGGGCGTCGAGCAGGGCGCGGCGAGGCTGGGCGGCATGGAGAAGCGGAACCTCGCGCTGCCGGAATTCTCGCTTCCCTCACCGTTTCCAGCGGCGCCCATGCCGGGCAATCACGACCTGATCCAGGCGTGGGCGGACAGTCATCAGATCAAGGTGTTTTTTCTGGACTACCCCTTCGGTGAGGACCATGTGCGCGCGCTCGTCGGGGCAGAGGACCTGCCGTCCGGAGCGCATCTGGTCGCGACCGCTTCAGCGCTGGAGCGGACCGGTCAGAGGGTCGACGAGCTGTTCCTCGACAACAACCACCTCAGCGCGCGGGGATCGGAGGTCGTCGCCGGCGAGCTGGCGGCGGCGATTGGGGCGTGGGCAGGGGGCCGGTAGCGGTCGCGATTGCGTCGCGCCGTATTCGGGCGTAGAATCCTGGCACTATCCCCGGCGGACGTCATGCGATCTCACCTGCTCCTCTGCCTCGTCGCTTGCGACCCGGCCCCCGCTGCCCTGGCCTTCGGGGGTGGCACACACGACGAGGACGGCCTGTGCGTGGCTGATGCCGAGGGCGACAGCGACAGCGACAGCGACAGCGACAGCGACAGCGACAGCGACAGCGACAGCGACAGCGACAGCGACAGCGACAGCGACACCGATCCGGTGGAGACGTGGTCGGGTACGTTCGATCTGTCGGATCAGGGCGACGTGATCCTCGGCGACTCGGAAGGGGACGCCACCGGGCAGGTCTTCGCCGGGGGGCGGGACGTCACGGGAGACGGGCACCCCGACGTGGTCGTCGGCCAATACACGATGAGCCAGGGTGCCGCACAAAACGGCGGCTTCTACGTGGTGGACGGGCCCTTCTCGGGCATCCGGTCGGTCGGCGACGTCACCCGCCGCTGGGAGGGCATCGAAGACAATGACAACGCCGGGGCGGGAAAAGCGCTCGACATCGCGGACCTCGACGACGACGGCACCGCCGACGTGATCGTGGGCGCGTGGGGCACCGGCAAGCAGGCCGGCGCCGCACCACGCGATACGGATCGCGCGGAACTGCCGGTATTTCCTATCGAAGACCGTCTCCGGGCCCGGCCCGGCGCACCTCGACGGTCCCGTCTGACCTCCGCTCGACCGCGAGGTACCCGCGGTGGACCGCCCGGTGGTGCCCGTGGCAGATGCAGACGAGCTGAGCGGGATCGTGCGTTCCGCCCAGCACGCGCGGATGGATGTGGTGCACGTCGAGATGCAGCTTGTTCCAGCACTGAGGGACCTCGCAACGGCCCTTTGCTCGCCCGAGTACCCTGCGCCGGACGGCCGGAGGGATGGTGCGCGTGACGTGCCCCGCGGTGAGTCCCGGGCGGAGATCCACGATTTCCGCGTCGCACCCCATCTCCGCGGCGATCGGCGGGAGCTGCCCCTTGTGTCGCGACGCCACCTGGAGTTCGAGCATCCGGGACGGCACCGACTTCGCGCGCTCGATCCAGGCGGCCTCGGTCTCGGGGACGAGCACGCGGACCAGCTCGCGCGCCGTGGTCCAATCGAGGTGGCCGGCGGCGAGCGTGGCCTCTAGCTTCGGCAGGCCCGGGAGCGCCTTGCCGATGGGGAGCAGGTCACGCGCCTGCCGAGCGGTCAGGTCGAGCACGATCGAGGCGTACTCCTCCATCGACGCGTAGCCGAGTGGGCGGAAGTGCGCGCCGGCGACGAGCTCCGCCAGGAGCAGCGCCAGATCGTGCTCGGCGCGGCGTTGGCTGCAACGCGCGGCGACGAGCCGTTGGAGAGAGCGGCAGCAATTTCGAGATCGGTGTTCATCCGACCAATGTATTTCGCGAGTTTTCTGGCTCGTAGGCGGCGATTGGAGCGCCCGGGAGGTGCAGCGGAGGGGCGCGAGTTGGAGAGACGCGGTTGCGCGCGCCAGGAGGGCTGCCTGGGCCGTTGCGTCGCGTGTTGGGGAAGCGTCGGGGATGGAGGCGCGGCCGCCATTCCGCGAGGCGGATCGCGTGGTGGGTGCGCGAACACCCCCCGACCTTCGTCCGCATCGGCGACTTCGCCCGTCGAAAAAGCAGCCGCCGCCGAGGCCGTCGCGGCGATCGCTCCCCGATTGATGGCGTTCCTCCGTCGCGACAGCGCTCCCCTCCACTCGGCTGAGCGATGTGCATACGCATTGCGGCGACACACTACGCGAGTTCTGCGGGGGCGCGGCGTGCTGGGCGGGTGCCGGCATCCCGCAGTACTCCGCTAGTGCGGCGACAGACTACGCGAGTTCTGCGGGGGCGCGGCGTGCTGGGCGGGTGCCGGCATCCCGCAGTACTCCGCTAGTGCGGCGACACGACGCGAGTTCTGCGGGGGGCGCGGGCGCCCCGGTCCGGCCGGCGGCCCGGCGCGGTCGACCCGCCCCGGGCTGCCACGGAAGAGTCGGCGTTCGCCCATGATCGGCCGCGTTCACGATTCGTGTCGCGATAGAACGACGCCTCCACGGCGCGCTGGGCGGGTGCCGGTATCCCGCACTACTCCGCTAGTGCGGCGACAATGCGCGAGTTCTGCGGGGGGCGCGGCGTGCTGGTCGGCGACTGGCGCCACGGCGGTATACCTAAACCGATGCCAACCAGCACGTTCACGGTGCGCACCCTTC
Source organism: Deltaproteobacteria bacterium (assembly GCA_947490345.1). Lineage (GTDB taxonomy): Bacteria > Myxococcota_A > UBA796 > UBA796 > SXON01 > SXON01. Next base: position 10,132 of record CANLGL010000033.1, read on the forward strand.
GCCGTGCGGCAGTAGTCGTGCTCGTCGGCGGTTGCGCACCGCCCGCGCCGGTCGCCGAAGCAGTCGTCGACCACCCGCCACCGGAGCAGCAGGCCGCGGGACACTGCACCCCGATCTCAAGCTCACCGGCGAGGGCGGCCTCTACCCAATCCTGCCCATGCACGTGGCGGGTCGACCCGCGGACATGTTCCTGGACACGGCCTGGCCCAACCTAGCGCTCGGCGTCGACTCGATGCCCACTCTTGCGGTTTCCGATCGAACACCTACCGTCAGGGGCAACTGGGGGCGCCAGTTGACGATGGCAAGATGGCAGGGATGGTCGGCATCGGCCCCATCGCCGCGCTTGCCAGCCGTCTCAGCTACCGACCGCCCGGCCGGATCTGCCTCTCAGGGCCACGCTGCACCCGAGCGGGCAAGCCCTGGACTCGCGTGCAGGTCGGCGAGGCGACGCTTGACACGCTGATCGATACGGGGGCGCCCCACACGGCGGTGCTCCGCCCCAACACGCCGGGAACGGGATGAAGACCGTCAACGCGTTGTATGCGGTTCAGCGTGTGGGCGCCCTCCTGCGCCGGGAGTGAGCGCATCGCCGGGACTCCTCGGCCTCTCGGTCGAAGTCTGCCACGTCGTCAGGCGCGTCGCAACCGCGGCAGCGATAGAGTGAAGGGCGCCGCCCGCAGACTGCGAGCCCCGGCCAGCGCCGCGCCCGCCAGGGCGGCCGCCATCAACGCCAGCGCGCTCAGAACTGCCGCGCCGCCTCGTCCATCGTCATCGGCTTTCCCGAACGCGCAACCCAATGGGACTTCGCCCCGACAACCGCAGGCGCTCGGTCCAGAAGCGGGCGCCGCAAAAGTCGGAAGCCCACGGCGACAGGGCCGACGCCGACCACGTAGGCGACCGTCATCAACAGCGCGTTCTGGAACCACAGGATGCCGGCGGCCACCCCCTGCCACCACAACCACATGCGCTTGAAGCGTTCGAGCATGGCCCCGCGTATCGCGGCTGACGGCCGCTCGCGCTGTCAGTCACCCAGCAAAAGCCCATGCGGCATATGCGACCATCCGAGGGACGCCCCAGTAGGGGGGAACCGCGAAGGGGTTCCCCCCGCTTGTTTAGGTGTCAGCGATGGTCGCGGGTGGGTCCGCACGATTGCCCGGAGGGTCCGGGGATGCTACCGAGGCGCGCTTCGGCACGGAGCCGCTTTGTTCGCCCTGCTCTTGACCGCTTCCCCCGCCTTCTCCACCGAACTGGTCTGGCAGGGGTATTACCGCGGCCGTGCGCTGCTTTACGATTCGCTGTCCCTCAGTGAGGACAACGCCAACGAAGAGGGCACCTCCAACAGCATGGACCATCGGCTTCTGCTGCGTCCTTCGTGGATGATCAGCGACCACGCCGCGATTCACGCCGAGGTGGACGTGATGAAGCTGACGTTGTGGGGCGACACGCCCGACCAGTACGTCGACCCCGTCACCGGCGAAACGCTCTCGGTCGCTCAAGCCGATGGTGTCAGCAGCGTGACCCCGGGAACCGGCATTCGCGGCTGGGGCGAGGCCTACACCGATTGGGGGCGCATCGCGATCGGGCGGATGCCCATGCAGTGGGGCTCGGGCATCTTGTGGAACAACGGCAACGGCATCGACGCGGAGTACGGCGACACCGCCGATCGCGTGCAGGTCAGCGGTCGCATCGGTCCGGTCTTCGTGATGGGCGCGTTCGACGTGCAGTCCGAGGGGCTGGTCGGCGCCGCGGACGACATGCAGGCGATCTCGTTTGCGGCCGGGTACCGCTCGGAAACCCTGGGTGTGGGCCTGTTGAGCAACTACCGTTACCGGCCCGAGAAGCCGGACCCCTGGCAGGCTTACACCGGTTCTCTCTGGGGATTCGCCGAGCTCGGGCAGGTCAGGGCCGAGTTGGAAGCCGTGGGCGTCTTTGGCGGTGGCAATCTGGACGGAGGCCAGGACGACGTGACCGTCACGGCGCTGGGTATCATGGTCAAGGGCGACTACCAGGCCGACAAGCTCAGCTTCGGCGGAGAGTTCGGCGTGGCGTCTGGTGACGACGACCCCTCCGACAAGGCGATCACCACCTTCTCCTTCGATCGCGACCACAACGTCGGACTGCTCTTGTTCGAAGAAGCGATGCCGACGCTCGAGTCCGCCAGCGTCAGCGACGAAAACGGCGGCCGCACCACCGACGCCGCCCGCTCGGGCGACGCGATCTCCAACGCCATCTACTTCCGACCGGCGGTGCGCTACAAGCTGCTCCCCACCGTGGAGATAGAGGGGGCGTGGATCATCGCCGCTCGCGCCGACAGCACCGGCGAGACCGAGGCGGACCAGGGCTACGGCAACGAGTTCGACGTCAGCGCCAAGTGGGACCCGCACCCGCATGTGTGGTTCCAGCTCACGCTGGCCGCCTTCTTGCCGGGGCCGCTCTACACCGAGTACACCGACCCCGATCTCGGTGGCGGCTTCGACACCACCGCCTTCGGTGGGCGCATCGTCGGAGCCGTGGAGTTCTGATGGTGTGGGAGGGCGTCCACACGGCGCTGGTCACGCCCTTTGCCGAGGGCGAGTTGGATCTGGTGGCGTGGGAAGGTACCCTCGCGCGGCAACTGCGGGCGGGCGTCCAGGGGCTGGTCGTCGCGGGCACCACCGGCGAGTCGCCGACGCTCGACGCCGAGGAGCGCGACACGCTGCTGACAGAGGCCCTCGCCCTGGCCGGTGACCGGGCGGTCGTGACCATGGGCGTCGGCACCAACAACACACGCACCACCGTCCGAAACGTGGTCCGCGCGCAGCAGTTGGGGGCCCACGCCGGCTTGTTGGTGCTCCCGTACTACAACAAGCCCACGTTGTCGGGCCTTCGGGAGCATGTGCGCCAGGCCTGCGCCCCCGGGCTGCCCATCGTCGTGTACCACGTGCCGGGCCGCACCGCGCAGCGTCTCAACCCGACCGAATTGGCCATCCTCTGCGAGATCGATGGCGTCGTGGCCGTCAAGGAGGCCACGGGCGACGTCGGCTACGGCGTGGACTTCATGGGGCGCTCGTGCTGCCCGGTCTTGAGCGGGGACGACGCCACATGGATGCCGCTGCTCTCGGCGGGCGGCGTCGGGGTGATCTCGGTGTTGTCCAACGTCGCGCCCCGACGCACGGTGGCTGTGTGGGAGGCCTGGAAACGCGGGGACGCCGCGATGGCACGGCGCGAACACCTCGCGCTGCAGCCACTGGTCCGCTACCTCTTTGCGGAGACCAACCCCATCCCGGCGAAGATGCTCATGGCGGAGATGGGCCTGTGCACCGCCGAGCTGCGGTTGCCCCTGATCGGCGGCGCCTTGCCTGACGACAACCTCATGGTCGACCTCGCCTGATGGCCGCGCCGCTCCGGATCGGCGTTTCTGGAGCCACCGGCCGGATGGGCACGCTGGTGCTGGCGGAGCTGCGCGCGGCCGCCGACCTCGAAGTGGCGTGGACCGCCGGGCGCGATCTGCCCCGCGAGCTCGATGCGGACGTGGTGATCGACTTCTCGACCCCTGAGGCCTTCGCGCGACTGCTCGCGGTGGCGCGGTGGCCGATCGTCTCCGGCACCACCGGTTTTGACCCCCCGACCGCGCCACCGGTGGCGTTGCTGCACGCCGCCAACTTCAGCATTGGCGTGGCCGTGCTCGCGAGGCTGGTGCGTGAGGCGCGGCAGGCACTTCCCGAATGGGACCTCGAGCTGGTGGAGCTGCATCACAACCAGAAGCGCGACGCGCCAAGTGGGACCGCACTCAGGCTTCTGGAAGGGCTCGGACCGCAGGCGCACGGCCACGCCGGCCGGCGCGTACCGGGAACGGTGGGCGTCCACGCCGTTCGCGGCGGCGACATCGTCGGGGAACACCGCGTGTACCTGTGCGGCCCTGGCGAGCGCCTGGAGCTGGCGCATGTGGCCACCGATCGGGCGCTGTTCGCCGCCGGAGCCGTCCGCGCTGCCCGCTGGCTGGTCGGTCGCCCCGCGGGGCGGTACGGGCTCGACCATGTGCTTGGCAGCGACCCGGGGCCCCGTGCGATAGCATAGCGGCGCCCCGGAGACCTCCATGCTTTCCCTCCTCCTCGCCGTGACGGCCTGCACCACCGACACCCCCGTCGATTCGGCGGATACCGGCGACACCGCGGACACCGCCGAGGACACCACGCCCGTCTGGACGCAGCTCAGGATCGAGAGCTCGTCCACGATCAACGGCATCTACGCCTCGGGCGGCGGCGTCTTCGCCGTCGGCACCGGCGGTTTCGCGTGGAGCGGCAGCGGCGGGGAGTGGACGTTCATGGACATCGACGTCGACGGCGCCGACATCACCGACCTCTGGGGACAGGGCAAAGACGACGACGCGGTGCTGGCAGCCTCGACCGAAGGCGGCACCGTCGCGCAGTTCAGCGCCGCGGGCGGCTGGACCACGGGCACCATGGGCGACACCAGCGCGCTCAAAGGCGTCGGCGGCTCCGATGTCAGCTCCCTCTTCGCCGTCGGCTGGGGGCGCGCCTGGAGCTACGACGGCAGCGCGTGGGTCTACGAGACCATCCCGGAGACGGGCAACAAGCTCAACGACGTGTACGGCGCCGGTGAAAAGGCGTTTGCCGTCGGCGACGAAGGCGCGAGCCTCGTTCGCCAGGGCGGGGCGTGGTCCAGGGTGGACACCGGCGTCGAGGTGGCGCTCAACGCGGTCGATGGCTCCGGCCCGAGCGACGTCTGGGCCGTGGGCGAGGCCGGCACCGTGCTTCACAACACCGGCGACGGCTGGGAGCTTGAAGAGGTCCCCACCACCGAAACGCTGTGGGCGGTCTTCGTTCCCGAAGAAGGGGTCGTCTACGCGGTCGGCAGCAACGGGGTCGCCATCCGCAAGACGGACGGCGAGTGGACACGGCTGTACTCGGGAGTCGACAACATCCTGTACGCCATCCACGGCGCAACTGCGACCAACGTCTGGGCGTCGGGCAACCGCGGCATGGTCCTTCAGTACAAGGACTAGCGACTACCCATCTTCCACCTGATCTTGCGGAGCTGACCGCGCAGGATCGCGACCTCGCCTTCGTCCAACTGCGCGCGCTGGAGAATGCGCCGCAGCGTGGAGCGCACCAACAGCGGCTCGTGCCCCACCAGGTAGGTGGACTGGTCGAGCGTGCCCATCCATTCCTCGATGAGCGGCTCCATCACGCCGAGTTCTGTCGTTCGGCGGAAGCCGGAGGCGGCCGGAGCGGCGCCGCGTTTGGGACCCCCGCGGCGGCCGGCCCCTTCGATTCGAGGCACGTAGCCCCGGCGGCGCGCCTCGGCATGCAGGGCCTGGCCCACAAGGAGCACCGCCTGGCCGAGGTTCAGGCTGGCGTGCGCGTCGGTCGCGACGTGGACCAGCGCATGGGCGTGGGCGAGCTCTTCGTTGGCGAGGCCGTGATCCTCGGGCCCGAAGAGGATGGCGACCGGGCCCTCGCCGTCGAAACACCGCACCGCACACGCCTCGGGGTCGAGCGCGGGCCACGGGCTGTGGCGACCGCGCGCTGTCGTCGCGACCACAAAACGACAGTCCGCCACCGCGGCCCCGACGTCACCTACGTAGCGGGCGTGATCGATGAGCTCCTCTGCCCCCGGAGCCATCCACCGGGCTCGGTCGACATCAAGGGCGGGCGGAGCGACGACGACCAGCCGCCGCAGCCCCATGTTCTTCATCGAGCGCGCGGTCGCCCCGACGTTGCCAGACTGGAGCGGCCGAACGAGCACGATGACCACGCCCTCGCGCAGCACCCGCGTCGTCGTTTCCACCGCACCGTCGCCGACACCCGCAGGCGTCGGCTCAGCCACCGGCGAAGAGCCCGCGGAACCAGGTGGTGACCTTGCCCCACAACGAGTCGTCCGATGACGCCGCCGATGCGAGCTTCGGCAGCGAGGCCGGCCGCGCCGGGGCGGGCGCTGCATCTGGCGTTCCCATAGTCGGCTCGGTCAAGTCCGGCCGCACGGGGGCGTCGCCACCGATTGCAGCCGCCATCGACGACTGCGGCATGGTGAACGCGACGGGCGGCGGCAGCGGGGCGACCGGCTTCTCGGGCTCGGGCGCCGGCTTGTCGTCTTTTGCCTTCCCGAGCTTGAGCGTGCTCTCCACCGTCTGGCCGGTCTGCTTGTCGCGCGCCGTCAGGTTCAGGATGCCTTCGCTGTCGATATGGAAGGTGACCTCGATCTGCACCTTGCCCTTGGGGGCCGGGCGGATGTTGTTGAAGACGAAGGTGCCCAGGATCTCGTTCTCGGAGCAAAGCGCCGATTCACCCTGGTAGATGCGGAGCATGATGCTGCGCTGATTGTCCTTGGATGTCGTCAGGGTCCGGGACTTGTAGTCGGGCAGCGGCTGGTTCTTCTGGAACAGCACGTGCATGGACCCATCGGTCTTGTTGATGCCGATGGGCATCGGCAAGACGTCGAGCAGGGTGACATCGTCATTGTTGGCGACCCCCGCCAGGGAGTGCGCCATGATGCTGGCGCCGATGCCAACGGCTTCGTCGGGATGGACGCCTTTGCTGGGCGGCTTGCCCATGAACTCGGTGATGCGGCGCTGCACCATGGGCATGCGGCTTTGGCCGCCGACCAGCAGCACCTCGTCGATCTGTCCGCGCGCGGCGCCGGCTTCCCGATAGATGCGCTCCACGGTCTGGATGGTCCGCTCGACCAGATCGCCGACCAGCTCCTCGAGCTTTTCGCGGCTGAGCTCCATATCGATGTCGAGACCCGTGCCATCTTCCCGCTTGCTGATGAACGGGATGTGCAAACGGGTGCGCATGACGCTGGAGAGCTCGATCTTGGCGGTCTCCGCGGCGTCGCGGATGCGCTGGACCGCCACACGATCGTAGGACAGGTCGATGCTGTGCTGCTTCTGGAACGACTCCAGGACCCACTGCATGACCCGATCGTCGAAGTCCACACCGCCCAAAAACGTGTCACCACCGGTGGCGATGACCTCGAAGATGCGTTCCTTGATGTCGATGACGGAGATGTCAAACGTGCCGCCACCCAGGTCGTACACCGCAATGCGCTGATTGAGGTTCTTGCCCAGCCCGTAGGCCAGCGCCGCCGCGGTGGGCTCGTTGAGCACCCGGAGCACCTTGAGCCCAGCCAGCTTGCCCGCCGCACGAACCGCCTGACGCTGCCGGTCGTTGAAGTAGGCCGGCACGGTGATGACGGCCTGATCGACATCAGCGCCCAGCGCCTCTTCGGCGACCTCACGAATCTTACGTAGGATCGCCGAGCTGATCTGCTCCAGAGTGAAAATCTGGTCGCGGACCTTGATCAGGACCTCGGACGACTCACCTTCCACCAGCTCGTAGGTGAAGACCTGCTTGACCTTCTCGATGGTCTTGGAGTGGTAGTTACGCCCGATGAGCCGCTTCGCCGCGGCCACCGTGTTGGTCGGGTTGAGTTGCGCCTGCTTCTTCGCGTCGTGACCAACCAGCCGGTCGCCTTTTTCGTCGATGGCGAAAACCGAAGGAATGGTGGACTGACCGCCCTTGTAGGTGATGACCCTCGGCTTGCCACCCTCGACAATGGCTGCACACGAGTTGGTCGTGCCCAAGTCAATCCCGATCTCCTTGCCCATGCTCTAGTCGTCCAGCGTGACCTTGGTGGCCATGTACCACGATCACCCCGATGTGGTCAAACTCCGTCGAGATCGACCATTACTTTGCCCTCGCGCCGGTCGGTGCTCTTGACGAGCGCCTCCAGCGCGGCTGAAAACGGCAGGCGACTGGTGACCATGGGGAGGACGGGGAGCCTGCCGCACTCCAGGAGCCGCAGTATGCGTGGGAAGCACCCGCCGCCAACGTGGCCACGCGCACCGACGATGCCAGCCGCGTGCGTCACGAGCGCGTCCAGCAAAACCGGCGCCCGGCCTCCGGTGCGGCCCAAGTACACCATGCGCCCCCCCGGAGCGAAGCTGCGCTCGATGGCCGGCATCGTGAGGTGCGCGGCGCCCGCAGCCTCGACGATCATGTCCGCCCCCCAGCCGCCGCTCATGGTGCGAAGCACCGCCGCGGCGTCGATGCGGAGCGGATCGTAGACGAGGTCCGCCCCGAGCTGGACGGCGAGATCGCGACGCTCGGCCACTGGATCGAAGGCGGCGATGCCGGCCGCGCCCGCAGCCCGGGCCAACGCAACCGCGCCGAGCCCAATCGGTCCGCACCCAAAGACCCCCACCCAAGCGCCCGGCAAAAATCCACCTGCCGAGACGAACATTCCGTTGTAGGCACACCCGATGGGCTCGACCAGGGCGGCCAGGTCCAAGGCAGTCTCGGCGCTTCCGACCCGCTCGGCCAGGCGGTCCAGCCGCCACAAAAAACGCTCTTTCGCCACGATGTACTCGGCGAATGCGCCGGGTGCCGAGAAGCCGACCATCTCCAGTCGCCCGCACTGATTGGGACGACCCACCCGGCACGCTTCACACGCGCCGCAGCCGATCATCCCCTCCGCCACGACGAGATCCCCCACACGCAGGTCGACCACGCCGGCCCCGAGCGCCACGACCTCGCCGCTGTACTCGTGGCCGATCACGCACGGGAGGCGAGCCGGGCCCGAAAAGAGCGGGTAACCGTCGGCATCCGTCTCGTAGCAGTGGGTGTCGCTGCCGCAGACTCCGCACCGACGCACCTTCAGCACGACCTCCCCGTGGCCCGGCGTGGGTTCCGCCACGGTCTCCCAGGCGAAAGTCGGCCGCTGCCAGACCAGATTGGCGGGCGCCTTCTGCTCCGCCGTCTGCTGGGATGACGGCAGAAACCCTGCGCGCGGCGCCCACTCCCCTCGCATGACGACCGCCTTCATCGCGGCCTCACGCGGGGGGTCCGGTGAGACACACCTCGAGGATCGCGCGTTCGTTGGCCTTGGTCACTTCGAGCGCCCAGCCCGCGTGAACGACCTTCTCGCCGACCGCCGGCACGTGACCGAGTCGCGACAATAGATACCCGGCCAGGGTTTCGTAGTCGCCCTCGGGCAGCTCGAACCCGGTGATCGCCAACAGGGCCTCACCCTCCACGCGAGCGCTGGCGATCCAGGCGGTTTCGCCAGATCGCCGCACCAGCGGACGGCGCCGATCGAACTCGTCCTCGATGTCGCCTACCAACTCCTCAAGGATGTCCTCGATCGAGATGAGCCCCACGCCGCCGCCATATTCATCCACCACAAGCGCGATTCGCTGACGACGACGACGCAGGTCTACGAAGAGCTGGTCGACCCGCTTGGTCTCCGGCGCGTACACCAGGTCGGTGTGCATGATCGTGCTGACCGGCGCTTGGTTGTCGGGCGCGAACATCAGATCGGCGTGCATCACCACCCCTACGATGCGGTCCACGCGCTTGCGATAGACGACGAGTCGCGAGAACCCGCTCTCGATCGCGGTCGCGACCGCCTCACCGACAGTTGCCGTCTCCGGGACGCCAACCACCTCGATGAGCGGAACCATCGCATCCCGCACGCTGGTTTCGCTGAAGTTGAAGACGCGTAGGATCATCTCGCGCTCCTCCGCCCGGATGTCGCCCGTCGGCGAATTGTCGAGGAGGAGTTGGATGTCTTCCCGCCGCACCGCGTCGGCCTCGCCCTTGACGCCCAGGACCCGGTACAAAAGCGCCGTGAAGCGGTCGAGGAGCCAGAGCACCGGCGTCAGCAGTCGGGAAACGAGGAGCAGCGGCACCACGAGGCGGGGCGCCCACGCCGTCGAGAACTGGTGGAAGACCGACTTGGGGATCAGCTCGCAGGCGATCACCGTCACAATCGGCAGGACGGCGGCCACGACGAGCGAGGGCCGATCGGTGAACCGCCCAACCAGGTTGGTGGCGATGGTGGTCCCGGCAACGCTGGAAACGGCGACGCCAGCCAGGCAGGTTCCCACCAGGCGCGTCGGGTTCTTCAGCATCGCCAGTACCCGGCCCGCTGCCGCATCGCCGCCGTCCGCCCGCGCCCTCAACAGCAGTCGGTCGGCGCCCATCAGCGCGATCTCGCTGCCCGAGAAAAAGGCCTGCCCGGCGAGACACACCGCCATCAACAGCAGTCCGGATTCGAGGGTCACGGCGACACCGGGCCGGGCTGCTCGGCAGCCACCGTCACGCGCACCTCGGTAATACGACGGCCATCCAGCCCCGACACCACGAAGTGCAGCCCCTTCCAGTCGACCTCGTCGCCCTCTTCGGGGGCGCGGGCGAGCAGGTGAAAGACGAAGCCTGCGACGGTCGTGTACTCGCCTTCGGGGAGCTCGCGGTCAAAACGTGTCCAGAAGTCGTCGACGTCCATGGCCGCCCGCACGACGTAGGTTCCGGGGCCCACCTCGGTCACATCGCGCTCTTCAGAGTCGGTCTCGTCCAGTAGCTCCCCCACCAGCTCGCGCAGCAGATCGTCGAGGGTCACCAGGCCCACGCAGGAGCCGTGCTCGTCGACCACCAGCGCCATGTGGATGTTCTTCTGACGAAACTCACGGAGCAGGTCCTGTGCCCGCTTGGACGGCGGCACGTACATTGCCGAGTGGAGGAGCTTCTGGAGCTGGCGGGCGTTGGGCGGCGGGCCGCCGCGGACGCGGAGCAGGTCCTTGACCAGCAGCACGCCGACGATGTTCTCGGGCTGGCCATGCCAGACCGGCACCCGGCTGTACTGCGCGTCCTTGAGTCCCGCGAGCAACTCGGGCCACGGCATGGCCACCGACACCGCGTAGATGTCGGGCCGGGGCGTCATCACGCGCGACACGGGCAGATCTCCGAACTCGAAGACGCGGTGGATGATCTCCTGCTCCATCGGCTGGATGACCCCGGTCTGCAGCCCTTGATCGATGAGCGTACGGAGCTGGACCTCCTGGAGCCGATCGCCCTCCAAAACCGGCTGCACCCCGAAGACACGCAGCACGAAGTCAGCGAAGCGGGTCAGGACGTAGCGGACCGGGCTCACCAGCTCGTTCCAGAAGGACAACGGACGGGCGACCACCCGCGCCGCGCGCCGCGCGAAGCGGATGCCGAGCGTCTTGGGAACCACGTCGCCGAAGAACACCAGACACGGCGCCACCACCAAGATGCTGAGCCACGGCCACTGGGGGTACAGCTCGACCGCCACCTGCGCCGCCACCGCGGAAAGCGCGATGTTGGCGACCTCGTTGCCCATCAGGATGGCCGCGAGCACACGTCGTGGACTCGCGAGCAAATGGCGCACGGTCTCCCCCAAGGACCGATCCTCCTTGAGCGCCTCCCGATCGACATGCTGCAGCGAGAAAAGCGCTGCCTCACTCATCGAGAAGAACGCCGACACGCCGAGGAGCAGCACGAGGAAGATCACGGTGGCAAGAGCGGGACTCAGTGAAGGTCTCCAGAGAAATGATCGAAGCGAGGGGCCGGCCAGCAAGCATGGCCGACAAGCAGGGGAAGGGCGTCGCCGGTGATGGCGCCTACGCGGGTGACGGTGAGCCCGTGCCGCGCCGCACCGGAGCATATCGCGACGGCCGATGCGGGGTCGGCGGTGAAGCAAAGCTCATAGTCCTCGCCGAACGCGACCGATTCCGCCAATGGGCGCCCGCCAGGCAGCAGCTGAGGGTCGATTCTGGCCCCCACCGCCGACGCCCTGCACAGGCGAGCGAGGTCCCGCGCCAACCCATCGGACAGGTCAATCATCGCGGTAACAAGGCCAGACTCCGCCAGTGACGCGCCGAACTCCACCGGCGGCTCCGGTCGGCGCAGCCATGCCATTGCGTCCGCTCCAGGCGTGGTTCGCAATAGCGCCTCAGCGCTCCGTCCGAGCTGTCCCGTCACCCACACGTCGTCGCCCACCCGGGCGGTGGACCGCATCACCGGCGACGCCGCACGGCCAACGACCGTGAGCGTCAACACGCGTGCGTGCATGGCGCGGGTGGTGTCGCCTCCGACCAACGGCAACCGCCAGTGCCGCAGCGCTGCGTCCAGCCCGGTCACGAAGGCCTGCCACCAGGCGCGGTCCAGCGGGGCGGGAAGCGTGGCCGCGAGCGTCGCCCAGCGCGGCCGCGCGCCCATCGCCGCGAGGTCCGACACGTTGACCGCGACGAGCTTCCAGCCCACGTCAGCCGGCGCCAAGCGGTGGTCCCAATGCACCCCCTCCACCATCGTGTCGGTGGTCACGACCTCCCCGGCGCCTACCAACGCCGCGTCATCGCCTACGCCGAAGCCCCCCTGCGTCGCCCCGCCGAGCGCGCGGACCGTCTCCACGACGAAGGCCTCGTCCGGGTCCTCCTCGGTGGCCTGCCTACTGGCCATCACCCGCCGGCGCGTAAAGCGGCGCTACCCCGCCTCCGCGGACGGTAAGCAGCGTCCAGTCACGACGCGCCGTTCGCTCCGGCGTGAAACCGTGCAGGCCGCTGACGGGGTCGACCACCTCGACCGCGAGGAGGTTCTGGGCGACGTCGGGGCCCTCCGCCTTGAGCGCGGCGGCCGCCACCCGCAACGCGTCGTAGCCGACGGCCTCGACAACGCTCGGCTCCCCTTTCTCCTCGTCCTTCCAGCGCCCCACGAAGTCGCGCACCTCGGACCGACCATCGCCCGACCAGAACGCATCCACGAAAAGCGAGTCGTGAACGTAGTCGCCGCCGCGTCGGGGCCATTCAGGATTGTTCCATGCGTTGAGCCCGATCAGGCCCAGCGGGACGTCGTCCCGGCGCGGTCGGAACCCGCCGATGGGAAACTCCTCGAACGCGAGCGCCGAGGCCAGGAGCGCGGCGCGTTGGTATCCGTCCGGAACGAAGATGGCGTCGTAGTCAATGGTAGGCGGCAACGTGGCCTTTTTAGGGTCGCCCCCATTGCGCTTGACCGCCTGCTGCACCGAGTAGTACTCGCCCGATCGTGCCTTGTAGTCCTTCTTCCCCAGCACCTTGGCAACCGAACGGAAGTCGGTGGCCGTGGGCTCGTAGTCGACCTTCGCCGCCACCGCGCCGCCGCGCGCCTCGACCAGCGTCTGGAACGCGCGCGCGGCCCCCTCGCCGAAGGGCGTCTTTGGGTGGAGAATCGCGAAACGACCCCAGCCGCGCGCCCCCATCACGTCGTCGAGCAAGACCGATATTTGCTCGGAGACGGAAGGGTACGGCCGAAAGATCTGGTCCCCGACGCCAAGCGCCTCATCCGCGCTGGAAAACGGCAACATGGGCGTGTGGAGCGCCTGAGCGGTCGGCGCACAACCGAGTGTCTCGTCCCGCGTGAGCGGCCCCAAGACAAGGGCAGCCCCTGACTCCAAGACCGCCTTTTCGACCGCCTTCTGACAGCCGTCGGCCGTACCGCCGGAGTCCTGTACGACCAGGTCGACGCCGCCCGCGACCCGCGCCGCGAGCTGAATCGCGTCCCGGATTTGCCCCCCGGGGAGCGCGTACTCTCCCGTCAGTGGCAACACTACCGCGATCACGTTGCGACGAACCGGGGTGCCGCGAATGGCGCGGTCCAGGGCGTACGTGGCCTCCCGCAGAAACGGCGAGTCAGGGAACTCCACCGCGAAACGCTCGGCATGGGTCTTGAGCTCCGCAAACCGCGCCCCGACGATGTCCTGGCGAATCAGCTCGATGGCGGCCATGTCGGCCGGACGTCCGTCGGCGGCGGGCTTCGCCACCGACGCCACGGGACCGAGCTGCTTGCGAAGCGCATCCACTGCCGAGGCGATGCGTCGTGCCTCGCGGGTGCCTCGCGCCGAGGCATCGGCCCGCCGCAGGGCGTCTCGGGCCTTGACTGCGTCGTTCGCGCCGGCGCGAGCTTGTGCCACCAGGAGCCAACGGTCCGCGTTGAGCGTGCCGGGAACGCCCGCTTCGGTGATGAGCTCCAGCGTGGCGAGCGTGTTGCCGCTGGCGGCGCCCTGCGCGTTGAGTACTGCCAAGCCCACCTTGGCGGGTTCCCGAGCAGGATGGGTCGCGAAGTCGGCTGCGATCCTAGTGAAGACATCACGCGCCGGACCGTGATCGCCAGCCAGCCGCCGGTACTCGGCGCCGTACAGGAGCAGCCACGGCAGCTCGTCAGCAAGCGCGGCGACCTGCGCCTCCTCGAGGAGGGTGGCGGCGGCGCGTGCGTCGGCCGCTTCGGCGGCCTTCTTCACGATGGCCGGAGGCCCGGACGCCCCAAACGCAAGCGCGGCGGCGAGGAATAGGGCGATCATGGTTGACGCTCGCGGAGCGCGTCGATCCATGCCCGCTTTTTGGGATGAGCGGCGGCGCCGGCCCGTCGAGCGAACTCTTCCAGGGCGGCGCGCGCGTCGGCGTCCAACCCGCCTGGAACCTCCACGACGAGGCGCGCGTGCAGATCACCGCGACCGGCGCCATCCGGAGCCGGGAGCCCCCGCCCCGCCAGCCGGAACGCCTTGCCGGACGCGGTCCCCGCCGGCACCCTGATATTGGTTGACCCGTCCAGTGTCGGCACGATCACCTCAGCCCCCAGCGCCGCCTCAGCGAACGTGATCGGCACCTCGCAGAGCAGGTCGTTCCCGCGGCGACGGAAAAGGGCGTGATCTTCGACATCAATGAGCACCAGCAGATCCCCCGCTGGACCCGTGCTTCCAGACACCCCGGGACCGTCGTTTCCCTTCCCCCGCAGCTTCAACTTCTGACCCGTGGCCACGCCAGCTGGGACCTTGACCTTGAGGGTCTCCTCCGACAGGGTCCGCCCCTCGCCAGCGCACCGCGCGCACTGTCCCCCCGAGCGGTAGCCGCGCCCGGCGCAGAACGCGCAATCATTCCGCAGAAAGCGCCGCGTGGCCGACTTGCCGGTGCCCTTGCACTCCGGGCACGGCTTGCGACCCTCCATCGCTGCGCCCGCGCCGGCACAGTCGCGACAGGTCACGGTTCGCTGGATGCGGACGCTGCGCTCGACGCCGCTGGCGGCCTCTTCGAGCTTCAACTGCACGGTGTACTTGATGTCCTCCCCGCGATCTCCCGGGCGCTTCCGCCCAAAGAGGCCGCCGAGCGCGTCGAGGAACATCTCGTTGACGTCCTCGGGACGCGGCGGCTTGCCATCGTGGGTATACAGCGCCCCCAGACGGTCGAAGCGCGCCCGTTTTTCGGGATCGCCCAACACGTCCCAGGCCTCAGCCACCTCCCGAAAGCGGCGTTCTGCATCGACATCCCCCGGATTTCGGTCGGGATGCCAGCGCAATGCCAGCGCACGAAAGGCCTTCTTGACCTCGTCGGGGCCGGCGGCCCGGGGCACGCCCAGAGTGGCGTAGTAGTCTCGACGGGCCAATCCGGTCCTCCTCAGGCCTCGTCGTCGACGATATCCTCGTCGATGGACATCTCCGGTGCGACGTAGCCGCCACCGCCAAGCATCGCCTGATCCGAGCGGGCGGAGGCGTAGATGCTCTCCGACAAGCGCTGCGCGGCCAAGGCGAGGCGCTCGCGAGCGCGGCCGAGCGCATCGCAATTCGCGGAGTCCAGCACCGACTCGGCGCCGTGCACGGCCTCACGAATGTGAAGGGCATCGTCGGAAGAGACGCTGGCAGCGTACTCCTCGAGCCCGCGCCGCGTCGCATAGATCAGCCCGTCGAGCTGATTGCGCTCCTCCGCCAGGGCACGGCGGTCACGGTCACGGGCGCGGTGGGCCTCCGCCTCTACGATCATCTGCTCGATGTCGTCCCCAGTCAGACCGCTGCTGCTCACGATGCGCGTGCTCTGCTGGCGGCCCGTACCCTTGTCCTTGGCGTGGACGTTGAGCAGCCCGTTGCTGTCGAGCTCAAAGGTGACCTCGATTTCCGGGACACCGCGCGCCACCGGCGGGAGCCCGCGCATCTCCAAGATGCCGAGCGAGCGGTTGCCATCGACCATCTCGCGCTCGCCCTGAACGATGTGCACCCGCACCATGTCCTGGTTGTCCAGCGCCGTCGTGAACACCTTGCTCTTGCGGCAGGGAATCGTGGTGTTTCGGACGATGATCGGCTCGAACATACCGCCCGCGGTCTCGATGCCGAGCGAAAGCGGGGTGACGTCGAGCAAGAGGACGTCCTTTACCTCCCCTTTGAGCACGCTTCCTTGGATCGCCGCGCCCACCGCCACGACCTCGTCGGGGTTGATGCCGCGGTCCGGCTGCATCCCGAAAATCTCGGCGACCTTTTCCTGGACCCGAGGCATGCGCGTCATTCCCCCGACCAGAAGCACCGCGTTGAGCTCCTTCGCCTTGAGTCGGGCGTCCTTGAGCGCGGCGCGACAGGGAGCATCCAGCCGATCGATGAGGTCGCCGACGAGCGCCTCGAGTTGGCCGCGGGACAGGCTCGCCATCAAGTGCTGGGGGCCGTCGCCAGTCACGGAGAGAAAGGGAAGATGAATCTCAGTTTCGGTTACGGTCGAGAGCTCGTGCTTGGCCTTTTCGGCCGCCTCCCTCACGCGCTGCAGCCCCACCGCATCGCCAGATAGATCGACGCCCGTTTCGGTCTTGAACTGCTCCATGAGCCAGGTGACGACGCGATCGTCGAAGTCGTCGCCGCCGAGGAAGGTGTCGCCGTTGGTCGAACGAACCTCGAAGACGCCGTTGTCGATTTCCAGGACGGAGATGTCGAACGTGCCGCCGCCGAGATCGAAGACGGCGACGCGCTCATGGTTTTTCTTCCCGAGCCCATAGGCGAGCGCGGCTGCCGTCGGCTCGTTGATGATGCGGAGCACGTCGAGCCCGGCGATGCGGCCCGCGTCGCGCGTCGCGGCGCGTTGGGCGTCATTGAAGTAGGCAGGCACGGTGATCACCGCCTCAGTGACCGCCTCGCCCAGGTAAGCCTCGGCCGTTTGCTTCATTCGGTCGAGCACCATCGCCGCGATCTGTTGCGGCGAATACTCGACGCCGCCGATGTCGATCCACGCATCCCCGCCCGGCGCCTCGCAAATCGAGTAGGCCACCATGCTTCGCGCGCGCTGAACCTCCTCGTCCTGGTAACGACGCCCTATCAGCCGCTTCGCAGAATGCACGGTCCGAGTGGCGTTCGTCACCGCCTGCCGTCGCGCGATCGCCCCAACAATGCGATCCCCCTCCCGCGGAAAGGCAACGACCGAGGGGGTGGTGCGGGTGCCCTCGTCGTTGGGAATCACCAGCGGTTCTCCGCCTTCCATAACGGATACACACGAGTTTGTCGTGCCCAGATCAATACCAATCACCTTGCCCATGCGCGCGTCCCTCAACCGGTGGCGAATGCTATCACTCTTCTTTGCTTGGGGGGGAGCGGCCGCGGCGGCCTCTCCCCCTATCGCGCCATCCCCTTCGGCCTCCAACCTGCGGTTTCCGGCCTGCGGCGCACGGCGCGCTGAATAGCGCGCCGTGCGTGGCGCTGTCCCCCTCTCCCGGCAGTCCACCAGGCGTTGCCCAGCGAGCGTAGAGAGGCCGCGGCGGCCTCTCCACTTCCGGCGCCATCCCCTTCGGCAACCTTCTGGCGGAGCCTACCCAGCCTCCTCATCGGCGGCGACGACGACGCGAGCCGGACGAACCAGCCGGCCGCGGGCCACGAACCCCGCGCTGACCTCGTTCACGATGCACCCAGGCAGGACATCAGAGGTGGGCATGCGAAGCAGGGCTTCATGGAGCGCCGGGTCGAAGAGGACCCCCGTGGCGGCATCGATCCGCTCCACGCCGAGCCGACGAAGGAGCCCGTTGAACTGATCCGAGATCATCGCGAGGCCCGCCTGCACGCGAGCCGGGTCTTGGCTGGCATGGGTGAGGCCACGCTCGACGTTGTCGATGACGTCCACAAGCCCGCGGAGCACGCGCTCCTCGGCGGCACGTTCGGCCTCCTCGCGATCGCGGCGGACCCGCACGCGTGCTGCATCAGCGTCCGTCACCGCGCGCTGCGCCGCCTCCCGGAGCTCACGATTCATGCGGTCGAACAGATCCGTGCGCTGCTGCGCTCCTTGCAATTCGAATTCGAGCTTCCGGATCCGCTCCGACGCGTCGGCGAGACGCAGGCTCAGGATCTGCCGACTGAATAGGTCCGAGCCATCTGGAGTGCGCGCCGCGCGACCGGGATCCGTCAGCGAAGGCGAGTCGGCGGACCCGCCGTCGTACACGTCCCGAGCCGCCGGGCCCGAAGGCTGCGGCTCGGACTCCAGGTCGACCGTGACCGGGTCACCGGTCTCTTCCTGAAAGCGTGACGGGGCAAATCCTTTGCGCTTTTTTGGTCTCCGTCGCGACTCGACAGCCGACATCGCGGCCGCGATCAGCTCCGGATCAATGTCGATAGCAAGACCTTCAGCGGCGTCATCATCTGGCTCGGGATCCATACACGTCGCTCCGCGCGCGCAAACTATGCCTCAGACTGCACCACGGCCATGTCGGTTTTTGGTGGAGGCCGAAGCGATGCCGGTGGCAATCCCGTCCACGAGCACGAATCCTGCCGGTTCAAGAACCAGAAATCCACCGCGCCAGCGCACAAGCCCAGCGCGTTCGTATTCGACGGGTACCGACGCTGATATGCCGGTGACGGCGCCTACTCGTTCGACGTCGACGCCGTCGACGTGGCGGAGCGTTGACCACACCAACTCGAAAAAAAGTGCCTCGGGGCTCGGCTGCTCCTCCTCCGCCTGCCGCCCGGCGAGCCACGCTTCGACGTCGGTGGTGTTGGCTACCCGGATTCCGGACGGCCTCCACCCGTGGGCGCCCGGACCGAGCCCTGCCCAGCGCCGACCGCGCCAATAGTGCTCGTTGTGCAGGGAACGATGACCGGTGCGCGCGAAGTTGCTCACTTCGTAGCGCTGGAGCCCCCCGGCCTCCAGCGTCTCCACCGCAGCGTCGTGAAGCGCACGCCAACGGTCCTCGTCGACGGGCTCGCGTTTGTCGGCCTCGTAGCGAGTTCCAGGCTCGATCGACAGCCCGTACAGCGCGACGTGGGGCACGCCGTGGTCCAAAACCACCTGGAGGTCGGCGGCAAGGTCTTCAGGGCGTTGTTCCGACAGCCCGAAGATCAGGTCGACGCTCGTCGAGGCGAACCCGGCGGCTTGGGTCAACGCCAGCGCGGTGAGCGACTGCCGAGAGCTGTGGGCCCGGCCCAGCCGAGGCGCGATCCGCGGCTGAAAGGTCTGCACCCCCAGCGACAGGCGGGTCACGCCGAGGTTGCGCCACTCACGCAGGGCCTCCAGATTCACGTCTTCGGGATTCGCCTCCAGGCTCACTTCGCCGGTGGCATCTACCGCGCGCGCCACCGCTGCGAGCGCGGTGGGATCGGCCCGAGACGGGGTACCCCCGCCGAAGCTGAGCGTACTCGGTCTCCCGACGAAGTGACTGCGCTCGCGCTCCCAGTCGAGGAGCACGCGGTCACGCCAGGACTCGTCCGCCGGGCGCCGCCGAGTGTCGATGACGAAGGCACAGTAGGGGCAACGGGTTCGGCACCACGGGACGTGGACGTAGACGCCGTACATGGTCGGTGGGATAACTGCCGCGGATGAGCTTCGAGACCCTGACCAACGGGATGCGCGTGGTGCTGCTCCCGGACGACGGGCCGGATGTGGCGGCGTTGTATTTGTGGATAAACGTCGGCAGCACCGACGAAGGCCCCGGGATGGAGGGGGCCGCCCACTTCATCGAACACCTGGTCTTCAAGGGTACCGCGCGCTTCGGTGTGGGCGAGTGTGCCGCCGCGATCGAGGCCATGGGCGGCGATCTGAACGCGTGGACCGGGTTCGACGAGACAGTCTTTCACGCCACAGTGCGAGGCGGGGCCGCGGCGGGCGCCGTGGACGTGCTGGCCGAAATGATGCGGACCGCCCGCTTCGATGCGGAGGAACTGGAACGCGAGCGTGACGTGGTCATCGAGGAGATCCGTGGCGGCGACGACGACGTCGGGTTGGTCCTGAGCGAGGCCCTGTACGCGGCCGCATGGCCGGGTGATCCCTACGGGCGGTCCATCATCGGCACGGCTGGAAGCGTTCGGGCGCTGCCCCGGGCGGCGCTGATGAGCTTTTATGGACAACGCTACGTACCCGCCAACGCCTGCATCGCCGTTGCCGGGCGCTTTGATGCGGCAAGCGTGCGGGCCTGCATCGACGCTCGCTTTTCTGGCGGACCCGCAGCGCCAGAGCGAGGCCGATCCCGGCGCGCAGCCCCGCGGGGGGGCGTGGTCACCCGACTTCGCCGTCGCTTCGATACCCACCTGCTTCGCGTCGCGTTCCCTGCGGTTTCGCAAGGCGATGATTTCGCGCCTGCATTCGATCTCCTCACCTCGGCGCTCGGAGGCAACTCGGCGACGCCGCTGGTGGCGGCACTACGCGCGCAGCCGGGCTGCTTCGACGTCACCGTCGACTTCGAGGCCGAGTCGCGGGGCGGCCTGTTGGTTCTCGAAGCGCACGTGGCGCCGGGAAAAGAGGACGCGGTGCTGGAGGTCGCCACGGGGTTCCTCGCCGCAGCGGCCGCCGGGCAGATCGATCGAGCCGACCTGGCGCGGGCCCGGGTCGGCCTCGCCGCCGAACGACGCTTCCGCCACCAGACCGTGGACGGGCGCGCGCACGAGGCCTGCTACGGCGTCGAGACCTACGGCGATCCAGATTCATGGCGCGCTTATGATGCCCGCGTGGCCGCCGTTTCAGACGCACAGGTCCGCGAGCTTGCCGCTCGGGTCCTGCAACCGGAGTCGGCACTCGTCGTGGCGCTGAGCCGGCGAACGGCGGCGCTGCGCCCGAAGTGGGCTGCGGTCCCTGAGATCGCGCCGCCGTCGGGGGTGGTGCGCCACACCCTGCCGGGCGGCATGCGTGTTCTCGTGGAGCGCGACCAGGGGTCCATCGGGGCGATTCGCATCGTCGGCCTCGGCGGCCAGCTTGCCGAGCGGCGGGGCACACGGGGCCGCACGGGCCTCTGGGCGAGGACCATCTCGCGCGGCGCCGGTGGGCTCGCCGCCGAGCCGCTCGGTCGAGCCGCGAGCGGCCTGGGAGGGGGCATCGGCGCGACGACGGGGCGATCCAGCCAGGGCCTGCGCGCGGAGTTCCCCGCCGAGGGTTTCGCCGCCGGCCTCGAGCTGCTGCTGCTCACGCTCCTGAATCCAACCTTCGACGCGGTCGAGGTAGAGCGGGCGCGCGCGGCGGTGCTCGACGAGCTTTCGTCGCGCGACGACGAACCGGGGGAGCGCCTGAGCCTGGCCGTCTGGGCGGCGGCATGTCCGGGGCACCCCTGGGGCATGGACCCATCGGGCACGCCGGCGACCCTCGGCGCGATCGGGGCGGAGTCCTTGCGGGCCTTCCACCGAGCCTGGGCCCGCCCGAAAAACCTCGTGGTCAGCCTCAGCGGCGACGTCGACATCGAGTACGCGCTCGGCAGGTTGACGGCGGCTGCCCGCACGCTGTGCCCCGGACCCGGCGTCGCCACGCTGCAGCGCTTGACGCCGGGGGCGCAGCCGCGAAGGCTCTCGCTACGCAGTGGGCGCGACCAGGCCCACTTGAGCGTCGCCTGGGCGGGTATCGGCATCTCCGATCCGCGAACCGGCGCGCTGGACGTCCTCATCGAGCTGCTGGGTGGCCAGTCGGGACGGCTCTTCATGGAGCTGCGCGAGGCCGAGGGGCTCGCCTACTCGGTTGGCGCCGAGTCGGTGGAGGGACTCCCCGGTGGGCTGGTGAGCTGCTCGATGGCAACCGATCCGGGGCGTCTGGACGCCGCCGAGCGCGGGCTCTTGGCGAGCGTCGCCCGAGTGGCCGCTGGGGACTTTTCCGTGGAAGAGGTGCGCCGCGCCCAGGCTTCCGTGCTCGGCGCGGCAGAGGCGCAGCTACAGACCGCAGGCGCCCGGGCGAGTGAGGCAGCCTACGCGGAGCTTTACGGCCTGGACGGAACCCGCTACCGCGACCAGCTCCGCCGCGCCGAGGGCGTCTCGCATCACGACGTCGCGGCGCTCGCGGCCGAGTTGTTTGCGGCGCCGCTCGTGGTCGGTAGGCTTTCGCCCAAATGACGGAAACCGGCGCCGACGCGCGGGCCAAGGACATCCTGGACACGCTCCGGGTCCGGCTCCCCGTCGGGCACCGGCTCACGGCCCGAATCGGCGCCCGCGCCTGGAAAGCGCCGCGCTTTGCCCCGGGCGCGCAGCTTTTCGCGCGGATCGGCATCGCCAACCCCTGGGACCCCGACAGCAAAGACCGGGGAATCGGCCTCGCCGACGTTGCCCTCCCGCAAACACGCCAGCCCGCACCGCACCTGCAGCCGCCCGCCCAGAAAGCCGC
The DNA here is from genome assembly GCA_947490345.1 of Deltaproteobacteria bacterium. Lineage (GTDB taxonomy): Bacteria > Myxococcota_A > UBA796 > UBA796 > SXON01 > SXON01. The sequence goes on from CANLGL010000033.1 coordinate 32,264, forward strand.
CCCCAAGGGGCCGTCGCTGCCCAACATCCCCAGCGCCCCCACGCGGCGTGAGCCGGCGGAGTCCAGCGGCGGCGGTGGCGGGAAGCTGGCGCCGAAGATCGGCGACGTACGGAAGTTCGACCCGGCTGAGCTCCGCCCGAAGGAGGCTCCGAGAGCCAACGCACCGCCGGCCCCGAAGCCGCGCCCTCCGATCACCACGGGCGCGTTCGGGCCGGGCCCGACCAATCACCCGGTGGTGAAGTTGCCGATGCGCCCCGGCGTCGTCGCCCCCGGCGGCGAACCTGCTCCGATCGCGGCACCCCCCGCTGTGAGCGCGGCACCACCTGCTTCCCAGGCGCATGCGTCCACGCCGATCCCGGCGCCCACGCCCCCCGCAATCCCGGCCGCCCCCCAAACGGAAGAGGCGGCGGCGCAGCCAGACCCGGCACCGGCTCCAAAGACCCCGCCGCCCGTCAATCGGAAGCCACCGGGCCCCGCGGGGGGCCTCGATGATCTCTTCGGCATGGGCGGCGAAAACACCCGGATCCGCCTCCCCAAGGCCGAACCCGCTACCGAAGGCGAGCCGGTCCGGCCGCGGCGCCCCGTGGTGACCAGCCCAGAAGAGCTGGCGAAGCTCGGCCTGGACCGCAGGCCGCCGCCCCCCAAGCCGGCGCCGAAGCCTGCCGGGGTGGCGCCCCCGGCCGCACGCGATCGGGAGCCGGAGTCGGACGAGTAGGGCGCCGCAACGGCCGCTGCGGCAGCCCGCCAAAAGCTACCCGTAAGGGTCGTCGTGATGCACCGGCGGCGGCGGAGGCGGAGGCGGAGGCGGAGGCGGCGGCGGTCGTGTGGAGCGACGCTTGCCGCCGAACTCGGCGCGCACGAGCAGCACCGCCCCGGACGAGTCGGTGCTCGCGAGGTGAAAGGCGCGAACCTCGCCGCCGAGCCGCGGCGCCCAGGCCGGACCCGGGAACAGGGCGCGAGCGTACAAGCCACCCTCCCCGCCCGATAGCCCTGCACCAACGTACACGCCGCCACTGGCGTTGGGAGTGCCGAAGCCCAGGCCGACCTCCCCCTGAAGCAGCGCGGCGGGAACCTCGCCGCCCTTGTAGGGCGCCACGAAGCCGCTGGCGCTCAGGCCAACCCAGGTCTCCACGTAGGCGAAGCGCCAGTCCACGGTTCCGCCGAGCATGGGCGCGCCGGAAACATAGTCGCCACGGGCGGTTTCACCGCCAACCACCCCGCCGCCGACGAACACCCCGAAGCTCGGGGCCGCGGCAGCGACAGTGGCGAGGAAGAGCAGCATCCGCGACTAGGATAGCTCCGAATCAGGGGGCCGACAGGTACTGCGCGTAGACGGGATCGGCCGCCCCGACCCGACCGGCGCGTTTGCGCAGCTCCGCGGCCCGCGTGGCATCTCCCGCGCTGTCGGCGATACGGGCCCGCACGGCCCATCCCAAGGCATTTCGTGGGTTGAGGGTGGTGGCTCGCTCGCCAGCGCTCGCCGCCTCGACGAGTTTGCCCCCCAGACGGAGGTGCTCGCCGCTCAACGCGTGCGTCGTGGCGTCATCCGCCATGATCGGAAGGCTCGATGCGAGTAGCTTCCCCGCGACATCCAACGCCGCTGTGTTGGAACGCCCTGCGGCCGCCTGCTCGGTGGCGAGCGCAAGCAACGCGGGCACCGACCAGGGCTCGCGCTTCACCATGCCCTCCAGCGCCGCGATCGCGACGTCCGCGCTTTGCCGGCGCAGGGTCTCGCCGAACGCGAGCAGCGTGCCCAGGGCTTGAGGCTCCTCATCCACGCGCTGATCCATCTGCGCGACCGCCAACTCCATCGAGCGACCCCGCGTCGCGAGCATCATCCCCGCTCGGGCCCGCTTTACTTGGGAGTAGCTGAGCTGAACCGCCTGTCGGTAGGCCGCTTCGGCGGCGGCGAAGTTTCCCTGAACCAGCAGCGCGTTGCCCGCGACGAGCGGAAGCGTCGCGTCGAGATCGGCGTACTTCGGGTACAGCGTCGCGACCGCGGCGGCATCGCCGGATGCGAGGTGCGCCTCCGCGAGCAAGGACCAGGCGGTGTGACAGGCGTGCGGCTGGGACCACATCCCGTCGAAGTCGGCGCGCTTGCTGCGCGCGGCCTCATCGCCAGCGAGCTTCGTACGTTCAGCGAGCGGGCGAGCCGCCCACGGCTGGTACAAGTCACCCGCCTTCTGCAGCGACGCGCGCGCCCCCGCGGCGTCACCGGAGGCCAAGAGCGCCTCGCCGTGGGCCAGCCAGCTGGAGCATCGCTCCGGCGCCGTATCGGTGAGCCGCTTCGCGACGGCCACCGCGTCGGTCGTCTGCCCCGTGGCAACGAGGAAGTCGGCGAGCGGCGCCAGGGCCCCCGCGAGCTGCTTGCGCGCCGCGTCGGCATCGGTTCCCGCGGCGGCCGGCGTGTCGACGGCCTTGCGGAGCGGCGCCTCTGCAAGCTCCACGTAGGAGGCGCGCACGAGCCCGGTGCCCGGCCGGAGCGCCAGGGTGCGAGCGCCGGCGTCGACCGCGATGTCGAAGGATGCGACGCTTGCCCAGCCGAGCCGAGCGGGAGGCGTGAACGGGTAGATGAGGCCGACCCCAACCCGGTGGACCGGCACCCAGTTGCTCAGCCCCCCGATAGCAACCTCCCGCCACTCCACTTCCGTTTCGCCTGAGACCAGCCCGTCGACAAACGGCAGGTTGTAGGCAATGTTCTCCTCCTTGCCCACCTTGAACCACGTGGCACCGTCCGCCTCGGCCGCGACCTGTGTGCCGCGCTCGACCGTGAGCTGGGCCGGCATCTCCACACCGGACACTTTCACCGGAAGCAGCAGCGTCGCGGGGCGGAAGTCCTTGTCCTCGGTACCAATCTTCTTCTTTGCGACCATCCTCTGCTGGAAGGCGAGAGCAGCCCCGAACCCCGCCCCCGGCGAACCCCCGCTCGGACCGACCCGGGCCTTCCCGGCCGCGCCGTCGATGACCCACGCGAGCTCCGGAAACGCAGTCATGTTCACGATCCCAGCGACGTCGGGCGCACTGGGAGGCCGGTCGCAGAGCGCACCAGGGCCATCCATCGTGACCGAGCCCAAGACGAGCCCCGCCACCTTGACCGTCTGCTTCCCCTTTTCGCCCGCCGGCTTCAACCCGAGCTGGCCCGCGCCCCCTTCGGTGAAACACACGCGGTGCCCTTTGGGATCGGCCGCGCCGGTACCAAGTTGCAGCAACACCGCCTTGTCCCCGACCTTCGCCTCAACAAACCAGCCCTCTTCCCGAGATTGGGGCGGCGCGTACAGGGTCAGCTCCGACGCACCGGTGATGGTGGCCTTGCCGACTGGCTTGTACTCGGCGGCGTTGGCGAAGGCGGCGAGCAGTAGGCTGGGAAACATGTGACCCCGGGCTCGGAAGCCCACGACGGTATCCCAGAGAACCGCTACCATCCATAGGTCCGCTCGGGCCTGACTTCCCTTTGTCTCGTTCGCCTTCGGCGGTGGCGACGCGGCGCCGGCGGCGCTCAGTCACCCATGGCGCATTGCGCGCATGGGAGCCTTCTCCCCCGCTACATGATAGCGCCAAGCGCCAAAGCAAGGGCACCCCGATGGCGCGCATCCAGGAAGTTTTCGGCCGGATGATTCTGGACTCCCGTGGAAACCCCACGGTCGAGGTCGACGTGGTGCTGGACGACAGCACGGTTGGGCGGGCTGCCGTGCCCAGCGGCGCGAGCACCGGAGAGCACGAAGCGGTCGAGCTGCGCGACGGCGACAAGGCGCGCTGGCTGGGCAAGGGTGTCGACAAGGCGATCAAGCACGTGGACGAGGTGATCGCGCCCCAGTTGGTGGGTCTCGACGCCCGCGACCAGCGCCTCATCGACACCCAGATGATCCAGCTTGACGGCACGCCGAACAAGTCTCGCCTCGGCGCCAACGCCATCCTTGGGGTGTCGATGGCCGTGGCGCGCGCCGCGTCGCTCAGCGTCGGGCTCCCGCTCTACCGCTACATCGGCGGGTCCAACGCCCACACGCTGCCCGTGCCGCTGATGAACGTGATCAACGGCGGCGCGCACGCCGACAACAACCTGGATTGCCAGGAGTTCATGATCGTCCCCGCCGGCTTCGACAGCTTTTCCGAAGCCCTCCGCGCGGGCACCGAGATCTTTCACCATCTCAAGAGGGTGCTTTCCGACAAGGGGCTCAACACCTCGGTGGGTGACGAGGGCGGATTCGCGCCGAACCTCGGCAGCAACGAGGAGGCCCTGCAATTGCTGAGCATCGCCGTGGAAAAGGCGGGCTACCGCTTGGGCGACCAGGTCTTCTTCGCGCTCGATGTAGCCGCCAGTGAGTTTTACAAAGCAGGGGCCTACCACTTTGACGGCGCGGTGCGCTCTGGCGCCGAAATGGTGGAAATCTACGCCGCGCTCGCCGGTAAGTACCCGATCGCCAGCATCGAGGACGGCTTCGACCAGGACGACTGGGTCAGTTGGAAAGCGATCACCGAGCGCCTGGGCGCCACCACCCAGCTCGTCGGCGACGACCTGTTCGTGACCAATACCAACCGCTTGGGCCGGGGCATCCGCGACGGCGTCGCCAACGCGATCCTGGTGAAGGTGAACCAGATCGGGACGCTGACCGAAACGCTCGATGCGGTGCACATGGCCCACGCCGCGGGCTTCCGCGCGGTGATGTCGCACCGCTCCGGCGAGACCGAAGACACCACCATCGCCGACCTCGCGGTGGCCACCAACTGCGGCCAGATCAAGACGGGCTCCTTGTCGCGCACCGACCGCACCGCCAAGTACAACCAACTGCTTCGCATCGCCCACGAGCTGGACACCGCGGGCAGCTACGCCGGCAGGGCGGCCATCCGCCGGTGACTGTGGTATCGTGCCCGGCGCGGGAGGCGGTGATGGTGTTTCTGTTCCTCGGTGGCTGCTCGGTCCTCGGTCTCGACGACCCGTTCAACAGCAACAGCGGTCGCTACGACCAACCCAACTGGGCGACGGACGACACCGCCGACGGGGATACGGGCGACACCGCCGACGGCGGCGGCGACGCGGGCGCGCCGGAGCTGACCAACCTGCTGCTGGCGTGGACCGAATATCCGAACATCGGCACCGTGCTCGAGTTCACGGCAGACTACACCGACGAGGGCGACGACATCGTCGGCGGAATCTGCTACATCGACCTGTTCAACGGCTCGGAATACATCGACTCCTACGAATACGAGGTCGTCGAGGACCCGGCTGGTGAGGGCGAGGTGTGCTCGGCGGTCGGCGGCGCGCTTCAGTTTGCCTTCCAGGAGCTCGATGAGACCCAGGCCGGCTCCGTCGGCCTGGAGGTGAAGGACGGCTCCGGCAACGTGTCCGCGACCTACGACGTCAGCACGCTGGATTGAGTCTGGGCGGGCGTGCTTACGCCTGCGGTGAATTCCCCAAACCGGTGTTGAGGGTGGCCCCCCATGGCGGCTACGCTCCGCCACCCCGTCGAGGCGTCCTTGCGCATCCTGCTGATCAATCCGTCGATGAACATGCAGAAGCTCGGCCGTTTTGCCGACCTGCTCGAGCCCATGCCGCCGACGGGCATTGCCTACATCGCCGGCGCCCTGGTGGCCAAAGGCTGGCACACCCGCTTCGTCGATATGTTCGCCGAGAAATTGACCGCCAAGGGCGTGCTCGAGAAGGTGGTCCGCTTCCAGCCTGACCTCGTGGGCATGACCGTGCTGACCCCGAGCGCGCCGACCTGCGAGCTGCTTTCGCGGATGATCAAGGAGGTCTCGCCCAAGACCAAGATCGTCTGGGGCGGCGTTCACGCCGACGTCTTCGCCAAGGACATCATCCGCGACGGAGCGGTCGACTTCGTCGTCCACCACGACGGCGAGACCACCATCTGCGAGCTCGTGGAGGCCCTCGACGGCGGCACCAAGGACCTCAGCGGCATTGACGGCCTGTCGTGGATGGACGACGGCTCGCCGCGCACCAACAAAGAACGGGCGCTGCTTCGGGACCTGGACTCCTTGGCCTACCCGGCGTGGGACCTCTTCCCGTACCACCGGTACGGCCTGCTGCCCTTCGCGGACGTGGACAAGCCCGTCCTCACCATGACCGGCTCCCGCGGTTGCCCCTATCGCTGCGACTACTGCTCGCTCCTACACAGCGGCAAGGTCTATCGACGTCGCGACCCAATCAAGCTTGTCGATGAGTACCAGCACCTCGTAGAGCGCTTCGGTGTCAAGCAGGTCGGGCTCGTTGACCCCATCTTCCCGTTGGTGCTCAAGGACCTCAAGCCCTTCTGCGAAGAGCTGGTCCGCCGGAAGCTCGACCAGAAAGCGGTGTGGCTGAGCGAGACGCGCGCCGACCGCTTGGATGAAGAAACCTGTCGGACCATGTATGCGGGCGGCTGCCGGCGGGTGCTCATGGGCATCGAGAGCGGCGTGGACATGCTGCTCGGCAACGTGAACAAGAACCTCACCACCGAAAAGGTCCGGTGGGGCGTGAACAACGCCAAGAAGGCGGGCATCCAGACGGTGGGCCTCTTCATGATCGGCATGCCGGGTGAGACCCCGGAGATGACGCGCGAGACCATCGAATTCGCCGTCGACCTGGACCTGGACTTCGCCAAGTTCGCCATCACCGTGCCGTTCCCGGGCAGCAAGCTGTTCGAGGACCAATGGCAGAAGACGCTCTTCCGCGACGACTGGGAGAACTACACGACGTTCAACCCTGACGCTGACCGCCTCGTCTACCACCCCCAGGGCTACGACCCCGAGCTGCTCATCAAGATGCAGGCCTATGGGCTTCGCCGCTTCTACATGCGCTTTGACCAGGTAAAGCGCCAGCTTGTCGAGCTGAAGACCATCAATCCCAAGATGATGCTCTACGGCATCTACGGAATGGCGATCTAATCAAGCCCGTGGCGCTCTCCCCCTCACGGCCGCCCCCAGTCCAGGATCGGCCAGCCTCGTTTGGCGGCGATGCGGCGCAGCCGCGGGTCGGGGTTGACCGCTACTGGATGACCGACCGCTTCCAGCATGGGCAGGTCGCTCATCGAGTCGGTGTAGAACGTCGCCGCTGAAAGGTCGCCCACGAGACGCTCACAGAAGACCCGAGCGTGCTCGACTTTTCCGGCGCCGTAGCACATGGCGCCCAACGGCCGCCCGGTGAACCGGCCCTCCGCGACCTCGAATCGGTTGCAGAGTGCGTGTTCGAGGTCCAACCGCCGAAGCACCGGTGCGCACAGGTACGCCGAGGACGTCGTGAGCAGGCTGATGGTGTCGCCCGCTTCCCGGTGGCGCTCAATGGCGCTGAGCGCTCCCGGGCGGTAGGTCCGGTCGATCTGAGCGGTGTAAAAGGCCTCCGTGCGGCGGACCAGGTCGATCTCCTGCGTCCCGCCCAGGGTTTCGATAGCCTCCTCCAGCAGCGACTCCATACGCGTGAACCCGACGTGGTACGTGCCAATCCACCAGATGGCGCGCAGCGCCTGCCAACGCGTCAAAAATCCATGTCTGACTTCGTGATCCACCCAGAGCCGGCCGGAGTTGACCGAGAGGACCGTTCGGTCGAGATCGAAGAAGACCAGCGCCACGTCGGCGAGGGTATCATGCAGCGGGGGGAACCCCTTCGCGGTTCCCCCCTACCGGGGCGTGCCCTCCGGCCGTCGGCAAGCCGCCGGCCTGCGGCCCGAGGCGCGTTGGGTAACGCACCCCGGGCGCCCCTCTCCCCCCTCCGGCCGGTCCCCATGCCGCATGGGCGCTTCATGGCTTGTGGCGCCGCGGGAACTACCCTGCCAATCCGAAGAACTCTCGCATTCGTGCCAGGATCCGCGCCGTCTCGCCGCTGCGGTCGGTTCCACCCCGCTCGTCGCGTCCTTCGCGGGCCGTCGCCAGCTGCGCCTGACGTCTGGCGGTGACCGCCGCAAGCTCGCCCGCGACCTCCGGCCGAGAGAGAAGCACCGCTTCGAACGCGTCGTGGTCGAGCTTGTAGCACTCCACCGGACCGAGCGCGACCACCCCTGCGGTCCTCGGCGCGCCGGTCAACAGCCCCATCTCGCCGAACAGGTCGGGCGCCTGAAGGGTGGCCACCGGCTGCTCGCGGCCATCGACATCCAGGCGAACCTCGACCGTGCCGGACGCGAGGATGTAGAGGTGACGGGCAGCGCGCCCCTGGCGCATGACGTATTCCCCGCTGGCGAAGGGGACGAACTGCAGAGCGGCGGCAACCTGCCGACACTCCGCCTCGGTCAGCGGCTCGAAGAGGTCGACGCCGCGGATGACCTGATAGGCGCGGTCGCGATCGCGCACCGGCAGCCCGGGCGGAGACTCCGCGTCCGCGTTGACGAACATCGTCGCGGGCGTGCCCAGCTCGATCCCGTCGCGGCACAGCGCGGCATGCACGCGCACGCGAACCTCCGACTCGACGACGAGATCGCGTTCGAAGTCGCTTGTCCACACCCGAACCGCGTACAACACGTTGCTGTCGAGGACGTCCTTGCCCAGATCGGCGAGGTAGCAATCGGGGCCGGGGATTGCAACGGTGCCGCGGACCGGACTCGCAGCCAGCGCGTCCTGCACCACGCCCAGCACGTGGCCGGGGTTGTGCCGCCGATCGAGCCGGAAGTACACGGTGCGCCGGTGTGGATGGTCGACCCCGGCCCGGCGACCGAGGATGGTGATCGCCGTCGTGAGCAACGCTGAGTTTGGAACCACGATCGCATCGCCGTCACGGGTCTCAACGACGAGGTGCCGCCAGCGAATCGCCGCGACCCGCTCCTGTCGACCCCCCTCGAGCTGCACCCAGTCCCCGACCTGGACCGTACCGTCCAACTGCAGCGCCACCCCACCGATGACGTTGCCGAGCGTGCTCTGGAGAGAGATGGTGAGCACCGCCGCAACCACGGTACCGCTGGCCAGCGCGGAAGTGGCGTTCATCCCCGTGCTGGCCGCAACGGCCACAACCACGACGACGAAGCCGACCGCAGACAAGAGATCGCCCGCGATCGCGAGAAGGCGCACACCCAGCCGCGGCAGGAGCACCTCCACACCGCCCAGCACCACCAAGGTGGTCGCACAGAAGCCAGCCGCCACCCTGGCCAGAAAGTCGATCCACGCGGTGGCGAGGGCGTACTCGAGCACCCGCGCGATGGTCAGGACGCCCGCCAGACCAACATACAAGGCGTAAAGCAGCACCGGGGTACGCAGCCGCGAGCGTCGCGTCGGGGCCGCCAGGTTCACCACGACCGCTCCGACGAGGAGGCACGCCCCCATCGCGAGGACGCTGAACGCAAGGTCCCGAAGTTCCAGAGGCACGTCCTCTCTTAGCGCACCCGCGTCACCCCAGGAAGGTCAGCGACCACAACCGCGTAGGGGATGGCCGCGGCCAGCGAGGTCTGAAGCTCCCACCGCAGCTCGCCGTCCGGACCGATGTCATCGATCACCCCGGCGTAGGAGAAAACCGCGAGCGTGCTGCCGTCGGCGGCCCGGTCCACATCCCCCAGCGTGACGATCGACAACGGAGGGTCATGGTGCCATGACCACGTTGCCGTCGCGCTCATGGCGGCATCGTCGAGCGTCAACTCCAGCACGCGCGAGTCCTCGCCCGTCGACGGATCGCGGTCGTCCATCATGACCACACCGCCGTCGAGGAACTGAAACTGGTGTTGGAACTTCGGCCGGTCGGCCTCGACGGCAAAGCTCCAGTCGCTGTCTGGACCTCCCAGCATCCGCCCCGTCGACCCATCGTCGAACACCTCGAGCAGCGCGCTCAGATTGCGCATCCCGACCCACCAGCCGCCGCCCTCTCGCGTGTCCAGCGCGTTGACGTGGGCCCACGTGTCGCCCTCAAGTTCGCTGTCCTCAGGAACCTCCCAGGTGTCCCAAGTAGACCAGATTGGAGTCGCGACGCCGTCTTCGTCGACCCGGACCAAGGCGTCCCCGACCACGTCGGCACCCGAGCGCCCCGGGCGAACGTCGGTCACCACGCAGATGCTGTCCCCTTCCGGCGTGTCCACGAAGTCGTGGTTGAACTGGTCCACCTGGTGGCGGGACACCTCGCTTCCGTCCCAGTTCACCGTCACCAAGGCGGAGGTCTCGGTCACGGGCGCGGGCTCGATCTCCGCGAAGCGCAGACCCTCGCCGTCGGCGCGCAGACGCAGTCTGAGCACGCGATGCCGCCCCAGAGCCTTCTTGTACCAGACGACCCGTCCCCACTCATCGAGAATCAACGCCCAAGCCGGCTCCGCGATAACGCCGGTCAGCAGGTACCCCTCCCACCCCGGCGTTCCGCTGGTCGTCCAGCCAGGCATCCCCACCGGGACGGTGCCCGTCTCGAAGTCGACATAGACGCTGCCTTCGCCCGACTCCGACACCACCCGCGCGCTCCACTTCCCGCCAGCCCACAGGCCGAGGAGGGGCACCGAGTGCGCCAACTCCGGGTCTTGCCAATCGGTGCGGAGAAAGGGGCCATCCTCGCCGTCCACCTCGACGCGAGTGCGTTCGTTGGTGCCGCCGGTCCAGTTCGCCAGGGCCAGCGTCGCAACGTCGTCATCGAGCGTGATCGTCGGCGGAGACACGGCGCAGGAGGCCAAAGGAAGGCCGACGGCCAAGGCCGCACCGAGCATGGTCACCGGCGTTGCCCCGCTACGTTCCATACCACTCGGGCTCTACCAACTGCTGGTAGTGCTCGACATTGAGCGGGTTCACCCTCTTCTTTACCGCATCCAGCGCCATCAGCGCCGAGACCTTGGTGAACCAGATGTACATGTCACGCTTGTAGGGCACCCGACTGGTGAGCCCACGCAAGAGCCACTTGTTGTTCACGAACTGCTTGTTCATGTCGTACAGCGCCTGGCCGATCTCGTCCTTGGTCATGTACTGGCTGTCGAGCACCGGGCTGAGCCAGTCGAAATTGTCGAAGTCGGCCTCGGTGATCCAGCCTTCGCGCAGCGCTTCATCGTAGATCGGGGTGCCCGGCACCGGCGTGATCGGGTGGAAGGCGGGGAAGTCGACGTCGAGCTCCTTCGCCATCGCCACCTGCTTCTTCAGCGACTCGTTGTTCTCTTCCTTGACGCCGACGATGAACGTCGCCTGCACGAATACGTGTGGGTACTTCGTCTTGAAGATCTCGATCGCCTGCCGCGCGATGCCACCGGCGTAGAAGCGCTTGTCGAGCGAGGAGAGCGAGTCGTCTTCCGCGCGCTCGACCCCGATGAGGATGTGCGCCATGCCCGCCTTGACCAGCCGCTCCAAGATGCCTTTCTTCTCGTCGCGGACGATGCAGTCGGCGCGCATGAACGCGAACCACTGGGTCTTCATCCCGCTCTTGATCATCCGCCCGGCGAACTCGTCGTTGAAGCGCGGATCGATGTTCCAGCTCTCGTCGACCCACACGTAGGAGCGCTTTCCGTAGCGGTAGTACAGCTCCTCGATCTCCTCCATCACCCGGTCCACCGACTTCGAACGCCAGCGGGGGGTGAGCTGCACGTTGCCGTCGGAGTCGTACTTGCGGTCGGCCATGACCGTCCACCACGCGCAGAAGCTGCAGCTCGACACGCAGCCACGGCTGTGGTGGATCGTCGTGCCGCCCGGAGAAAAGAGGTAACGACTCTTCCCGTAGAGGTGCATGGGGAGCATGTCGTAGGCGGGCATCGGCAAAGTATCGAGGTCCTTCACCAGCTTTCGGGTGTTGGTCCGCACCTGCGCGGCGCCGTCCCAGTACATCAGCCCGTCTACCTTGGCCAGATCGCGGCCCTCGTGCGCCCACGTCTTGCAGGTGTCGACGATGGTCTCTTCACCCTCGCCGATGCAGATGGCGTCGATGTTGCTGGCCGGGTTGGCGTACCGGTGGGCGAGGTTGGTGAAGTGCCCACCCCCCGCGAGCGTCTTGGCGCGCGGGGCGACCTCCTTGCACATCTTGAAGAAGCGGAGCGCCTCGCTGGCGTAAAGCGCGTGGTTTTCCCCACTGGCGATCACATCCGGATCGAGCTCCTTGATGCGGTCGGCGAGCGAGCGCCACCCGATGTGGAGCGGCATGCAGTCCAGCACATGCACGTCCATGCCCGCGTCGCGAAGCGGCGCCGCGAGCGCCGGAAGCGCCTGTTGCAACAGGAAATTGTCGCCCTCGCTGGTGTAGGGCCAATATTTGCGAGGGGGCTGGACGAGGAGAACGCGCATCGCGCCGACCTTAGCCGCCCCGTTGGGGGCCTGCGCGACCAGTTTGGGATTCGGTGGGCGGGCCCGCACGGCCACTACTCACCCGGTTGCCACCCCCACCCATGCCCGATTCAGCTTCCCGAAAATCGGATGGCTGCGGAGCCGCTGTTCCCAGGCGAAGAGCGCTTCGACATCGACATCGCCGGCCACCTGTTGGAACGGCCCGCTCAGGACGTAGTGGGTGCGCTCCAGGACCGGCAGCGGCCAGCCGTCGAAGAGCTCGCGGACATCGACCTCGTCGTAGGTCCGGACGTAGCGGTCCCCAGGGACGTGCAGGACACCGTCGTCCAGAAGCGCGCCGAGGTGGCCCGTCGGCGCATCCAGCGCCATACCCCAGCCCCAGCGCGCTTCGACCGAGAACAGCAACGTCCCTCCCGGCACAAGCCGCGGCCGCAGCCCCGCGAGCACGGCGCCAGCGTCGTGGACGTAGCACAGGAGCTCAGCCGCGATGACGACGTCGGCCTCGACGTGCGGCAGCGCCTCGGCGGTCGTATGGTGCGTCGTCAGCGTCCCCGGACGGCCGCGGGCGTGGCCCCGCGCCACTTCCAGCGAGATGGCATCGGCATCGACGAGGTGGACGTCGCAGCCGCGGTCCAGGCACCACACCGCGAAGCGGCCGATGCCGCCGCCGATGTCGAGCACCCGACAACCGGGGCGCACGTAGGGGGCCCACAGGCGAAGGTACAGCTCCCGCTCGAGCAGCTTGTGCCGATGGGCGGGGCTGTCGGGACGTAGGAAATCCATCCACTCGGGCGTGGTCACCCACGCCTCGGCGGCACCCACCAGATTTGCCGTCGCTGACGACCCGTCTTTCATGCGACGGGACCGGCGCCGACTAAGCCTTCGGGCCCGGCTTCGGGCGGGGGGACGGACGCCAGGCCTTGGGACCCGGCTTCGGACGTGGCGAAGGACGCCAGCTCTTGGGGCCGGGCTTGGGACGGGGGGAGGGGCGCCAATTCATGGGAACTCCAAAGGTGCTGCGAGGTCCCCATCGTTCCCCGGTTGGCCCGGGGTGTCAAGCGAAAGTGCCGCCGCCGTAGCCGCCCCGGCGCGATAACCGCGCGGATGTTGTTCTGGCTCGCGTTCGGCTTCGCCCCGCCCTCCGCACCCCTGCCTCAAGGCGCGCCGGTGGTCCACCTCGCGCGGACGCCAGCGGTGCAATGGCGTCTCGGCTCGTCGCAAGCGGCGCTGGGCTTCGCGGCCGCATGGGCCGACCCGTGGATCCGGTGGGACGAACGCACCGGCACCCCCCGATTTCTCGGTCTGAGCGCGCTCCCCGAGGTGCTCGCCGATGAGCTGGTCGCCGATGTCGCGACCCTGTCCGGCATCGACCCCGGCGAGCTGAGCCTGACCGCCACCCAGAGTCACGCGTTCGGCCAGGGCGAGCGAACGACTCTGCGCTACACGCGACGCTTCGGCGGAGTCGCGGTCGTCGACGACGAGGTGCAGCTCGTCGTGACCGATGGGCGCATCGGCGCCGCGTGGGTGCGCCTCACGCCAACCCGAGGCCTCCCGACACCCCGCGCCGGCGAGGTCGTCGTCGCCGACCCCAAGCGTGGCCACGGACGCCTCGTCCGGTTGAGCAGGACACCGACGTCCGTGCGCGCCGTGGACCGCGCCGGCCAGGATGTCTACGCGTACGATCCGCGCTCTTTCGACTCGGTCACCGTGACCCACGAGGAGTACACCGCCGACGACGCGCTCGTCACCAATCCGGCGCGCCAGGTCACCGTCACCGACGCGGCCGGGACCAGCGACGTGACCGCGGACGATGGCAGCCACACGCTCACCGGCGACCTCACCGTCGAGCTGGACGGGACGACGCTGATGGTTCTGCAAAACGGCGCGAGCATCGCGCACAACGGCAGCGACGACATCGACCTGGACGCTGGCGAGGACCTGTCGTACTCGGCGGCAAACACGCTGCACCACTTCTACCAGGTGTGGGACTGGCTCGGCGACCGTTGGCCCACCCACGCGTGGTTGGACGAACGGGTGCGTGCCAACGTCGACGTCAGCTCAGGATCGTGCAACGCCTATTACACCGGCGGAACCGTCACCTTCTACGCGGCGTACGACGTGTGCAATGCGACCGGCCGCATCGCGAGCGTCGTCTACCACGAGGTCGGCCACGGCATCCACGAGTACATCCTGGGGGGCGGCACCTTCGCCAGCGACGTCTCGGAGGGGAGCGCCGACTACATTTCTGCCACCATCCTGGACAACGCCACGATTGGCGAAGGCTTCTACACCGACGGCTCCGCCATCCGCGAGCTGGACACCGACCGGGTGTACCCGACTGACGTCATCAACGAACCGCACAACGACGGCCTCATCTGGGCCAGCTTCCTGTGGGACCTGCGCGAGGTCTGGCGGGTGAGCTACGGCGAGGACGTCGGCATCGCGATGAGCGACGCGATCCTGCTCGGCGCGCTCGAGCAGGGACCAGGCCTCACCGACCTGCTCGAAGCGGTGCTCGTCGCCGACGACGACGACGGGGACTGGTCCAACGGCACCCCCCACGACTGCGAGCTCATCAGTCTTTTGGCCGTACACGGGCTGGCTGCCGACTCCATGGGCGTGTACACGGTGACGCATACTCCGCTCGGGCCTCAGGGCTCCGAGACCGTCGGGTACCCGGTCTCGGTCGCAATCCAAGCCGGTTTTGAGGCGTGTACCGGCGTGCCCGCGCCCACCCCGTCCGTCTGGTACACCAACGACAGGACGGCGCTGTTGCCGACGGCAGACGGTGCGGGGGCAGCGGCGTGGACCATGGAGCCGATGACGACCACCGATGACGTCACCTGGACAGCGACCCTGCCCCGCGTCCCCGCCACCGACGGATTCCGTTATTTCTACGCGCTGACTTCTTCGGACGGGACAAGGTCCGAAAGCTCCCACGGCGGCTTGGAGCAGGGAGTCTGGGACTTCAACGTCGGCGACAGGGCCGAGCTCTGGTGCGACGACTTCGAGTCCGGCGCGCCGGGCTTCACCCACGGCGCAGGCATCCCGATGGAGGGCAGCACCGGGTCCACCGACGAGTGGGTCTTCGGCAGCCCGGTCGGCGGCGGTCGTTTCGATCCGGATCTGGCCTACGGCGGTGCCAGCATCGCCACCACGGTGCTCGACGAGGACTACAGCGCGAACAACGCCCAGTACCTCTCAACGCCCACCGTGGATCTGGCCACGCCGGGACGGATGCGCCTCTTCACCTACCAGCGCTGGCTGTCGGTGGAGGACGGGCTCTACGATCACGCCCGCGTCTACGTTTCGGACGGGGCGACCAACACGCCGCTCTGGGAAAACGCGATGACCCCCGGCGGCAGCGCGCAGCTCATCGACACCGACTGGTCCACGATGGACCACGACCTCAGCGGGCTCCTGGATTCCGAAGGAGTGGCAGCGGCGCCGCTCACCTTCTCGTTCACACTGCAGAGCGACGCCGGCCTTGAGTTCGGCGGCTGGGCCCTGGACGACGTCTGCCTCATCGAACTGGACGACGTCCCCGACCACTATCGGCGCGTTGCGCTCACGACGAGCTGGGTCGACCTCGGCGAGGCGGAGGTGGGCGCCGTCGATGTGACCTGGCACACGCCATGGATTCGCCCGATCTCGCTCACGGTGCTCGTGCGGCAGGAGGGCCGGGCGCCGGAGTCGCTGACGGATGGCGTCATCCTCGACCTGGACCTGTCACCGGCCTTCGGCGAGGAGAAACACGTACTCGACACCCTCCCCGGCCTGGAGCGCGGCACGAGCTGGACGTACGCGCTCTTTGCCGCGGGCGAGGACGACGCCGAGCTGTACGTGACCGCGGTCGACGGCCAGAACGCCGCGACGGTGAACTTCGACATCCGCGACACCGCGGAGCCCATCGATACCGCCGAGACCGGGGACAGCCGGGACAGCGCGAACGACTCGGACACCGACCTCGCTGATGACACCGACGCCGACGAGGTCACCGAGCCGGGCGGCTGCGGCTGCGAGACGACGGGATCGGGCGCGGCTGCTGCGCTTGGGGTCGCGCTGGCGATCGTCGTGAGTGGGCGGCGGCCGGGGCGGGGGTAGGCGCGGGGGCGGCGGGAGCGACACGGTGGCGAGCGGAGTGTAGTCAGCGCGGAGCCGCCAAGGTCGGCGCCGCCTACACGAGCGCCGCCGACTATACCCCCCCAAAGGCGCGCTTCCGGCGAGTATGGTGGCCAAACAGCGCGTCGCGAGACGACCCGGCCGCCAGCGTCGGCGCGCTGGACGGACGAAGCTGCGTTTTTCGTCAGCGCTTTTCGACAGTTCGCCGCCGCGACGCCGGCGACGCGCGTCTGGAGTGACATACTCCCGCGCGGCGCGCTTCTAGGGGGGGATACTCGGTGAGGCTGGCCCTCATTCCACCACGCCCACTCCGCCGAGGTAAACCTCCAACTCCCGGTGGTTGACGTCGGCGGCGATATCCAACCACCCGTCATTGTTGATATCTGCTAGCTCCAGCCAGAAGGGGGCCGTGTCGATCGATGCCCGCCGCACGAGCCCGCCCTCACCGACGCTCTCGATCAGGATCCCGTAATAGTAGGAGACGACGACGATCTCGTCGAGGCAGTCGCCGTCGAGATCGCGGAGCACGAGCCCGCCTACGGCCTCGATGTCGTAGTCCAAGACCTCGACCGCCCCAAAGGTGCCATCCCATCGCCCCCGGGCGATGCGTAGACCGTCGGTGAAGTAGCGCGAGCCGGTGACCAGGTCGGTGGTGCCGTCGCCGTCGATGTCGCCGAGCCCTACCATCGGATTGTCCAAGCCCAGATCACCGAGCTCCTGCCAGACTGTCCACCCGTCCCGCCAGCGGTAGACGCGGAGCGCCTCGTCGTAGCCGACAATCAGCTCGTCGGACCCGTCGTGATCGAGGTCGGCGACCCCCAATTCGCCCGGGTACCCGGCAGAGCTCAGCCGATCGAGGCCTGCGAAGGCGAGGGCGACGGCCACCGTTGAGCTGCTCATCCCGGCAAGGTCCCGCAACCCATCCCCGTCGAAGTCGCCCGTGGCAATGCCCCCAAATGCTGCAAAATCGATCGTATGCGAGTCGATGAAGCCGAAGGCACCGTCCCCGGTGTAGCCGTGCAGAACACCGCCGGTGTGTACGACGAGGTCGGCGTGGCCGTCCCCGTTGACATCCTCGGCGAGGAACGGGAAGCCCTGGGAGGGCACGGTGCCGAATGGGGCGTCGAACGTCCCGTCGCCACGACCTGCGGCGATGAGCATCTCGTCGTGTGTGGTCGTCGCAAGGTCGACGTTTCCGTCTTCGTCGAAGTCGGCGGGGAGCGCGAACACGGCGGTGTCCGCAAGCTCCACCCGGGCCGAAAGGGCGAACTCGAGGGGCAGGCGCGGTCCACAGGTCCGCTCCGTCGTGTCGGCGGGCCCGACCGGCTCCGGCGAGGATTCTGGGGAGAACCCCCGGCAGCCGACGAGGAGCAGGAGCACCGCAGGACGATAGCGCGTTCTGGCGGGTCCGCCGCGACGGCGCTCAGCGCAACTGGCCCGGGCGCGCATAGACGTAGTCCACGAACTCCTCGATATCGTTGTCGCAGCCGTGCTTCGCACGGGGATCGTCCTCGCAGACGGGAAGGATCCGCGCACCTTCCGCCTCGGCGAGTCCCGCGAGGTCCCCCGCCTCCATGATGTCCAGGAGTGCGGCGGCGCGCACCTCGAGCTGCGTACGACAGGCGGCCGCGGCGAAGCACCCCTCGGCCAGGACCCCGTCGAGCTCGGCCCAGAGCGGTTGGTCGTCGTCCCAGGTCTGGTCGGCGCCCCAAGGGATCAGCCACCACTTGCCCGCCACCGGGGCGTGGTAGAGCAGGTAGTTGTTCCCCGACGACACGTAGCCGTCCGAATTGGCAGCGATCATCTCGATCGCCATGGCGTCGAGCACGCCGTCGATGTCGAAATTGGCGGCGAGCACTCCGGTGAACGTTGCCGGCGTGGACGCGTCGAGCGCGGCAGCGAGCGCTTCGAGGTCGGAGGTGTCGGTGGGCTCGCCGGCCTCCTGCAGGTCGTAGTCGTTCACGCCGTGGTCGGTCAGATCACCGCTCGCGTCCCCCTCGTAGAGGTTTCCGAGATCATCGTCGTCCCACCAGCGATCCACGAAGGCCTCGTCCATGGTCTCCACGATGCCGTACAGCCCGAAGGGCTCACCATTGACCGCCACCCGGGCGTACCCATGGCGCGGCGCGGGCCTGCCCGCCATGGCGAACAGGGCATAGGTCGTGTGTTCGGCCAGCATCGAGCTGTCCTGCCACATGTTGTTCAGCGTGAGGCGCCGAACCCCGTGGAAGTCCTGATCCGGAACCCACTGGTGAAAATCAATCTTGAATGCTGGTTTTTCTGTGAAGTCACAGTAGGAGGACGTGCCCTTCAGGTGTAGGCCCACGTCGTACGACTCGTCGCGGAAGGTGAAGGTGGCGTGCACGTCCACCCGCGGGGACGCGGTAAGCGCGGCGATGTCCGCTTCCGTGATCGTGAGCCCGAAGTCGAGCCAGACGTCGTCTTGGTAGAGAAACTCGCCCGGGCCGCTTTCGAGGTCCAGGACCACCTCCGGGCCTCGGTGCCCGAATCTTCGGCGCGCGCGGCTGTGTCGGCCTCCGACGCGCCGGGCGCGATCCAGCTTCCGCAGGCTGCCAGCGCGAGCACGACCATGGCTCTCGCTATCCGACCGGGTTCGGCCGCGACGGCGAAGGCCCGGATTTTTGACGTGGCGGCGCTTCTTGCCTCGTAGCAGTAGGAGGGTCACGATGTTCACCGACGCCACCCCGGCCCGGCTGCACCGCCAACTGCTCCGGTGGCGGCTCGGCCGGCTGCACGCGCGAGGCCAGCGACGTTCTGCCGTCACCGAAGCGGCGGAGCCGTCGCTCCTTCGCCTCAATCAGCGCCTGCGCCAGACGAGCGTCGACCAGAACCGGAACCGCCTGGCTCATTGCCCGAGACGAATCCTCCTGTGCACGCCGCCTTCGCTCGC
>CANLGL010000034.1 GCA_947490345.1 Deltaproteobacteria bacterium
ATCGTGTGGGGCACCCCCGTCGCCTTGGAGGCCGCTCCCGTGCTTGGCAACCGCAAGCTCACCCTCCCGTGGTGGTCCACCGACCCGACCAAGTTCAGCCGCGGCATCCGCGTCATCGTCATCGTCACCCAGGACGCTGTCGGCACCATTCAAATGGCCAACGTCACCGTCATCACCGACCTGCAGTTGCGGTCGTAGGGGGCTCGAATGATGCTGCTCGACAACCCGAACGGCGCTCTTGCATTTCTCGGCCGCACGAGCGGCAAGATCGAAGGCAGGGTCGTGATCCCGACCGACGAGCCCGAGGATCCACTGATCGATCCGTGTACGGAGGTAGACTGCGTCGCGCTACAATAACCATGGCGCAGTGGGAACAGTGTTGCGCGTGACGTTCCTCCTTGCCTTGGCGGCCTGCGCCGCCCCCGAGGACTGCCTGGATACCCTGTCGCGCCAGTGGCAGCTGGCCGCCGAAGTGGCGCAGGTGTGCCCCTCGCCCGGTGGGACGCCGGAAGGCGATTTTCGGGCAGCCAGAGTCGAGTTGGCGAAGGTGGCGGTCACCACCGCCAGCGTCGAGGTGGCCTTCGCCGGCGGCGATCGGCGGGCGCGTCCGGAACACCAAGGCGCGCGCGCCGAACTTGCCGCGAGTATTTCGCGCCTGGCAGCGGCCGTCCGGCAGGTTCGGGTCGTCGCCCCCGAGTGCGCATTCTCGCTACCCGCGACCTCCGAGTGTCCTCCGACATAGGGAATCCTCGCAGTGCGCCTTGACCTCGTGCAGCGCCGCGATCGGCTGGTGGAACCGGTGTCCGGCTACGCTTCTGCCAGCGCTGACGGCCGCTCCCCCCCCACAATCCGCGCGATCACCAGGTCGCCCGCGACGTTGACGGTGGTGCGGCACATGTCCAGGAGCCGATCGACCCCCACCAGCACCGCCACCGCTTCCGCTGGGACACCAAACGAACCCACCACCGCCGCGATCACCGGGATCGACGCGGCAGGAACTCCCGCCGTACCCACCCCCGCGAGCACGCTGACGCCAGCCACCAGCGCTTGCTGCCCGAGGGTCAGGTCCACGCCGTAGAGCTGGCAGATGAACAAGATGGCCACGCCCTCATAGAGCGCGGTGCCGTTCTGATTGGCGCTGGCGCCGACGGTCAGGATGAAGCGGCCGGTCTCGCGCGGGATGCGCAGCCCTTCGTCGGCCACGCGCAGCGTCGTGGGCAGGGTCGCGGCGCTCGACGCGGTGGCAAAGGCCATCGCCAGCGCCGGGCGGATGGCGCGGAAGAACGCCAACGGGTTTGCGTTGCTCAAAAGCCGCAAGACCAGCGGGTAGACCACCAGCGCCTGGAGTCCCAACGCCAGGCCAGCGACCAGCGCAAAACGCGCCACCGGCAAGAGCGCCGCGAGTCCGCCCTTGGCCACGGCCATCCAGGCCATCGCGGCCACGCCCAGCGGGGCCAACGTCATCACCATCCCGACGCCCGCCGCGCACACGTCGAAGACGCCCTGGACTCCCTCTTGAAGGCCGCGCGCCGCCGGCGTCTCGGTACGGCGCAGCGCAAGCCCGGCGAGCACGGCGAAGACCAGGATCGGCACCATGTTGCGATCGGTGGCGGCCAGGAAGGGGTTGGCGGGAAAGATCTCGATCACCGCCTGGACGGCGTCGGTGGTGGCCGGGGTGACCGCGCCGGCAGCGGGCAGGGTTTTCGGGTCGATCCCCTCCCCTGGACGCACCAGTTGGACCAGCGTGATGCCGATGGCGACAGCCACGCTCGTCAGCCCGAGCGTCAGCGCCAGAAGACGCCACCCCGTGCCCAGCAGCGAGCCGGGCCGCAGCTCGGCGACCGCGAGCACCAGCGCGGAGATCGCCAAGGGCAACACGAGGCACAACAAGAGGCGCATGAAGATCGCGCCGATCGGCTCGACGAGCCAGCGGAGCTCCATCGCGGTGGGACCGAGCGCGGCGGCGGCGAGCGCGCCGAAGGCGAGGCCGACGAGGATGCGGAGGGCGAGGCGTTCCATGGGGCGCAGTGTGGCACACCAATCCGCTATGATCTCCCCCACCCGCCGAGCACCCGATCGCGCCCCCCGCTGCAGCTCCCGTGTTCTTGTCCATCGTCGTGGTGGTGCGGGACGCCGCGGGGCCACTGACCGACGACCTCACGACGCTCAGCGCCACCCTCCGTACGCTCGTCGCCGACTACGAGATCGTCGTGGTGGACAACGCCTCGCGGGACGACACGGTGGAGCGTCTGCGCGCACTGACGCTGGAGGGCGGGCTCCCCAATCTCCAGATTCTGGCGCTGACCAGCCCCGTCGACGCGGACACCGCAGTCTGGGTGGGCCTCGACAACGCCATCGGCGACTTCGTCGCGGTCTACGACCCCGCAACGGACGCTGCGGACGCGCTCGCAGCGATGTTGGAGCGCGCGCGCGCCGGCGCCGACGTGGTCTTCGCGGTCAACGAGGCCCGACCGGCTGCGGGGATGCTGTACCGCGCGTTGGGGGGCGGCTTCGCGCTCTTGTACGCCCTGTTCCACGGGGTCCGCTTCGTCTCGGACGCCCCAGCGTTTCGGATGGTGTCGCGCAGCGTCGTCAACCTCGTCCTGAAGCACCCGACCCCCGCGTTCACGTGGCGCCAGCTTGCGCAATTGGCGGGTTTTGCCCAGGCCCATGTGCGGTACCGCTCAGCACCCCGGGGCGCGCCGCCCCGGAGCCTCGGGGTCAGCATCGACCGCGGCTTGCGCCTGTTGGTGTCCACGACGCGAGCCCCGCTGCGCAGTGTCACCTGGCTGTCCACCGTCGCCGCCTCGCTCAATGTATTGTATTCGGGGTACGTCATCGCGGTGTACCTACTCAAGGACGACGTCGCGCCGGGATGGACGACACTGTCCTTGCAGACCTCGGGGATGTTCTTCCTGATCTCGCTGATCCTGCTCGTGCTGGGGGAGTATGTCCTTCAGTTGACGTCAGCGCTGCGGACGGGGCCGACGTGGCACGTGGCGCGGGAATTCACCAGCGCCAGCATGGTGCGCCAGCGCCAACTCAACGTCGTGGACGCGCCGGATGGGGCCTGAGCCGGTGTGGGACGCGGCGGTGGTGGGCGGCGGCATCTATGGGGCCAGCATCGCCGTCTATCTCCGGAAACGCCGCGGCGTGAAGCGGGTGCTGCTTGTGGAGCGTGAACCGGCGCCGATGCAGCGCGCGTCGTTGCGCAACCAGGCGCGGATCCACGCCGGCTACCACTACCCCCGCAGCCTCACCACCAGCGCCCGAAGCCTCCAGAACGTGGCGCGTTTCCTCGAGACCCACCCGTCCGCGCTCCGCCGCGACATCGTCAGTATCTATGCGATCGCGGCCGCGCAGTCCAAGACGAACACGCGGCAGTTCGTACGATCCTGTCGAGAGATCGGCGCACCGCTGAAAGAGGCTCGTCCGGAGTTCGCGGCCCTTTTCGAGCCGGGCCAGGTCGAGTCGGTCTTCGAGGTGGAGGAGTCGGTCATGGACCTCGGAGCGCTCTCCCGCTCGGTGAGTGCGGCGCTGGCCGAAGCGGGCGTCGAGCTGCAGCTCCAAAGCGAGGTGCGCGCGCTTACTCGGGTTTCTCCGCATGGAATCGCGTTGGACATCGAGGGGTCGGCGGGAGCCCGGCGAGTCGAAGCCCGGCACGTCTTCAACTGTACCTACAGCGCGCTCGGGCGGCTGGCCGGTCCCGCCACCGCGGCCGGCTTGCGACACGAGCTGGCGGAGTTGGCGATCGTTTCAGCGCCGGCGGCGCTCTCTGGGGTGGCGCTCACGGTCATGGATGGGCCGT
This sequence comes from Deltaproteobacteria bacterium, assembly GCA_947490345.1. Lineage (GTDB taxonomy): Bacteria > Myxococcota_A > UBA796 > UBA796 > SXON01 > SXON01. The sequence goes on from CANLGL010000034.1 coordinate 3,809, forward strand.
ACTTCTCGATTGTGCCCCACGACGAGGGCCTCCACACCCTGTCACACGTTCGCTACACGCCCCACTTGAGTTGGCGCGAAGACGCCGCGATCTCGCCGGCGGCGCGGCTGGCGGCGTACCGCGGTGACTCCCGCTTCGAGCGGATGATCCGCGCCGCGGCTCGCTTTGTGCCGGTGCTCGCCCAGACCCGGCAGGTGGGGTCGATCTTCGAGGTGAAGACGGTGCTCCAGGCCAACGAAGTGGACGACGGCCGGCCGATCCTGCTCGAGCGCAGCGCCGAGCTCCCCGGCTTGTACTCCATCCTCGGCGGCAAGATCGACAACGTCGTCGATGTGTTGGACCGCCTCGACGCCGAGGCGCTGTCATGAACGCGCTCATCGGTTGGAGCGGCTTCGTCGGCTCGACCCTACGGAAACAGGCATCGTTTGCTCGTGAGTTCCGCTCTACAGACGTCGAGGGTCTTGCTGCGGAAGCGTACGATTGTGTGGTCTGCGCGGGCGCGCCCGGGGCAAAGTGGCTGGCCAACCGCGAGCCCGACGCCGACCGTGGCAGCCTCGCCCGGTTGACCGCGGCCCTGGGCGGACTCCGCTGCCGCCGCTTCGTCCTCATCAGCACCGTCGATGTGTTTGATACCCCCCGCGACGTCGACGAAACCTCGCTCGTAGAGCCGGCCCGGCACCCCTACGGCCGCCATCGGTGGGAGCTGGAAGGCTTCGTCCGCGGCCGCTTTCCGAATTCGCTGGTGGTGCGGCTCCCCGGGCTTGTGGGGCCGGGGCTGCGCAAGAACGCGCTCTTCGACCTGCTCAACCGGCATGAGCTGGACAAGCTCGACGGGGCCGCGGTGCATCAGTTCTACCCGATGGACCGGCTGTGGAGCGACATCCAGCTTGCCTTGGCCAGGGGCCTTCGATTGGTGCATCTAGTCGCTGAGCCGGTCCGGCTCGATGACGTCGCGCCGGTCTTCGGGGTCACGCTCGCCGCGAAGGGCCCGTCTGTCCACTACGACGTCCGCAGCGTCCACGGCGCGGTTTCGCGACAAGAATCGATGGCGGCCATCGAGGCCTACGCCCGCACCGAACTCCGGACGCGGGCATGAAGGTCGGGATCTCGAACCTCGCGTGGGCGGCAGGCGACGACGCACTGATCGCGCCGGTGCTCGTCGCCGCCGGGGTCAGCTCGATCGACGTAGCGCCGGGCAAGTACGCTGCCGAGCCCGGATGGCCCGGCGCCGCGCGGCGCGTCCGTGAGCGATGGGCCGACCGAGGGATCGGCATCGAGGCCGTGCAATCGTTGTTCTACGGGCATCCCGAGCTCGACATCTTCAACTCACCCGGCCCGATGCTCGCGCACCTCGCCGGGGTGCTGGACGTCGCCGCGGAGCTGGGCGCCACCAAGCTCGTCTTCGGCTCGCCCGCCAATCGTCGGCCGCGCGCGCGCCCTTTCGCCGAAGCCTGGGACCTGGCGCTGCAGTTTCTGCACCACGCCGGCGAGTTGGCAGCCGCGCGTAGCTGCGTTCTGTGCGTCGAGGCCGCTCCGGTCGCCTACGGGGGTGCGTTTGCGGTCACGACGGAGGAAGCGGCCCGCTGGGTCGCCGCCGCCGGCCATCGGGCGGTGCGGCTTCAGTTGGACCTCGGCATCGCCAGCCTGTGCGGGGAACCCGTGGACGCGCTGCTGACCGCGCACTCCCCCCTCGTGGGCCACGTCCACCTGAGCGAACCGCAGCTCCGCACCCTCGGCGATGGCGCCACCGACCACGAGGCAGGCGCACGGGCGCTCCATCGAACCATTCCGGATGTTTCCACCAGCATTGAGATGCTCCCACAACCAGGTGGGGACTGTGTGACAGACGTGGCGCGTGCGCTTCAGCTGGCGATGGCCCGATACGGCTTCCCGGCATGATCGACGTCCCCGCCCACGAGGTCCGTTTCTGGAACGGCCGCCGTCACCCCTACTGCGTCGTGATTCCCGTCATCGACGAGGGCGAGCGCCTCCATCGCCTGCTCGGGCACATCGCCCAACTGGGGATCACCGACGTCGCCGACGTGATTGTGGTCGATGGCGGGAGCGCAGACGGCTCCACCGCGGACGCCAGCTTGCGACCGCTCGGCGTCCGTGGCTCCCTGCTTCGCCTGGCACCCGGTGGGCTCGGCACGCAACTGCGCATCGCGTACGCCTTCGCCATGAACCACGGCTACGAAGGCGCGGTCACCATCGACGGAAACGACAAGGACGACCCCGAGGGCATCCCGCGCATCGTCGCCGCGCTCAGGGACGGGCACGACCTGGTCCAGGCGTCGCGCTTCTTGCCGGGCGGACGCGCGGAGAACACCCCCATCGCACGTTGGCTGGCGATTCGGGCCGTGCACGCACCGCTGTTGCGTTGGGCGTCGGGCTTCCCCTGGACCGACACGACCCAAGGCTTTCGCGGCTACAGCCGCCGGCTGTTGCTGGACCCGCGTTTGGCGCTTTTTCGCGCGGAATTTGAAGACTACGAGCTGCTCCCCTATGTGTCCTTCGCGGCGCCGCACCTCGGGTTCCGTTGTGTCGAGGTCCCGACGCGGCGGGTATACCCGGCAGGGGCGGTTCCGACGCGTATCCGCAGCCTCCGGTCGCACGTCGAGGTGCTGGTTGCGCTCGTCCGCGCCTGCACTGGACGGTTCGGTCCCGTGGGACCCGGTCCCACGCTGACCCGCGGCGCACCGAGGCCGGCGCTCTGGGCCGACGCGCTCCTCGTCACCCTTCTCGTCGCGCTCGGCCTCACCCAGTGGCTCCCCGACGGCCTCCCGGGATGGCTGACCCCCCAGGACCAGCTCATCGACGGCCTCGACGCCGGGGAGTGGGCCGACCAGGCGCGGGCCTACAACGCCGGCCGACTCGGTGACTTGGATGGCCACCGAATGCCAACGTGGACGCTCCTGTCGGGCCTCTTGGCCGGCCTCGGCGTGCCCGTCGCTGGGCACATGGTCAACCATCTCCTTCAGGTGGTGCTGGCACCCGTCGTCTATGGCCTGGGGCGCGCGTGGGGGATGGGACGGGACGCGTCCATGGTCGCTGGTGCGCTGGTTGCGGCAAACGCCATCCTGATTCTGGCCTCGCGTCGCTTTGGCGTGGATCCGACCGTGACCACGATGCTACCGCTCTGTCTGCTGGCCGCGCACGCAGTACGCTTACGATGGTGGCTGAGTGCGCTGGCCGGAGCGGCGGCGGCGCTGTGCGCGGCGTCCCACTTCACCACTCTCGCCTACCCGGTGCCGGCGGCGCTCAGCGTGCTGATCGTGGCGGCCCGCGGCGACCGACTCCGCGCGCTGGCCGGATTCGTCGTCGGACTGGCGCTGACCTGGGCGGCGCTTTTTCAAGTCTTCCCCTGGATTGGCGTGAGCCAGCTCCTGGCAGGCGTGGCGGAGTCGGCCTCCCACGAGGCGGCTGGCGTCCCGGGAATGCCCGACTGGCAGAGCCTCCTGTCCCGCGCGCTGCAGGCCGCGCGGACCCAGCTCGGCGGCTCGTTGGTGGTCTACGTGGGGCGCTTCCACGCCTCGGCGCCACCGGCGCTCCTGATCGCCGCGCTGCTGGTGCTCGGGGTCAGCGGTGTGGGCCTGGACCGCGGCGGGCCGAGGCGCGCGGGCGCGGGAACCCCCGCCTGGCTCGGCGGCGTCGTGTTGTTGATGGCGCTTGCACCGCTGCCGGTCCTGCTCAGCATGCGGGCGGCGCACCGGTACACGGACAACGCGCTGCCGATCGCGATCTTGCTCGCAGCGCGCGGCGTGGCGGTGATCCTGGCCGCCCTGCCCACGCGTTGGGGTCAAGTGCCCGCCGCTGCCCTGGCGACGATGTTGACGCTCTGGGCCGTCCGCCCCGCCGCCGGCGGCATCCCGCCCTCTGGACTGGAGACGGCGCTCATCGAACGCGACGTCGGCGCGCTCCTGTCCGAGCACGTGCCAACTGGGGGCTGCGTCGTCTCGCCGATGCGCGAGGCCGTCGCCTACGCCGATGTCACCTTCGTCCGCATCGGCTGTCCTGACGCCCCGACGGAGAGCGCGTTTCGGAGCTGCCTCGCCAGCCTACGTTGGCAGTGCGCGGGGCAGGACACCTTGCATTGGGTGGTGTTCGAGCAGACCCCGCTGGACGAGCGCCACGCCGCGCTCAAGGCGATGGACGAGTGGGCGGTGGCAGGCTTCCCGGTGGTCGCGGAGTATCGCACCCATGCGATCCAAGTTTCGGTGGTGGAGCTGCCGCTGTAGTCAAGGTTCGTCGAACTCCTCCAACCACCACGTCGCAATCGCCCGCGCCGCAACCCGCTCTCCCTCTCGATTCGGGTGGATGAAATCACTCGGACTGTCGCGATGTTCGACCATCGGACCGGCGGACTCGAACGAAGGTCGAAGGTCGAGGAAGGGAATGCCGGACTCGGCCAGCAGCTCCCGCATCGCCATCTCGTCCAATAACGCCGGCGGCGCATCGCTCGGATAAAACAGGGGGAAGAGGAAGGCTCCAATGGCTGGGGCTTCGTCTCGGAAGCCGGCAAGGCAACCCGCGGTGTGTTCGCGCCCCGAACGCGCGCCCTCCAATGGAACACGAGGCAGAAAACTCATCGCCCCGACGGTCAACAACCGCGAGCCCAACACCCACGTCGGGAATTCGACCGCTTCGTTCCCGCTAAAGTAGGTGGTCCATCCCCCACTTCGGGCCAGAACTGGCGACCCCTGCACGTCGTTGGCGCAGGCCTGGAGCAGCACCACGTCGGGCGCAAACGCGGCCACGCGCTCCCGAAACATCGAGAGTTCCTGACAGGTGTTGTACCCCGGCACCCCGTAGGTGCGCAGCTGCACGGAGCGCGCCCACCCCGCCGAAAACGCCTCGGCGAGCGTGGTCGGCCAGAGCGTGAAGGTGCTCAGCGAGTCGCCCACCACCATCACCTTCACGGGGACTCCCTGGGCGCCCGCGGCATAGTCCCGGGCGCCTTCAGCGTTGGTGCCGCAGGTCCCTGGGATGGGCTCATACCCACGCGTCAGCGACGGTCGCACACATCCCGGCCGATTTCCCGCCCCGGCGAGCGCGAAATTCTCGTCGCCGAACGTGCTCGGAAACACACGCGCCACCCCCTCGCCGATGCACAGCCCCGCCGCCAGCCCGACGCTCAGCAGCACCGCGCGTCCTGTAGGAGTCGACGATCGAGCCACGCCGCTCAGGTTAGCTTCTCCACCTGGCCTACGACCGCCCATCCGCCTTTTCCGACCTCGGCAGCGACCCGTCGCGCCAGTTCCTCATCCCGGTGCTCATCACCATACCCATGGCGTTGGCGCTGGCGTTCGGCGGCCCGCACTACATGGCGGCGTTGGCGATCGTGGGGGTGGGCGGCGGCCTGTTCCTTGCCAACCCGAAGGCGTTCATCCTTGTTTTCCTCGCAGTGATCGCGCTTCGGAACTTCGTCGCCGGGGGTGACCGGATCACCATCGGCGGTTTTGACTTCGACCTGGGCGGGCTGGTCAACGTCCTGGCCACGGGCATCGGCTTTGTGTACTTCCTCGTGTTGTGGAAGAACCCCTTCAAGGGGCGTTCGCTCACCGTCCCCTACGGCGCGTTCCTGGGACTCTTCGCGGTGAGCATGTTCTGGGCCAGCGAAGATCGTTGGTCCTCCCGCTTCGTCACGCGCCTGGCGGCGCCGTTCTTCACCTACCTCATCATCTCGGACATGCTCGATCGCAAGATGGTGCGCCAGGTGATCACGGCCATCTACGCCAGCAGCGTCATCCCCATCCTGTATGGTTTTTACCAGTGGGCGACAGGCCAAGGGAACGAGGTCACCGAAGGCTACGTTCGGGTCAACTCCAGTTTCTTCCACCCCGCCCACTTCTCGATGTACCTCACCTTTCTCTTCTGCCTGGCCTATGCCGAGTTCCTCGATGAGGAGCGAAAGAACCGCGGGCTGCGCTTCTTGTACATCGTCGCGCTCGTCGCGCTCGAGATTTCCACCTACACCCGCATCAGTTGGGTGGCGATGCTGGTGTGTTGGATTTATCTGAGCTGGATCTACAAGAAGCGGACCTACCTCCTGGCTGGCGCGATCGGGGGGGCCTTCGGCCTTGTGGCCTTCGGCGGCGGTATCCTCGCCAGAATGAGCGACGCGGGCGCCATCTTCGAGTCTGGCGCCGAGATGTACGATCTGAACACCTCGATCGGGTGGCGGCTGTATTTCTGGGACGAGCTGGTCCGCCGCTTCTGGGAAACCCCCTGGCTCGGGCACGGCGCGGGGAGCTCCGTCATGTTGGGCGTGGAGCTGTTTGGGCAGGAGGCAGCGCCCCACAACGGCTATCTGCGTGTCGCCTACGAGACTGGTGGCATCGGCCTGGCGCTGTTCGCTTGGGTGCTCTTGACCATGTTGTGGCAGGGCTTCCGGCTCATCCGCAAGCAGAGCTACGGCGGCCTCGCCATGGTGAGCCATGTCTATGTCACCATGACCCTCTCTTATGTGATGCTCAACGCGACTGACAACATCCTTGAATACTACGAGGTCGCGATCTATCAGTGGGCCATCCTGTCACTGGTAGAGTACAACAACGTCCGCGCTTCGCGGAAAGGCTACATCCCGGCGGCCCGCTTCGAACAGGACGTCGAGCTGGCGGACGAGGAGTTGGTGGACATCGAAGCGCAGATCCTCGCCGAGGCCGAGCCGGCGGCCGAGCCCGCGCGCTGAAACCGCCCGCGTCGGCACCCGCACCGCCGCGCTAGTCGTCCCCCGCGCCCTCGGTGGCTGGCGCCCCCGCGCCCGCCGCCGCGCCCTCGCGCAACGCCACAAGCAGCCGCGCCGCCGCGCGCTCGGCCGCCGGCCCGGCCCCCCGGGCGTCGCGCGCGTGTGTACGCAGCGCCTGCCGGTCGCTATCCGGATAGGCCTCGATGAAGGCTTGGAGATCACGATCATCTCCCGCGACGATTCGCGTCCGCCAATACACGGTCTCCCGGTCACGCAACGCCGTGGGTGAGCTGCCGGCCAGCGCCTTTTGGAGGGCGTCCTGGTCCGCGGCCCCCAAAAGCAGCTTGGCGCGCATCAGCGTGCGACGCCGATCGGGGCGGGGCTCAGACGCGGCCAGCAGGTCGAGCTGCCCCTGGGTGTCCTCGTCCAGTGGCAGCGCCCGCCGCTCCTTCTGCGGCATCGCCGCGATGCGGTTGGCCAGCGCCTTCAGATCGAGCATGTCGTCGTGATGGTCGTTGCGGATGGGGCGGTCCGCGTACTGCACTTCTTCGTCCACCGGCCGGGATCCTCTCGCCATCACCCCTCCTCGGGGGCGCGAGCTAACGCGCGGCGACGGTCAGCGGCGCCGCATCTGGGCCTCGCGCGCGGCGGCATCGATCTCGCGGCGCACCCCACGCACGTCGGCCTGGCGGGTAGAGCCACGGAAGCGCCCGGTGAGGTGGGAGTCCGGGAAGAGCTGCGCACGCTCGTACAAGCTCCATATCTCCGGCCCGAATTGCGACTCGGCGAGCCCTGGGCAGTGACGGCCCAAGAACGCGCTGATGGCGTTGACGTCGCGCAAGAGAATCGACTTCGCGTTCCGGTTCTGCGCGGCGTCGACGGCCTGCGGCAGGTCGATGATCACGGGCCCGTCCTTGCTCAAGAGCACGTTGTACTCGGACAGATCGCCGTGGACGATGCCAGCGCACAGCATGAGGACCACCTGGCGCATGACGAAGGCGTGGGTATTGTACGCCTGCTCCTCGGTGAAGCTGCAATCGCACAGCCGCGGCGCGGGTTGGTCGTACGGATCGAGCACCAGCTCCATCAGCAGGACGCCCTCGGAAAAGACGAAGGGCTTGGGCACGCGGACCCCGGCGGCGCCGAGCTTGTAGAGGTTGTCGACCTCGGCGGTCTGCCACGCCGCCTCGGCCTGTTCCCGACCGAACTTGCTGCCCTTGGCGATGGCCCGCTGGTCGCGACTGTTTCGCACCACCCGGCCCTCGGTGTAGGAGGCTTTTTGCCGGAAGGAGCGGTTGATCGCCTCCTTGTAGACCTTGGCGACGCAGTAGCGGTCTTCGGCCCACACGATGTAGACCGCGGCCTCCTTGCCGGCCATGAGCGGGCGCACCACCTCCTGGACGAGGCCCATCTCAAGCAGCGGGATCAGGCGGTCAGGGATCTTCATCGGCGGCGCAATCTATACTCTACTTCGGTCGGCCGAGAAGGAAGGTGGCGTTTCCCGGTCCGTTCCCCAACCGGAAGGTGCCGATCTCCCACTCCCAGTCCGGCGCGTCGATCTCAGCGGTGAGGGCTCGCAGCTCGTCAACCCCGTAGATCCGAAGCCACGACACGACGCCATCCCACAGCACAAAGCCCTGCATCAGCGGCAAAATCCAGGTCCAGAGGAGCCATTGCCACCGGAAGGGCCGCCAGAACGGCATGGTCAACGTCACCGTCAGCGGCGAGAAGAGGAGGGCAACCAGCATCGCCGGCTCGCGACTCACGACCTCGATCACCGCGATGGGCTGGCGGCTCTGAACCGCGTCCGAGAGCACCTTTCGGGCGAGCTGGGGCGGGAAGTGGTGGAAGGCGTTGAAGATGGTGCGGAGCCCAGTCAGCTCGGCGGGGACCTGCGTGGCGTCGATCGGGGCGGCAGAGCCGGTGATCCTCCCGTCGGTACCCGCCGCGGCGTGCGCATACGCCGCCGGGTTGGGGTACAGGTCGGTCAAAAGCACCGGGACCGTCTGCCCGCTGGCTGCAAGCGCGTCAGAGACGATGCGAGAGGGCCCCCCCCCGCCGCTGCACAGGTCCACGATGCGCGTGGCCCCCGACGCGGCGAGCGCGCGGGCGATGGTAGGCGCCAAGCGCGCCCCGTGCCCCGACTTGCGGATCACGAACTCCAAGTAGGCAGTGCCGCCATCGCGCAGGATGGCAGGAAACCAGGCGAGGTCTTCGAGCTCGACCAACTGCATACGCGCCATCGAGGACCCTCGTCCCGCGCGTCTATCGTCGTCGCCGCACGGCCGCCGGTCGCCCACAAGCCCGCGCCGCGGCGTACCATGCGCCGTGGCCCTGTCCCCCCGAGTCCGCGCTCTGGCGCGCCCGCTCGTCGTCTCCGCGGCGGCGACTGCATTTGCGCTCTGGGCTTGGGCCGCCACCGGCCACCTCGGGTACGCCGCGCGGGCCACGCCGATCTGGTACTGGCCGCCGCTGGTTGGGGCCGCGACCCTGCTTGCGCTGACCGGCCTGTTCGGCGCGGCGGCGGGGTGGCGCGCACCGCCGGACTCGGCCACGCAGCCCGCTCCAAAGCGGCCGCTTTGGGATGTCCTGGCGGTTGCCGGGCTGGTCATCGCGGGCCTGGCCGTGCAGCTCTGGTGGGTCCGAACGGCCAACCCGGCGTGGGCACTCGTCGGCATGGACCACGCCTCCTACGCCGAGAATGTTTTGGCGATCGCCCGGGGCCGTTGGGAGGACTACAACGTCGACAAGCCGATCCTCCACCCCTACCTCTGCGTCTGGGTGAGCAAGCTCACCGGAGACGTCGCCCGGGCGGCGGTCTGGGTGTCGCTGGTCTCGGTGGCGTTGCTACCCGCGCTGGCGTGGGCGGCGGCGCGATCCCTCTACGGACCGCTCGCGGCGCTGGTCGTGGGGGTATTCGTCCTCGGCGACGCGGAGACCTGGAGCTACTCCATCCAGGCCACCAGCTATGGGCTGTACGCCGCCCTCGTCACGGCGACGATCGCGGCCGCCACGGCGTGGTCGGTCCGAGGCGGCTGGTTCTTTCCGGTGCTGGTCGGCCTCGGTAGCGCCCTGACCATGGCGACCTCGGAAAAGGCGATCGTGACCGTAGGGCCGCCGCTGCTCCTCATCGCGGCAGCGCGCCTGCTGCGCCCCGGGACGCGCCTCCGTGAGCTCGGCGCCGTCGCGCTCGCAGGGGTGTCGTTCGTCGGGCTGAGCCTGGCTTTGCAGCCGAAGACCCCCTACACCCCGATCGGCAATCTCGTCGCCAACCAGCGGGTCGAGATGCACGTGGCCGTGCCCTATTCCTGGCCGTCGGTTCGCCAGTTGGACCCCCGGTCCCCCTACCCCGGGGTCGAGCGCGTCCCCGCGTTCATACGCGCGCCGCGGCTCGATCTGGCGATCTCGGCTCTACTGGCGCCGAACGACGTCGACGTCCTGCGCCTCGACACCACCAGCAACCGGCTTGGCATCGCCCCGGGCACGAGCCTCGCACCGGACCGCATCCTGTACGCATCCAACGTGCATGAGCTCTTCGAGAGCCGGGCCCTGACCCCCACCCGGCTGCTCGTGGTGGCAGCCGGCACGGTCGGGAGCGCGCTCTCCACGGGCACCGCACCCGCGCTGGCCGTCGCCACCGCGATCGGCTCCGGCGTGCCGCCACTGCACCTGAAATACCAGCCGCGGTACTACCTGCACCTGCTGCCGCTGGGGTGGATCCTGCTGGTTGGGGGCCTCGACACCCTCGCGCGCGCCGCGGCGGGTCGCTCGCGCGCCGGCGGCGTGCTCGGTCGCGTCACGATGTTCGGCCTGGGCGGCACCCTCTTGGTCGCGATCGCCCAACAGGACGACGGCCTGTGGATGGGGCGGAGCCGGCTGCGATGGCCGCCACCCGCCGCGCTCGCGACCGGAGCGGCCGTGGACATCGGGAACGCAGGCGCGGGCATCCGAGCGCTCGCCGACGCGCTCCAGTCGACGCCCCCCGGACCGGTCCACGACTGCACCCCGCTGGTGCTCGCGGCGTACTTGCCGCTGGATCGGGTGGGCCCCGCGCGCCGAGGCGATCGCGTCTGCGAGCGGCCTGCCGACGCGCCTACCGGCACACTCGCGGTGGTCAGCGAGCACGGAGGTGGACCGCCGGGCACGGGCATGCGTCCGTCCACGCTGATGTCAGCGGGGTGGTTGCCGGTGACCGCGGACGGTCGACCGACGATGCCAGGGGGCGTCCAGTTGATGCGGAAGCAGTGAGGGGCGGGAGCCCAAGGCGTCATCTCGGGCGGTCTCAGCCTCCAGCCGCCCCTGCCGCCGCCGCCCCGGACCGCAGGCCCGACCACCACGCCGAGGTGACCGAGCCGTTGAGCCCGCTCCCGATGGCGGGGTCGCCCAAAAAGCCGCAGGCCTCGCCCGCGGCGTACAGCCCCACGATCACGCTGCCATCGGCCCGAAGCACGGCACCGTCGATGTTGGTTGCCAGTCCGCCGAAGCTCTTGGCGCGCCCCAGCACGATCGGCAGGCCGCGGAAGGGCGCCTTGCCGAGCGGGGTGAACACGTAGGATGGTTTCCCGAACTCGGTGTCGGTGCCCGTCGCGGCATCGGTGTTGTACCGGTCCAGGCTCGCTGCGAGCCCGGCGCCATCGATACCGAGCGCGGAGCCGAGCGCTTCTGCGTCCTCACCCTGGGCAACCGGCACCAGCGCCTCGTACGCGGCGGCCGTGAGCATGATCCCCTCGGGATCTTCGAGGTAGTTGAAGCCGCGCCCCTGCAGGCTCAGCCGGGTCCACAACACGTCGTCCGCGATCGCGTAGTACGGACCCTCGGTCAGATACCGCGTGCCCATCGAAACCGAGCCGAACTGGCGCTCGTCGGTGACCCGCACCCCCGCCGCATCCACGACCAGCGCGCTGTCGAGACCCGCGATCACCATCACCTCGGGCTGCCCGATCTTGGCATCGGCCACACCGTGCGCGTAGATGCCGAGGTGGTCCATGTTCTGTTCGGCGGCACCGGCGGCCCCGGCCATGGCCAGGCCATTGCCATCCATTCCCGGGAAGGACTCGATCCAGGTGTCCTGCGCCTCCAACGCTGGGAGTGCTTCGAATACGATCGCGTCGTTTCGGGTGAAGCCGCCGGTCGCGACGACCACAGCGGCCGCATGGATCCAACCCCGCGCGCCGGCCGCGTCGGTCACCCAGACGCCGGCAACGTCGTCGCCATCGAGCACGAGCTCGGTGGCCGTCGTCTGAAACCAGGACTCCGCGACGAGCGTTTCGGCGACGGCGTTGACCGGCGGGCGCGCGGAGGTGTGACTCAACTGATGAAACCGGGGCTTGCTGCCGGTGTCTGCGGCGATCGCGATCGATAGATCGAAGCCTGCGCCCAGACTCACCAACCAGTCCAGGACGCCCGCTGACCCCTCTACGAAGGCCTGCACCACCGGACTGTCCCCGTCGCCACCGGTGAAGCTGGACCACTCCGAAAGCGCGAGGGCGGCGCTGTCCTCGACCCCACCATCCGCTTGCCAGCTCGTTCCCGCCGCCCAATAGTTGCCCGCGTTCGGGGTGGCGCCTCCCGCGACGACCTCCCGCTCGACGATGATCACGCTGGCACCGGCGTCGCGGGCGGCCCACGCCGACGCGAGTCCACCCGCGCCGGCGCCGATCACGAGCACGTCCACTTCGGCCAAGGGCACCTCGGTGGGCAGGGTGCTGACGACGTCGCCGGAGTCGCTGGCCGAACCCCCTTCGGCGGAATCGGTGGGGTCAACGCAGGCCAGGAGGAGGGGGAGCATGGGGGGATTCTTACCACCCCCCGCCCAGATGCGCCCTCAGTCGCGCATCCTCCGCCGCGAGGTCCGCGTCATCGAGCACGTCCGCGAGTGGCCTGACCTCGAGCCCCGCGGCCCCATCGACGTTGGCGACCCCGCGCCAACCGAGCCCGGTCACCCCACCGCCGCCCAACGAGGCCGTCGCAAGAATGCCGACCTCGCACGGAGCCGTCGACATCGACGACGCGAAGTTGCCCAGGCTGTACAGCACCGCCGCCGTCCGCGCGGGACCCGGCCCGGACACGCTGCAGGTCCCGACACCGGGCTCGACCTCGGGCTGGTTCACCACACACCATTCGGGGGGCTGCACCACGTGCGGGCCGGTCCCGACGATGAGATCGGCCCCAGCAGCCACGAGCTCGCGGGCGATCACCATGAAGTGCGGGTCAGGGTAGTACTCGTACTCAAAACCCCAGTGCAGGAGCACCACCACGAACTCGGCGTCGTCACGCGCCGCGGCGAGGTCGGCTGCGACCCCGTCCAGATCGAGCTCGGCGTCGAGGTGACCGAACGGAACGATGTACAGCTGGTGCTCGCTCGGCTCCCGGACGTTGGTGCCCCAGGTGTAGGACAGGAAGGCGACGCCGTCGAGCGTGCGGTGGGTGTCGACGCCGGTGGTCGCGATGCCGCGGGCTTCGACCTCGACGATGGTGTCCTCCAGCCCGGCGTCCCCGGCATCGAGGCTATGGTTGTTGTTGAGCTGGAGCAGGTCCACCGGCAGCCCGTCGAGCATCTCCGGCGGCGCGTTGAACGCGTACAGACCGAGATCACCCTGCGCGGAGGAAACGTTGGGCGACGTGGGCGTCTCCAGGTTCGCAATGTTGAGGTCCCCGTCAAAGAGGGTCGCGACCGGATCGGCGTAGTGGGCCCAGTTCTCCCCAATCCACATGGTGTCGCCGGCAAAGGTGAGGCGCTTGCCCTCGCCCAGCGGCAGGATCGCGCCGCGCATGGTCTCGAAGTGGGCGAGCGACTCCACCGGGGCCCCCTTGCGATGCGCCGCGGCCTTGAGCAGGTACAGCGCGAGCTCTTCGGGGTCCTCCTCGGGAAGCCAGGTCTCGGTCTCGAAGCGCACGGCTTCGTACTCTTCCAGGCCCGATTCTGCCGTGTAGACGTACGGGAAGCGCTCGGTCGCGGGGGTGGCCACCGTGTCGGCGGCGCATGCGGCGAAGAAGATCAGCACGCGCCTTGCCTACCCCGCTGGTCGCCTCCGCGGGCATCCCCACCGGCAAGTGGTGTACAGTGTCGGCGAACCGGAATCACCATGCGCGGCTTTTCCATTCTCCTGCTTTCGCTCACTGCCTGTGCCGACGGCGAGGTCGTCGTCGACGACAAGACTGACACCGGCGAGACCGCCGACACCGACACCGACACCGGCGATTCGGTGTCCCCGTACGCCGGCGACTGGGCGGGGCTCATCGACGGGTACGCCGCGTTCAACGCCGACTGGGAGACCGAGCCGTACTGTTCCGGGGAGATCGCGGCCGAGGCCGCCGACGGCGGCGCCTTCATCGGCGACGGCGAGTGCGTCATCCTTTGGGGCCCGTACATCGGCACGACGTTCCTCGTGGAGTTGGATGGGTCCATTGCTGACGACGGCGCCATTTCGGTTTCGGTGTCGATGGCCGACGCCGACCAGACCCGATCCTGGGACACGGCCACGCTCTCCGGTACCGCTGACGCCACCAGCCACACCGGCAGCGCCACCGTGGACACCTTCTACAACCCGCTCGGAATCGACCCGGTCGCGGCGATCATCGTCCTGACGCTGGAGTAGCGCCTACGCTGGCAGCAGCGCGTCCACGAACGCGGCGCCATCGAAGTCGCGGAGGTCGTCGATCGTCTCGCCGATGCCGACCAGCTTGACCGGCAGATCGAACTCTTCGGCGATGGCGATGACCACACCGCCCTTCGCGGTTCCGTCGAGCTTGGTGAGGACCACGCCGGTGACGCCGGCGACATCCTTGAAGATGCGCGCCTGCGACAAGGCATTCTGCCCCATGGTGGCGTCGAGGACCAGCAGCACCTCGTGGGGCGCGCCGGGGATGATCTTCCCCAGCACCCGCCGCACCTTGGCAAGCTCGTCCATGAGCACCTTCTGCGCCTGAAGCCGCCCAGCCGTGTCGCAGATCATGACGTCCACCCCCCGCGCCTTGGCCGCCTCCGCGGTCTGGTGCGCGACCGCCGCTGGGTCGGTGCCTTCCGCGGCGGTGATCACGTCGACCCCAGCGCGCTGTCCCCACACCTGAAGCTGCTCGGTGGCGCCGGCCCGGAAGGTGTCCCCCGCCCCGAGGATGACCGTCTTGCCCGCGCCGACGTAGCGCCCGGCGAGCTTGCCGATGGTCGTGGTCTTGCCGCTGCCGTTGACGCCCACCACCAGGATCACGTGAGGCGCGGCCCCGGTGATGAGCGGGGCGGCGACGCGCTCCAACCGGGTGCGAATCGCCGTGCGGAGCGCCTCTTTGAGGTCGGCCTTGCCCCTGACGGCGTCGACGAGCCCGGCGGCTGTCTTGGCCCCCACGTCGGCGCGCAGGAGCGCCTCCTCCAGGGCTTCGAGGGCCTCACGCTCGTCGCGGCCCCGATCGAAGAGTCCCGCGAAGAGCTCGCGGGTGCGGGAGAGCGCTGCGAGCAGCGCGTTGGGAGGGGCTGGCGGCGGCGCTGGCGCCGGGGCGGCCGGCGGCGGCAGCGTGGGCCGGACCACCATGTCCAGAGGGCCGTGAAGCTGCGGCGGCGCCATCGCCTTGCGAAAGGCCAGGTAAAGCACCACGAATACGCCGACCAGGATCGGCAACCAGACGGCGATGCTCATGCGCAGGCTTATCATGCAACCGGCGCTCTCCCCATCCCGCCCTGACGCAGAGCGGACTACAGCGCCTTCCGCATGCCGCTCGCCGGGGCCGCTCGCCGCCGCCGTCGCGATGCGGTCCGGCCCCTTTCTGACCCGGGCGGCCAGCGTCCGAGCATCGCCCCGACAGGGCGCGCCCGCCTCGCTGCCGACCCTCATCGCAAGGGGATCTCCGCGAGCTCCTCGGCAAGCCGGCGCAGCTCGGCCTCGCGGGGGTGGCCGGTGCGCCAGACGAGGCGAAAGGCGTCGGACTGCAGCGTCGCGCGGGGAAGGAGCCGGACGAGCCTACCGGCGCGTAGATCCTCGTCGACGAAGTAGCGCGGCAACACCGCCACTCCGGCCCCGTCGAGCACCCGCACACGGATGGCGCCGATCGCGGCGAGGAACTCGGTGCGACCAAAACGCCACACCTGGCCGGGGGGGCCCGCGTCGAGGAGGTAGCGGAAGAGGGGGAGGTCCGGGTGGGCGTCGATCAGGGTGTGGGCATCCGCGTCCTGGGGTCCGTGCAGTCGCACGCCGGGCGGCCCGACGAACAGGTACTCTTCGGGGTGCAACGTCGCGTACTCCACGCCGGGCCCGGCCAGCCTCGCGCTCGAGATCATCGCGTCCACCTGCACGCGTTGCACGCGGCTGAGCAGGTCGACGCTGTCCCCGAACTGCACGTGAAGGGTCCGCTCCGGGCGCGTCTCCCGCAGCCGACCGAGCGAGGGGACGAGCCAGCTCATGCCAAGCTCCCAGCGGGTGCCGAGCACCAGCTCGAAGGGTGTGGCGCTCCCATCGCCGCGGGCCACCGCACCACAGCGCCCCGCCTCGGCGAGCACGGTACGGGCCTGGGGCAGGAGGCGCTCACCCGCCACCGTCAGCACCACCATGCGCGTCGTCCGCTCGAACAACACGACGCCGAGCTGCTCTTCGAGCTGTCGCAGACGGGTGCTGAACGCCCCGGGAGAAAGGGCCACGCGGTGTGCCGCGGCCCGGAAGTTCAGGTAGGCGGCCGCTTCGACGAAGCAGCGCAGCGAGTCGAGATCGGGGAGCACCTGCGTCGCCTCGGGGCAGGCATAATACCGTTCTACAGAACAGTCGTGTTCGTGAAATGCGACTTCTCAAAACAATAGCCACGCGTCAAAGTTGAGCCCAGGAGTTCCCATGCACGTCCACCTCTCGCTTGTTCCCCTCCTCGCTCTTCCCCTCACCCTCGGCTGCGCCACCCCCGCGGTCCCCGAGCCCGCCGAATCGGGCGCGTCCTCCGACGTCGGGGCATCCGACGATGGCGCCGACGACAACCCGCTCGTACTCGAGTCCGCCCCGCTCCCCACCAGCCTCAGCTGCGTCTCCTCGGCCGTCAGCGAATGGGCTCCGGAGGTCCTCCGCGTCTCCATCGTGCTGGACGGCGAGACTGGCAGCGTCGCGATGCAGCGCGGTCCCCAGTTCTGGAGCCACTCCGGCGTGTGGTCCGAGCCAATCGGCGAGCCCGACGTCCGCGCGGTCACCGTCGTCGATGGTCACCTCTCCCAAGACACATTGTACGGAATCGACATCGCCCTTGAGCGCGACGGCGCCTTCGTGCGCGGGACGCTCGTCGATGACCAATGTTACTCGCGTCTTACGACGGAGCTCACCTGTTGGAACGAAGCGGAGCTGTTCGGCTCGCCGTGGACGGGGGAGGCGGGCGCCCTGGCCGCGCACTTCGACTGGGAGACGGGCGCCTGCCTCGACGACGGCGGCAACGCCGCCGTCAACGACCTTCCGGTCGAGTTCGTCCGGGAGACTGGATACGGCGAATGTGCCGATCTCCGCGGCACGGCGCTCAACGGCGAGGACTTCGGGCATCCCGACCTGTCGGGCTGGTACCTCGTGGGGGCCCAACTCAACGAGGCGACGCTGTTTTTTGCCAATCTACAGAACTCTACGCTCCATGGCGCCAGGCTCGCCGAAATCACCTTTGGCTACGCCACCATCGAGGGCACCGTCGACGACTTCACCGAGCTGCCTGAAGACTGCAAGACGACCGAGAGCTCGTGGTCCGGCGCCACGACCGTCTGTTCGCGGTGATCGCGCTGATGCTGATGGGGGTCGGCTGCGACAGCGGGCCGACGTATCATCAGGACATCGCCCCCTTCGTCGCGGCAAGCTGCTTGTCCTGTCACGATGTGGACGGGGCGAGTGGCTTGCCGCTGACGACGTGGCCGGAGGTGCGCGCTGCGGCCCCCGCCGCGCTCGCTGCCTTGCGGTCGGGCCGGATGCCCGCGGGAAACATCGATCGCAGCGGGGAGTGCGCGACCTTCACCGGCCCGGAGCCGGTCCACACCGAGGACATCGAGAGTCTTGCCCGATGGGTGGAGGCGGGCAGCGTGGAGGGGGCCGTCGTCGACCCGGAGTCCGCCGTTGCCCCACCGCCCTTCTCGGTGGGCCAACACTTCGAGTTCGGCCCCTTCCAGAGCGACGAAGGAGAGCATCGATGCACACTGGTCGAGGGCGACCCCGACCCCAGCTTCTTGACGGCGCTGCGGGTGGAATCCAGTTCGCCCGGCGCCGTCCACCACATGATGCTGTTCACGCTCCAAACGACGGCCGATGTCGCGAGCGCGCTAACACTCGACGCCGCGGACGATGCGCCCGGGTGGGCGTGCGAGGGCCCCACCGGTGTCTCCGGCGCGAGCCTGGCCGCGGTGTGGACGCCGGGGAGCCCGGTGGTGACCTTCCCCGACGGCACCGGCCTGGCCCTCGCAGGCGGCGCGATGATCGTCCAGCTACACCTTGGGCGCGCGAGCGTGCGGACCGAGGCCACCGTCACCGTCGACCTCACGCTCGCGACCTGCGTCGCGCACTCCCTCTCCCTGATCCCGATCGCCGCGACGGGCTTGTCGTTGCCACCCGGCAAGCCGGTCGTGCACTGGACCGAGACGTTGCCGCTACCGGCGCCCGATCTCGATGTCTACGGGGTTTTTCCGCATATGCACGCGATGGGGTCGGCGCTGTCGCTGCGAAGCCCGGATGAGTGCCTCGTCCAGGCCCCCCGTTGGGACTATGGTTGGCAGGAGCTGGCCTTCTACGAACAACCCGTCTCGCTTGCTTCCGGTGTTCCGTTGGAATTGGCCTGTCAGTATTCCACCCTGGACACCGACGAGCCCACGGTCTGGGGCGAGTCGGCCACCGACGAGATGTGCATGGTCTTCTTGCTGGCGGGCGAGGGGTGAGGTACCGGGGCCGCGGACGCCGCCGGCGGCGAGAGACCTCACCCCCCCTCCAACCTCACGCTCACCAGCCGGCTCTGCCCCGGCTCGGGCATCGTGACCCCGTAGAGCACGTCGGCCGCTTCCATCGTCTTCTTGTTATGGGTGATGACGATGAACTGCGAGGCGCTGGCCATCTCGCGGAGCATCTCGTTGAAGCGGGCGCCGTTGCCTTCGTCGAGGGGGGCATCGACCTCATCGAGCAGGCAGAAGGGCGAGGGTTTGACTCGGAAGAGCGCGAAGATGAGCCCGATCGCGGCCATCGCCTTTTCGCCGCCACTCAAAAGCGACAGCACCTGGACCTTCTTTCCCGGCGGCTGCACCAGCATCTCTACGCCGCAGTTGAGCAGGTCTTCGGCGTCGGTGAGCTCCAGCCGCGCCGAGCCCCCGCCCACGAGCCGCGGATAGAGCGCAGCGAAGTGCTCCGTGACCAGCTCGTAGGTCTCGCGGAAGCGCTCGCGGCAGGTCTGGTTGATGCGAGCGATGGCGGACTCGATCACCTCCAGCGCGGTCTGGAGGTCAGCGCGCTGGCGGTCGATGTCGTCGAAGAGCGTCCGCACCGCGTGGTACTCGGGGATCGATTCGGGGTTGGTCTCACCGAGCTTGAAGAGCGCGTCGCGCAGCCCGTCCGCGGCCTTCTGGCGCGCGACCAGCACCTCGTCGTCCAGGTCCAGCGCGCGGTTGTCGACCCTGAGCGTCGGCACCAGCTCCGCACCAAGCTCCAGCTCCGGCGGCGTTGGCTCCCAGCCCGCGACCAGGAGCGCGCCGTCCCGCTCGATGCGATCGAGCAACGAGGGCAAGGACTGCCCATTTCGTTCCTCGGTCGCCTTGAGGAGCGTCTCAACCGCGTGTTTCACCTGCTGCCAGGCCAGCTCCGCGGCGACCTGACGGTCGCGAGCCCCATCACGCCGCTCGCGCGAGGCGCGGGTGGCGGCTTCCTCGACACGGACGGTCTCCTTGGCGTCGCGAGCGACGGTGCGCACCGCTTCGAGCTCGGTGCCGATGGCGCCCTGCTCCTCGCCGAGGCGCTGAAGCGTGGCCCGCGTCCCCTCCTGATCGAGGCCAAGCTGCAGGAGCCGCGCCTCGGTGTCGGTCCGCTCCTGCGCAATCTGCGCCACGCGCCGCTCCGCACGCTCCGTCCGCGCGCGCGCCGCCACCGCGAGCTGCGCCTGCTGGATGGCCGTCGATTGGAGCGAACCCGCCGACAACCGCAGCGTCTGTGCGCGTTCGCTCGCCGCGGCGAGGAGCGGCTCCACGCGCTCCAGGTCCACCTGTTCGGTGCGCAACGCCACTTCGGCGTCGCCCTGGACGCGCTCGGCGGCCAGGCGCTCCCCGTCGAAACGCAACCGGTCGGCCTCCAGCACCCCCTCCAGCGTCGCGAGCGCGGCCGCCTCCTGCACGAGCGCCTCCGCCGCCCGCGCCTGACGCAGCGCCTCGGCTTCGACCTCCCGCACCCGGTGACGCAGCTCGCCGCCCACCTGCTCCAACCGCCGCACCTCGGCGCGCGACGCTTCGAGCGCCTCCGCCTCGCTGCGCGCCAACGCTTCCAGCGCGGCCTGATGGGTCAGGATGGTCGCCTCGGCCCCACGAAGCTCGGCCCTCGCGCCGGCGAGCGCGGCCTCTGCAGCCGCGACGGGAACCTGCTCCCGGCGGATGGCTACCTCCTCCATCTCACGACGGCGCCGCACCGACACCAGCGCCGCGCCCGACTCCGCCCCGAGCACAAGGAGCCCGTCGGCGCGAAGGACCACGCCACCGCGGGTGACCAGCGTGCGACCGGGCGACCAAGCCTCATACGCGCGCTCGACATCGGCCACAATCTCGGCATCCGGCAAGAGCGCCGCCAGCGCCGCGCGGGTGTCGTCGTCGTGCGCAAGCTCCGCGGCGAGCCCGGTCAGCGCGCGCCCGGGGGCCCGATCGAGCGCCAGTACCCGGAGGCGCGCGGCGCCGGCGGCCTCCGCCACGTTCACCGCGGTGGCCGCGTCCCCGACGAGCACGGAGTCCAACGCGCCATCCAGCGCCCGCGCCGTCGGGCCTTCCAGCGCCTCCGAGATCGACAGCCGCTCGCCCAACAGCCCCCGCACCCCCGGCATCGCCAGGGCGGCCTTGACCCCGTCAGGGAGGTCCGCGTGCGCCGCTTCCATCCCGGCGAGCGCGTCCCACCGGGCTTGCAGCGACTCCCGCCGGCGCGTGGTCTCGGTCAACGCGACCTCAGCCGCACGCTCGGCGGCGACGGCCATGCTCCGGAGCATCGCCAGCGCGCCCGCCTCGGCGCGGCCGGCCTCGACGCGCGCCCGGCCGGCGACGACGGCGGCGTCCACCGCGTGGCGTCCGGCGGTCACCTTGACGTCGGCCTCCGCGGAGGCGGCCTGGACCCGCACCAGCTCTTCGGCGGCGCGCGAAGGGCCGGTCTCGCCAACGGCGCGTCGGTGGCGCTCGCTCCGGGCGTCGAGCTCGTGGCGGCGCGCCTGGAGCCCCGCCTGCTGTCCGCGGGTGCGCATCGCTGCTTCCAGTGCGGCCTGCGCGGCGCGGCGGGCGCGGTCCAGGCGCTCGCGCACTCCCGACGCCTCGACGTGCAGTTGCTGGAGCGCCTTCTGGGCCGCATCCGCCTCGCTCCGGACGCGCGCCAGCTCGCTCTCGGCGGCGGTCACGGCGGCACCCGCGGCGGCGGCTTCGGCGGCGGCGTGGTCGCGCTCGCGGCGCTGGTCCTCCTGGTCGCGCTCCAACTGGGCCAGGCGGCTGGTCTCCTTGACGTGCTCCCGCTCCTGGAACTGGCGGGCGCTGTCTTCGACCCGGCGTTGCGCCTCGACTTCGTTCAGGCGATCCCGGACCCGCCCCGCCTCGGCTTCCGCCGCCTCGTGCAGCAAGCGCCGCCGATCGAGCTCCTGTTCGTGCCGCGCCACGGCGCGACCTCCCTCCTCCAACTCGGCGTTGGCGGCCCGTAGCCGCTCGCCCAACACCTTGCGGTCAGCGGCCAGCCCACCGAAACGAGCCAGGCCGACGACCAGCTCCTCCTGGCGCAGCCGAGCTCCGAGAGTTTGCGCTCGAAGTGCGCGTTGGACCTGCCGCTCCGCGGCCTTGAGCTGCCGGCCGAGGTCGTCGTGCACGTCGGCGACTTTTTCGAGCGCCTCTCGCGTGTGGCCCAGCTTCTCCAGCGACTCTTCGCGCCGGGCTTTGTACCGGCTGATGCCCGCGGCCTCTTCGATCAGGCTGCGCCGCTCTTGCGGGCGGGCGTGCACGATCTGTCCGATTCGGCCTTGCTCGATGAAGGAGTAGAGGCGGTTGCCGACGCCAGTGTCGAGGAAAAGGTCGGCGATGTCGCGCAGGCGGACCTTCTCGTCGTTGACGCGGTACTCGCTGGCGCCGTCCTTGAACAGGCGGCGGCTGACTTCGAGCTCGGGGAACCGTTGCCAGATGCCAGGAAAAGGCTCGTCCCCGGCTACGAACGTCAGCCCCACCTCGGCGAAGCCCAGCCCCTTTCGCGCGGCGCTCCCGGCGAAGATGACGTCGCTCATCGACTCCCCCCGCAGCGACCGCGCCGACTGCTCGCCGATGCACCACCGGACCGCGTCCATGATGTTGCTCTTGCCGCAGCCGTTGGGCCCTACGACACAGGAAATTCCTGGCCCGAAGTGCAAGGTGGCCCGGTCCGCGAAGGACTTGAAGCCCTGCAGTTCGAGCTTGCGGATTCGCAACCACCACCCCGGGGCGGCGGGCTTATCCTAGGCGCCGCTACTTGGTGGGCGGGTGGCGATGGGTGGGGGTCGGGAGGGCTTTGGCCATGAGACAATGTACGGCTCATCCCACCCAAATCGCCGCCATCGGGTCCCGGCCGTAGCCAACGCCCCCCCTTGCAATACACTCTGTTCATGCTCACGCTCGCCCCGGTCGTCTACCTCTCGGCATGCCTGATCGACGGTCAACCCGCGCAAGGCGACTGTCCCGACGGCTTTGTGATGGACTCCGGCGGGCTCTGCCTGGAAACGGACTCCGGAGACGCTGGGGACACCGGCGACACAGGGGCCGACAGCGGCAATGACAGCGGTTCGGACACCGCAATCGACACCGATACCGACACCGACTCGGGGGGCGACACGGCGACGGACACGGGCACCGACACGGGCCCGGACACCGGCACCGACACCGGCAGCGGCGCCACCCTTGTGTGCGCCAGCGGAGGGGACTTCACCAGCATCACCGATGCAATCAACGCGGCGAGCGACGGCGATAGCATCGAGGTTTGCCCCGGCACGTACACCGAGTGTCTCGTCATCGATAAGCCCATCACCCTCATGGCCACCGGTGCCGTGGAGGACACGATCATCGAGCCCGGGCGCGCCGAATGCGCTGTTGATATCCAAGCCTACGGGGAAGTGACCCTTCGCAGCCTCACCTTCGCCAACGGCGTGGGCGAGGTTGGGGGCGCGCTCTACGCAACCGACACCGATCTCATTGTTGAGGACTGCGTTTTCCGAGATTCGGTGACGGCAGCCGTCACGATCCGGATCGAGGAGGGCAGCTTGAGCATGAGCGACTCCGAGGTGATCGACACCGAGGCCGCCACCGCACCGGGGCTCTGGACCTACGATGTGGACGTACACCTGGAAAACACGGTCTTCGCGCGCAACGTGGCGACGGGGAGCATGGGCGACGCCCTCTACTTCGGCGCGGGGGACGTCGAGCTGTTCAACGTACTCGTCACCGAGGCCGAGACGGAAGGCGGCTCCATCGTATCCACCAGCGCGGACTCCCTGTTCATCGTGAACTCGGTGTTCGACGGCGCCTCGGCCGTGTACGTGATGTTCTCCGATAGCAGCCACGGCAGCACCTACACCCTCGAGAACTCGGTCGTGTATGGCAACGGCGCGCGCGTCGGGCTGGGCTTCGGGGCCTCGCCAACCCTCGAATACTCCATCGTGTACGACACGGATTATCCGCTGTGCATCGCAAGCTCGTGCGCCGACCTCCCCGCCACCAACGGCAACCTGACCAGCGACCCGCGCTTCACCGACCCCGACGCCGGTGATTGGACCTTGGACTCCTTCTCTCCCTGTATCGACGCCGGCAACCCCGCGGCCGCCTACAACGATCCCGATGGCAGCCGCAACGACATCGGGATTTATGGCGGGCCGGGTGGCAGCTGGTGAGTGAAAGTTAGCCTGCTTCCTTGATTCACGTGATCGCGGCAATGGCCGCAAGGACCGGCCACGCTGCGGCGGAGCGCGCTCGGCGGGAGACTCGCCGACCGCTTCGTTCATCGCTTGACCGACGACTCGGTATCGCCTATGATACCAAGGTGGTCATCGTCCTTGACACGAACGTCCTGATTTCGGCCCTCCGCTCACGGCGAGGCGCATCGTTCCGGCTGCTCTCGCTCGTCGGCACCGGACGCTTTGACATCGCGCTCTCCGTGCCGTTGGTGCTCGAATACGAGGGCGTCGCCGACCGGATGCTCGCCGACCTCGCAGTTTCGGGCGGCGACCTCTCGGACATCCTCGACTACCTTTGCGCGGTGGCCATCCACCGCCCCGTCTTTTTCCTCTGGCGGCCGACACTCCCCGACCCAAAGGACGACATGGTGCTGGAGCTCGCCGTCGATGCCGGCGCTCCCATCATCGTGACGTTCAACACCCGCGACTTCGTCGGGGTCGATCGCTTCGGAATCCGCACTCTCACGCCTCGTGAGTACCTTCAGGAGATCGGAGAAATCCCATGAGCACCATCAGCATCCGCCTTCCCGAGTCCCTCCACGATGGCATCCGCGAGGCCGCCCGTCGGGAAGGCATCTCCATCAACCAGTTCATCGCGAGCGCCGCGGGCGAGAAGCTCGCCGCATGGGCGACCGAGGAGTACCTTGCCGCACGGGCTCGCCGTGGCGACCGGGGCAAGTTCGAGGCGGCACTGAACCGTGTGGCGGACCGTGTGCCCGAATCGGACGACACGATCTGACGGCTTCAAGCTCGGCTTCGTGGGGCCGGGTAGCGGACATGATCGGCCTCGCCGCAACCGTAGCAGGTGTACCAGTCGCCGGCGGGATCGTTGACTATCCATTCCGTATCGCTATAGCCTGTCCCGTCCCGTCGATTTCTCCCACTGCGATCCCACTTGGAACTACCGGTAGAAAGGGTGGAATGGCACCTGGACCTGTGTCCCGCGGGTGGCGTGGACAACGCGCTGAGTCAGCCCCCCGCCGCCGTCGTCAGAACGGAATCTCATCCTCGTCGCCGTCATCCTGTTCCCCTGGACGAACCTGGTCCCACGCCGCGGGGCGGTGCCCGCACGCCGGCAATTCGGCAGCGATGTCCTCCCCGTGCACGCTCCAAATGGCGTCAACGGCGGCTTGAAGGACGCGGACGACGGCGAGCGCCTGCTCTCCATTCCACTCCCGAGGAACAAGGAAGCGAAACCACGCACGGGTCACGGGCCAACCGCGGTGTCGTAGAGCGGATGGGCGTTGAGTTGGCGCCGCACGAAATCGCCGCTGACGGTATCGATTCCAGCGCCGGCCGCGGCGATGAGCACCTGCAACGCCAGTTGATTGATGCGGCGCGGCGTACCTCAGGAGGCGTGAAATAGTTTGCGGACCGCCTCCTCACCGAAGAGGTCGGTGCGCCCGCTGGAATGCTCAACGTGAAACCGGACGTATTTCCTTGTATATTCGAGCGTAAAGTTCTGGAGGGAATGGACGAAGGATAGGCGCGTGTTGAACGGTTCCATCGCGGGGTCCTTGAGCGTCCACAAGAGCGCGTTGGTGCCGGCGAACAGGATACTGAAGCGATCTTCGGCGTCCAATGCGTAGTTGGTGAGCAGGCGCAGCACGTCGAAGAGCTCGGGGCGCATGGATTCGGCGTCGTCGAGTACAAGCAGCAAGTGCGGCCCGTCGAGGCCCTTCGCCGTCAAATGACCGTGGGCTTGATCGAACAGGTCGCTGTTGTGCTGCCGCATCGAGAGGCCGAGCGCCCGGTTGATCGACCGAAGAAAGCCCGTCATCGTCGAGCGCGCGTGCTGGACGTACACGACGCGGTACCTGGCATCGTCCAACCCGCGCGTGAAGCGGCGCGCGGTGATGGATTTTCCAGCACCACTTGGTTCGGTGACCAGCGCCCTGCCGCGCAAGTCGATCCACATGTTCAGGCCAAAAAGCAGTTCGCGCTGGGTGCGCGAATCGAACATTTCGTCGTAGCCCATCGCTTTTCGGAACGGGACGCGGCTCATGGTGAAGTGGCTTTGGAGGCGAATCTTGAGGGGCTCAGAGAGGGTGCCGGCGTTCATGGTTTGGAGTCCTTGAGTTGGGAGTGGAGTTGGTCGAGGACAGTGGAGGCATGGTTGTCGCTTGGGTGGTCGAGGAGGTAGAGGTCGAGGAGTTCG
Organism: Deltaproteobacteria bacterium; assembly: GCA_947490345.1. Classification (GTDB taxonomy): domain Bacteria; phylum Myxococcota_A; class UBA796; order UBA796; family SXON01; genus SXON01. The sequence goes on from CANLGL010000034.1 coordinate 29,764, forward strand.
ACGACGTGGGAGGCGTCCCATGGGCCAAAGCGGGCGAGGAAGGTCCGGATCGTGGTGACATCGACGACGCCGGGATCCAGACGGGCGGCGAGAACATCGAACACCGCAGCGTCGGTCTCGGTGCGCTTGGCGGCGGCGGCCTCCGCTTGCATCTGCAGCGTTGGTTCGACGAACTTCTGGGCGCGGCGTTGCCGGACCAGGTGTCCGAGCCAGTTGGCCTTGATGGGAACCCGCGATTTCGCCTTGGAGGACGCCAAGTCCGAGGGGCCGATAGGAGTCCTTTCGGGCTGGGGACGTCGGTTCCTCGCAACAACGAAGGGGGAGACACGCTCCAGAAACTGATCGTCGCGCCCCACCTCCACGATCCGTAGAGCCAAACACCGTGTCTACCGTACACGCGGGCCCGCCGCGGCGGGCCCAACCAGAAACGACGTCCCAATCACCGCTACCGGTAATGCAGCATGGGATGTGGGTGGCCGCCGTGGGATGCGACGGCACGCCACAGGTTGAATTCGATGGGACGGGACAGATAGGAGAAGGTGCTTGGAGCGGAATCCTGTGGACCCTTCAGCCGCCTCGCACATCGCGGACATCCCAGTCATCGGGCTTGTGTTTCGCCATTTCTGGATCGTCTTCATCGTCTTCACGCTGGTGCATTTGCGTCGCAGTTGGACTCGTATCCGGGCAAAGATTTCTGAAACGCCAGAGCTTGAACCTGGCTACCGGGCACTCTACTATGGTCTCGGCGTCGTGCTGAACGTGCCCTGGGTGCTCATGGGGCTGGGCATCCTGAGCGGCCGCGTGGCGATCGTGCATGAGTATCTTTCGCCGTCGGCCGGGAACCCCGTCGTGCTCGCGTGGTGGGGGGCGATGGGGCTCCTCGCGCTGGGGACGACGGTCTGGTTGTTCGCCGGTGGGGCAGAACAACTGTCTGCCCACCCAGGGTTCTTCCCGATTCCGCTCGGGTCGGCCACGCGGGTCAAGCAGGTATGGGTGGTCGCGCTCGTCTGGAACGTTGGGATGGGCGCCCTGATCTTCTCCGGGTTCCCCTCCGCGAAGTCAGAATGGCCGAACTGGCTGCCGGCCGCGGCCCCTTCCCCCCAGAGCCTGTTTCCCCTGGTCTTTCTGGTCGGGTTCCCCGCCATCAGCTTCGTCATCGCCCATACGGGAGGATGGGGCGCGCTGGCGGAGCGCTACCGCTACGACGGCCCGATTGACCAGAAGCGGTACATGCGCTCGGGCAGCTTCGGGGCGATGCGCTACAAGAACATGCTCACCGTGGCGGGCGATGATTCAGGCCTTTACCTCGCCGTCTTTCTGCCCTTTCGTGTCGGTCACCCGCCGATGAGAATTCCCTGGGTGGATATCCGCGGGTCCGTGCTCGCCGAGTATGGCGTGTCACTAGTCCGCCTGGAGATCACGGGAGACCCGCCGGTAGTGATCGCCCTTCGAGCGGCGGACCTGCGCGGGTTGTTCGAAGGGAGACCGTTGCCTGAGCAGTTGCGGTTCCTCGGATAGCGGGCGATTCGGCCGATCCTGGCAGAAACTGCCCCTCGAACGCCAGCATCTTCTCGGCGCCCCAGCCCTTCGGGTCCAGCCAGAGAGTTCGATAACCCCGCACACGGCGACCCGGCAGTTCGTGTTGACGGTCCCGTGGAAGCGGCGCTGGCTGCTGTCGCGGCGCTCGGACCTGGCGGACGGCGTGCTCCGGGTGGCGCTCCAGCGCATCGAGAGCTGGTACAAGAACGCGACGGGCCGGCGCGAGGGGAAGAGCGGGGCGGTCACGGCAATCCAAAGGTTTGGTTCCGCCTTGAACCTAAATTTACATTACCACATGGTCCACCTGGACGGCCTCTTCGACCGCGGCGCGGACGGCGCGCTGCAGTTCTTCCACCACACGCCGACCACCGAGGACATCGAGGGGCTGGTGGTGGAGATCGGGCTGGCCAGTGAGCGCTGGCTCGCGCGCCAGGGGTTCGCGGGCGAGGCCGAGGACAGCAGCTTCATCTGCTTCCCGCAGTCTGGACATTCCCAGCCGTTCACGCCGAACACCCGCTTGAGCAGCTCCGCCCACCCCGGCGGTGCGTCGTCGGGGAGCTTGTCGCGGCCGCGCTTCGCATCGCGCTTCACCAGCCGCAGCGACGCGCGGGCCTCACGTTCCGCCTCGCTGGTGACGGGGTGTGCCTTCCCGCCGAGTCGTTCGTGCTGCCTATCCCCCTGGTTGTCCGCGCGCTTTTGGCCGCCTCGCCCCTACATCTACGATTCATAGACGGGCGACGAACTCCGCGAACACCGGGTCCGATCGCGCACCGCGCCTCCGCACCGTCGTCGAGGGCTCGCCCGCCTCGCTGACGATCACCATTGACCCCCCTCCGCACTAAGCGTACCCTGGCAATCGTGCCTGCCCCCTCCGTTCTCGTCTGGTCCCTGCTGGCGTGCCAGGATGCCGCCCCCGCGCGCGCCCCCCCCGCCGACGCCGACGCCGACACCGTCCCCCCCGGCTCCGCGTTCGCGACCGACAATCCCCTGTGGTCAGCCGCGGAGGCGGCAGACGCGCTCGCGACGGCGCTCGCCCCCGGGCTGCCGGACTCCACCGTGCTCGGCACCACCTACGCCGCCGCGATCGCGCTCCGGGACGATAGCTGCCCCTCCACCATCCCGGGCTCCACCGAAGAGGGTGTGGGCCCCTGGCGCGCGGACGCGTGCACCACCGCGGGCGGGACCACGTTCGACGGCGAGGTCTCCGAGAGCACCGACACGACCGACGATGGGGACGGCGGCACGATATTCGCGCAGCTCCTCGGCGGCGAGGGCACCATCTCGGACGCCGACGGCGTGGGGTACCACCACAGCGGGCAGGCCAACCTCACCTGCACCTACGCGGCGGACGGCGCGGTCACCTGGGAGGGCTCGTTCAGCGGGAATTTCGCCGCGGCCTGGGGGGAAGGGTGGCTCGTCGAGGGGGGCCTGGCGAGCGTGTTCATGGAGGGACAACGCGGGGATGAAGCCGCCATCCAACTGTTCGGGGGTGTGCGCACGGGCGACGTGGTGCTGCACTTCAAGGACCTGGCGTTGGCCGGGTGCGGCCTCACCGGCGAGCTCCGCGTGCAGGACCCCACGGGCTACTGGTGGCGCCTCCAGTTCGAACCGGACACGGACACGTGCGACGCGTGCGGGGCGCTGTCCTGGGAAGGGAGGGACGGCGGCGAGCTATGCCTCGGCGAGACGCTGCTCGCCCCCCTCACGGCGCTCGCGGAGGGCACGTGCTCCTGATCCTCGCGTGCACGGCACCAGAGTTCCGCCCCCCGGACTCCACCCCCCCCAGCGACACCGCTGGCGACGGCCCCCACGCGGCCGAGCGCCCCGTCGTGCCCCTGGCCGATGCCGCGTTGTTCCGTCGGGCGAGCCTGGACGTACGCGGCACGCTGCCGACGATCGCCGAGCTCGCGGCGCTCGAGCCGGATCCGGGCGCGCTCGAGGGCAGACTCGACGCGCTGCTCGTCGATCCCGCGCACGAGGAGCGCCTCGTCGACATGTTCGCCGAGCGCTGGAACATGCGCGTGGACGAGGTCTCGCTGTCGTCGCAACGCTTCGATGTCGACCCGCTCGACGAGTACGGCTACCTGCGCAGCGTGGAGGAGGAGCCCCTGCGGCTCATGGCGCGGATCGGCCGCTCCGAGCTGCCCTGGACGGACATCGTCACCGCCGACTGGACGATGGCGGACGAGATGCTGGGGTCGCTGTGGCCCGTCGCGCGCGAGGCGGGCGACGGCTGGCAGGTCGCCACCTACACGGACGGCCGCCCGGCCAACGGGGTGCTCGCCACGAACGGCATGTGGTGGCGGTACGCCACCACGCCCAACAACTACAACCGCACCCGCGCCGCGGCGATCAGCCGGCTCCTGCTCTGCGAAGACTACCTGGAGCGGCCCATCCGCTTCGAGCCCGCCAACCTGCTCGCGAGGGACGACCTGCTGGACGCCACCCGCCACGAGCCCACTTGCGTCGGTTGTCACAGCACGCTCGATCCGCTGGCCGCGGCGTTGTTCGGCTTCTGGAACAACGACCTGTTCCTCATCGAGGAGCACGTGACCTACCACCCGGATCGCGAGTTCCTGGGCGCGTATTACCTGGGAGTGGAGCCGGCGTGGTACGGCGCGCCGCTCACCGCGGCGGCGGACCTCGGGCCCATGGTCGCGGCGGACGATCGCTTCGTCGCGTGCACGGTGGAGACCCTGGCAGAGGCGCTGTGGCGTCGCGATGTCGATCCCGTAGCCGACTTCGGGGTGCTCCAGGATCTGCGCACCCAGTTCACCGAGGGCGAGCTCCGTCTGGGGCCGCTGATCCGCGCGGTGCTCGACACCGCGGACTACCGGGCCGGCACGCTCACCTCCGACGCCACCGACGCTGACGCGGAGTCCGTGCAGACGCGGCGACTGGTGCCGGTGCAGGCGCTGAGCTCGGCCGTCGCGGACCTCACCGGGTTCACCTGGGATCGGGAGGGCTGGGACCAACTCGACAACGACAACCACGGCTTCCGGACCCTGGCGGGGGACGTTGACGGCGAGAGCCTCACCCGCCCCACCTCCGACCCCACCGTGAGCCGCGCCCTGGTGATGAAGCGCGTGGCCCAGTCCGCGGCCGCCGCCGCGGTGGACGCCGACTTCGCGACGGACGGGGAGCGTCGGTTGTTCGGCGAGGTGGACACCACCGACGTGCCCGGGAGTGCCCCCTTCGACGCCCAGCTCCTGGCGCTCCACCTGCGGCTGTACGCCAGCGTCCCCGACGCCGACCGCCTCGCCTCGGACGCCGCGCTGTTCTCCGCCGCGCACGCCGCCAGCGGCGACACCCGCGCGGCCTGGAAGACCCTGCTGGCCGGGATGCTCCGCGATCCCGCGTTCTGGACCTACTGATGCTCACCCGGCGTTCCCTGCTGGCGCTCGGGGGCGGCGGCCTGCTGTTGCCGTCGTTGTTGCCGGGCCGCGCGTTCGGCGACGGCGCCTCGCCGGATCGGAAGTTCCTCTTCGTGTTCTGCCCCGGCGGGTGGGACCCCACCTACGTCTTCGCCCCCCTGTTCGGCAACCCGCTGGTCGACATGGAGCCCGCCGCAACCACGGCCACCGCGAACGGCATCCCCTTCGTCGACGCCGCGTCGCGCCCTTCCGTCCGCGCCTTCTTCGAAGACTTCGGCGACCGCGCCTGCGTCGTCAACGGGATGGAGGTGCGCTCCGTCGCGCACGACGTGTGCCGCCGCATCGCGATGACAGGCTCGAGCCTGCCGGGCGGAGACGACTGGGCCGCGATCCTGGGGGCCAACGCCGCCGACGCCCCGCCGTTGCCGTTCGTCCACATCTCGGGGCCCGCGTACGGCAACCAGTACGGCAGCGCCGTGGTGCGGGTGGGGTCGAAGGGGCAGTTCGGAAAACTCCTGGATGGAAGCGCGCTCACCGAGTCCACCCCCCCGATCCTGGCGCCGTCCGCCACGCTCGACGGCCTGGAAGACGCCTACGCCCTGGCCCGGGCGGAGGCCTTCGCGGCGGCGGCGGCGCGGGGCCGGGCGGCGCGGATCGGGGAGCTCGCGGTGACGGTGGAGAAGGACCTCGCGGCCATCACGGAGCGGGGCGCGTTGGCGCTCGGCGGCGGCGACCTGGCAGACGGCTTGGCGGACATCGTGTCGCTCTTCCAACAGAAGCTCGCGCGTTGCGGCATGATTGCGTTCAACGGTCACCTCGACTGGGGCTGGGACACCCACTCGTCCAACGACCTGCAGGACCTGCACTTCGAGGAGCTGTTCGCGGCGTTGAACACCACGTTGCGTGCGCTCGACGCCCTCCCGGGGGACAGGGGGACGCTCCTGGACGACACCACGGTGGTGGTGGTATCGGAGATGGGCCGGTACCCCCAACTCAACAACACCTTCGGCAAAGAACACTGGACGTTCACCAGCTGCCTGCTCGTCGGCGGCGGCGTGGCGGGTGGGCAGGTGATCGGGGAATACGACAGCAACGCGGCGGGCCGGCCCGTCGATCTCGCGTCGGGCGCGGCCACGGACGACGGCGTGCTGCTGGTGCCGGGGAACCTCGGCGCCACTTTGCTGACGATCGCCGGGGTGGATCCGGCCGAGTTCGTCGGGGACGCGCCGATCGCCGCGGCGATCGCGTAGATGTGGATCGTGGCGTTGTGGGGATGTGCGGGTGCGCCCCCGATCGACAGCGCCATCCCCGAGATCCGGGCCCCCTGCGATCGCGACCTCCAGGTGACCTGGGACAACTGGGCGGGCGGGTTCGTGCGCACGCAGTGCCAGGGGTGCCACGCGGCCACGGCGCCCGACCGGTACGGCGCGCCGACGACGATCACGTTCGACTCCGAGGCGGCGGCGATCGCCCTAGCTGAGGCGATCCGTCGCTCGGTGATCGACGACCGGACGATGCCCCCGGCGGGCGGGATCACGGACGACGAGCTCTACTTGTTGGAGCAGTGGCTGGTGTGTTTCGCGGAGTGATCCTCGCCGCGATCGACCTGCTGCTGACCGGACTGTGAGCCGCCCGGCCTCGGTGTCGATCTCCTACGGGGGCGGCAGCTTCACCGCCGTGAGCGCCGGCGACATGCACACTTGCGCCACCACCAGCGAGCAACCACCACCCCGGGGCGGCGGGCTTATCCCCACGGCGCTACTTCGTGGGCGGGTGGCGATGGGTCGGGGTCGGGAGTGCTTTGGCCATGGAACAGTGTATCCTTCCCAGGTGAGCCTGCTCCTGCTGCCCCTCGCCCTTTCTTGCGCGGACTCGTCCCGTGACGACGACGACGCCGACGACGCGGAGCCGGCAGCGACGGAGACGCCGGAGTCACCCTACGCGCTGGGCTGGCCGGTCGACGCATGCAGTGACGAGCTTCCGGAGCGGGGCACCGGCCACGACGAAGGGGACATCCTCCCCCAGTACGAGCTCACCGCACAGACGGAAGAGCTGGTGAAGCTTCACGACTTCTGCAATCAGGTGGTCTTCGTGGAGTTCGGCTACTTCACGTGAAGCACCTGTAAGTCGGCGGCCTTGGGCCTCCAGGAGTTGTGGACCGAGTACGGACCCGAGGGCCTGATGGTCGTGACGGTGCTCACCTCCGACGCCGACGGCAACCCCCCCGACGGCGCCGACAGCCGAGGTTGGGCAAACCTGTACGGCTCGTCCCACCCGGTCCTCGCGGACAACGTCGGCAACGGGGGCCTCTCCCGCAGCGTGATGTCCGGCGGCTACGCCTTTCCGTTCTACATGCTGCTGGACCGCGGGATGGTGATCGAGACCCTGGCCGAGGGGGCAGAATCGATCACGGAGGAGGAGGTTCTTTCGCTGCTGTGAGGGGGCGGAGCCGGGCTCTTTGACGCAGCTGTTCCAACCGCTCACGATTGCTGCCGGCTGCTCCCGCAGCCTCGGGGGGCGCTGGAGCGTCGGCCCAGGGCGGCCGCTGCACATCTCACCACGGCCTTGTCGTCGTTGGCCGGCGTGGCTACGCTGACGTACAGGAGTGCCGTACATGTCCGCCGCAAGTGTCGACCGGCTCGAAATGCGCGTCGACGCCGAGCTGAAGGGGCGCGTCCGCCGCGCCGCCGAAGCACGAGGGGTAAGCTTGACGCGGTTTGCCCTCGATGCCTTGGCCAAGGCCGCAAACGAGGTGCTGGACACCCAACCCGATGGCAGCCGGTGCCTGGGATGGGCCGCCGGCACGGCCGGCGAGTCCGCCGACATCGTGTCCCCCGCGACCACGCCCGACGAGTGGGATGCGCTCCGGGAATGAAGCTCCTGCTCGACACGCACACCTGGTTCTGGGCCGCCAGCCGCCCCGAATCGCTCTCCGAGTCCGCACGAGCAGCCATCGCCGATCCCACCAACGAGCTGGCGCTGTCCGCGATCACGGTCTGGGAGCTGCTCGTCCTCGCACGGAAAGGGCGCATCGACCTTGGCGCCGATCGCCACGCCTGGGTGCGAAAGCACATCGTGGAATCCCCGATTCCCAAAACCCTCCTCGCGCTGACCGCGGCCATCGCGGCCCGCAGTGAAGCCCTCCCCGGCTATGACAATCCAGACCCGGCCGACCGTTTCCTCGCCGCGACGGCGCTCGAGCATGACCACGTTCTGGTCACCGCCGACCGGTCACTCCGCGAGTACGCGCCGCTGCGCACGCTCTGGTAGCGCCCATCCCCCGCACAACTCGCCGAGTGCCGCGACAATGCGTATGCACGTCGGGGCGAGGTCGCCGATGCGGACGAAGGTCGGGGGTGCTCGCGCACCCACCACGCGATCCGCCTCGCGGAATGGCGCAGCTACCCAATCGGCCTTTCGCGATCTTGGTTCGCAGCGAAGGGGCGGCCAGGCAGGAGCGCCGCGGGCCCGGGCGCCGCCACTGGGGGGGCGCGCACGATCTCGACGTCGAGATATCGAGAATAGTCGTACTGTCTCCTTGACAGTTTTCAACTTCCTGCCGCGCCTCCATCCCCGACGCTTCCCCAACACGCGACGCAACGGCCCAGGCAGCCCTCCTGGCGCGCGCGACCGCGTCTCTCCAACTCGCGCCCCTCCGCTGCGCCTCCCGGGCGCTCCAATCGCCGCCTACGAGCATGAAAACTCGCGAATTACATTGTCCGGATGAACACCGACCTCGAAATGGGTACCTCGCGGTCGAGCGGAGGTCAGACGGCACCGTCGAGGTGCGTCGGGCCGGGCCAGAAGACCGTCTTCGATAGGTACTACCATCAGTTCCGCGCGATCCGCATCGCGTGGTACCCCCTGACGTTGTCCGCTATCTCTGTCGTGACACATGTCGCGACATGGGAGTGAGCGATGGCCGAGAACCACGCGCCGAGTGGGGGCCAGAGCTGGAGCGTGGTGTAGGTGGTCAGCCCAATGGCGAGGCCGCCCGCCTGGGGCGCGCCGCGCCCCAATGCCAATCGCCGAGAACCCCGCCGCCAACCCCACGGGAACGAGAACCAGCCAGCCCACATCGGACAGCTTCCCCGTGAGCCAGCCCGGTGCCGTGCCGCGAAGCGCGAAGTCGTTGAGGAGGACCAGCGCCGCGCCTGCCAGGGGGATCGGGTGGGTGAGGGCGCGCGTTGGGGCGGAGACGGCCAGCACGGGGCAACCATAGCCCCTCCGGCGCGCGGGAGCAGCGCCGCGACCCCGCTAGACCAGCGTAGAGCTGCTTTCCCCAGTCTCCTCCTGAAAACGATCGAGCACGATGGCCACGACCATGTCCGCCAAGACGTTGACGCCGGAGCGCACGCGCGCCAGGATCCAGTCCACCGGCACGATGAGCGGAATCGCGATGGCGATGGTGGCCTCGGGAACCCCGGCGGCACCGAGCACCAGGGGCAGGATGATGAGCCCCGCCTCGGGAATCCCGGCGATGCCGACGCCGGCCATGACCGACGCCGCGACGACGGTGAGCTGCTGCGAAAAGCTCAGGTCCATGCCGAGCGCCTGGCACAAGAACAACGTGGCCATCGCCTCGTACAGCATGATGCCGTCGTTGTTGAAGTTGGTGCCGACGCAGGCGCTGAGCCGCGCGGAGGACTCCCGAATGCCCAGCGCGCGCAGGCAACGCAGGGTAACGGGCATCGTCGCAAGACTGGAGTTGCACGACACCGCCGTGACCACGGCGTCCAGCGCTCCGCGGAGGAATCGCACCGGCGACATCCGGCCCGCGACCATCGCGAGCAAGGGGTAGTAGCCGAGCGCGTGGATGAGCAGGCCGGCCAGGATGGTGATGAAGAAGGTCCATAGAACCAGGAAGACCTGCAGCCCCGACTTGCCGACGACATCGGCGACGATGAGCGCCACTCCAAAGGGCATGGCCTCCGCCACCCACAGGAGCATCGTCGTGAGCACCGCATACGCGGCCTCGATGAGTCGCTCCAAGAGGGCCATCCCCTCGACGAGAGAGCCGGTGGCGTGCGCGCGCACCGCCCGCATGGCGGCGCCGACCAGCACCGCGAGCAATACGACCGAGATGACGAGGTTCTTCTGGAAGGGGTCGATCACGTTTTCGGGCACGAACGCGGCGAGGTTTTTGAGCGGGCTGAGCGTCGCCTCCTTCACCGCTGCCGGCGCGCTGCCAGCGACCTCGCGGAGCTCCGGGAGCCGGTCGGCCCAGCCGGCACCGGGCGCGAACACGTCGAGGATGAACAGGCCCAGGGTCATCGCCACGGCGACGTTGAACGCGCAGATCGCCAGCAGGCGGGCGCCGCTGCGCCCCGAGATCCGCGTCTTGAGGAAGCTGTCGAGGATCGCGACCAGGATCAGCGGCGTCGCCAGGGCCTTGAGCGCGCGAACGACCAGCATCCCCATCGGCCCGAGGTCGGCGTTGGAGTAGCCGAAGAACCACGCTTCTTTTCCAAAGACAACGCCGAGTAGCACGCCGATGACGACGCCAACGACGACGCGGAGGTAGAGCGGGAAGCGGCGGGGCTTTTCGGTCACCGACAATCACGCACGCGCAGCCCCTGTTCCCGTGCGTAGTCCACGATGGTGCCGTCCCGCGTGTGGAGCTCCAGGTCCGCCCTTTCCCGAAGGTGCTGAACCAGGATCCGGTCGCCGGGGTCACGGTGGGCCCAGGGGTCCAGCATCGCACGCGCGAGTTGTCCGGCCGGCACCGGAAGGACCGCGACAGCGCCTGCAATGGTTGCCGCTTCGAACCAGCGATCCGCAGGCAGGTCGAAGCGCAGCCGGCCGAGGCGCTGGAGGCAACCCAACTCAGCAGCGGTGACGGCGCTGACGCCGAGCCGCGCGCTTGCGTACTCCTCCGAAAAACGTAGGGCAAGTCCCAGCATCAAGTCCACAAAGATGTGGGTATCAATCAAGATCATTGTCGATGAACTCATCAAGCGGTGGGAGTACGGGCGAGACGATATCCCCGAGAACCGCCCCGCGGCCCGCCATGCAGCCGTGCACCGGACCGGAGGGCTTCGCCCGCTCCGGGATCACCCGCACCACCGCCTTGCCGTGCTTGGTGATCACCACCTCCTCACCACTGGCCGCGATCTCATCCAACAACTCGAAGAAGCGCACCCGAAACTGGGCAGCCGGCAACTCCATGGCGCACCTCGCCGTCCATGGTAGTCGGACATGGTAGGCAGGTCAAGGTCGCTACCAGTCCAGCCCCAGCGGCCCACCCCGCGAGCCGATGTCCGAGCGGGTGCCATCGGCATCAAGGATGGCCGGATCGCCCGCGTCGCGGAGGTCGGAGCCAGGGCCCAGCGTGAGGTCCCACGCCGCCGCGCTGGCGCTGGTGAGGTCCAGGTAATCCGGCGTCCCCTCGATCACCCCGCTGGTGCCGATGGGGCTCGGTGCTCCCCCGAAGGGATCGTCGCCATTGTTGCTGAACGACGAGTAGAGGATGGTGACGCCCTCGTAAATCGGCATGGCGCCGGCCGCGCCCGGTAGCGGGGTGGCGATGGCGTTGTCGGCGACACTGACGTTGGTGAGCACTGCATCGTAGGTGTACAGCCCGCCGTAGTCGCCGGGCGAATCCCCGGTGAGCGCGTTGCCGACGATGTCGACGTTGGTCATGGTCACCGTCCCACCGAGGTACGCGCCCGCCCCGAAGCCGCCGCGGATGCGGCCATCACAATCGAGCTGGTTGCCAGCGATGACCACGTTGGTGAAGCTGGCATGGGAGTTTTCCATGTAAACGCCACCGGCGAGCGACCCTGCACAAAGGGCCACGTTGTCCGCAACGACGACGTTCTGAAAAGTGCCGTTGGTGTGGTCGAGATGCAGACCGACCCCGTAGACACTCGTCTCCGGCCGGGGCGTCAGGTCCACGCGGTTGCCCACGATGCTGACCCGGGTGAATGTGACGATCCCGACGACCAAAATCGCCCCGCCGAGCACCGTGTCCGAATCCATCTCCGGCGGACCGGTCACCGTGATTTCGTTGAACGAGACCTCCACGTCCGTGAGCGCGGCATGTCCGTAGATCAGCATGCCGGCGGCCTGAGGGCTGGGCGACCACTGGAGGTTGCGGGTCACGATCGTGTCCCGCACCACCATCTCCCCTGCACCATCCAGGTAAATCCCCGTGCCAGCACACGACGACGCGAGGCAGATGTTGTCGGCCACTACCAGCTGCTCCAGCGTCGGCCACGTCCGGTCGCCCACGTAGATTCCCGCGCCCGATTCGGCTTCGCCACCGGAGATCGTGAAGCCGCGGAGGAGCGCATCGGCGCTCTCGTGGTCCTCGAAACGCACCACCGACCCGCCGCCTGTCGCGCCCATCAGCACCGTCGCCGCCGCACCGGCGACGCCGATGAGTTGGATGTCCTTGCCACCGAAACGAACATTGTCCACGTAGGTTCCCGGCCCAACACAGACGCTGTCACCTCCCGATGCGGCGGCGACGGCCTCCGAGGGCAGGGCGTAGTCGTCAGGCACTCGGAAGCCGCCGTCGATCCTGCCGTCGCAGTCGTTGTCGACGCCGTCGCAAGGAGTGTCAGATTCGTTCGCGCCGGGGTGGATGGCGGGGTCTGCGTCGTCGCAGTCCACCGCGGCCCCATGGCCGTCGCCATCCGCGTCCGCACCACCCGGCTCTGCGCCAGACTCGTCCGTATCTTCCCCAGGCTCGTCCGGCGTGCCGGGGCACGAGAACAAAAGCGTGAGCAAGATCAGCGTCATCTCACCCAGCGCAGCCGATCGACTCGGACCTTCTGGGAGGCGGAATCCCCGCTCTGCTCCTTGAAACTCCAGCACGTAATGAGGTAGCCCACCCCATCTTGCGATGCGTAACGCAGCGTGTGGGGGCGATTGCCGCCTTGGCCGGATTCGACCTCCTCGACGATTCCCTGCGTGTAACTGATGGCGCCGGTGAACCAATGCCGAACGATCTGTCCCTCGTCGGCACCCGCGAACCACGAATTGACGTTCTGGCGACGACAGGTCAGCAGCTGATAGTCCACGATCGAGCCGCGGTTGAAGTGTTCAAGCGTGCCCATGGCGTAGTTGTATGTGCCTAATGCGGCCAGTGAAATCCCGGGGCCGCTGGATGTGGCGAAGGTGGGGTCGAAGTCGACCACGTTCACCGCCCCCTCAAAATCGTCATTGACCGCGAGCATCGAACTGGTGACGAGCCGTACGCGGAACGGGGACGCCGTCACCGCACCCGGGTCCAGGTCCCACTTCGCCGAGCCGCCCACGTCGAAGGTGTCGGCTCCTTTCGCCACGACGCTCCGAAGCGTCACCGGCCCGCCCCTGGGCACCGCCACCGAGATGAACAGTGGCTTTCTGCCGCCGTAACCAGTGACAATGGTGATGTATTTGGGACTTCCCTTGACCAAACAACTATCGTTACCGACGATCTTTTCGAACTCCGTGTAGACGGCAGGGTCCAGGAGGGGCGCGGGCCCTGTGGAGAGGTGGCGCTGGTACGGGTCGTTGATCAGGACCGGGCTGCCCACAACGGTCAGGGATGATCTGTCGATTTGAATCAGCCAAATGGCAGTGTTGTCTTCTCCGGAAGCCGGAATGTCGGCATACACGATCCAGTGGTATCCGTGCGCGTAGATGTGAGCGATGTCGCTGACATCGACAATACCAAGCGACGCCCAACGAGGCGCCGCAAAGGCGGCCGGACTGGTCGGATCCGCGATCCGGGCGATCCAGATTTCAAAGCCGGCGACGCACGAGACCACCACCCCGCCCTGGCCATCGTCCACGGGGATCATCCACTCATTCGCGCCAGCGACCGTCTGGTCCGATCCGACCTGCTTGAGCTCCGGGGACCCGCCAGTGGAGACGATCGGGAGTCCGAAACTGCTCATTGCGATGCCTCCACCGGCGCCAGATCAGCGGTGGTCATCTCAATCCTCGGCCCGCCAGAGTTCGACCTGTCCGCCGCATCGCGCGTGGAGCGGCGCGGCGCCGCCGGCATTGAACCAGACCAACCAGCCGAAGCGCACAAAGCGTGCGTTCACGAGCAAGGCCGCGATGTCGGCTTTGCCCGTGAAGTTCATGCCGTCCGCGGTCAGCGCGGTGCCGACCTCCGTCGCTGCACCGGGAATCATCGGATCGTTGCAGACCTGGTACGCGAAAACCCCACGGCAATGCACCTGGCTGGCCATCTGCTCGAAGGTGGCACGCACGAAAGCCACCTCCTCCACGCGAAACCACGCTGTGCCTGCGTTGAACTGCTTCGCGGTGGAGTCGTTGAGCGCGACGAGCAGGGTGAACGGCATCGGTAAGTTCATGGGGGCCCCGGGTGAGCGCTATCGATACCACGAGGTCGCGACCACGGAGCGTACAACAGCCGCGCCTGCCCCTGCCCCTGCCCCTGCCCCTGCCCCTGGAATAACCTTGATGAATTCGATTGTCAAGAAATGGTAAATCAGCGTCGCGCGTCGACTGCCATCGCTGCGCGAGCGGCTCCGAGAAGCTGCTGCCTGCTGCCCACGTGGGCCGCCCACTCAGAGCCGCAAGGCCATTCGGCGCCGCTCCGCCCGTTGTCGCGCTACACTTCCCCCCATGCGTCTCCTGGCCCTGTTGAGCCTCTGTCTGCCCGCCGCCCACGCCGCCACCGGGGGCCCCGATGCCAGCGGTGAGGTCTACACCGACAGCGCCGAGGCCAGCGGCCCCAGCTACGCCTGGCTCGACACCTCGGGCGGCACCAGCCTGGCGCTCGCGGACGACACCACGAGCGACATCGCCCTCCCGTTCGCCTTCTCCTTCTACGGCACCGCCTACAGCACCGTCACGGTCAGCGACAACGGCGTCCTCTACTTCGACGGCGCCAGCACCGCCTCAGCGGGCATCTGCCCCGGCACCACGACGAGCAGCTCGGTCGGTGTTGCCGCGCTGTGGGACGATCTCGGGGGCGGCACACTGACGTACGACACCTTCGGCACCTACCCCTACCGCACCTTCGTGGTCAGCTGGGTGGATGTGCCCCATGCCACCTACGGCGGCGACGCCAGCTTCCAGATCTGGCTTTTGGAGGGTCGCGACGAGGTGGTGATCCAATACGGCGACGTCACCTTCGGCGACGCGGCAGTGGACGGCGGCGTCAATGCGTACGCAGGCGCCTTCGCCACCACGGTGGGCCTGTCGACGAGCTGCCTCACCACGATCGACGCGGGCAGCTCGGTGTGGCTCGGCAACGAGGCCGCCCGCCCCGCCCGTGCAGAGATCTATGCCGACGAGCTCGACACGCCCTGGTCCGGCGTCGACGCCTTCACCTACGCCGGGCTCGCGATCGCGATCGGCGACATCAACTCGGACGGCGACGACGACGTCCTTCTGGGAGGGCCCTCGCTCGGCGCCGGAAGCGCCTGGCTCCTCTACGGACCACGCGCCGGGGGGAGCACGCTGGATCTGGCCGACGCCACCTTCGAAGGTGACAGCTCCGGCGACGACTTCGGCACCGCCCTCGGCATGGCCGACATGGACGGCGACGGCGTGGCCGAGCTGGGCTTCGGCGCCCCGGGCTTCTCCTCCCCCGCCACCGACTCCGGCGTGATCCTGATCTTCGAAGGCTCCAGCTTCGCGGGCGTCAGCGGGGCGTCGAGCGCGGACATCGGCCTGGGCGGCAGCCCGTCGGGGCGCTCGTCCATGGGCAAGTCCCTCGCCTTCGGTGATTTCAACGACGACGGGTACAGCGATCTGCTGGCGGGCGCCCCCGATGCGGACGAGGTGGGTTCTGACTCCGGCGCGGTCTACATCCTCGACGGCAGCTCGACGATCTCCGGCTCGTTCCTCACCGGCTCCGCCACCAGCCGCATCACCGGCGCCGCGTCGGGGGACACCTTCGGCAGCGCGCTGGTCGTCGGCGACATCGACGCCGACGGTCGCGACGACTTCGCCGCCTCCGCCCCAGGTAGCGACGCCAGCGCCACCAACGGCGGCGCCGTCTACACCGTTCTCGGCGCCGACCTACCGGGAGGCGCCACCACGATCACCTCCCTCGCCAACTGCCGCACCACGCTGAATCAGGCGCAGGCCAAGCTCGGCGGGTCGTTGGCGATGGCCAACATCGGCGGCAGCAGCGGGCTGGACCTCGTACTCGGCACCCCATTTTACGACACCACCTACACCGACATCGGCGCCGTCTACCAACTCAACGACATGGGCACCGGCTGCACGACCGCCGCGACCGGCGCGAGTGTCATCTACACCGGCGCCACCGCTTCGGGCCGCTTCGGTGCGCCCGTCGCGACCGGAGACGTCGACGGCAGCGGGCGCAAGGACCTGATCGTCAGCGCCACCAACGACAACACCTACTCCTCGGGCGGCGGCGTCTCCTACGTCTACACCTCGCCGATCACCAGCACCACCGCGGTCGCTGGGGACGCCGAACACGCGATCTTCGGCACCTGGAGCGGCGGTCGGGGCGGCAGCGCCGTGGGGGTGTCCGAAGGCAACTTCGGCAACAGCCTGCTGTACACCGCTGCCTACGCCGACGAGGGCGCCTCAGGGGCCGGCGCGCTGGTGGAGTGGCCTTGGCACACCGACTTCGAAGACGACGACGGCGACGGGTTCGTCAACGCCGACGGCGGCGGCAACGACTGCGATGACGAGGAGCCCCTGGCCTACCCGGGCGGCAGCGAGACGCTGGCCGACAGCCTCGACGGCGACTGCGACGGCTGGGTGGATGGCGTGATCGCGGTGCGCCGCACCGACAGCTACTGGGAGTGGGACGTCGACCAGCTCTCCGGGACGATCAACACCACCCTCGACTTTGAATCCGGGACCGCGGGCGACACCCTGTCGAGCCTCGGCGGCGTCACCTTCGCCGGCGCCACCTACGACGATCGTATCGACCAGACCTATCCGGACGGCACCTTGGCGATCTCCGCCGCCGGCAGCGTCACCCTCACCTTTGACGCGCCCGTCGACGCGCTGTCGCTGCAACTGCTCGACGCTTCGGACGACTTCACGCTCCAGGCCTACGACACCGCCGGCGACCCGGTGGTGACCGCCTACGACTTCGAGCTGCGCATCGAGGGGCGCCCCGGCGGTGTCTTCCGCGGCTACACCTTCGTCGAGTCGATCGGCATCGTGGTCATCTCGGCGTCGGGCGCCGACATGTTCGGCATCGACAACCTCCAGATCGTCGACGCCGCCGACACCGACCGCGATCTGGACGGCCAGACCGAGACCGGCGGCGACTGCGACGACACCGTCGACACCACCTACACGGGCGCCGACGAGGTCCTCGGCAACGGGGTGGACGACGACTGCGACGGCACCATCGACGGGGGCGACCTGACCCTGTGGAGCGACTCCGCCTCCTGGGAGACCGCGGCCGACATCAGCCCGGAGCAGATCGACTTCGAGGACCTGACCGAGGTCGAGTCCATCGACACCCAGTACTCCGCGCTCGGCGCCACCTTCGACGGCACGCCCCAGGCGGCCGGCGGCATCGACGGCACCTCCGCGACCGGGACCCTCGCCGCCAACGCCAATAGCACCAGCCTCACCATCACCTTCACCGAGGTGCAGCCGGCCGTCGCGCTGACGCTCCTGGACCTCGACGACACCGTGACCATCGAGGGCTACGCCGCCGGCACGCTCTTGTACTCCGAGACCTACGCCGGCACCGGCGGCAGCGAGTTCCTCGGCCTGACCTCGGAGTACGGCTTCGACGAGCTGGTCCTGAGCGTCAGCAGCGACACCTTCGGCATCGACGACGTGATCTTCTCGGCGCTGGGGCTGGACGACTCCGACGGCGACGGCCTCACCGAGTCGGAAGGCGACTGCGACGACACCGACGACACCATCAGCGCCGAGGCCACCGAGGTCTGGTACGACGGCATCGACTCTGACTGTGACGAGGCCGACGACTACGACCAGGACGGCGATGGCGTCGCGCTGGCGGACGACTGCTCCGACACCGACGACACCGCCTACCCGGGCGCGGACGAGGTCTGGTACGACGGCATCGACGGCGACTGCGGCGGCGACAGCGACTACGACCAGGACGGCGACGGTGAGGACTCCGCGGCGGGCGGCGGCGGCGACTGTGACGACACCGACGCCGCGATCAGCACCAGCGCCACCGAGGTCTGGTACGACGGCGTCGACTCCGACTGCGATGGCGCCAGCGACTACGACCAGGACGGCGACGGCGTCGCCTACGGCAGCGGCTCCCTCGACGACTGCGACGACAGCGATGCCAGCGTCAACCCCGACGTGGTCGAGACCTACTACGACAGCATCGACAACGACTGCGACGCCACCACGGTCGACGACGACCAGGACGGCGACGGCTACGACGCCGTCGTCGCCGGTGGTGACGACTGCGAGGACTCCATCGCCACGGCCTACCCGGGCGCCAGCGGCGAGGTCTGCTACGACGGTGTCGACCAGGACTGCGACGGCGCCAACGACTACGACTGCGATGGCGACGGCGCCATCAGCGCCGATTACGGCGGTGACGATTGCGACGACGCCGACGACACCATCGGCGTCGGCGCCGCCGACGTCATGGGCGACGGCATCGACAGCGACTGCGACGGCGGCCTGGAGTACGACTTCGACCTGGATGGCTACGACCGCATCGCCGACGGCGGCGAAGACTGCGACGACACCGACGCCAGCATCAACCCTGTCGCCGCCGAGGTCTGCTACGACGGCATCGACCAGGACTGCGGCGGCGGCAGCGACGACGACTGCGACGGCGACGGCTACGACGCCGAGAGCCTCGGCGGCACCGACTGCGAGGACAGCGACGCCACCATCAACCCCGGCGCCATGGACTTCCCCTACGACGGCATCGACAACGATTGCGACGGCGCCTCCGAGTACGACATCGATGGCGACGGATTCACCTCCGACTGGTACGGCGGCACCGATTGCGACGACGCCGACGGCACCGTCTACCCAGGCGCGATCGACGCCTGCTACGACGGCGAAGACACCGACTGCGACGACGGCGACGACTACGACTGCGATGCCGACGGCTACAGCGCCGACGCCTACGGCGGCGACGACTGCGACGACGCCGACGACGCCATCTCACCAGCCGCCATCGAGATCGAAGGCGACGGCATCGACCAGGACTGCGACGGCATCGATCCCGAGGTGTGCACCGACTGCGACGAAGATGGCTTTGACGCCGTGCTCAGCGGCGGCACCGACTGCGACGACGAGGACGCCGAGGTCTTCCCCGGTGCGGTGGACGTCGCCTACGACGGTGTGGACTCCGACTGCGGGAGCGACTCCGACTACGACCAGGACGGCGACGGCGACGCCGTGGCCAGCGGTGGTGGCGGTGACTGTGACGACGCCGACCCCCTTGCCGCCAGCACCAACACCGTTGACGACTGCGGCAACGGCGACGAAGACTGCGACGGCGACCTGGACGAAGACTGCGACACCGACAGCGGCGGCGAGACCGGCGACACCGGGGACACCGACACCGACACCGACACCGGCGGCGACACCGGGGACACTGACACCGGGGACACCGACAACGCCTGGCGCCCCGATGCGGAGGAGGTCCGTGACCCCGAGGAGATCGAGCGCGGAACGGCGTGCGGCTGCGACAGCGGCAGCGCGTCGGTAAGCGTCATCGGTCTGTTGGGGGTGGCGGCGGTCTTGCGGCGGCGGCGACGGGGGTGAGGCGCGGCGAGATCATGACTTGACGAGTCAACACCCACGGGTGATCGGGGCGATGCTCTCGCTCCGGCCGCTCGTCAGCTATCCGTCGCGACCGCATCGCGTTTCATCGGTGCGGCGGCTAAACGTCGCCGCCAGGATCGCGCTGCGGCGGCTCCCACCGGATGGTGGTGCGGTCGTCGTCCACCGGGTCGGCAGGTGGCGGCCCGAGATCCGCGGACGATCCCATCAGGGGGCCGAGCCCTTGCACCGTCGCGATGTGCCGGATCGCGCCGCCGATCGTGCGGCGCCGCTCCTCCTCGTCGGGCGTTTTCGGCCCCTTGAGCACGAAGAAGGCGGTGCGCGCCAACCACACCCAGATGAGCACCAACACGGCGACGAACGGAAGCCAGAACGGCACGACTCAAGACTACCACGAACGAGAGTGCGCACAGCGCCCCCTGAACGAATCATGGATGTTGATGACTGTTACGGTCCCCAGTATTCAAAGTGAAACGTAGTCCCCGCTTTTACTTCGAATTCTATCTCTCCACCGCACTCGATTACGTGTCGGCCTGGAGTGATGGTACCGGGTACATGAAGCGGATGCGGCCACCGCTGGCCGTCTACATTGATCGGCCCACAGTTCCCACCGTTATCGTCATCCACGACAAGATACGTCTGACCGGCTTTCGATTCAACAACGGCGCCTCTGAGATCTCGCTGTTTGCATCCCATTGTCACTACCAACACGAGGATGAGCGACAACAGCCGCCGGGCGCACCTATCTGTCATCGGGCAACACCTCACTCCTGCCTATGCCGCCGCGGTGCGCCGGGCTGAAATGGCGGTACCCCTACTCAGCATGCCCCACTTCCTCACGATCATCGCGTTCTGGCTCGGCGGCTGCGCGGGCGGAGGAGACTCACGCCCCGCAGGCAGGCCCGGAGACACCGACACCGACACCGACACCGACACCGACACCACCCTGGAGACCTGGGGCGACGCCGTCGTCACGGTGTACACGTTCCAGGACAACTCGGCGTGCAACTCGATGATGACCGCATCGGGCAACCCGCTCGTGCCGTACGTGTCGGTGGCGCTCCCCTTCCGATACCTCGAGGGATACGGTGACGGCCCCTTCGCCCTCGGCGACGCCATCCACGTGTCGTTCCTCGAAGGCCGGAGCATGCCGAACGGCGAGCCCACTCCGGCTGGGTGCGCATCGACGACTACTGCGGAGATGGCGGCGACGACACCTACTGCCTCCAGAAGGGCCTGCCGAACGTGGACCTGTACATCGGTGACTGGGCGCAGTCCGGCATGGACTGCGACGCGCGAGCTCTCGACGCGTGGGGCACGGGCAGTTTTTCCGGCCCGGGGGGGGACGGAGATGCGAGCACGCAGGTGTCCTTCGGCCCCCAGTGGTCCGGCGCGCTGGCCGACGGCTATGGCGGAGCGGCGATGGGAGAAGGAAACTGCGGCGACTGCGACGCCGCGCAAGAGGTCCAGCCGCCCGCCTGCTGGCACTACGACCCCGGCAAAGAAAACATCGAGTACTGCGACTGCGACAACTCGAACGGCCGCCGGGGGGAGTGCGAGTAGTCTCATGCTTGATCACAACCGGGAACTTTCCTGTTCGGTCATGGGTTCTTCGAGTCATGCCACCCAAAATGCGACACCCCACGGGGCCATGCCACCCGATTTGCGACATGCTTGCGATCCGCGGCGTCTCAGCCGCCTCGCCACGCGAAACTATCGGCGTTGGCTCGTGACGGCTTCCGCCGAG
>CANLGL010000035.1 GCA_947490345.1 Deltaproteobacteria bacterium
AGGCACCAGGAGACCAACATGCACCGTTCCCCCTTCGCGCTCGCCCTTCTTGTCCTCGCCTGCGTGGCCTGCGACGGTGACAAAGACACCGCCGACACCGCCGACGAGGCGTGTGGCGTCAGCGTCACCACCTTCCCGCTTCAAGGCGCGGTCAGCGCGTACTACCGCAGCGACGTCGAGTTCAAGCTCACCAAGCCCGACGCCACCGCCCAGATCACCACCGACATCCCGGGCTCGCAAGAGCTCAGCGCGGACGGGCTGACGGTCTACTGGCGGCTCAGCCAGCCCCTGGCTCCCAGCACCACCTACTCGGCCAGCCTCACCTATTGCACCGGCACCGTGGAGCTCAGCTTCACCACCTCGGCGCTGGGCACCGCGATCCCCGATGCCAGCACGCTTCAGGGCCGCACGTACTTGCTGAACCTCGCTGACGCGCGCATCACCGAGCCCCCCGGCATCGGCGCCCTGCTGTCGTCGGAGCTTGACGGCGTCAGCATCTACACCGGGATCACCGATGTCACCGCCACCACCATCACCGTGATCGGCGGGCTCGGCCGGGAAGACGCCGCGACCCCGACGCAGGAATACTGCGATCCCACGATCGACTTCCCGGTCGCCGACTTCACTGCTAGTCCCCACTTCGAGATCAGCGGCGATGGCGCGACGCCCATCACCGTCGCCGGCACCACCGTCTACATCGAAAACCTGAACATCTCAGGTGACTTCGCCTCGGACCTCTCCTACTTCGGTGGCGGCGTGCTCGCAGGTACCATCGACACCCGCCCGCTGGACTTCGAGTTCGGCGACGAAGTGGGCTTCATCTGCGACACCGCGGCCGCGCTCGGCGTGGTGTGCGCGCCTTGCGGCGACGGTGAGCCCTTCTGTCTGTCGCTCGTCGCCGACTCGATCGACGCTCAGCTCGTCGCCGACCTCGAGCTTGTGGTCATCGACGGGAACAACTGCGTGGGCTGCGTGGAAGGTCCCCCGCCCGACGCCAGCGACATCTGCGACGAGGATCCCGCCGCGCCGTAGTCGCTTCGCCTCAGATACAATGCGGACCCGCGCTCGGCGCGGGTTCGTCAATTGGCGTGGAGGCGGTCATGTTCGTAGCGATGCTCTGCTTGTCGTGCTTGCCGGCGTCGGTCAGCGGGGACGGTGCGATCACGCCCAGCGGTGAGGGCGACGCCGACACCGACACCGACGCTGACACCGACGCCGATACGGACGGCGACACCGGTGGCGACACTGACGAGGACACCGGCGATGCCTGCGGGGTCTCGGTGACGACCTCCCCGATCCAGGGCGCGGCGAATGCGTACTACCGGGACGACGTGGAGTTCAGGCTCACCGAGCCTGACGCCAGCGCCTCGATTGAAACCGCGATCCCCGGTAGTCAGGAGCTCAGCGCCGACGGGCTCACGCTGTACTGGCGGCTTTCGCAACCGTTGCAGCCGGAGACGGCGTACTTTGTCGCGTTGAACTATTGTTCGGGGCGGGTGGAGCTCCCCTTCACGACGTCGGAGTTGGGGAACCCGATTCAAGCGCCGGACCAGCTTGCCGGCAAGACCTACCGGTTGGACCTCGGTGAGGCCCGGTTCACCGAGCCCCCGGGCATCGGCTCCTTGTTGTCGTCGGAGCTTGACGGGGTGAGCATCTACACCGGCGTCACGGATGTGACCGCCGCCGAGATCACCGTGATCGGCGGATTCGACCGCGCCGGAGCGGACACACCCACGCAGGAATACTGTGACCCGACGCTCGACTTTGCGACCGCCGACTTCACCGGCAGCCCGCACTTCGAGCTCAGCGCTCAGGCCCGCGTCCCGCTCACAATGGCCGGCACGACGGTGTACGTCGAGGACGCGAAGTTCTCCGGGGCCTTCGCGTCGGATCTCTCCTACTTCGGCGGCGGCGTGTTCGAAGGCGCCATTGACACCCGCCCGCTGGACGCGGAGTTCGGCGACGGCGAAGAGGGCTTTCTCTGCCGGACGGCCGCCGCCCTTGGCGTGGTGTGCATCCCTTGCGCGGACGGGGAGGCCTTCTGCCTGCCGCTGGTCGCCGACTCGATCACGGCCCCCCTGGTGGATGTCACGGTCGTGCCGATCGACGGCGACAACTGCGAAGGCTGCGTGGAAGGCCCGCCTGCCGACGCGACCGACGAGTGCGCGATCGATCCCGACGCGCCTTAGTCGCTTCGCCGGCCACCCTTGCGACGAGATATCCAAAGGCGGCCGGAGGCGGTCATGTTTCTCACGATCCTCTATTTGTCATGCTTGCCGGCGACGGTCAGCGGCGACGGTGCCATCACGCCCAGCGGTGAAGGCGACGCTGACACCGACACGGACACGGATGCAGACACCGATGACGACACGGGCGCCGACACCGACGATGACACGGGAGAAGCCTGCGGCGTCGCGGTGACGACGTTGCCGCTGCAGGGGTCCGTGAGCGCGTACTACCGCGGCGACGTTGAGTTCAGGTTCACCAAGCCCGACGCCACCGCGGTCATCGAAACCGACATCCCCGGTAGTCAGGAGCTCAGCGCCGACGGGCTCACGCTGTACTGGCGGCTTTCGCAGCCATTGCGGCCGGAGACGGCCTACTTCGTCGCGTTGGACTATTGTTCGGGGCGGGTGGAGCTCCCCTTCACGACGTCTGCGCTCGGGACGCCGATCAGCCGTCCCGACGAGCTGGCCGGCCGCACCTACGAGCTGAGCCTCGGTGAGGCCCGGTTCACTCAGCCCGAAGGGCTCGGCTCGTTGTTGGACTCCGAATTGGACTGGGCGAGCCTGTTCGCGCACGTTGTGCGCGCGGACGACGAGTTGGTCATCCTCGGGGCCGTGGCCCGCGTCGATGACCCCACGACACAGGAATATTGCGACGTGACCACGGAGTTCCCCGGGGCAGATTTCGATGGGAGCCCACACTTCGAGGTGGGCGGCGTGGGTGAGGCCTACGTCGATATGGCCGGGGTGGGACTCCCGATCATCGACCCGGAATTGTCGGGGGATTTCGCACCGGACTTGTCGTATTTCGGCGGCGGCACCGTGTCGGGAATGATCGACACCCGGCCGCTGGACGCCGATTTCTTCGATGGCGAGGAAGGCGCCATGTGCAGGACCCTGGCGGCTTTGGGGGTTGAGTGTGAAGTCTGCCCGGATGGCGCCTCGTTCTGCCTGCCCTTCGTCGCCGACTCCATCACCGCCCCGCTGGTAGATGTGATCATCGTTCCCATTGACGGGATGGACTGCGAAGGCTGTGTGGAAGGCCCGCCGCCCGACGCGACCGCCGAGTGCCGCCAGGATCCCGACGCGCCGTAGTCCCCGCCGAGCGCGATGGCCAGCGTCCTCGTTCCGCTGACTTGCCCGTTGGTGCGCTGTGTTTAGGACAAGCCCAGCGGTTGGATGCGCCCGCTGCAACGTTCCGATTCCGCGTTGAGACCGAGGTGCCGACCTCGCCGCGCCGGCGGAGAACTTCGGCGCCGCCGCCGCCGACCTGTGGTACGAAGGCGGCTCCTATCTCATGTTCAACGTCCTCGAGGATGGCGACGGAGCGCCGCAGGCGCAGCGCTACGCGGTTGGCGACACCGAGCAGTCGGTCAGCGGAGAGGTCGAGTTCGTGGTGCGGAACCCCTTCGGGCACTACCTGGAGGATTGGGACGAACAAGGCAGCTTGGACGACAATTGCGGCGCCGGGTCCGAGCCAGACTTCGACGGGGCCTTCGCACGGTGGAGTCTCTCTGCCGGCGACCTGGAGATCACGGAGGTCGTCGAGGGCGCTAGCGTGGCTGGCGCGTTCGAGGGAGAAATCGAGGACAGCGCGGGCGACAACGCCGGGGATGCCCGGGTGAGGTTCGATGCTGGCCACTGCGCGGTGGAGTGGGGGACGGGGTGATCGGGAGCGGTGGGTCGACCAGGCCGCTTCGGCGTGCTCGGCGGCGTGGTGGCAGCCCGACGCGCCCTGATCACGCCAATTTCGTGATTCGTCCTTGCGCCAACTCGCGCCTCGGGCGATTCTGCGCGCCTGCACCCTCCGAGAGGTTCTGATGTTCCTGGCCCTTCTGATCTCCTGTGCCACTGAAACGGTCATCGGCGACGACCCGCTGGCCGGCAAGGACTCCGCGGAGACCGACGCCGATACCGACGCCGACAGCGATGCGGACAGCGATGCCGACAGCGACGCGGATACCGACGCGGACTCCGACACCGACACCGACACGGACACGGATACGGACACGGATACGGATACCGACGCGGATCCTGTCGTGGCCGAGGACCTGCTTGGTCGGGTCTACGACTTCGACATCGCCAACGCGACGATCGAGGAGCCGTCGGGCTTGGAGAGCGTGCTGTCCTCCAACATCAACCAGAGCGTGCTTTTGGAGGTTGCGTACGCGGACTCCGCCAGCCTCGACTTCCTGGTGGGGCTCAGCATCGCGGACGACCCCACCATTCAGGACTACTGCACCGGCACCACCACCGTCGAGGGCGCCAGCTTCGCGGAGAACCCGAGCTTCGACGTCGGCCCCACCGAGCTGAGCATGATGGTCGCCGGCTATTCGGTGTACCTGACCGATGTGTACTTCTCGGGCACCTTCGCGGCCGACGGCAGCGAGATCACCGACGGCTCCATCGCGGGCGTGCTCGACACCCGGCCGCTGGACGACCTCGCCGGCGGCAAGGAAGGCGCCGTGTGCCAGCTCGCGGCGATGATGGGCGGGGCTTCCTGCGTCGCATGCTCCGATGGCGAGGAGTTCTGCTTGGAGCTTCTGGTCACCAAGATCGAGGCGCCGTGGCTCGACAAGACCGACCTGTCCGAGGTGGTGGGCAACATGTGCGAGGGGTGCGAGGATGGGCCGCCCGCGGTCGACGCGGTCTGCATCTAAGGGCGCCCCTCAACGAACCAGCGGAATCGCCAACCCCGCCGCGGCGCACGTCTCGATGAAGTCGGCCGGCGGCGGCGCGACGAAACGCACCCGCTGCCCGGTTCCCGGGTGGTCGAAGGCCAAGAGCCACGCGTGCAAAAGCGGGTGGCCGAGCGCCTCGACGCGGGTGCGCAGATTGGCAGTCGCGACACAGTCCCGCCGAGAGTAGACGCGGTCCCCGAGGATGGGGTGGCCGGCCTCGGTGAGGTGGACCCGCACCTGATGGGTGCGCCCGGTTTCCAAGCGGCACTCCAAGAGCGCCACCCGATCCCCGCGCGCTTTGACCTCCCAGTGGGTCACCGCGCGGCGCCCGCCCTTCTCGACACTGGTGATGCGAAGGCGACTGTCGGGGTCGCGGCTGAGTTGGCTGCGGATCGTGCCGCGATCGACGTTGGGTACCCGGTGCACCACCGCGAAGTAGTGCCGATCGACACTGTGAACGGTGAACTGCTGGGTGAGGGCGCGGTGAACGGTGTCGTGTTTGGCGACCACCATCACCCCGCTGGTGCCGGCGTCGAGGCGGTGCACGATGCCCGGGCGGGCGACCCCGCCGATGCCCGAGAGGCCGGTCGCGTGGTGCAAGAGCGCGTTGACGAGCGTGCCGTCCCAGTGGCCGGGCGCGGGGTGGACGACCATCCCCGCCGGCTTCACGATGACCAACAGATCGTCGTCCTGGTGGAGGATCTCGAGGGGCAGGTCTTGCGGGACCGGGTCGGCGGGAGTGGCGTCCGGAAGCTCGGCGGTGACGGTGGCGCCGGGGCGAGGGCGGTCGGACGGCTTCGCAGCCTCGCCGTCGACGCGGATGCTCCCCGCGGCCAGCAACGACTGCACGCGGGCACGCGACATGTCAGGCCACGCGAGGACCAGGGAGCGGTCCAGTCGGTCGGCCTCGAGCCCAGCCACCCAGGTGCGCACCTCGGCCACGCTCAGCCCCGGGCGCGGTGGAACCGAGCCATGTAGGCCTGGACGGCCTCCTCCGCGTCTTCGGCGTTGGTAGCGAGCTCCAGGGTGCGGAGGACGACCCGGACGTAGCCGCGAACGAACGTGGCGGCGGGCAGGGCACCCCACGTCTCGGTCTCCATGGCTTCAAGGAAGCGCCGGGCGACCTTGGTTGCCTCGGAGAGCCCGTCCAGATCGAGCTTGCGGGCCTCTCGTGCCGCGCGCAGCCAGGCGCCGGTCGGACCGTAAAGGTCGAAGAGTCGCTGCACCTCGGCGGCGGGCAGGGTCCTGTCGATCGGGGTGACCGTGGCCTTGCGGGCGGCGGGTGCCAGCGGTTCGGGCGACGCGGCCGTACGGCCGTTCGGGATGGTCTGGGCCACCGGGACGGTGGGCTCGGCTTCCGGCTCGGCTGCCGCCACCTCCCCGCTGCCGTACGCGTCGCCGACCTTCAGCGTGGTGAGGGTACGCACCGCGTCCAGGCTGGCGGCGGCGGCCGGGTCGACGAGCGAGGGTGCCGCGGCACGCCACAGTTCTTCCATGTCGGCGGGGAAGCCGGCCAGCGCCAGCTCGCGAAAGCGGTCGTAGCGGCGGCGGCGCACGGGGTCGCTGAGGATGGCCATGGCCTCGGCTAGGGTGGCCCGGCGCGCTTCGAGCGTGGCGGTGTCCTGTTGGCGGGCCTCGGCGGCGCGGAGGCGGCGCATCGTCTGTGCCACCTGCTCCTGATAGGCGGCGCGCACCCCGGCGAGGTCGGCCTCGGCGGCCACGCCCAACATTTCGTAGAAGCCCGTCGACATCGGAGCGCAGCTATCTCGCCGCCCGGGCTGCTGCGAGCGCCGCCACCAAGGCCGGCTCCTCCGCTGGCAGCACAGTGCGGACGTCCAACACGATGTGCCCTTCGGCCACGCGCGCCATGACCGCCGGCGTGCCCAGCCGTAGCCGCGCCAAGAGCGCGTCAGCCCCCGAAACGGCGACCAGGACCGCCCAGCTGGGCAGCGCTTGTCCCGGCAGGGCGCCGCCGCCGGCCTGCCCGTCGACCGCCGCGGCGGCCGCCTTCCACCCCTGGCCAGACAGCAGTTCGGCCAGCGCTTTGGCGCGGATGCGCAGCTCGGGTACCGGCGCATTGAGCAGCGCCACTGCCGGCGGCGCCACACCCGCCTCATAGTCGGCCAAGGTGCCTTCGAGCGCGGCGAGGACGAGTCGATCGAGGCGCAGCGCCCGGTACAGCGGGTGCTTCCGCGCCGCTGCCACCAGGTCGGCCCGCCCCACGATCAGCCCCGCCTGGGGTCCGCCGAGGAGCTTGTCCCCCGAGAACGTCACCAGGTCCACATCCGCCAGGGCCTCCGCGACCGTGGGCTCGCCCAGTCCGGGAACGAGCGCGCCCGAGCCAAGGTCTTCGAGCAGCGGGATCCCGGCCTTCTGGGCCAGCGTCTGCAGCCCGTCGCGGTCGGGCGTCTCGGTGAAGCCGGTGATGCGGAAGTTGCTGGGGTGCACCCGGAGGATCGCGGCGGTGTCGGGGCCGATCGCCCGGGCATAGTCAGCGACGCGGGTGCGGTTGGTGGCGCCCACCTCGACGAGTCGGGCGCCGCACGCGGAGATGACCTCCGGCACGCGGAAGCTGCCGCCGATCTCCACGAGCTCGCCTCGCGAGACGATGACCTCGCGGCCGCTGGCGAGGGCCGTCAGCACCAGGAGCACCGCGGCGGCGTTGTTGTTCACGGCGAGCGCCGCGGGCGCCCCCGTCAGGGTGCGGAGGCGGCCCTCCACGCCATGCAGGCGCTCGCCGCGGGCACCGGTCCGGAGGTCGAGCTCAAGATTGCACCAGCCGGTGGATACCGCGGAGAGGTGGGCGCGAGCGCGCTCGCCGAGGGGGGCGCGCCCGAGGTTGGTGTGGAGCACGACCCCGGTGGCGTTGATGACGGGGCGGAGTCGAGGGGCCAGGCGGGCGTCCACGAGCAAGCGAACCGCCTCGGCCCAGTCCGACGGCGGCTGGGCGCCGTCACGCACCGCGTCCAGGAGCGTTCGGGCCTCGGCGACCACGAGCGTCCGAGGAAGGTCGGGGAGCGCGTCGACCAGGCGCCCGACGGCCGGCAGGTGGCGGGAGTTCATCGTGGGACGCTATAGCGTCTCTCCTGTCAAAGGGGGGGCGGCCGGAGCGGCCTCCCCCCCTACCGCGCCACCAACTCGGATCGACCTCCGGCCTTCAACCTCCGGTTTTCGGCCTTCGGCGCCCGTCGCGCTAGTAGCGCGCCGTTCTTGGCGCTCTCCCCCCATTGGTCCCCCCCCCATGATCGTCCTCCTCTACGCACTGGCGACGGTCGGCTCCGGCGCCCTGGGGATTCGGGCGCCGCTGGCGGATCGCGAGGACCCGGTCCGCCGCCGATTCGCGGTGCTGGCCTTGACCGTGGCGATGACCTGGCTCGGTTGGACGATCCACTTGATGGTGCCGGAGCTGCGGGTCGGGAAGCTGATCAACGGGGCGGCGGCGACCTTCTTGCCCTTCAGCCTGCTCGGCTTCGTGGTGCAATTCTTCGGGGGGCGGGACAACGCCCCCAGCGAACCGCGGCTGGCCCCACTCGGCGGCCTCGCGCCCTTCGTGGCCATCGCCTACGTCGCCGCGGAGCTCTTTGCGCCGTGGCGGTTCGGACAGGCGGGCGGCGGCGACCTCATCCTGGGGCTGTGGGTCTTCGGGGGCGTCGCGATCTCCCTGCGGCGGCTGTGGCAGCGCCACCAGGAGAGCCCCCAGCGCGTCGAGCGGGCGCGAATTCGGTACCTGCTGGTCCTCGCGTCGGCGGCGGTCGGCTTCACGCTTTTGGAGGCAGTGGCGCGGGCGTGGACGCCTGGGAGCAACGAAGCCGTCTCGTTCTTCACCCGGGAGGGCCTGGTCCAGGGTGCCATTCCGCCCCTGGGCGCGCTGCTCACGACGACGCTGCTCTATTTCCTGTACCAGATGATCTCGCTCTACCGGCTTTTGGACCTGACGGAGATCTTCGCCCGGGTAGGCGCCGTCTCGATCGCGGCGCTGATCCTGGTGCTGCTCGACAGCCTCAGCGCCGTCTCCCTGCTCGGTCCCTACCCCACCCACGGATTCTTCCAGGCCTTTGTGGGCAGCGTGCTTTTCCTCCTGGCGTGGGACCCGCTGCGCACCCAGTTGGAACGCTGGTTGGGGGGCGCGCTCAACCCGCGCGGGCTGGTGCTGGCCGATGCGCTTCGCGACGTCGAGATGGCCCTGCCACGCGCGATCTCGATCCCTGGGTTGTGCAACGCGGTGCTCGACCGATTTGTGGCAAGCGGGCGCATTCCTGCCGCGGCGTTGTATCTGTGGGACGAGGAGCGTCGGCTGTACCGGCTGGTGTCCGAGCGTGGCGCCGGTCGCCATCCCGCGTTGCTCCACGTCGCGCGCCAACCCTTCGTCGACGGCTTCCTGGAAGGGGCTCCGGCCTATGTCCGGGTCGACCTCGAGCGGCAGATTCGTCGCGACGCGCGCACCGCGGTGGAGCTACAACGGCGGATGGAGGTCATGGAAGGGATGAACGCCGACGTCGTGGTGCCGCTCAAGAGCGGCGAGCTGGTGCTCGGTTGGTTGGCGCTCGCCGATGAGCCCGACAGCGACGGTTTTTCAGAGGAGGAGACCACGAGGCTGGCCCGCATCGCGATTCAGGCGGCGGGAACCGTGGAGAACATTCACGGCTTCGACGAGCTGAAAGAGGAGCACCGCCTCAGTGCACTCGGCACGATGGCCGCGGGGTTGGCGCACGAGATTCGGAACCCGCTCGCGGGGATCCGCGGGGCGGCGCAGTACCTGGATTCTTCCCGCGGCGGCTCCGACGGCGAGATGGTGCGCGTCATCGTCGACGAGACCGACCGCCTCAACCGCATCGTCAGCCAATTCCTCGACTACGCCCGGCAGCTCCGGGTCACCCCTTCGCGAGTGGAGCCGAAGGACCTCGTTGTTTCGACCGCGCGCGCCCTGGCCGCCACCGGGGTCGCCGCGCACGTACGCATCGTCGAGGACGTGGAGCCGGACCTGCCGACGATCGAGGTGGATGTTGACAAACTACGGCAGGTGCTCCTGAACCTGGGCCAGAACGGGCTCCACGCCATGCCGCACGGCGGCACGCTCACCTTCCGCGCCCGCAAGGGAAGCCTCGCCGACCCGCGCTCCCGCGCCCGGCCGGCCGTGGAGCTGTCGATCGAGGACACCGGCGTCGGCATCACCCCGGAGGACCTCGACAAACTCTTCGTGCCCTTCTTCACCACCCGCCACGACGGCACCGGGCTCGGCCTCGCGATCAGCCAGCGCATCGTTCAGGCGCACCGGGGCGAGCTGGACGTTCAGTCAGAAGCCGGCAAGGGAAGTGTCTTTACGGTGCGCCTACCGCTGACGGCCGATTGAGGTTTTCGAAGGCGCCGACGTCGGTGACGGCCGAGCCCGCTTCGTCGAGGAACGCGCGCACGCTTCCCCCCCGACGCGCGTAGGCCGCGGCGAGGTCCGAAAGGTGGGTGGGCAAAAGCGCCAGGAGCGGCTGTCCCCTCGCGTGGGTCGGCGCCGACCCCGCCAGCAGCGTTTGTAGCGCTGCCACCGACAGTCCGGGGAGGTCCACCGGAACGACGAGAGCGGCACGTTGGTTGCGCGCGGCCGCCTCCGAAAGCGCGGCGGCGACGCCCCAGAGGGGGTGGCGGGGCCCGTCTGGCTCCACCAGGGTGGTCAGTCCGCCAGGTCGCTGGTGGCGGGCGACGACGGTCGCGACCACGCCAGCGCCGGCGCAGATGCGTCCGGTGCGCTCCAGCAGCGTCTCACCGCCGATGACGTGCGCCGCCTTGTCCGAGCCAAAGCGCGTGGAGAGTCCGCCGGCCAGGATCCAGGCTTGCGCACGCCGTTGAATCACCACCACGCGGCCCAGCAACTCCGGCGCCACCTCGCCATCGGGCGCGACCAACTCCAATCGCTGCGCCACCCCTTGAACGACGCGAACGCCCTCGCGGACCCGCACAAATCCCTTGGTCCGCACCCCGCGCCGCTTGTGGAGCCAGTCCCATGCCTCCGCCTCGGTCAGCCCCTCGGGAACGTGCAGCTCAGCCGATTCCCACTCGTCGTGGTGGTGGTGTTCGTGGTGGTGGTGTTCGCTTCTGGCTCGCTTGGGACCGGTCGGAAAGCAGAGATCGGCTGCCACCGCGCCGCGCACACACCCGATGATCGTTGCGTCACCGACAAGCTCGCGGATGCGCGCCTCGGCGGCCAGCCGCGTGGCGTCGTCTACGAGGTCGAGCTTGTTCAAGAGCACCAGGTCGGCGCTCTGCATCTGCTCGGCGAACAGCGGGTCGGTCTCCCCGGCGCGCTCGGCGTCAACGACGATGACACAGGCCTCGTCGCCCACCCAGTCACGCACCGGCGGCCGGAAGAGATGGAGCTGGGTGTCGAAGGGCAGCGCCAGACCGCTGGTCTCGATGACGATTCGGTCGGGGTCGACCCGGCCGCGAAGCTCCTGCAGGGTCTCTAAAAGCTCGTTGCTGAGGGTGCAGCAGACGCAGCCACCCGCCAACTCGACCATCCGCGCCTCGCCCGCGCCGAGCAGCGCCGCGTCGATCCCGAGCTCGCCGAACTCATTGGAGATCACGGCCATGCGTACGCCCGTCGCTTGCGCGTCGGCGAGAAGGTGGCGGACCAGCGTCGTCTTGCCGCTGCCTAAAAACCCACCGACGACCAGGACCGGAACGCGCCGACTCACCGTCCGGTGGCCCCGAAGTAGTTCGCCACCGCTCGGTCCCACGCCACAGGCGTCGCGACCGCTTCCTCCTGGTGATATCGAGCGTGGTCCGCCACTTGTTGTAGCAGGTCGCGGGGGTGGCAGAAGCGCATCGGCCGGTTGCGGAAGTGTTTTTCGATGAGCCAGCTCAGGGAGCCCGGGGGCAGACGCACCTCCATGCGGTGGGCCGTATCGATCAGGAGCTGGCCGAACTCTTCGCGCGTCGGGTCGGGCACCCGAATCTTGTAGGGAATCCGCCGCAAGAACGCTTCGTCGACGAGTGTGGAGGGATCGATGTTGGTGGAGAAGACCAGGAGGGGATCAAAGGGCGCCGGGATCTTTCGCCCGTCCGGGAGCCGTAGGTAGTCGATACGGCGTTCAAGAGGGAAGATCCACCGATTCAGCAGCGTGAGCGGGTCGATCCGCTGGCGGCCGAAGTCGTCGATGACCAGGGTGCCGCAGTTGGCCTTGAGCTGCAGTGGCGCTTCGCACACGCCAGAGACCGGATTCCGCTGGATCTCGAGCATGTCGAGGGTGAGTTCGCCGCCGGCGATGACGGTCGGGCGGTCGATGCGGACCCAGCGCCGATCGGCCCGATCGAGCACCGAAAGCGTGCGCTGGCGGTCGGGACGATGATTGTGGGTGGCCGGATCGTAGAGCTTCACGATGTGCCCGTCGATGAGCAGCGTGATGGGCACCCAGATCGTGTCCCCGAAGCTACGCGTCACCCGTTCGGCGATGCTCGTCTTGCCGTTGCCTGGCTCGCCATAGAGAAAGAGCGCACGCCCGCTGGAGATCGCCGGCCCGAGCGCGTCGATGAGCCCGGCGCCGAGGGTCATGTCTTCGAAGGCTCGGTGCAAGTCGTCGGCGGTCGAGCGCACCGCGGAGATCGATTGTGCCGCGACCGCGCGCACGTACTGAAAGAACGGGACCGGAGTCGGCCCCACGTACGAGGTCAGCTTGCGCGACTCGATGGCGGTGTGCCGGCCGAGGTCCGTGAGCTCCCAGATGAAGTCCCCGGTGGCGCTGGCTCCCCGATGTTGGAGCAACTTCTGCGTCTTGAGCCCATCCAGAAGGTCCTTGACCATCGCAGCGGAGAGCGCGACCTCCTGCGCGATCGCTCGCCCGTGCGCCGTCCCCTCCCGCGCCAGGTAGCGCAGCACGATGCCCTCGACCTGGGCCTCGTCCAGACCCACTTCGTCCCAGGACCGCGGTTCGCGCGGCAAGAATCCGGCCGCCGGAAGCTCACCCATGCGGGGCTGGGCGCCGCCGAGCCGGATGGTCGGGATGTCCGATTCGGGATCGTCGGGATCGTTCGGCATGCGACGCACCTATCCTGGGGGCGCAGGATAACGGTGCTCATGCGTGCGCGGAACTGGCTCGGCAGGGTGCGAGAGCGAATCGCAGGGCCACCGGAACGCCCCCTTGCCGTTGGGCAGAGCTGGTCTCCGGCGGTTGCGACCGTATGGGGCGAGCTGCAGGAGCAGGTCGACGCGCAGTTGAAGCGTCCGGGTACGGCGGCGGTGTCGACGTGGGAGGTGTGCTCTGCCGAGCTGGCGCGGCGGACCATCGGCGAGGAGGACGAGGTGGCGACCCTGACCCGCTTCAGTGACGCGTTGGTGCCGCTGCTCGATGCGCTCCAGGGCCCCCACAAGGCCCTGCCCGCCGCGATCGTAGCGGGTCGGGGTGCGGGGGAGAGCGTCGGCACCTTGGCCGCAGCGACGCGCCCGCTGGTGCTCCTGCCCTCCGGTTTGGATGCAGCGGTCGAGGTCGCGTGGGGCAAGGTGGTCGCCTACCTCGAGCCCCTCTTTGCGGGCGGGAGCGATCCGGACGGGTGCCGCTCGCTGATGAGCGAAGTCGGCCCCCGATTGGCGCGCGGCATTGCCGAGGCGGAGGGTGTCTTGCGTGCTGAGCTGGCTCAGCTTCCGTCCGCGACGGACCCGCTCGAGGGCCTGTTGGAGCCCTTCGAGACCTGGGCGGGGCTGGTCGACCGCACCCTCGAGATGGAGGTCTACACGGCGACGCGGGCGATGATTCGCCGGGTGCGGTGAGGGAGGCGCTCAGCTCAGATGCAGCGTGACCGGAGCGTGGTCGCTGGCTTGAGGCTGGCCGCGCTCGGTCAGGTCGACGGTCACGTCTACGAGGCGAGGGAGCAGCGGCGCGCTGAGCAGGTGATGGTCGATCCGCACGCCCTTGTTCTGCTCGAACCCGCTTTGTCGGTAGTCCCACCACGTGAACTGTCGGCGGGCGGGGTGGAGTTTGCGAAAGCTGTCGGTGAGGCCCAGGGCAACGAGGCCGAAGAAGGCCTCGCGTTCGGCGGTCGTGCACAGCACCTGTTCGTGCCAGCTGGCCGGATCGTAGACGTCGAGGTCGGCGGGGGCGATGTTGAAGTCGCCGCACAACACCAGCGGACCGCCAACGTGCGGGGCGACCCACTCGCGCAGCTGCTTGAGCCATTCCAGCTTGTAGACATACTTGTCGCTGGCGGTGTCTTGCCCGTTGACGACGTACAGGTTCACGATTCGGATGCCCGCCACCACGCCCGTGATCCCCCGCGCCTGCACGTCTCCGCGCCAGGGAAGATCGATCTCGACGTCGGTGATCGGCTCCTTCGACAGGATGGCGACCCCATTCCAGGACTTCTGCCCGGCGATCGCCACGTGGTAGCCGCGCTTTTCGAGCTCGGCCCGCGGCAGCTCCGCCTCAGTGCATTTGAGCTCCTGCAGGCAGACGACGTCCGGGTCCCGGTCGTCGAGCCAGCCGAGCAATCGCTCCAGCCGCGCGCGAATGGAGTTCACGTTGAACGTGGTGATATTCATGCTGCGCTCATAGCCCGGCGCGGGTGACGAGCTTGGTGTTGAGGTAGCCTTCGAGGCCCTCGGTGCCGCCTTCGTTCCCGTGCCCCGAGTCCTTGATTCCCCCGAACGGAAGCTCTGGCAGGGCCAGCCCGTGGTGGTTGATCGCCACCATTCCGCTTTCGATCGCCGCCGAGTACGCTTGCGCCGTCGCCAGGGACTTTGTGTACGCGTACGCGGCCAGCCCGTAAGGGAGGCGATTGGCCTCGGCGATGACCTCGGCGAACGAATCGAACGGTTGGATGGGAACGATCGGGCCGAATGGCTCCTCGCTGAGGATGCGGCTGTGGGCAGGCAGGTCCACGAGGACCGTGGGGGAGAAGAAGAAGCCCTCGGTGCCGATGCGGTGGCCGCCGGTCAGTACGCGGGCACCGCACGCCCGCGCGTCGGCCACGAGCTCCTCCATGGCGCGCAGACGGCGTTCGTTGGCAAGCGGACCCATGCGTGTGGTGGGAAGCAGCCCGTCGCCGACTGCAATCCGTTCGGCAGCGGCCACGAAGCCCTCGACGAAACGATCATAGACCGAGCGTTCGATCAGAAAGCGCGTCGGGCTGGTGCACACCTGGCCGGCGTTGCGGTATTTCACCGTCGCGAGTAGTTTTGCGGCGTAATCAACGTCGGCATCGGCGAAGACCACGGCGGGAGCGTGGCCCCCCAGCTCCATCGTCGCGCGCTTCATGTGCAGCCCCGCCAGCGCGGCGAGCTGCTTTCCGATCTGCGTGCTGCCGGTGAAGGTGACCTTGCGGATGACCGGATGGGGGATCAGGTAGCTGCTGACCTCCGAGGGGACCCCGAAAACCAGCTGCACCACGCCAGCGGGGACGCCGGCATCCACGAAGGCGGCGACAAGGTCTGCCGGGGAGGCGGGGGTCTCCTCCGGGGCTTTGATGATGATCGAGCAGCCGGTCGCGACCGCGCCGCAAAGCTTCCTCACCACCTGATTGATGGGGAAGTTCCACGGGGTAAACGCGGCGACTGGACCGACCGGCTCCCGGATGACCAACTGCTCGACGTTGGGGGCGCGCGCCGGAATGACCCTCCCGTAGGTGCGCCGCCCCTCCTCAGCGAACCACTCGATCAGCTCGACGCCGAGCTTGACCTCGCCCAGCGCCTCGGCCAGCGGCTTGCCTTGCTCCAGCGTCAGCCGGCGAGCGATGTCGTCGGCGCGGCTGCGAAACAAGTCCGCCGCGCGGCGCATCACCTGGTACCGATCAAAGGCGCTGGTGCGACGCCAGACTTGGAAGCCGCGTTCGGCCGCGGCCAGGGCCTCGTCCAGGTCCTCGCGCCCGGCGTGGGCGACCTGCCCGATGATCGTGCCTGTAGCAGGGTTCTGGACAGGGATGGTGCGGCCCTGCCGGCCGGGGCGCCAGGCGCCGTCGATGTGGAGGAGGGTGTCTGGGTACATTCGTTTCCTTAATCTGACGCCGATCTGACGACTCGTAGCCGGGGGCGATCTCGTGGGCGACAGTGCAATCACCGACGGCAACTCCCGCCGCGGCATCCCCACCCCGGAATCAAGATCATGCTCGCTCTCGTCCTTGCCGCATCGTCCGCCTTCGCCGCCCCCGTCCCGGACCTGACCACGACCATCACCGCCCCCAGCAGCTACGCGGTCGACGCCTCCGCGGCCTGGACCTTCAAGGTCAGCAATGTCAGCACCAACAAGAACGCCTCTGGCGTGAAGCTGTTCATCCAGCTTCCCCAGACCAACACCTCCCCCACCGTGCACGTCATGGGCGTCCTCGGCACCATCAGCACCACCGCCGGCACCTGCAGCCGCAGCGGCACGCTCGTCACCTGCACCGTCGGCACCGTGAACAAGGGTGCCTCGGTCACCGCGACGGTGAACATCGCCCTTCCCGAAAGCGCCGGTACGCTCGACTTCTCGACCACCGCCACCACCACCACCAGCGGGGACCCGCTCGGCAACAACGTCGACACCGAGGTTGGCAACCCCAGCAACGTCACGGTGGCCGCGCCCTCGGTCGACACCGACGTCGACAACTCGCACTGCACGGGCACCAACCTCGAGTCCTACTACGAGTGCGAGCTCTACACGAGCTCGATCTCGACCCATGTCGCGACCTTCGAGGCCGACGGGGACATCTCCTTTGACTTCCCCGACTACTGGGGCTCTTACCTGATCACCGGCAACAAGCTCGAGTTCAGCTACGAGAGCGCCGCGGGCACCGAGGCCGAGTTTGTCGGCTACGGGGTGGACGCCAGCTGCTGGGAGGGCATGACCTACTTCCCCGACGGCTCGGGCGGCTACTCGTCCTACGTCTCGCCCTACCGCGTTTGCCTCTGATCGGAGACAGTCGTACTTGGCGAGGATGCCAGCCGAGGACCAGGTGACCAGCGTCCCGGCCCAGAACCGGTCGACGTCCCCGAGAGCGAATCCCCAGAGCCCGGGGTCAGGTTCGATGACGCTTTCGGCGGGCGACGACACGGCTGCGCTGACCACGTGGGGGGGTCCATTCCACCAGGCTCACCGGTGTGTTCAGGTCCTGCCGGACCGTGACCTGGCCGATACTGCGGGGGCCGACGACATCGGCGGTGCACGCATTGACCGAGAGCGACAGTAGGAGCGCGGGCAGGCGACCTCCGTGGGGTTGCGTAACGTTACACAGGACCAATGACCCGTCGTTGTCTTCCTTTCAGCGTCTTGATGCTCATCGGCTGCCCGGCTCCGGAGGGGCAGCCGGCCGCCACGGTCGACCCGCTTTCGCAGGTCGATCCCTTCATCGGCACGGGCGGCCCCGGCTACCGGGTTGGTTCGGCCACACCCGCCGCGACGGCACCCTTCGGGTTGGTAAAGCTGGGACCGGACACCAGCAACGGGACCGCGGGCTTCGGGGCCTTCCATTGCTCCGGATATTGGCACCCGGACGATCACATCGAGGGCTTCTCTCACCTGCACATGCACGGGGTGGGCGTGCCGGCGTTGGGGGACATCCTGTTCATGCCGGGGGACGGGATCCCCGAGACGGCACGGGGGCCAGCGGACTGGCGCCAGCCCTTCTCCCACGATGAGGAGTCCGCGACGCCCGGTCGCTATGACGTGGTCCTCGCCGATGGAATCGAGGTTTCGCTCGCCGCGACGTTGCACGCCGGGCATCACCGTTACCTGTTTCCGGCAAACACGGTGGATCCCACCGTTGCCATCGACCTCGGGTACGTCTCCTACGGCACCAACCTCGGTGCCGCGATCGAGGTGGACGTCGCGGCCGGTGTGGTGACCGGCTTCATGACCAACGACGACAGCTTCGGCGGCAGCTTCCCCATCTACTTCTACGCTGCCGTCGATACCGGGATCACCGCGGCGACCACCTGGTCCGAGGGGGAGCCGCTTCCCGGCGCGCCCGCGGCCTCGACCGGCAGCGAGGTCGGGGCGATCCTCCACGTCGCGGGCAACGAAGCGCGCATCCGGGTGGGGGTCTCCTTGATCGGGGTCGCCGAGGCCAAGGCCAACCTGGACGCCGAGCTGCCCGTGGATCAACCCGTGGAAGACACCGAGGCCGCGACGCGCGCGCTGTGGGCGGAGCGCTTCGAAGGGTGGGCGATCGAAGGGGCGACCGAAGACGAGGCGGCGATCTATTGGACGTCGCTCTACCACCTCCTGCAAATGCCCACCCTGTACTCTGATGTGGACGGGCGATACGTAGGCTTTGACGGGGAGATTCACGAGGCTGAAGGCTGGAGCTACCACAGCGATCTTTCGCTCTGGGACACCTACCGTACCGCTCACCCTGCCTTTGACCTGTACTTCCCGGACGACGCGGCCAGCTTCGCCCGGTCTCTGGTCGCCATGGCCGAGCAGGGTGGAGCCTTCCCCCGTTGGCCGGTGGCGCAGGCCGAGGGCGGGAGCATGATCGGCGCCCCGGCGGACATTGCCTTGGCCGACGCGATCGTGAAGGATGTACCAGGCTGGGACATTGATTCTGCCTGGCCGATGATGGTCGCCCAAGCGCGCGGCGAAGGCGACTATCCGTACAACGCGCGGCCAGCGATTGCCGAGTTGGAGTCGCTCGGCTTCATTCCCGCCGATGTCATGGGGGGTAGCGTGGCCTGGCAGTTGGAGTTGGCGTGGGCTGACGCGGCGCTGGTGGCCGCCGCAGAGCATCTAGGCGACAAGCCAAATGCAGAACACTTCGCCTGGCGCGCCGGCCTGTACAAAAACCTCTACGACGTCGATCAGGGCTGGTTCCATGCGCGGTACAGCGACGGGAGCTTTGGCGAGGACCTCAACCCCATCGGCTGGGAAGAGGAGTTCGTCGAAGGGAACGCGTGGCAGTACCTGTGGTTGGCGCCGTGGGACGCCGCCGGTCTCGCGACTGTCCTCGGGGGGGAGGCGACGGCCCGGGCGCGCCTGGACGAGTTCTTCGTCAACGCGCGGGGCGAGGGCGCGATCATCGGTCCTGGCACCTGGTATTGGCACGGAAACGAGCCCGATATCCACGCGGCCTGGCTTTTCACGCTGTGGGGCGACGCCGCCGCGACCCGCGCCTGGGTGGCGTGGCTGATGGAGAGCCAGTACCACCACGATCCGGACGGGCTCGCCGGGAACGACGACGCTGGCA
Organism: Deltaproteobacteria bacterium; assembly: GCA_947490345.1. Lineage (GTDB taxonomy): Bacteria > Myxococcota_A > UBA796 > UBA796 > SXON01 > SXON01. Next base: position 19,043 of record CANLGL010000035.1, read on the forward strand.
CCTTGTCGGCCTGGTATCTGTTTGCCGCGGCAGGCTTCTACCCCATCGCTGGCACCCCGACGTACATCCTCGGGGAGCCAGCCTTCGAGCGACTGGAGCTTCCCGTCGACGGCGGGACTTTCGTGGTGTCCAAGGACGGGGACGGGGATCTCGTCGGCGTCGAGCTCAACGGGGTGGAGTGGACCGCGGCCACCTTCGAGCATGTGGAGCTGCGGGCGGGGGGGACGCTGAATTTTCGCTACGACTGATCGGGCAGCCGCGACAAGTTGTCGCGCCCCCCTGAGAGTCCTCGCTGCCCCCGCTGACGACGGCGGGGTACAGCCCGTGCGATCGATGGGTCAGACCGGAACCTGCACTGCCGGACCGACCTGCCCTACTGGGTGGCCGGCATCGTGCTCGTGGTCTACGTTGGCGTGAAGGGGTGGCGCCGACACCGCGCCGGCGCGCCATTCCGTTCTCAGTGGGGCACCGCCGAACTCATCACTCGGGCAGCGGCCACCTATCTGGTCTTCATGGTGCCGCAGATCAGCCACACCGTGCTCACCACGCCCAATCCGTGCCAGGTCACGGACGCGGGGGAGGGCTGGCGGCTTTTGTTTCTGCTGGTCCTCGTCCCGACGGTTGGCCTCTTGGCGATGCAGGCGCCGCAGTTGGTACCGGGTCCGCGGCCGATCGCCCGAACCGAAGCGGGCTGGCCCACGCTCGAGGCCTGGAAGGCGCTCGGGAAAGGGGCAGTTGCCGTGGTCCTCTTGGCCCACGGCGCCGAAATGTTGCTCTGGTTGCTCACGGATACCGTCCCCTGGCTGACGCTTCACGCGCTGGCGATAGGCGAGATGGGCGTGGTGGTCGTGCTCATCGCGCTGGTCGGCCGGATCATCGATTACATCGTTCCGAGTACCGCCCAGCGGCTGGCCGGACTCGCCATCGCGGTGCCGACCATCTTTCTCGCGTACGGCGCCGCGCTGCGGGTCGATGACGTTGAGCCTACCGGTGTCGCACGCCACCAGTGGTTCGAGAGCGCGCTCGCGCGCCTCGACGCCATGCCGCCTGACGGCCCGGTGGTGCTGGTCGCCGCGTCTGGCGGTGGGTCCCGCGCGGCCATGTTTGCCGCGTTGGTGCTGGAAACCCTGGCCCTGCCCCCAGAAGAGCTTCAAATCGTCCGCGGCGACGGCCTGCCGGCGTCGGTGAACTGGAAGCACCCGCTGTCTGAGTACGTATTCGCGATCAGCTCCGTCAGCGGGGGAAGCGTCGCGGCGGCTGAGTACGTTGCCAGCCGGTCACCGATTGCGTCGCCTGGGCGCCGTGCCAGGGCAGGGGGCGGTCAATGGCCGAGCGTACTTGCTGCCGCGGTCGAGCGCACGGGACAGCCGATCGGGAAGCGACTCGTTGACAACGCGGTGGTCGGCGCGATGATGACCGACTTCAACGCCGTGGCGGTGCACGGTTTCTTGTCGATGCGTCGCAGCCGGGGCCGGGCGCTCTCGGACTTCTGGGAGGCCCAATTCGCGTGGAGTGAACGCATCGGCGGCGCGCCGCTGGGGTCGGTCCCGCTCTTGTTGATCAATGCTACCTTGCTGGAGAGCGGCAGGCCGCTGGTCATCGGCTACCCTCCGGTCCCGCAGCGAATCTTCGACGACGCCGGGCGTGCGGGTGCGCTCCGGCTGCCCGCCACGGTGGCGGAGCGCATTACGCGCGTGTCGAGCACACGACTCCTCGGAGATGTCGAGTTGCCCGTGGCACAGGCGGTTCGCCTGTCGGCGAGTTTTCCGTTTGGAATGGACGCCGGACGGCTGACCACCATCGATGGCCGGGCGCTGCACGTGTCAGACGGCGGCGTCGTCGACAACACCGGGACGGGTACCCTTCGCGAGCTCATCCAGGGCATCCGTCGCGCCGCAGACGAGGACCCGGTCGCCGCCGAGGTGGCGTGTCGGATCGGGGCCCGCGGCATCTTGATGATCGAGATCGATTCGGGCGCGAAGCCGCTGCCCGACCCGGGCCTCCTCGGTACGATCTTCGCGCCCGCGATGCAGTCCCTGACGGTCATGAAGCAGGCGGCCTTCACCGGCGAGCGCGAGGCCGTCGAACTGCGGCGCACGATCATGCAACGTGGCGGCTGGCCGATGCAGTGGGCGACGTTCAGCTACTGCCCCCGCGACGGGGCGGAGACGGTCATGACGGCCTGGGCGCTGGGTCCGGACGACGAGCAGAGCTTGATGGAGCAGTTCTTGTCGAACACCCTGACCGGCTCTTGCAGTCGCCGACCCGTGCCTGGACTGACCGCGGCGGAATCGGACAGCGGCGGCTCGCCGCTCGACACGATCGCCGCGTCCTTCCAGGAGAGCACGCCCCCCGCGGGGGACGCGCTTGAACTGCTGAAGGCGGCCGTCGGGCGCCCGATGCTGCTTCGCCTGGGGCTGGCCGAGATCGATCATGACATTCTCGCTGACCGGGACGAGCTCGCCGTGCAGGTGGCCGAAAAGATGGCCGACCCTGACGTCGTCAACTACACGGTCACCCTGTCTGGATCCGCGCGCGGGCTCGCGCTGGGCAGTGCCGGCCGCGTGTACACAGTCGATGCCGACGAGGAGCGCAGCGGCTGGTTCGCCGCCGCACGCTACACCGACGGGGCCCTCGACTGGTGCGTGCTCACGACCTCTGGCGGCTCGGGCCTCGCTGCCCTGGAGGGGCGCTGGGTCTATTCCGCCACGCCCGTCCTCATTCATCGCGGCGGTACGGACGGTTTTGAGCCCCTTGAGGTGGTCGCGGTGGCCGAGCGCGATGCCCGGTTCCAGGTCGTCGCACGCAAGATGGAGTCGGTCGGAAATCGCGACACGGTTTACTTGTCCGTCAAATGGCGCGACGAGATCAGCGAGCCCGCGCCGTGCACCGGAGTGCAGTACTCGGTGATTGCGTGCGCCGGCGATGAGGCCCGGGCGGAAGCGATGATCACGTCGATTCTTGACCGCGGTCACCTGCGCCGCGCGTGCGTGCGCACCACCATCGTGGACCAACCCGCGCGGAGCGGCGACTACGTGGATGACATCCCGGGCATCAGCGGCGATGTCGCAGCCCTGGCGCTGTCGGCGGGCGTTGCGCTGGGCGTCGGGCCCCTGCCTCGGGTGCCGACCACCGGAGACCGCGAATCCGTGCTCGCGGTGCACCTGTGCAGTCGGCCGGCGCCCGAGGCGGTCGTCGTTCCGTGACCGGCCCCTCTAGGCGCTGACCGGGCGCAGCCTCCACTGCGGGTGCGACAGCATCGCGGCCTCCAGCGCCGTCTCGTCCTGGGCTTCGACGTCATCGGGCCACCGCGCCGTCGAGCGGCGCCACTTCTCCAAGAAGGCGCGGTCCAGAAGCGCGCGGCCATCGGGCTCACAGAGGGCGATGGTGGTTGTCTGTTTCGGGCCGCTCGCGACGCCTGGGGCGACATAAAATCCGGCGAGTAGGAGCGCGACGCGCACGGCGGTGGAGTTCGAATAGGTGTATAGCTCCGCGGGTTTGTCGCGACATGCCGCGCGAACGGCGCGAAAGGCCGCGAGGGACCACAGCGGCGCGTCGACCTTGAACGAGAAGGGGTCCCACAGGATGAGGTCGGGAGTCGGTGCCGCCGGAAGCGCCTCGCGTGCGTCGCCGTGGCGGAGCTCCCACTCGATCGGCGCGCGTTTGCTGCGCCAGGACCCGTGCGCGAGGAGCGCGGCGGGAGCGCCGTGACGGAGGCGGGGGAACGCGTGCGGGTGTGACAGGGCCAGGCGGAGGGCGTCGAGGTCGCGCTCGAAGCTGACGAGCTGCAGCGGCCGCGCGGCGCCCGCCGCCTCCCAAGCGCGGATGACCTCGATCGCGTTGGTGGCGGCGCCGAGGCCGACGTCCCAGACCACCAACGGCGCGCCCGGCGACATCGCACGTTCCGCAAGGCGGGGCTGCTCGACGTAGAGGCGGCGTGCCTCCTCCTCCGGTGCGCTGACCGCGTGCATGATCTCGCCGGACTCCCGGTCTTGGACGCTGGTGAACGCCGGGCCGCCGTCGAAGCCGGGATTGTCGTGGAGACGCCACCGACCGAGCTCGCGGGGAGGCGCCGCCTTCGCCGTTGACGGGCGCGGGCGGGTGACGGGATGCTCGATGTCCGACGCGTCGAGCGTCGTCCGCGCCTGGGTGTAGAGCGCCGAAAACTCGCCGACCGCAAGCGCTGCCCGGATGCGCGCCATCAGGCCCAGCCAGAAGTGGAGGTTGTGCAGGCCGATGAGCGTCCACGCCAGCGGCTCTTTCGCGGTGTACAGGTGGTGGAGCCAGGCGCGGCTCGTCGTGAGACACGTTTCGCACGCACACCCAGGATCGAGCGGCCGATCCTGGTCGGCGTAGACCCCGCGGCGCAATTCGACGCGGCCGACGCTGGTGTAGGCGCGCCCGCGCTGGGCCATCGCCGTCGGCAGGATGCAGTCGAAGAGGTCCACGCCGCGGTGCACGGCTTCGAGCAGGTCGAGCGGAGTTCCCACCCCCATCAGGTAGCGTGGCCGATCGGGGGGCAGGAGCGCTGCCACCTGGGCGGTGACCGCCTCGCGCTCCTCGCGGGCTTCGCCCACCGCGAGCCCGCCGATCGCGAACCCGTCGAAGGCGGCTTCGGTCAGGCGCTCGGCGCTTTCCCGCCGCAGCGCCGCGTGGCTGGCCCCCTGCACGATGGCGAAGAGCCCGGTGGCGGCGTCCCCCCGCGCGGCGAGTCCTCGCAGCGCCCACCGCTGCGTCCGTTCCATCGCGTCGCGCGCGACCGCCACGGGGACCGTCGACGCCACGCAGTGGTCGAGCACCATGGCGATTTCGCTGCCGAGCCTCACCTGCGCCAGCACGCTGGACTCTGGTGTGAGTCGCATCCGCCGTCCGCTCGTCGGCTCGGTCAGGTCGACGCCGCCTTCGTCAACGCGGGCATGGTCCCCGAGCGAGTACACCTGGAAGCCGCCGGAGTCGGTCAGGATCGGGCCCGTCCAGCCCATGCAGCGATGCAGCCCGCCCAGGGCCGCCACCCGCTCGGCGCCCGGTGAACGCGCGAGGTGCCAGGTGTTGGCCAGGAGCATCGTCGCACCGGCCGGGGCGAGGGACTCCGTTCGCTGGGCACGCACGCTACCCGCCGTGGCGACGGGCATGAACTGCGGCGTCTCCACGACGCCGTGGGGCGTGGTGAGCCGGCCGAGCCGGGCCTGGGTGGCGCCGTCCGGGCGGGTGACGGTGAAGGGGAGGCGGTTCATGGGGGCGCGGAGTGTAGCCTCCGCCCCTGCCTCTGGTCAGGCCGCGGCAGGGGGAGAGTGGAGGGCCTCCGGCCCGCAGCGAGCACCCGGCGCCGGGCGAAGCCGGCGGCCGCCGTCGGGATTGGGCTAGGCCCGCCGACGCCGAATCATCGCCCCCGCCAACAACAACGCGGGGATCGCCACCGCTGCCGGGCTGCCGGTATCGCAACCGCAGCCGTCATCGGTCTTGTCGCCGGAGTCGTCTTCGTCGGGGACGCCGCCGCTGTCGGTGCCGGTGTCGGTGCCGGTGTCGCCGGTGTCGTCGCCGATGCCGCAGTCTTCGGGGGTGATTTTGGTGCCGTCGAGATCGTTGCAGTCATCGCCGCCGGCCGAAGCCGCGTCGTGGCCGTCGCCGTCCTGGTCGTTGTCGCTGCCGCCCGAGCAGTCCTGGTCGATGTCGTCGTACCAGGTCTCCTCTTCGCCGGGGTTGATGTTGGCGTCGTCGTCGTTGCAGTCGTCCCCGCCGACTTCTTCGGCGTCGTAGCCGTCGCCATCGATGTCGGTGTCGGTGGTGGCGGAGTCGCAGTCGTTGTCGATGCCGTCGTAGGGCACCTCGGCCGCGCCTGGGTAGATGCTGGCGTCGGTGTCGGTGCAGTCCTGCGTCACGTCCCAGCCGTCGCCGTCCTGGTCGGCGTCGTTGCCGTCGCAGTCCTGGTCGGTGCCGTCGTACCAGACCTCGGTCGCGTCGGGGTTGACGCTGGCGTCGGTGTCGTCGCAGTCGGTGCCGCCCGCGACCGCGTCGGTGTCGTGGCCGTCACCGTCCTGGTCGAGCTCGGCCGCGGTCAGGTCGGCGCCGTCACAGTCCTGATCGATGCCATCGCCGACGATCTCGGTGGCGCCGGGGTTGATCGAGGCGTCGGTGTCGTCGCAGTCGATGGCGCTGGCGTAGCCGTCGCCGTCCGCGTCCTCGATCTGGCTGCCGGGGCCCCCGTACGCGCCGATGTCGCTGACGCTGCCGTCGGGATCGGACAGCGCCGGGTCGCCGGCGTTGATGAGCGGGCTGGAGCCGTTGGGCAACAACACGTCGTTGGAGCAGTCCCCATCGACCGTGTAATCGTAGAGGTCGGGGTCAAGGAAGATGTTGCCGGCCATGGTCGCGAGGTCGGCGCTGGTGACGTACCCGCTGGCATCGTCGCTGACGTTGTTGTACCAGTCGTTGTAGGTGAAGGTGGAGTTGGCGGCGGAGTCACTGTCGTCGACCACCAAGCCGTCGCCGTCGGCGCTGTACCCCACGAGGTTGTTGCTGAAGGCACCGTGCACGCCGTACAGGTACAGGCCGCCACCGTCGCTGGCGCCGTCGTTGCCCACCAGGGTGTTGTTGGTGACCGCGAGCGCGTACTCGGTGACAAAGGCCATCCCGCCGCCGTAGTTGGCGACGTTCTCCTGGATGACGTTGTTGGTCCACTCAGCGTTGGTGCTGTAGCTGGTGTAGACGCCGCCGCCTTCGTCGGCGGTGTTGCCGCAGATCGCCGTGTGGCTGACGAGCAGATCGGTGTTTCCGTACGCGTAGATGCCACCGCCGAAGTTCCGGTCGGCGACGTTGCCCTGGACATCGAGCCCGTCCAGCACCGACACGGTCTGGTAGTTCACCATCATGCCGCCGCCGTAGTACCCGGCGGTATTGTTGTGCAGCACCGTGTTGGTGAAGCTGGATTCGCCGTAGCCGGCGTACACGCCATCCTGGTCGATGCCGCCGCCGTTTCCGTGTTCGGCGCTGTTGCTTTCGAACGTGTCGTCGAGGCTGGTCGTGTTGACCAGGTACGCGCCGTAGTACCCGCCGCCGTTGGTGTAGGCGTAGTTGCTGGTGAAGGTGTTGCCCTCCAGCTCGACCTCGGAGTCGTAGTAGATGCCGATGCCGCCGCCGCTGCCATGATCGGCGCTGTTGGTGGTGAAGGTGGAGTCCGTCACCGTGATCGGGGTGACCGCGTAGTACCCGTAGATCGCGCCGCCATCGGTGTAGGCGATGTTGTTGTCGAAGCTGCAGCTCTGGACTTCGAGCTCGACATTGTAGTAGCCGTAGATCGCTCCGCCCGCGCCCTTCGACTCGTTGCTGTCGAAGCTGCACGCGGTGGTGTTGACGGTCGCGAGGGTGTAGTACGCGTAGATCGCGCCGCCGGCCGTCGCCTCGTTCCCGGAAAAGTCGCAGGAGCTGAAGTTGGCCCCGGTGTAGCCGTACAGGTAGGCCGCGCCGCCACCGCCCGAGCTGGACACGTTGTCGGTGAAGGTGGAGTTGCGCACGTCGAGGTCGTCGTAGAGGTAGTACGCGAAGAGCGCACCGCCGCCGCTGGCCGCTTCGTTACTCTCGAAGGTGCAGTCGGCGATGTCGACCTCGGCGTAGTAGTAGGCGTACAGCGCGCCGCCGGCGCCGCTGGTGGCCTCGTTCCCGGAGAACGTCGAGTCGCTGACCGTGATCACGTCGTACAGTTGCTGCGCCCAGATGGCGCCGCCGTTGGACCCCTCGTTGTCTTCGAAGGTGGAGTCGGCGATGGCCACTTCGCCATAGTAGTAGGCGTAGATCGCGCCGCCATAGTAGGTCGCGACGTTGCTGTCGAAGGTGGAGCCGCTGACATCCAGGGTGAAGGTACTGCCCGCGTAGATGGCGGCGCCGTACCCGCCCGAGGTGTTGCCGGTGAAGGTGGAGTTGGTGACGGTGGCGTCGGAAGCGCTGAGTTGGAGGGCGCCATAGTACAAGCTGGTGTTGTCTTCGAAGGTGCAGTCGTCGAAGGTGCCTTCAGAGTAGTTGTAGATGGTCACGGCGGAGCCGCCGTAGCCCTCGTTGCGCGCGAAGGTGACCGACGTGGCCGAAAGCGTGGAGTTGGTCTCGATCCACACCGCGCCGTAGTACCCGGAGGTCCCGTAGGTCGCGATGTTGTCGCTGATCTCGCCGCCGGTGAGCGTCGCGTCGGAGCTGGTGCTGATCAGGAGGCCGGCGCCGTAGCCGTAGCCGGAGATGTTGTTGGTGATCGCGAGGTTGGTGCCGACCACCGTGCTCGACGCGTAGGCGTAGATGCCGGGGCCGCCGTAGTAGGACTCGTTGCCGTCGACGGTGGAGTCGGTGAGCGTGGCATCGCTCCCGGTCAGGTACATCGCCGAGCCGTAGTACGACCAGTTGTCCGAAAACGTCGTGTTGCTGAAATCCAAGGTCGACGCTGAAGCATAGACCGCGCCGCCCACATAGCCGGTGATCCCCGAGAACGTGGAGTTGGCCACCGTGACCGAAGAGCTGGCGACGTCGAGCCCAGGTCCGTAGTACCCGGTGCTGCCGAGGTCCTCGACGATCACGTCGTCGAGCGCGAAGTCGGCGTTGTAGACGTAGATGCCGCCCGCGCCAGTGTTGCGCACGGTGAAGCCCTGCAAGGTCGTGCCGGGGGCCTCGCCGCTGGTGGCCTGCACGGCCCAGGTCGCGGCGCCAGCGGCATCGATGATGGTGCTGGCAGAGCCGGAGCGCGAGTAGATGGTCAGCATCTTGCCGTCGAAGTCGATGGACTCGGCGTAGGTGCCGCTTTCGACCCGGATCAAGTCACCATCGACCGCGGCCGCGATCGCGTCCGTGATGGTCGTGTAGGTGGCGCTGCCCGAAGCGTCGACGTCCAGCGTCGAGGCGTGTGCGGGAAAGGCGGCCGCGAGGGCGAGGAGGGTGACCAAGGAGAGCTTGAGCATGGGGCGCATTCTGCCTGTTTGGCGTGGCGCGCGCAAGGGGGTGGCCGGCGGGCGGCCGCCCTTTGGGCGCCGGGCTTTCACTGCGGGCCGGCGGCCCTCCGCTCTATCCCTGCCGCATCGCGCACGGGGCCAAGGGTGCCTCCGGCGCCACTCCGCGACATCGCCGCCCTCACCCCTCGCCCGCACACCCCGCAATCCCCGCCGCGACCACCCGGTGCCCCTCCACCGTCAAGTGCCCGTCGAAGGGGAGGAAGGGGCGATCGCCTCGACGTGCCGCCTCCCGCAGCGGCGGTAGCAGGTCGCAGGAGGGGACACCCGCCGCGGCCGCCGCCGCCAGAGCTGCCGCCTGCACCCCATCGAGATCGGGCGTGACCTGTTCCAGGCCGACGCTCGCGAACGTGCGGCGCGCGGTGGCGTCGTCCATGATGAAGGCGGGGGGCACCACCGCGACCAGCGCGCGGGCGCCGACCAGCGCACACGCCTCCCGAAACGACACCAGCGCCTTCTTCGTAGAAGCGTCGTCGGCAGCGGCACGCGCCCGCCCCTCCACTGTGAAGACGCCCAGCTCCTCGCGGAAACGCCGGGCGTTGGGATCGCGCCCCCGCCGCACGCGCGCGGTCTCGTGCCAGGCCCAGTAGTGCGCGGCGAGGACGCTGTGGTCGCGAAGCATGCGGAACCAGTAGGGCGTGTGAATGCCGATGCCGACCTGGGGAAGTCCGTACTCGGGGGCGCCGGGCTCGCCGGGACCGAGACCCGGCGCGTCCAGCGTCAACGGCGGCTTCTGCCGGTTGTCGAAGAAGTCGTTGCCGGTGAAGAATATGGCGACCACCACCTCGGGAGTGAAGTGCCGGCCGAGCTGCACCGTGCGGATTGCCTCCCGCCACGTGGAGTAGCCGTCCACGCCCGCGTTGAGCACCTGGATGCCGAGGGTCTGGGCCAGGCGGGCGGAGAAGGTCTCGTCGTCGTCGACCTGCAGGCCGATGGTGAACGAATCGCCCACGGTCAGCCAAGTTCGGGTGCCCTTGACGGGCTCGGCGCCGCGGGTGCCCCAACTCGAAAAATGGGGAGTGACCGCATACCCAAAACTCTGGATGGTCCCGGTGAAGTTCGGGTTGGGATAGGTCATCGGCCCGTCCTGCACGTAGATGTCCTTCGGGTAGGACATCGGCGCCGAGAAGACCAGGTCGTTCCCGCGTGCCAGGCCGTCCGTCCGGCCGATGGCCTCGGCCAGGACGAGTCCCGCGACGAGCCCGCCCGCAATCAGCGCCAGCCGTCGGAGCCAGCCCGTTCCCGCTGGTGCCGCGCGCCCCGAACCGTCGCGACGGCCCCGCCAGGGGGCCATCACCTTCACGCCGGGCCCGTCCCAAGGCGATCGGACTCGGTCTTGCACCAGAACTGGACCAGGCCGTAGAAATGCTCGGTGAACTGCTCGATCTCGTGCTTGGGGAAGAGCATCGCCACCTTCTCGCGGATGATGTCCCTGGCGCGCGTGGTGCGGAAGAACTCGATGCAGACTTCGTCGAGATGAGCGAGGTGGGTGCGCCTGAACTCGTCGAAGCGATCGGCGTCGAAGTAGGTGCGGGCGAGCTGATCGTAGCGGGCCAGCTTCTCTTCGAAGGGCAGGTCGGTGTCCGCAATGTCGAAGTAGGGCTGCCAGTTCGGGTTGAAGCGCGGCTTGCGCTCGGTGTAGGCGCAGAAGAGCGTCCACGCGACGAGCGAACGCACCGTCCACGGGAAGTGGTAGTGCAAGGACGTGACCTGACTGTCCGGGCAGGCGTTGGCAAAGTCGATGGGATGGAACGTGCCGCCCGAACGCAGCGCCTCGCAGGAGTTGTAGTCCCAGCAGAAGAACGCGTTGATGACGCGCGCGTAGCGCTGCATCGTGGTCCAACCCTGCGCGTCCATGAAGTTGAAGTCGACCACGTAGCGAGCGTGCAGCGGCGCGGCGGGGTCGTACTTGACGCAGTTGATCTGAGGCCCGATGCCGATGGCGCGCACGAAGAGGTCCCAGTCGTCGACCGCCTTCTGGAGGTGCATGACCTGGGTGCCGGAGGCGTTGTAGGCGGCGTGGAGCGCGGCCCGGTCATCCACCTTGCTGACCCCCCGCCACGCGCCGCCGTCGTACGGCTTCATGAACAGCGGGTAGCCGACGGAGTCGCCGACGGTGTCGAGCGAAAAGAGCTTGTTGTAGCGGCGGATGGTCGTGTTGACATCCGCTTCGTCGGGGTACTCCTTGGGGGGGAGCAGCGCGGTCTTGGGTATGGGAAACCCGAGGCGCATCATCGCGACGTAGGTGGTGTGCTTTTCGGCCGCCTGGATCATCCACGGGTTGTTGAGCACATAGGTGCCGTCGATCGCCAGCTTCTTGATCCACTCGCGCGTCGTGGGAAACCAGTGGGTGATCCGGTCGAGCACCACGTCGTAGTTGGGGGTCGCCTGCAGGTCGAAGGGCTCGACCTTGACACGCTCGACGGAGAAGTCGACGGTGCCGCCCGCGGCGGGCAGCTTCAGGTCCAGGCGCTTGACGATCTCTTCGTAGCAGGCGGGCCAGCAGTGGTCGGCGCCGAGCGACAGGCCGATGCGACGGGTCTGAGACATCGAGGACTCCGGGGCCGGAGGGCTAACCTGTGCGCCGTGCTACCGTGCGCCCGTGCCGCGCCGACCCTGGTACCCCGCCGCTGAAGTGCTCATCGCCGCGCTCCTCGGCACCTGGCTCGTCGCTTTCGTCGTCGCCGGGGTGCGGGTCCGCGGCTTCGCGATCACCACCTCGGACTTCCAGGACTACTGCTTTGCGGTGAAGTCCTTCGCGGACGGCCGGTTGGACCTCTGGCCGTCGCAGCGGACCGTGCTGGCGGGCGCGCTCCCGGGGCTCCTGATGCCCTCGATGGGCGCGATCGGCGCGTTGACGACGGCTTCGTTGTGCTCCACCGTCGGGTGGGTGGCGGCGCTTTTCGTGTGGGCGCGGGCCATCGGCGGGCGCCGCGCCGGCTGGTTGACGGTGGCGTGGGTGGGGTGTTTTGGGTCGCTGGTGCTCTTGAGCCGGACGGTGAGCTTCTACCCCGAGGTCATGCTCGTTCAAGTCGCGACTGCGGCGACGGTGGCGGGGGCGGTCGCGCGGGGAGGGGTGGGCTGGTCGGTGGCCGCCAGCCTGTGTTTCTACGCCCTGCCGCTCGCTGATCTGCGCAGCGTCACCTTGGTGGTGGCCTTGCTCCCGGGGGCGGTGCTCGGCGGGGCGATGGCGAAGCTCCCGTGGTGGGGGCGCCTTGTGGCGGCGGCCGGGCCCGTGCTCGCGGTGGTCTTGTCCTGGGAGACGGGCGCGTGGTCGTACCCCGCCGATCCGGCCTCGCTCCAGAGCGCCGTGCATCGTTATGCGGAAGACGCGGCGCGGCTCTCCGGGGTCACTTGGACGCTGCCGCGCTGGGAGGACTCGCCCGCCTTCCGCTGGGGCCACGGCTCCCCGCTCACGCTCGTGGACGCCTTCCGCTTCCTCGGTGAGGTCGACCGCTCCCGCCCCACCTCGATGAGCGAGAGCTGGTTCCGTCAGCCCGGTGGTGGCGAGCTGTATGCGATGCGCGTGCCGATCGCGGTCGCGAGTGGAGTAGCGCTTGTAGTGGCGATGCGCAGGCGGCGACGGGCGCTCGCCCTGGTGCTCACGGTCACGCCTTTCCTGGTGCTCCTACGCGCCGCGGCGCTCACCCTGCCCCATCCCCGGCAACTGGCGTTGGGATCGGCGTCGCTGCCGCTCTTGTTCGGCCTGGCAACGGCTGCGATCCTGCTGGGCTTCGACCGCCTGCGTCGCCGCGCGCCCGAGTCGATGTCGTGGCTGCGCCGGGAGCGGGTAGGGCCGACGGCGGGGGTGCTGGCTTTTGTGGTCGTGGTCGCAATCGTGGCGGGTTGGCTGCCCTCGCTCTACGCGCCGGATGCGCGCTGGCGGGGCCAGTTGGTCGCTGACGACGAGCCCCGTGAGTCCCTTCGAGTTGCGCGCGGCGAGCTGCCGGCTGACCCCCGGCGGATGTGCGCCAAGGTGCTCATCGAGGACGCGGCGCGGGGGATGTCGATCGAGGTGCCCTGGTTTGACGGGGTGCGGGAGTAGCTAAACCCCCAGCGCCCCCCGCACCGCCGCCACCAACTCGGCGTACCTCTCCCCGTTTTCGACCTCTTGAATGCCGAAGCGGTACAGCAGGTGGCCGTGGCTCTGGGCCAGCTCTTTGACCACGGCACCCACGATCATGGCGGGGCGATCGGGGGTTCCCAAACGCAAACGCAAGGCGCCGCCCTCGACGAAGACCAGATGGAAGTCGGCCGGGACGCTCACCAGCCACTCGTCGGGGTGCAGCTCGACGATGCGCATGGCCCCGTCTACCAGCGAGACCGGGCCGCCGGTCGGGGGCAGGGCCTCCAAGACGACGCGCGGGCCGGTGCCTTCGGCCCGGTTCCATCCGTCAATGAAGCCGAGGAGCACGCCGCCCTGGGAGCGATCGGGCACCGGGACGCCCGCCCGCAGCACGCTGGCTTCGAAGGTCCATGGCGTGCCGTTCACCGTCAGCCACACGCGCACATCGGTGCCTGCCGCGGGTGGGGTGGTGGCCAAAGCGAGCACGACGCCGCCCCGCTCCACGCGGACAAGCTGCCCACGTTGAGCGGCGCCGTTTCGAGGGAGGACGTCGACGGTGACGCGGCCCTCGGCAGCGGCCTCGAGTATGCGTCGCGGGTCGTCCATCGGACGGCGGAGCTATCCCGGCTGGGCTACACCCGCAGCCATGCGCGTGGCCCACATCACGGACGTTCACGTCGAGCGGGCGCCGGGCGTCGGGGAGCTGTTCAACAAGCGCCTGGCCGGCGCCGTGAACCTGTACCTGCTCGGTCGCCACCAACACTTTTCGCCGGCCTCGCAGTCGGCGCTGGTCAAGGCGGTTGCCGAGGTTCAGCCCGACCTCGTCTTGTGCACGGGTGATCTGACGGCGACGGCGACGACCGCAGAGTTTGCGGCGGCAGCGGCCCTGGTCGCTCCGCTGAGGAGTCGCTTTCCTTGGGTAGCGATTCCCGGCAACCACGACGTCTACACCGACGAAAGTGTGGGTCGGTTCGCCCGCTCCTTCGGTCCGACGGCGCCAGTGCGGGTGCATGCCGCCGGCGGCTGGGACGTGGTGCTCGTCGATGTCTGCCATCCGGACTGGCTTTCGCGCGGATGGCTCGGAGACGCTGGCCTGGCCGATCTGGAAGCGACCCTGGCCGGCGGCACGGCACCCGTGCTCTTGGCCATCCACTACCCGCTGCGCGACCGTCGCGGTGAGCGGTACGGACCGAGTACCCGGGCCTGCATCGACGCCGAGGCGATCGAGGCGGTGCTCGTACGTTTCCCCCGCGTTCGCCTCGTGGTGCACGGGCACGAACACCACGGCTACCGGACGGAGTTGCCACGCGATGGCGACCCCATCGCCTCCATCGACCCCGGCGCGGGCGGCTATGCCCACCTGCCCGAGCGGAAACGCACGGCGCACTTCTGCGTCTATGAGCTCGATGGCAACGGCCTTTCAGCGGTGGAACGCTACGCCTTCGATGGCGAACGCTTCGTCCCCGAGGTGGGCGGCGCCTTTCAGTCGGGCGGCTGAATTCTCGCGCGGACCGTGGCAGGTAGCCGTACCAGCCGGTTCTTGCGGTCGACGCACGCCAGTTGCACGACCCCCTCCACCATCGCCACCTGGCCATCGGGCCGCCACACGCTCTGCGAAAATATAGTTCGGTACTCACTTTCAATGCGGACCGCGGTGCGGACCTCGAGGAGGTCGCCCAGGGTGGCCGGCTCGCGAAAGGTGAGCTCGCACTTGTAGACCACAAAGCCGATGCCCTCGTCGCGCCACAGGCGGACCAACTCAGCGGGTCCCAGCAGATGCTCGCGGGCGCGTTCGAAATAACGCAGGTAGTTGGCGTGGTAGACCGAGCCGCTCAGGTCGGTGTCCTCGTAGTAGATCTGGAGGGGGATGACGTGCAACAGCCTACTCCCCCACCTCGTCGCGCAGACCGTACTCCTTCATCTTGAGCTGAAGCGCCTTCCGGGAAATGTCCAAGCGGCGCGCGGTGCGGGTCACGTTTCCCGATTCTTGTTCAAGCGAACGGAGGATGAGGTCGCGCTCCAACTTGGCAGTGTGCACCCGTACATAGTCCTTGAGGCCGATCTCTCCGGGTTCGAAAGGAGGAAGCGCGGGGGAGCCTGCGAGCGGGGCGGGCTCGACTTCGGGGAGGACATCCTCGGCCATGTTTTCGCCGTCGGCCAGCAGCACGCCTCGCTCCACGGTATTTTCGAGCTCCCGGATGTTGCCGGGCCAGTGCCACTCGGTCAATCGCGACATCATGGCGTCGTCGACAACGCTGACAGACTTGCCGAGGCGCTCGTTGAAGCGGAGGACGAAGTGGCGGACGAGGATTGGAATGTCGTCGCGACGCTCCCGCAATGGGGGGAGGCGGATCGGTACGACCGCAAGCCGGTAGTAGAGGTCCTCGCGGAAGGCGCCGGAGGCGACGAGGGCCTGGAGGTCGACGTTGGTGGCGGAGACCACGCGCACGTCGACCTTGATCGGACGTGTGCCCCCGACGCGGTCGATGGTGCGCTCTTGCAAGGCGCGGAGGAGCTTGACCTGAAGGTCGCGACCCAACTCGCCGATCTCGTCGAGAAAGAGCGTTCCCCCATCAGCGAGCTCGAACTTGCCAGGCTTGGCGCTGGCGGCCCCGGTGAACGCGCCTTTTTCGTGGCCGAAGAGCTCACTTTCGAAGAGCGCCTCGGGGATCGCTCCGCAATTGACCGTGATGAACGGGGCGTTCTTCCGAGAGCTCTGCTCATGGAGGGCGCGGGCCACGAGCTCCTTGCCGGTGCCGCTTTCCCCGACCAGCAGCACCGTCGTCGGCGAGTCGGCGACGCGCTCGACCAGCGAGAAGACCTTCTGCATCGACGGCGTGCGCCCGATGAGATCGAAGCGGCCGATGTCGCGACCCAGCATCGAATCGTCGAGCCAGTTCCGGCGCCGGGCACGCTCGACCCGGAGGGCTTTGTCGACCGCCTGCTTGAGTTCGTCCAGGTCGAAGGGCTTGGTGATGAAGTCCTGCGCGCCGAGCTTGAGGGCTTCGACGGCGGTGTCGACCGTGCCGTGTGCGGTGATGAGGATGACCGGCAGGCCGGGCTGCTCGCGGATGCACCAGGCCAGGAGCTCCAGCCCGCTGAGGCCGGGCATCTTCAGATCGCTGATGACCAGGTCGTACGGCGAGGCACCCAGCATGCCCACGGCGTCGGCGCCATCGGTGGCGGTCGTCACCTCGTGCCCGTCGCGGGAGAGGTGGGCCTTGAGAACAGTTCGGATGGAGGGCTCATCGTCGACGACGAGCACGCGTGCGCGCATGGGGCGGCGCTTAGTCAGGCATGGCGGCGGCGGCGACTCAGAGTGGCACGAAACTGTTGGGTCACCCGTGCCGCGTGCCGCGGCTCCCAGGGCCAGCAAACGACCGACCTGGGGAACGAGAGAGGGGGAGAGTGGCACGCTCCGGCGCGCTAAATGCGCGTCGGGCGCCGCAGGCCGGAAACCGCAGGTTGCAGGCCGGAGGGCATGCCACGGTAGGGGGAGAGGCCGCTGCGGCCTCTCCCCCCTTTCATGAAAGTCAGGAGCTTGTTGCATTCGGTGACCATGACTATGCGTCCTGGCGCGTCTGGGGTAAACAACCCACGCAACGAGGAGCCCGCCGTGCTTTGTCTCCGCTCCGTCGCCCTGTCCGCCCTCGCGGTCGCCACGCTCACCCTGACTTCGCTCGCGTCCAGCGGTCCGGCCAACGCCGGGGGGGCCACGGACTTCTCGTTGCGCGACCTCAGCGGAACGCAGCACCGCTTGTCCCAGTACAAGGGCAAGGTGGTGCTCCTGAACTTCTGGGCGACGTGGTGCGGCCCCTGTCAGGTCGAGATGCCGCACCTCGAAGCGATGCACAAAGAACTCGGCGCGCGCGGGCTGGTCGTGCTCGGCATCTCGACCGATGACGCCAAGCTCGACGCGATGGTCAAGCCCCTGGTCAAGTCCAAGGGACTCACCTACACCGTTCTGCGCGACCCCCAGACCACCGTCGTGAGTCAGTTCAACCCGGCCAAGACGCTGCCCTTCAACGTGCTGGTCGACAAGCTCGGGCAGGTTGCCAAGGTACACGCGGGCTATAACCCCGGGGACGAGGTGGCGCTGAAGGCTGAGGTCCTCGAGCTTCTGGGGCGTTAGGCGATGCGCGGATCCGCTCGCTGCCGATTCGTTTGTCTCGTCGCGCTCGGCGTGGGCGGCAGCGCTGCGGCCGAGGAGTTTCCTGAGAGTCCGGCGGTGCTGGTGCCGCCGCTGGCCGGCTCACTGCAGGGCGGGGCGGTGCACGGTCTGGAGGAGTTCCGCTTCCGCGCCTACCAGAGCGGCGAGCGGCTCGCCGACTTTCCCGACGAGGCCGTCTTCGACTACCAGGAAGTGGTGCAGCGCCTTTCGGTGAGCGGTGGCAGCTCGCTTTTGACGGCTGGCGTCCAGGTCGACGCCGTGGCGCTTTTCTCGAACCAGTACATCCTCGATGGCGAGCTCATCGAAGAGCGGGTGCTTTGGGGCGAGGGGCTCAGCGGGCCTCACCCGAACTGGTGGTTCGGCGTCGAGAAGTTCTGGCTCCAGGGCCGGGGCGACACTCCGTCATCGGCTAGCCTGTCATGGACCCTGGGCGACTCCTACGCAGCATTCGGGCGGGGGCTGGCGCTCAACGTGGTCAAGAACACGGACATCGACGTGGACACGTCGCTCCGGGGCGTCCACGCCACCGTCGCGGCGGGCGATTGGGAGGTGAGCCTGGTGGAGGCCGTTGCCAATCCTCAGCAAGTGCGGCTGGAGAATCCCAACGTCGCCATGCGCGCGGATCGCCCGCACGCGGTGCATGGGTTGCGTGTCGATCGATATGGTCGGGTGCACGTGGGCGCGCATGCCGCGGCCTACCAGTTCGTGCGCGGGCTCGACGCCACCCTCGATCCGCTCACGGCCTACGCGGGGGACGTCGATGCGGGCGTGGTGGGAGCGACCGTCGAGGCGTCGGGTGTCGGGCCGTTCGACCTGGGCGCGGAGTTCGACTGGATCGGGTACGGCGCCGACGACATCTCCGTGGAGCACGGGTACGCCGGCTACCTGAGCGCTTCGGCCTATCCGGGGGTCGCGAGCGTGCTGGTCGAGGGAAAGATCTATCGCGACACAGAATGGTTGAACCAGTTCGCGACCCTCGACGGCTACGAGGTCTCGACCGGGCCCTCGCTCGAGTATGAGCGGGCGATCACTGAAGACAGCTCGGCGGCGCTCAACAGCAACGACGTGATTGGCGGGCGGGTGCGGTCGGACTTCGCGCTGGGCAAGGGCGCGCAGGTGCTCACGCCGTACGTCTCAGCCGCCGTCTTGCGTGACGCGGACCTCGGCGGCGTGCACTTCAACACCACTCCCGAGACGATCGTGCACGGTGTGGGGGGCGTCATCGCGGTGATCGGGGAGTTCCATCTGCTCGCCAATGGCGGCTGGCGCATGGACATGCGTGACGATGCTCCGACCGATAACGGCGGCGACACCACCGCGCACGCCGACCTGACGGTCACGATCCCGCTCCCCCATCACCTGAGCCTCGAGGTCGCGCCCAGCGTGCTGCGCTACCACTGGGGTGAGAACCCGGTCCAGCAGACCGACTACACGGACATCTCCAGCACCACTGCGCTGAAGATCGGTGTCCCGTGGGCCGTGCTCGTCTACACCGATTTCAGTGACAATCCGCTCATCACCTCGACCGGAAATGTCAGCGAAAACGTCTACATGGCGGGCGAGCTGCAGTGGCAGCCGACGAGCGCCATGACGGTCAAGGTCTTCTACGGCGCGTACCGGGCCGGCATCCGCTGTGCCGGCGGACAGTGTCGCTCGCTTCCCGGCTTCGAGGGCGCCCGCGCGTCGTTCACGTCAAACTTCTGAGGATCTACGAAGATGATCACCGTCCTGCTCTTGGCTCCGCTCGCCTTTTCCGCCCCCGTCAAGGTGGCGACCTGGACCGCCTCCACCACGTCGGCGCCCAACGATGCGCGCAGCTTCGAGGCGTCCAACCTGGGGGATGGCAAGCAGTCGACCGCGTGGGCCGAGGGCGAGGTCGGGGCGGGTCTGGGCTCCTGGGTGCTCGCCGATTTCGGCGCTCCCAAGACGATCACCGCCATCACCGTGTGGGGGAGCAGCTGGTACAACACCGAGTACTTCAGCCACTACAGCCGCCCCAAGACGGTGGTGGCCGAGTATGCGGACGGCACGACCGAGGAGTTCACCGCCGCCGATGCGCAAGCCCCCCAGGTGCTCAAGCTCAAGAGCCCCAAGAACACCCAGACCGTGAAGATGCGCATCAAGGGGATCTACGAAGGCAAAGGCCCCGACACCGCCATCTCGGAGGTGCGCTTCTCTGACAACACCAACGACGGGCCGGTCCCGGTGGTGGCGACGGTCGCGTCCTCGTCGGCGGTTGCGGACACCGACGGCACCTACGACGCGAACAACGCCGCGGACGGCATCGCGGACTCGATGTGGTGTGAGGGCAACCCCAAGAGCGACGGCACCGGCGAGTGGTTGGAGCTGACGCTCGGCCGCCGGAGCACGGTTTCGGCGCTGAAGATCCGCGCGGGCGCGGCCTTTTCACCGGAGCTGTTCAAGGCGGTGAATCGACCGGTCAGCGCTACAGTGAGCTTCGGGGACGGCGGCCAGGAGACGCTCACCTTCAAGGACCTCCCCTTCGAGCAGAACCTCAGCTTCGCGGCACATACTACCGACAAGCTGAAGATCCAGTTCACCGGGGCCAAAAAGGGCGAGAAGTACGACGACCTGTGCGTGAGCGAAATCACGGTCGTGCCGTAGGGCGCCGCCGGCCGCTGAGGATGGGCAGGAATGCGGATCGGGCGCGGGGAGGCCGACGGTTATTCCCGAGGTGGCACGCCACCTCGGGAGTTGCTGACACTCGCGTGAGCGAAGCCGCCGCGGCGCGGCGCGCCCTGGCAGCGCCGCCACGGACGAAGGCGCCTTTTCGCCGCGGCGACGGCGCGAGTGGCCTCTGACGCCGCATGGAGCGCGGCGGCCGCATCTCTCACGGTGGCGCATGTCGCGACATGAGAGTGAGCGAAGACGCCACGGAGGAACGCCATCAACCGCGGAGCGATCGCCCCGGTGGGCACGGCGGCGGCTGTGAGCGAGGTCGCCGATGCGACGGACGCACGAATCCCAAGCCAGCGGTCCTTTCGGCCGGCTCTCCCGACTGAGGCATGTGCATGGGCATTGAGGCGTCACCCTCTGCGTTGTGTGCCGCGTAGCTGCCGGTAACTCCCGAGGTGGCACGCCACCTCGGGAGTTGCTGACACTCGCGTGAGCGAAGCCGCCGCGGCGCGGCGCGCGCTGGCAGCGCCGCCACAGACGAAGGCCCCTTTGCGCCGCGGCGACGGCGCGAGTGGCCGCTGACGCCGCATGGAGCGCGGCGGCCGCATCTCTCGAGTTGGCCCGACGGGTCGCACCGACAGCGCGGCGCCCGGCGGCGCCCGCGCGTTCGGCGCGCTCCCAAGCGCTTTCTTGACGTCGCGTTCGCCCCGACTGGCTATCTTGTAGCTTGAGGTGCGGATGGGTCGAGTGTCGTTGTTGCTTCCGGGGTTCCTGTTCGCGTGCGATACGGACGTCAACGTCAACCAAGTCACGCTCACCGACGAGTTCGACCAGGCGCCCTCCAATGCCGTGGACATCCTCTGGGTCATCGACGACAGCACGTCGATGAATGAGGAGCAGGCTGCCGTGCGGGCGGCCGGTGCCGACTTCCTCGCGGTCCTGGAGTCCGCGGACATGGACTTCCAGATTGGCCTCATCACCACCGACGGCGACTCCACCAACACCAAGGCTGGCGTGCTCTTGGGGACGCCCGCGTTCCTCGACTCGTCTTGTCGCGAGGACGGGAACCCGGCGGATTGCACCTATGCGGACGAGCTCGCCGCTCGGTTCGAGCAGGGCACCGGGGGGAGCGATCAGGAGAAAGGCCTCGAAGTGGCGCTGGCGGCGGTCAGGAAGCCGCTGAGCGAGACCTTCAACGCGGGTTTTGTTCGTGACGGCGCCCTGTTGATGATCATTCAGCTCACCGATGAGAACGACTGCTCCGACGGGGGGCGGCTGGGGCCGACCGCGACGGGCGAAGACTGCTACAACCGATACAACGAGCTGACCCCGGTCGGCGACCTGGTCTCCGACGTTCGGGACGCAAAGGCGGACGCTGGCGAAGGCGACGTCATCATGTCGGGCATCATCGGCCCCGATGCCGATACCAACTGCTCCTTCGCCGTGCCCGGCAAACGATATCGCGAGGCCATCGGAATGTTCGGTGGGGTCGAGGCCGATATCTGTCTGAGCGACTACGCCCCCATCATGCAATCGCTGGGATTGGTCGCCACCGGCATCACCACCAACTTCCAGCTCACCAAAGCAGCGGTCTACAGCGTCGATGATCCGGCCACGACCGAGAAGGATGAGAGCGAAAAGAATCCGGTGGTCGAGGTGGAGGGGAAGGTCGTGCCGGAAAGCGCCGAGAATGGGTGGACCTACGTGGACACCTACGCGCAGATCCAGTTCAACGGGGAAGCCGTTCCGGAGCGCGCCGAGCACATCATCGTGACCTACTACAGCGCGGGGCCGGTCCCGACGGGCGGGTGATCCGGGTCGTGTGCGCCTGCGTGGTGCGTGACGCTCGGGTCTTCGTGGCGCGAAGGGGCCCGTCGATGGCGCATCCTGGCACCTGGGAGTTTCCGGGCGGCAAGGTCGAGCCGGGCGAAGGCGATGCCGCAGCCCTGGTGCGCGAGCTGGCGGAGGAGCTGCGTTGGACTGTGGTGGCGCGCGAGTGGGTCGGGGAGGGCACGACGGGGCCGGTGCACCTGGTAGGCTACCGCTGCGAGGCGTCCGGCGAGCCGACGCTCCTGGAGCACGATGCCTGCGATTGGCTCGATGCGGCCAGCCTCATGGGGCTGTCGTGGGCGCCGGCTGACGGACCGATCGTCGAGGCGCTGTTGCGTTGCTACTCGCTCACCGGGTGATCGAACTGGGCTTCGGCCTGCTGCGGCGCTCGCGCGGCTGGCCCCGGAGCGCCGTTGCCGACGAACGTGAAGCCCCGCCCGCGGAGCCAGCCCCACAGGCGCGCCTTCACCCGCGGCGCGAGCCAGCGGCGCGTGGGCTGCCACAGCAGCATGAGCCCCACGGCGTCGGAGAGGTACCCAGGCGTGACGAGAAGCACGCCCCCCACCAGCGCCAACACCCCTTCCACGATCTTGTCCGCGGGCGCCTCGCCGCGGCGAAGGCCCTCGAAGAGTTCGCGCAACACAGTGCCGCCGGCGCGCTTGCCCAACCACGCGCCGAGGAGGCCGGCGAGGACCAGCGTGAGCGTGGTCTGCACCGCGCCCAGCCGGCTGCCGACCTCGATGAGCAACCAGGTCTCGAACGCGGGGACCAGGGTGAAGAGCAGGAAAAGCCCGACCGCGACCTTCACGTCCCGCTGGCCTCGGTCGCCTTCACCATCCGCCACCACACCTCGAGCTGATCCAGCCCCGCGTCGGCCGGCTCTATTCCCGCGGTGGCGGCGTGGGCCTCGACGCCGCGGAAGCGTCGTTCGAAGCGGCTGTTGGCCATGCGGAGCGCGTCTTCGCCGGCCACGCCGACGTAGCGACCGACGTTGGCCAGAGCCAGAAGCAAATCGCCGTATTCGTGGGCGATCCGGTCCGGGTCCGCGGTTTGGAGGGCCTCCGCGAGCTCGGCGCGCTCCTCGTCGACCTTGGCCATCACCCCGCCCAGGTCGGGCCACTCAAAACCGACGCCGGCCGCCTTCTCGGCGACGCGGTGCGCCCGCAAAAGCGCCGGGAGACCCAGGGGTACGCCGTCGATGCGGGAGCGCCCGACCCGCGCCTTACGACGCTCCCACAGCGCGTGGGTGCCTTCGCCATCCGGGGCACCGCCGGCGTAGATGTTCGGGTGCCGCTCCTTCATCTTGTCGGTGATTCCGCGCGCGACGTCGTCCAGCGTAAATTCTCCCCGGTCCTCGTACATCCGGGCGATGAGCACGATCTGGAAAAGCAGGTCGCCCAGCTCTTCCCGGACGTCGGCAGGGTCGCCCCGATCGATGGCGTCGAGGGCTTCGGCCGCTTCTTCCGCGAGGTAGGGGCGCATGGTTCCAGGGGTCTGCGCGCGATCCCACGGGCACTCCACGCGCAGGCGGGCGACAAGCTCGCGGAGCTCTTCTACGGCGGCCACGGCTACATCGGCGCCACGGTGATCGCGACGGCGGTCAGCACGGAAAGCTCCACCTCGCCCTGGAGCATGGGCTGCCCTTCCATCGCCACGAGCGTCCCGGCGAGCACCCACGCCGACTCCTCCGGCAACGCCGCGATCCACACATTGACGCTGGTTCCCGTGGCCAGGCCTGGATTGTTGAGCTGAAGGGTCCCGCTGCCTTCGGCCTCGAACTCGCCGAACCAGATGACCTGCAAGATCTCGGTGTCGGTCAGCTCCAGCGGAGGCCGGTCCCCGTCGGCGTCGGTCGTGGTCCAGGTGACCTCGGTGACCGCGTCGTTGAGCGGGGTCAAGTAGGTGCTCGTGTCCGCGGTCAGGATCCCGATCTCGCCGATGGTGTGCACGCCGCCGTTCTCGCTGAGGTCGATCGTACCGCTGATGTTGCGCAGCATCACGTCGATGGTTCGGGTCTCGCCGGCGGTGAGCGTGATCGGGGCGTAGGGCACACCGTAGGGATTCTCGCCGGTGGCGAGCACGTAGAACGAGGCCACCTCGGCCTTGAGGTTGCTGATCTCGTAGTTGCCGTCGGCGTCGGTCTTGGCGGTGAGGCACAGGTCGCGACAGATGTTCACCCGGAAGTTCTCCGCGGGGGTGCCGCCACGCAACGTGATCTGCCCGGACACGATGGCCTTGGTGGGATCAGCGTCGGTGTCGGTGTCGGTGTCCGAATCGGTGTCCGTGTCGCTGTCCGAATCGCTGTCGGTGTCGGTGTCGGTGTCGGTGTCTGCATCCGACGGCGTGTCGGTCGCGGAGGTGTCGCCGGTACACGCCACGAGGAAGAACGCGAGGGAGAGCGGAAGTGACTGCATGCCGCCCACGTACACGGTCCCGGCGCGGACCACAAGCGGGATCTGCCGGCGGCCGCGTTACGACTGGTGCGCTGCCGATGTCCACCCCCCTCCCCACGCCTGAGGCCTTCGGGCCCTACCAGTTGCTCGAGAAGATCGCGACCGGCGGCATGGCCGAGGTTTTTCGCGCCCGGTCGCACGGGGCCATGGGGTTCGAGAAGATCCTCGTCGTCAAGCGGATCCTCGACCAGCTCGCGAAGGACGAGGAGTTCCGGGAGCTGTTCAAGAACGAGGCTCGGATCGCCGCGGAGCTCTCCCACGTCAACATCGTGCAGGTCTTCGAGTTGGGGCAGCACGAAGAGCATCTGTACATCGCGATGGAGTACGTGCACGGGCTGGACCTGGCGCGCCTCGCCGCCCGCGCCCGCCCGCTGGGGGATTTCCCCGTCAATCTGGCGCTGTTCATCACCGGCGAAGTGCTCAAGGCGCTGGCCTACGCCCACTCCCAGACGGACAGTGAGGGGCGCCCGTTGCACCTCGTGCATTGCGACATCTCTCCTCAAAACGTGCTCATCAGCTTTTCCGGAGAGGTGAAGCTCACCGACTTCGGGATCAGCAGGGCCGCGGTGCAGAAGGCCGAGCAGAGCGTCATCCGGGGGAAGTACAGCTACATGTCGCCCGAGCAGGCGGAGTCGCGGGCGCTGGATGGCCGCAGCGACCTCTTCTCGTTGGGCACGATGTTGTATGAGCTCCTCACCGGGCGGCGCCTGTTCAAGGCGGCCAATCGCGACGAGACCCTGGCCCGGGTACGCCGCGCCGAGGTGCCGAGTCCGCGGCCCTATCGGAAGGAGATCAGCGAGGAGCTAGAGGGCTTCCTGCTCAAGACGTTGTCGCGACATCAAGGCGATCGTTTTCGGGACGCGTACGAGATGCTCGAAGCGCTCTCGAAGCTCATCCTGAGCGAGGGTCACCGGGGGACCAACAGCGACGTCGCGGCCTACCTCCGGGAGGTGATCGAGGCGGCAAACGCGGCGGCAAACCCGGCGGCACCGCCGCGATCGGCATCCGGAGGCCGGCAGGGCGTGCCGACGCCGCTGGTGGCGCTGGCTATCGAAGCGTCGCCGCCGCCGCGCTCGATCGCGTCCCCCCGGCACTCGATCCCGGCGCTGACCCAGGAGTGGATGGCCGTGATCGAGGAGTGTCAGGGCGAGGTCTGGGAGCGAGGCGAGGGGAGCATGCTGGTGGTCTGGCCGGCCGCGGCGGGCTTCAAGGAAACGGTCGCGCGGTGTGTCCGCGCCGCGTCTCAACTTCAGCGCGTCACCGGTCAGGCTGGATATCGCCTGTCCGCAGGCATCGCGCCCGGCGTCGCCCGGATCCGGCCGGACAGCGGCCGCCCTGGCGACGGCTGGGAGCTGTCAGGGCCCTTCTACCTGGCCCGGTGGATGATGAACCTGAGCGCACACCGGGGCAGGATCCTGCTCACCGAAGTGGGCGCCAAGCAGATTGAACAACCGACGGTCATGTTGGGGCGAATCCCGATCCAAGGCAATCGCTACATCAACCTTCACGAGGTGGCGTAGGTTCCTCGCTCACGATGCGCAGGCGGTCCACGCGGAAGGTCCGGTCGGCGTCGCGGAGGTGGCACCAGGCCGCGACGGCCGACCGGGTGACCCTTTGGACCGTGATGAGCCGTCGGGTGGCGGGGCGGTCGGGGAAGTCGCCGCTGACGTAGTCGACGAGCAGCGAGACGCGTCCGGTCCGGGAGCACTCCAGCCGAGCGAGCACCGCGTTGTGCTCGGCCGGGGTTCGCCGACGACAGAGCTGCTGGATGGCCTCCAGCGGGGCCGTGGCGGAGGGGTCCGCCACCGCCGCGAGCGCCTGGACCAGCTCCCAGGTGGCCCGCGCGTCGTCCAGGGCGCGATGGGCCTGCTGGCGTTTCAGGTCGAAGCGTCGGCACAGGGTGGCCAGCCGATGGTCGCCGATGGCGAGGACCCGTCGCGCCAGACCGAGCGTGTCGACGACGGGCGGGGCGGGAGCGACCCGGCCGACGCGAGCGTACTCCATCTCGAGGAATGAAAGGTCAAACGCAGCGTTGTGGGCGATGAGCACCGCCCCCGCCAACTGCCGCTCCAGCTCGTCGAGCACCTCGGAGAATCCGGGTCGCCCGGCCAGCATGGCGTCGGTGATCCCGTGGATGTGGGTGGCGCCGACGCGACGGCCGGGGTCGATGAGCGTGTGCCAGAGCTGTGGTTCCCTACCCGGCCGCCCGCGCACCACCGCCACCTCGATGACCCGGTCGCCACGCGCCGCGGAGAGCCCGGTGGTCTCGAAGTCCAGCGCCGCGAGCTCAAGCTCCAAAAACGGGGTCACTCGGGCTCGATCGGCTCGCGCATGAACTCGGGGATGCCGGGCGGGGCGATGAGGCCGTCCCCATCGACATCGACGAAGATCGGATTGGTGAGCGCGAACGGGAGCACCGGCCCGTCCCGCGGGACGGGCACGCCAGGAGAAAGGAAGGCGCCCACCCCCGGGACGACCGACAAGGCCTCGATCACGACATCCTGGAGCTCGACCGGCGGGATGTCCACGGGGCTGAAAACCGGGGAAAGATCGTCGTCACCCATGGCGATGATCACAAACCAACTGTCCTTGGTGACCTCGACCTCCAGCGTCTCGCGCATCTTGATGACGTCGGGGTCGAGGCCTGACCACTCGTGGATGAGCACGCCGTTCTGGTACAACTCCACGCGGTCGACCGTCATCCACGTTGGCGCCTGGATCTCCACGTTCAGCGTCACCACGCCGTCAGCTACCGAGACGGTGTCGCCTACGATCGCGTCGTCTTCGGCCGTAAAGCGAACGAACGGGCCGTAGCTCGCGACGACATGCCCCGCTTTCACTGCGTCGGCGACGGCCTGCTCGTCGAGGCCGCCGGGCTCGTCGCGGTCCACGTAGACGTAGTTGCGGGGGCAGCCGGCTTCGATCGAAAAGCGGCTGTGGGTGTCGGAATTGCCGATCGCCGTCACCCGGACGCCGGTGTTGAGCATCGTGAACCAGTCGTCCACCTGGCCGTCATGGCCATAGCCGAGCCGGTACACCTCTTCGTCGAGTTGAATCTGCTCGGTGCCCGTCCGCTTGATCATGTCGTAAGCCGTCACCGGCCAACCCTGCGCATAGGCGGTCAGCTCGGCCTGGGTGGGCGTGCGGATGAGGTCGAAGCGCTTTCCGTTGAGCAGCTCCAGGGCCTCGTAGTCGGTGGTGAAGTTGGAAGGCTCCTTCAGGATCGGATTGGCGAAGGCGAGGGTCGGGGTGGAAACCAGGCCGTCGTAGGCGCTGAAACCGAACTGATCGAAGTAGCCGAGGATGCCATCGCGAGGGTGGGCCACGAAACGCAGCGGCTCATACCCAGCCTGGACACCGAGGCTTTCGAGCTCGGCCAGGAGTTCCGCCGGGGGCATTCCGGTCCAGTCGAAGGCGCCGCCCTGGTCGAGGAGCGTGTCGTTGCCGAGCGGCATCCCGATGAAGTGACCGATCTCCAGCGTCGTCGTTTCGAGGCCGACCGCCGTCTTGACGAAGGCTTCCAGACCCAGTGCTTGGACCACGGGCGCGTAGTCGGTGAGGTAGTCGTGGTCGGAGCTGCTGAAGAACTCGACCCCCTCTGCGACCATGGTGACGACGCGGTTTTCGAGGGAGACCCCGCTGTCGAAGCTGTTGGCGGCGTGCACATGGAAGTCGGCGCTGATCCAGCCGTCGGTCTCGACCGTGTGGAGCACCTGCAGCGTGAGCTCAGCCTTCCCGTCGGCGCGGATCGTGAACGGCTCAGACTCGTCGAGCTCGTACTCCAGGCCGCGACTGGCGACGGCACGGTAGGTGCCCGGCGGGAGGGTGGTCGACCCTTCACCGTGGGGGAGGAAGAAGACCGCGGAGGCGCCGCCGTTGACGATGGTGTCGCCGTAGTCGCGCGCCAGGGTGCTGGTACCCGTGTCCTCAAACACGGTCACCTTGGCCG
The DNA here is from genome assembly GCA_947490345.1 of Deltaproteobacteria bacterium. Classification (GTDB taxonomy): domain Bacteria; phylum Myxococcota_A; class UBA796; order UBA796; family SXON01; genus SXON01. Next base: position 47,130 of record CANLGL010000035.1, read on the forward strand.
GCACGTGTCGGCCGGTCTCGTCGACGACCTCGACGTCAAGCTGTCCTGCCCGCCCCAGGCCGAGGACCAGCGTCTGGCTCTTGCCCTCTACGACCTCGATGCTGACGCGCTTGCCGTCGGGTCGGCCCTCCTGGTGGACGAGCAACTCGTACCCGCCCGGGGGGAGCGAGCCGCCAAAGCTGCCGTCCCTCTGGGTGTCGTCGCCGACGTCGCTCTCCCACTGGTTCCACGGCTTGTCGCCTCCGGCCAGAAATACGAGGACGCTCGCTCCGGACACTGCCACGCCGCTGCCCTCTTCCAGGACAAAGCCGCTGACGGTGCCGTGGGGCAGCTCCCGAGCCTCGATCAGCGCGTCCAGCGCGCTGCCGACGTCGCCCCGACCGACGGCGAACCACCGCGTGTACTGGTAGGACTGGCCGCCATGGAAGCGGTCGTATTCCTCGTCGCCCTCGCCGGTGTCTCCCGAGTCGGTGACGTCGCCGATTTGCCCCGCGCCGAAGGTGGCGGTCTGCGAAGACGTGAAGAGCGGGACGAACAGGTCGCCCCCCTCCGCCATCGTCGCGTAGGACACGCCGTCGCCCACGCCCGCGAGGAACTCGAACTGAAACGGACTCGTGAAGGTGTTCTTGCCGGAGTGGACCGCGTCGGCGACGAGCTGGTCTTCGTCGAAGCCGCCGCCGGGCGCGAAGACGTCGACGCTGCCGCCTTGGAGGTAGAAGTCGCCGAACGCGAGGCCGCTGATCATCGCGTAGTCGAGCAGCGGCAGCTCGGTCGTGGAGCCGGGGGACTCCGTCGCGGTCGTAAACGTCGGTGTCACCGAGGCGGTGGTGACGATCTTGACCGCGGGGGAGCCCGGCAGAAGGATGTAGTCGTTGGTGATCGTGAATTCGGGCTGATCGACGATGGCCCACAGCGGCTGCAGCATCGTGAGGAACGGGGTCCCGAGCCCGGTGGCCCGGATGATCGCGGCGTCGGTGGTGCTTCCTTCCGCCAGCACGATCACCTCGCCCGCGGTGTCCACCGCGGCGATGTTCATGTTGACGGTGGAGAAGAACTCCGCGATCTGGTCGTTTCCATGCCCGGCGCCGTACTTCGGATCGGCGCGCCGGATGTCGGCGTCGCACAGCGTGCCACCGAAGGGGGAGGGCCCCATCGAATAGCGCGGTCCGAGGATCGCGACGCGGATGCGGTCGTTTTCGAGGAGGAAGTCCCCGGGGCGCGCCGTTGCCTTGGGACCCCCGATGGTGTCGCTCAACGTTTCGATCGGTCGGGCCGAGGCCCATTCGGACGAGGTGGAGCAGGCGAACAGCGCGAAGATGAGCATGGCGTGGTGTACGATATCGCTCCGAGCACGAACGACCATGCCCCTCCTCCTCGCCGCCCTCTGTTTCTCCACGGCGCACGCCGAAGATGCTTCTCCACCGCCCGCCGCTGCCGCGGGCTTCCCCTTTGAGATCGACGGCGCGGCCGTGCGCCCCATCGCGCTCGCGCAGGTTTGGCTCACCGCCTTCGACATGGACGCCGACGCGCAGGCGGATGCCAGCGGCTACGGCGACCCCGAAGACGACCCCGGCCTGAAGATCAAGCGCGTTCGCGTGGGCCTGGCCGGCGACATCAAGAAGTGGAAGTACCGGATCACCTTGGGCACCAGCGCGCCGTACGACGGCCTCGACGAGCCCGCGGAGCCCATCGAGGTGGTGGACGCCTGGGTCGGCGTCGAGCCGATCAACGGTCTCGACATCCGTGTTGGCCGCACCAAGGTACCGTTTTCGCGGGACCAGCTCATCGGCGCCGGTGAGCTGACCTTCACCGAGCGTGGCGTGGCCTCCGAGCACCTCGTTCCCGACCGGACCCTGGGGCTGACCGCCGGGTTCAAGCGGGGCGGCGGCGCGGCGCATGTCGGCGTGTTCAACTCGGGCGGCGATCTCTTCGGCGATGACGCGCCTGGAAAGCTGCTTGCGGGTCGGGTGGAGTGGGACTTCGGCAAGGCCAACACCTACAAGACCTGGGGTGATCGCAAGGAATTCGGGCTCGGCATCGGCGCCAACGCCTTCTACGAGATGGGTGTCGCGACCGACGCCTTGGCCGTGGGCGGTGATTTGATGCTCCGCGCCGCCGGACTGTCGCTCCTGGTCGACGGCGCCTTCAGCCACCTCGCCCCGACCGCGACCTCCGTCGATTCGCCCGAGGTTTGGGCCGAGACTGACCGCTACGGGGTGACGACCCAGTTGTCCTATCAGGCCGGTCCCATCGAGCCCGCGGTGCGATTCTCGCTCTACGACGACAGCACGCTGGGGCAGTATTCGCACCTCCTGGTCGGCGGGGCGTGGCACACGGCGGAGGACCACGTGCGGGTCGGGCTCGGCTACGAGCTGCGGCTGGAAGCGCAGGACTCGGTGGACAACGACACCGCCCGCCTCTGGGCCCAGTTTCAGCTTTAGCCGGTGCGTAGCCCCGGCCTGCCCGAACCCACGTTTCGGACCCTCGATGGGGAGTGGGTGTCGTTGGATACGCTGGTTGAGCGAGTGGTCAAGCGGCTCGACGGGGACGTCAGTCCGCTGGTGGCCAAGGGGGTCATCCAGGTCGCGCGCACCGCGGTCGCGGTCCTCGAGACCGTAGAGATTGGCGCGCTTGCCCGCGACGTGACGATGTCTCTTCGGCCGTCCCACATCGTGGTGACGCCCCCCGTCGTCAACGCCATCCTCCTGGCCTACGTCACCGAGGTCGAGCTGCTGGGGGTCGTTCAGATTGCGGAGGGCTAGGGGCGGAGTGGGCGGCCGCCCGTGCCGGTCGCCGGGCTCTCGCTGCGGCCCGGGGCCTTCGCTCGATCCCTGCCGCGCGACCCCTTGACGCGCTTGCGGCGTTTGGTCGCGACCCGCGTTTGGAATTCGTAACGCGACCCCTTGTGTTGGGTCGCGACGTGGGCACGTCGGCGCCCACCTTCGAGGACGATCGTGCAACTGGGGCGGTGGCCGTCGTCGAGCCGCCGCGGAGGCAGCGTAGCGACCTCGAAAGGCAGTTTTCCGAGGCGTAGCCATCTCGAAACGCAGTTTTGGGGGTGATCGCGGCGTGGCTATCGAGAATTGTCAGCGTTTGTTCGTCGGGCCCCGGCCGGCACAGCCGCAATTGTGCGGTTCGAGGGGACTCCGCGTCGCCGCCGTGCCTTTCGAGGCGACTACGCGTCGCCGCCGGGCGCCGCTCCCCCCATCCCCGCAGACCGGTCGCCAGTTTCATGGCCCCGTGGCCGCTGTCCTGACCGGCCCTACAACCAATGCTGGTCACTTAGGCAGCGCAGCATGAGCCATCAGCCGTTAGCCGTCAGCGATTAGCTCGGTCGGAGGCGGAATACGAGACTTCAGGGGCCTCTTGGTGTGGCAGAAGGCGCACCGCCGCACGCTCGACGTGTACCGGGCCACGAAGAGCTTCCCGGCCGAGGAGCGGTTCGGCTTGACTGCGCAGCTGCGCCGATCCGCAGCGTCGGTACCCACGAACATCGCCGAGGGCTGCGGTCGAGACGGCAAGCGTGAC
>CANLGL010000036.1 GCA_947490345.1 Deltaproteobacteria bacterium
GGCGCCCCTTCCCCTACCGTGCCGTCCCCTCCGGCCTCCAAGCTGCGCTTTCCGGCCGGAGGCGCCCGGCGTGCTGAATAGCACGCCGGGACGCGGCACTCTCCCCATCCCGCCCAGCCGCAGAGCGCTGTGCCGAGGCGCTGTGAGGAGGAGCCCCTTCGTCTATCGTGCCATTTCCGCCGGCCTCCGACCGCGCCAGGGCCGACAAGTCGTTGACATCGCCCCCCCCGGGCGGCTACCTTCCGCCGTCGCCTCTCCAACCGGGGCGAGCGGAGTGATTTCATGTCGCGTGCGCACCTCTCCCTCGTGGCCCCGGTCCTGTTCCTCGCGGTGGGTTGCCAGCCGAAAGCACCGGAATACCGGGAGATTCCCTACCCGAAGTTGTCGCTGAACCAGGACACCCTCGAGTTCGGGTCGCTCGAATTCACCGAAAACGCAACGCGGAACGTCATCATCACCAACGACGGGTACACCGTGCTGCAGGACGTGTACCTCGGCATGCTGATGGGCGTGGGTTCCCGCTCCGACGAGCCCTACTTGGCCGAGGGCATCGACATCGGCCCGGGCATGGATGGCAATTTTACCGTCGAGTACAGCAAGAAGGACATCTCTTGCCCCGAAGGTTCGGAGGAGGACACGGGCGACGGCGCCTCGGCGGATGCCAAGTCCAGCCACACCGGCGAGCCCGCGGAAGAGACGGGCACCAGCGAAGAGACCGGCGGCGGCGGCGAGGAGAGTGGTGGTGGCGGCGAGGGCGAGGGGGACGGCAAGGGAGACTTCTCCCGGTTCACCCTCGGGCCCGCGTGCAGCATCCCAGTCACCGTCAAGTTCGCCCCCATCGACGTGGGCGACGTGTGGAGCTCGCTCATCGTCCAGAGCGTTCAGGCCGATCAGACCAGTGCAGAGGCCGAGGACAACGAGCTTCCGGAGTACCTCCGCGACCCCATCCGCTTCATGCAGCAAGTGTATCTGCACGGCGAGGGAGAACAGGGCGAGGGCACGATCGTCGTGACTCCACGTTCGCATGACTTCGGCTATGTGTTCCCCGAAGGCGACGCCGAGACGGCGCGCGTGGCGGTGCGAAACGTCGGCACGGGAGAGATCCTTCTGGCCGACGCGGTGCTCTCTGACACCTGCGGCACCGAATTCGTCATCCGGAGCAGCTTCACCCCGGGCGCGGCCCTCGCGGCCGGCGAAAGCACCCTGGTGGAAATCGACTTCCTCCCGACCGACACCGATCCCGCCATCTGCGAGCTGGCGGTGACCTCCAACGACGTCAACAACGCCGAGTTGAAGGTCACCCTCAAGGGCAACACTGGCGCCGATCCGAACAACGCTCCGCCCACGGCAGCGATTCGTTGGCCGGAGCCCGGCTACGAGTACAACAGCCCCAATCCGCTCGAGATCGAGCTGAACGTCTTCGACAAGAACCAGCCCGCCGAGTCGCTGACCTGCAAGATCAAGAGCTCGCTCACGACCTCGACCATCGCCGACTGCACGCCGGTCGATGATTCGGGTCATGTTGTGGTGTCGCTGGCCCGCGATCTGTTCGACTCGGGCACGGACACCCTCTCGGTGGTGGTGACCGACGCCAACGGGGTCTCGGGCAGCGCCTCGGTGTCGATCCTGGTCAACGCCGCCTACCCGGATGGGGACGACGACGGGGACGCGTATGGCGATGCCACGGGCGAAGAGGGCGTCATTCCCGACTGTGACGACGGCAATCGCGACACCTATCCGGATGCCACGGAGGTCTTCGACGGCGAGGACAACGACTGCGACGGCATCATCGACGAAGGCACCGAGGGCTTCGACGACGACGGCGATAGCGTTGCCGAGGCGGATGGGGACTGCAACGACTACAACGCCCAGGCTTACCCCGGCGCCCCCGAGCGGGCCGACAGCGTGGACAACGACTGTGACGGCGTCGTTGACGAGACCACCGCGCTCTACGACGACGACGGCGACGGCTTCGCCGAGATCAACAACGACTGCGACGACACCAACCCCGACGTCAATCCCTCCGAGATCGAGGTCTGCGACGGGCTCGACAACGATTGCGATGGGCTCTACGACAGCGCTGACTCCTGCCTGGCCACCAACAGCGAGCCCATGGTCATCGGCTACCCCCGGCCCAGCCAGAACGCGTGCTTGGAGAACGAGCAGATCTCCATCATCGTGAAGGTGTTCGATGCGGACGGCCAGATCCCGACCTTCAGCTGGGGCAACGACGACGCGAAGGGCGCGGCGCTCTTCGACAACCCCTTCGCGCAGACCGTCAACTTCACCTGCCCCGACCTCTCCGAGGGCAGCGGCGGCAAGAACGTGACGGTCTACGTCCTTGCCCAGGACACCGACGCTCACCAGGTGTGGGCCGACACCAAGATCGCCGTGTATCCGGACGACTACGCGCTCTACGACGCCTGGAGCGAGCTGGTTCCCGGCAGTGACACCGGTGAGAGCACGGAGGCCGCGCTGTGCGCCGGCTCACCGCTGGTGTTCGTCGGTGGGCTGGGTCTGGTCGGCGCGCTGGCCACCCGTCGTCGTCGCCGCGAGTAGGCCGCCCGCCGCCCCAAGGATGTCCCGATCGATGGGGCGGACGCGCCCCTTCCTTGGCTTTTCACGGCGTTGGTGTGACGGCACAGCTTGTGCTACAACCAGAGTCATGCGGTCGCGTCGCGGTCAGAGTGCCACCGAGCTCGTGCTGATGCTGCCCGTGCTGCTCGGGCTGCTCTTCGTGGTCGTCGAGCTGGCGCTGTGGCTGGGTGGCAGCCACTACAGCACCTATGCAGCCTTCGCTGGCGCGCGCGCCCAGCAGGTGGGCGGGGACGCCGATGGTGCGGTGCGGATGCTGCTGGACGGGCGGGCAACGCGGCGCGCGCGGGCGTCGGCCGATGGCCAGTCGGTCACCGTCGACATGCCCTGGCGTGCCGATCTTCCGTTCACCAGCGCGGTCGGGGACATGAGCTACGACGTGTCGGCGACCGCGGGCCCGGACGAGGAGGGCTACGAAGGCCTCACCGGGAATCGGGCGCGCCGGTATGGCGACAACAACTGTGGGTCGGGGTGTTGATGCGCGCGCCCGGGCGAAAGGGGCAGGCCGCCGTCTTCGTGGCGTTGTGCCTCATGGGTTTGATGCTGGTCGTCGCTTACTCGGTCAACACCGGCATCGTGGTGAACGACCGCATCCGGATGCAGTCCACTGCTGACCTGGCAACGTACGCAGCGGCGTACAGCGAGGCGGCCGCGCTCAACGAAATCACCAAGAAGAACCAGGCCATCGCCGATGTCGCGCGGGACTGCCGCCGGACGTTGGAACACGGTGGCATGCCGTGGAACACCGTGCCCTGCGGGAATTGCAACTCCGACATCGGGGCCGAGATTGCCCTCTGGCAGTGCCGGGTCGAGCTCGATCTGGCCGTGGCTCAGTGGGTCGCGGTGGCGGACTACTCCTCGTCGGTCGAGCCGGCCTTGGACGCCGGCCGGGCCACCGCCGAAGCGAACTTCACCGGAACCGGAGATAAGACCAGCTTCATGGAGGATATCTTCGGGTCTCCGACCGCCCGATGGACCTACTCCACGTTCTGGAGCACCTCCTTCTATGGTGGCATCACTCCGACGATCGCGGACTTCCGGCAGGTGACGGACACCGCGTTCAACTATCAGTACATCAACTATTGCAACAGCTCCTGCGCCCCGACGCTGGCCGTGAAGCCGGCGGTCACGATCCCCACCTGGTTCTACAAGGACGACCGCGACCCCGACGTCTGGGTGGCCGGCCGGGTGATGGGGACGCCCGAAAAGCGCTTCCTGGACACCTCCTACGGCACAGGAAGTCGCGATGGCGGCTACTTCGGAGCCTCATCGACCGGGGGGGATGACGTGCTCGTCGCGTACGCCGTGGCCAAGCCCTACGACGGGAGCGTCGGCCCCAGCACCGGCACCGAGGGCAACACGCGGACCGGGAACACGCTCGTCGGGCTGGTGTACCCCTCCGCCAGCATCCGCTTCCCCAAGCTCACGATGTATGACGAATATCGGGCGCGCATGGCGGGTATCCAGGACAACCTGACCGGCGGACTCGCGCCGACCACCCTGATTTCGAGGGACGGCGCCCGGCTCGGCAAGAGCTGGGACACGTCGAAGTTCGAGCACTGATGGCGCGGGCAAGGCGCGGGCAGAGCGCGGTGGAGACCATGATGGTGGTTCCGCTCATCGCGATGGGAATCATGTCGCTCTACTACTTGTGGAGCATCATCTTCGCGTCGGAGAACGCACACATTCGTGCTCGCGAGTACGTGCTGCACGGGGGTGCCTTTCTATCCGACACCGACGGTGTTTCAGGGAGTGATCCTTTCTCGGGGAGCAACTACCAGCGGGCGGACAGTCAGTCCTTTCGCTTCGAGTCCCGGGCCAGCGATCAGTCGCTGCCGGTCTTCGGGCGGGCCGAGTCGATCCGCACCACCGCGGTCATCACCAGCGACTGATGCCGCCTGAGCTTGATTCGGCTCGGCCCTCGCCTGCGCCCGCCGCGCCTAACTTCGTTGGGACCTCCTCACGTGTCTCGACACGCTCGTCGGCCCCGCCTTGCCAGCCGCGGCGTTCGCGACGGCGATCATCCGATCCGAATCTGCGTCAGTCGGCATGAGCGCGGTCAGCCCGGCTGCGACGGCTGTCGGTGCCCGGAGGATGTTGGCGCCGAGCCCGAGGGGGTGGAAACCCGCCCCGACGAGGCGCTCGAGCTCGTCCAGGTGCCATCCGCCCTCCGGGCCGATGGCGAGGACGGCGGCGGGGAGGGGCGTGTCGCGGGGCGCAGGCGGGCCGCCGGGCTCCCCCACGAACCTCGGGGCTGGGGGGAGGGCCGCCAACGCGTCGTCGAGGCTGGCGTAGCTCAGGAGCAGTGGGCGGTCGGTTCGCCGACACTGCTTCAGGGCGCCGTCCAGCACTCGGTCGAGGCGGTCGACGCGGGTGTCGCCCGGATGGGCGTGCTCACAGCGAGTCAGCCAGAAGGCGGTGGCGCCCAGTTCGGTGCCGAGGATCAGCGTCTCCTCGACCAGCGCCGGGCGGGGGAGGCCGAGCAGGACGATGCGGGTGGGCGGTGGAGCCCGGCGAACCGGGTGGCCAACCCTGAGCACGGCGACGCCAGCGCTCCCGGCGACGACCACGGCCTCGGCCTCCACGCCGCTGCCGTCGGTGACGCGCACGACGTCGCCCGGCGCGGCCCGGAGCACGTTGAGCAGGTGGTGGCTCTCCCGGGGCGAGAGGGTGGTTTCCCCGGGCCGGACCCCGTCGAGGAGGATGGTGCGCATCAACCCACCCGGTAGGTGAGCGCAGTCCAGCCCTCGCCTTCGTCCTTCTCGATGCAGGTCAACCCTGTCATCGCCGCCTCGACGAGGTGGGCGCGATCGCTCAGGATGCCGGCGAAAGCGAGCACGCCGCCGGCCAGCCGCCGCAGGTCGGGTGCTAGCTCCGCGATCACCTCGGCGTACAGGTTGGCAACGACCAGATCGTAGCGGCCCTGCACCCCTGAAAGCGCGATGGTTTCGAACTGGGCGGGGAGCTGGTTGGCCACCGCAGCGGCCCGCGCCGCGACGATGGCGTCGGGGTCGATGTCGGTGCCGAACGCGCGCATGCCGAGGTGGGCGGCCGCCAGGGCGAGGATTCCCGAGCCGCACCCGACGTCGAGGCAGGAGCCGCCGGGGGTCGCGTACCGGTCCACCGCCGCCAGGCAGCTCCGCGTGGTGCGGTGTTCCCCCGTCCCGAAGGCATTGCCGGGCTCAATCACCACCGCACCTGGAACCTGGTGCCACGGCGCGGCGACGACCAGCCGCGGGCTGATGTGCACTGGCTGGAAGTGAACCTTCCAGCCTTCGTTCCAGTCCTCGTCCGGCTGCAGCTCCCAGGTGGCATCGCGCCCGCCGAGCGCGGCGCGCACCGCCGCCTCGGGGGGAGGGGCTGGGAACCAGGCGCGGAGCAGCACCGTGCTTGGCGGCCGTGGGTTTCGTCCTTTGTCCCACGGCTGTTTGTACCTGACCACGGTGCCCGAAGGGACGTCCTCCAAGAGCCCCGTCGCGCCGAGCGCCATGAGCGCCTTTCCTGCGGGGCCCACCGCGGGCCGGGGCAAAACCACCGACAGGGCGTGCCAGGTGGCCATCATGTACCGGGGGGAAGGGGACTGAGACCTGCGGAATGCGGCATGGGGACCTACTCGGCGGGCCAGGGCTCCGGATCCACCGGAACCGGCAGCGGCTTTCCCGTCCGCGCGGTGTCGAGGAACGCCGTGATCACATCTTTGTCGCCGGGAGAGACCTCGAGGCGCACCCACTTGTCGCCGTACGCGCCGTGGATGAAGAGGGCCGGCGTGCCGTCGATCTGGGCGCGCCAGCCGGCGTCGAGGTCGGCCTTGACCGCGTCGGCGGCGGCAGCGCTCGCCACGCACTCTTCGAAGGCAGGCACGTCGAGCCCGGCGCGCTTGGCCATGTAGGAGATGTCCTGGGGCGACAGGTACTCCTGGTTGTCGAACATCGCCTCGGAGAGCTCCCAGAAGCGACCCTGGATGCGCGCGCACTCCGCTGCTGCGGCCGCGCCACACGCGTTGGGATGCATGGGCCGATCCATGTGTGGATTGCAGGTCATCGAGAGGGGGTAGTTCTTGAAGAGCAGCTTGACATCGTGATTTTCGCTGAGGAGCTTCTTGAGGATGGGGGCGAACGCCCCGCAATGCGGGCACTCGAAGTCGGCGAACTCCACGATGGTGAACCGGGCGGCGGGGTCCCCGCGCACCGGCTCGGTGCCGTCGAGGGTCAGGACGCCGCGCACGTTTTCGACGAGGCCGGGGCGGAAGCCGCCGGTTTCGCCGCTGGCCGTGTCGCCCCCGCCGCCGGGGAGCTGCGCGGCTTCCTGCTGCTTGACCACCAGCACGCCAATCAAGAAGACCGACATCCCCATGATCACGGCCGGACCGGCATCCCCGACCAACGACTTGCCCAGGGCGGTCAGAAAGTCGGCCTCCATTTCAGCCACCAGCCGCGCCGCGCCGACCAGCAGCAGCAGGTTCAGCGCCCAGCTCAGCGCGCAGAAGACACAGATGGCGCCGAGCTTGTAGGAGATCCACGCGAGGAAGATGTCGTACCCGATGGCGCTGCACGCCCCGACCAGCATCAGCGCCGGGGCCGTCTGGGTGCGACCCGCCCGGGACCGGTAGGCAAGGTACCCCATGCCCGCGTAGAAGCCGAGTCCGAACAACGAGATCGGCGTGCCGAAGAGTTCGCTGTGCGGCGACGTGTTCACCTTGTCGCAATTGATGATCGCCGACACGTTGCAGATGCTGCTGCCGCCGTGCATCGCGACAAAGTGTTGCACGGTGAGGTACATCGCCGTGATGGCGCCGGCCGCCGAGGCAGCGAGCATGCCGTCAACGGCCTTGCGCGCGAGCAGGATGGCCACGACCGCGGCCACCAGCACGGCCCCACCGATGAGCACGGGTGCGGGCAGCTCGGCGTTGGCCGCGCCGGCGTTGGGCTCTGCGGCGTTGCCGGCGCGAACGAGGGCGAGGAGCAGGGTTCCGAGCATGGTCGGGCGGTGCTATCCCCGATTCATCGCCCGGGCGATCTCCTTGCGATCCTCAAGCTCGCGGAGGGAGTCGCGTTTGTCGTGATGTTTGCGCCCCTTGCCGATGGCGAACTCAAGCTTGGCCCAGGGGCCGTCGAAGTACAGGCGCAGCGGAACGAGGGTGAGTCCTTTCTCCTTGACGACCTGGCGCAGCCGGGCGGCCTCTTGCCAGTGCAACAAGAGGGGGCGCGGTCGGTCGGGCTCGTGGCACACGTGCGTGGCCTGCTGGTACGGCGCAATGTGCGCTTTCATTAGGAACGGCTTGCCATTCTCGAAGCCGACCCAGGCGTCCTGCAGGTGGGCTTCGCCGCGGCGCAAGGACTTGACCTCGGACCCCACGAGCATCAACCCGGCCTCGGTGTGCCCTTCGAGGTCGTAGTCGTGGCGAGCGCGCCGGTTTTCGCAGACGTTCTTGCGTTCCCCCTTGCGCGCGCCCATCCCGGCCTCCCGCGCCATGGCTGCGCACGCAGGACCCCCTCGGCAAGGGTGCGTCGCAATCCGGGCGCCGGGCGGCGCCGGCTGCCCCGTGAGCAGAAGAACCGTTGCTTACTATTGTATCGTCAAGTCTTAGTGGTTATCCATATTATGGAAAAGCCTGTGGAAAGCGGTCTTTGAAAATTTGGCTTCCCATCGGACCCTTTTTTCCCATGAAATGGATTACATTCCCACGATACGGAGATTCGCTCGTTATCGAGCGGCAAGGCCCATGCTGGAAGTCAGATTCAACCAGCAGCTTTCGATGGACGCCCGCGGCCGGGTGACCGTGCCGTCGCGCCTCAAGGCAGCGCTGGACACTCATCGTATCTACAGTCTGGTTTTCATCGCGCATGGCGACCGATTGCGCGGCTACACCCCTCAGGACTTCACGGAGCGCGTCGAAAAGCCAATGCTTGGCGACGACCCCTTCGATCCGTACCAGGACGAGAAGCAGCTCCTCAGGCTGGGTTCGGCCTGCGAACTGGACGTGGACCGCCAGGGCAGGCTGGTGCTTCCGGTCGAGCTTCGCGAGCTGGTGCAGCTGGGCGACAAGATCACGATGGTGTCGCTCTTGGACCGGATCGAGATCTGGTCGACCGACGGTTTTGCTCGTACCTGGGCGGCGGCGCGTTCGCGTCGGGAGAACATGGGCGGGATCGGTGGATGAGCCCGTCCATCGGCCAGTACTCGTTGACGACGTGGTGGAGCTGCTCTCCGTCCGCGAGGGTGGGCTCTATGTTGACGGGACACTCGGGTTTGGCGGGCACGCTTCGGCGATCGTCGCGGCGGGTGGGCGGATCGTCGGGTGTGATCGGGACCCCGATGCGCTCGCCGCGTCTCGACAGCGCCTCGGGGATGCGGCCGAGCTGCATCACGCTCGCTTCTCGGCGCTCCCGGCGCTTCTGGGTGCGCGCCGCGCCGACGGCATCCTCTTGGACCTTGGCGTGTCGTCCCCGCAGCTCGACCGCCCCGAGCGCGGCTTCTCGTTCCGCGGGGTCGGTCCGCTGGACATGCGCATGGACCCGACCAGCGGCCAGCCGGCGTGGGAGTGGCTCGATCGCGTGGATGCCACCGCGCTTGCGGACGTGCTCTGGCGTTACGGCGATGAGCGGCGGTCACGACGAATTGCGCGCGCGCTCGTCGAACGGCGAGCGGAAGAAGACGTCGAGCCGTTGCGCACGACACGTCAGCTGGCGGAACTGGTCGCCAGTGTGGTGCCGGCCGACGGGCGCATCCACCCCGCCACCCGGACCTTCCAGGCCATCCGGATTTTCATCAATGACGAACTTGGTGAGCTTGAACGGGCGCTTGCTGGGTTTCCTGCGTGCCTCGCGCCCGGCGGGAGGCTGGTCGTGATCAGCTTCCATTCGCTTGAAGATAAGGCGGTCAAGGCTCGTTTTCGGGAACTGGCCGGGGAGGGTGCGGCCCGCGATCTGTACGGCAACCCGATGACGACGCCGGACTACCGGTTGGTGGAACGGCGGCCGCGAAAGGGCCAGGACGACGACAACCCGCGTGCGCGCTCGGCTCGTGTCCGGGCGATCGAGAGGATTGCATGAGCATGCTCGCCGACCTGCGCTCACGCCCCATGCAATCCCGTTTCGGGGCCATGGCGCCCGAAGTGCGGACGCTGCTCCGCTTCATGGGCGTGATGGTTTTCGTGGCCAGTGCGATCTCGATCCACCTGTGGACGCGCACCCAGGTGCGAGAGAAAGCAGTGATCCTGGACCGCACCCGGAGTGAGTTGGTGCGGGCTCGCACCCATCACGACCGGTTGCTGGTCGAGCGGACGATGTTGCGCGCACCCGGCCGCCTCGGTGCGTTGGCGGTGGGCTTGGATCTTGAAGCGCCGGCCGCGGTGGTGGATGTCGCGCCAGTCGGGGAAGCGCGGTGAAATCACCCCTGCCGACTCGGCCGCGTCACAAGGCCAAGGGCCTGTGGGCGCGGATGGCTCCGTCGCGCCCCAGCGGCGCGGCGGATGTCGAGATCCTCGCCGAGGCTGGTAGCCGTGCTCGTTGGGCATTCGCGGGGCTGACGACGGCGCTGGTCTTGCTCACCCTGCGGGCGGGCTGGGTCATGGGCGTGCCGGATGAGCGGCTCGAAGCCCGCGGGCGGGAGCAGTTCCGCTTCGCGGTGGAGATGCGCGGCCGTCGGGGCTCGATCGTCGACCGGAATGGTCGGGTCCTCGCCTCCACCGTCAACCTGCCCTCGCTGTACGCCAATCCGTCGAAGCTGGCGCCTGAGCTCCTCGAAGCACGGCTCGCCGGGATCGCGGCGCTGACCGGCCGCAGCGACGCCTGGATTCGAGGGCGCTTCGACGCCCATGACGGTCGGCGCGCGCAGGAGGTCAAGCTTGGCTCCGCGCTCGATCCCGACGCTGCAGCCGCGCTGATCGAGGGTATCGGTCGCGACCAGATGTGGTTGGTGGAGGAGCCAGTTCGGGTGTACCCGGGCCGCGAGCTGGCCGCGCCGCTCTTGGGCTTCACCGACAACTTCGACGACGGCACCGCGGGGCTGGAGAAGCTGCTGAACAAGGAGCTGATGGGCGAGACCGTCCGTGTGCTCCAGGAGAAGGACCGGAAAGGGCGGGTGATCGACGGCAGCGTCGACGCCGCGCAGACCGTCAACGCCGGTCACTCCGTGCAACTGACGCTCGACGCCTCGATCCAGTACGCCGCTGAACGTGCTCTGGACGAGGCGATGGCGGTATCGCAGCCCGAAGCGGCGATGGCGGTGGTCATCGACGTCCGCACCGGCGGCATCCTCGCGATGGCGTCGCGACCCTCCGGCAATCCCAACGACGGCGCGGCCAAAGAGAAGCAGGAGAACTTCAAGAATCGGCCGGCGATGGACCAGTTGGAGCCGGGGAGCGTCTTCAAGCCATTCGTGGCGGCCGCCGCCCTGGAAGAGGGGCTCGTCACCGAGCTCACCATGATCGACTGCGAGCTGGGAGGCTGGACGGTCGGCAGCAAGACGATCAAAGACGACCATCCCAAGGGCGTCATCTCCTTGACCGAGGTCATCAAGTACAGCTCCAATATCGGTGCGGCCAAGCTTGGCTTCATGCTCGGTGCCGACAAGACCCTCCGCTACCTGAAGGACTTCGGCTTCGGGCGGAGCACCGGGCTCGGCCTTCCCGGCGAGGTGTCCGGGGTGATGCGGTCCGCCGCCAGCATCAAGCCAATTGAGCTCGCCACGACCGCCTTCGGTCAGGGCGTCACGGCCTCGCCGGTGCAGCTTGCCTCCGGGGTTGCGACGCTTGCCAACGGGGGCGTGCGGATGACCCCCCGGCTGGTGCGCGCCGTGCTCGACCGGCGGGGCGAGGTCGAGATGGCGCGCGAACCTCGCGAAGACCGGCGTGTGGTGTCGGAACAGACCGCTCGGATCAGCGCACGGATGATGGAGACGGTCACCGAGGATCATGGCACCGGCACTCGGGCCCGCGTTCCGGGCTACCGCGTGGCCGGCAAGACCGGGACAGCCCAGAAGGTCGAAAATGGCGGGTACAGCCCGACAAAGCGGGTTTCTTCCTTCGTGGGGTTCCTCCCGGCGGATCGTCCCGAAGTCGCGATCGCCGTCATCATCGATACCCCGACCGTCGGCTCCAAGTACGGCGGCATCGCGGCGGCGCCGGCCTTCGCGTCGATCGGAGCGTTCACGATGCGGTACCTCGGCATCGTGCCGGATCCCGAGGGCACCATGGTCGAGCCGGCGCCCGGCATCCCTGTCGATCCGTTGGCACCGCCGGTGGTGCCCAAGATCGCCCGCAAGCCGCCCCCCTTCGTGAGCGCGCTGCCCACGGGCCCCATCGAGGTGGCTGCCGACGCGACGGGGGCCTGGCTCCTACCGGACCTCTCCGGCCGCTCCGCGCGCGCGGCGCTCACGGCTCTTCAGGCAACGGGCGCATCGCTGGAGCTGCACGGCTCCGGCCGCGTCGTCTCGCAAGAGCCCCTCGCGGGCACCGCCCTCGCGCCCGGCGCACGAGTTGTCCTTCATCTGAACTGATTCTTTTTCATCCCCAGGTCTTCCGGGTGGGTCTGCCAGAATGGTGGACCCGGTCGCGGCTCCCCGCCGCGGCTACCGGCCGCCGCATCGGCTCACCCTACGGGGCGTTCCGGGTCGTTCCCACGACCCAGGCCCTGAGCCGGTCCCACGCCGCCCACCACCGATCGTCCGCAACCTGCAGGGCGTGCCCACTCGGAAGACCTCCCCCCCCCCTCCCTCCCTCCCCAGCTCCCCCGTTGATGAAGCTGCAAACTCTGGTGTCCGCTGCACCTGGCGCCGTGCTCGCCCAAGGGGCGGGCGACCGGCCGGTGCACCGCGTCAGCGACCGCGACGACGACGTGGGCGCCGACGATGTCTTCGTCGCAATTCGGGGCGCCCGGGTCGACGGTCACGACCGCGTGAGCGGGCTCGACGTTGCCGCGGTCGTCGTCGAGCGCGACGTGGAAGCGAGGCCCGGCGTCGCGTTGGTGCGGGTACCGGCGACTCGGCCGGTGCTGGCGCATCTCTGCGCCGCGGCGCTCGACTATCCGGGCCGGTCGGTCCCCACGGTGGGCATCACGGGCACCAACGGCAAGACCAGCACCACGTTTTTGCTCGCCGCGATCGCCCGCGCCGCTGGGCTCGTCCCCGGAATCGTCGGCACCACCGGCCACTTCGTCGGCGACCTGGAGCTTGCCAGTACGCACACCAGCCCGTCGGCGCCCGTACTTCAGGGTCTCCTGGCCAGGATGCGTGAAGCGGGGGTCGGCCTGTGTGCCCTTGAAGCGTCCAGCATCGGCCTCGCCGATTGGCGCTGCGACGCCATCCCTTTCCGGGCCGCGGTCTTCACCAACCTCACCCGCGATCACCTCGATTGGCACGGCACGATGGAGGCCTACGCCCTCGCAAAGGCACGGCTGTTCCACGAGCTCCTCGACGGCACTGCGGTGCTCAATGCGGAGGACCCGGCCGCCGCCCGAATGCGCCCACGCAACCGCCCGGCCTGGACCTTCTCGACCACCGGTCCCGCGGACCTTCGGGCCACGGCGACCGATGCGTCCTGGGAGGGCATCCAAGCTGAGGTCGTGACGCCGCGGGGCACGGGCCGCCTCCGGTTGCCGCTGGTGGGCCACCACAATCTCCAGAACGCGCTCGGCGCCCTTGGGGCCGCGCTGGCGCTGGGGATCGATCTGGACGTCGCCCTTGCCGGCCTCGCCGCCGCGGCGGGCGCCCCCGGACGGCTGGAGCGGGTGCCCACCGACCGCGGTTTCGGCGTTTTCGTCGACTACGCCCACACCGACGATGCCCTGGCCCGCGTGCTCGCGGAGCTGCGTCGCCTAGGCCCACGTCGGATCATCTGTGTGTTCGGTTGTGGTGGAGATCGCGATCGCGGCAAGCGTCCGCTGATGGGAGCCGCGGTAGCTGCCGGCGCCGATGTCGCCGTGCTCACCAGCGACAATCCACGCTCCGAGGACCCGCTCGCCATCATCGCCGATGTGCTGGCCGGCGTCGGCGCCGGCCCGAGGCACGTGGAACCCGACCGCACGGCGGCGATACGCCTGGCGATCAGCCTCGCCGGGCCGGGCGACGTGGTGCTCATCGCGGGCAAGGGCCACGAGCGCACCCAGGAGCTCGCTTCCGGAAAGGTCCCCTTCGACGACCGCGCCGTGGCGCGCGAGGTGCTCCGATGATCTTCGATGCCGCCGCCATCGCCCGCGCGACGGGCGGAACCCGCGTTCAGGACGGTCCTGCCGGGTCCGTCGGCACCGACAGCCGACGCGTCGTTCGTGGCAGCTGGTTTGTCGCCCTCACCGGGGACAAGTTCGATGGGCACGCCTTCTTGCATGTGGCCTCGGCGTCGGGTGTCGCCGGGGCGGTGGTCTCCACGGTCCCCGAGTCTTGGAATGCCGGGCTGGTCCTGGTGCCCGACACCCTCGTCGCTCTTCAGGATCTGGGGCGGTCGGTGCGCGAGAACTTTCACGGACCCGTCGTCGGGATCAGCGGCAGCGCCGGGAAGACCAGCACGCGGGTCATGGTGGTCGATGTGCTGGCCCCGCTCGGCGCCGTGCACCACACGCAGGGCAACCTCAACAACCACATCGGCCTGCCCCTGACGCTGTGCGCCGCGGCGCCCGACGCCGACGCGATGGTGCTCGAGCTGGGCATGAACCACCGGGGCGAGATCGCGCTGCTCGCCGAGATCGCTCAGCCCACGGTGCGGCTGCTGACCAACGTGGGGGCGGCGCACGTCGAGGGCTGTGGCAGCATCGAGGGCGTCGCGTTGGCCAAGCAGGAGCTCTTCGACGGTGCGCAGCCGGGGGACATCATCTGTCTCAACGCAGATGACTTCCGCATCGCTGCCATGCCCATTCCAGAGGGGGTCCGCGTCGTGACCTATGGCGCGTCAGAGGGCGCCACGATCCGGCTGACCGACGTCGCCGTGGATGGCGAGCGCCTCCAAACGCGGCTCCGCATCGAGACGCCTGATGGCACCGTCCGCGCCACCCTCGATGTTCCCGGCGCCCACCTCGCGCACAACGCCGCGGCCGCCGTTGCCGTGGGCTGGGCGCTTCGGGTGCCCGTTGAGTCGATGGGTCCGGCGCTGTCGCGCTTCGCCCCGGAGGGCATGCGCAACCGCCTCGAAGAGATCGGGGGCATCGCCGTGCTGGACGACGCCTACAACGCCAATCCGATCAGCATGGTCGCCGCGCTTCGGACGCTCTCGAGCTTGCGGGGGCGGAAGGTCGCCGCGCTCGGAGACATGTTGGAGCTGGGCGACGAGGAGGATGCGGCGCACGCGGCCGTGTTGGCCGAGGCGCTGACGCTGGGCGTCGACGCCGTGTGCGTGACGGGCTTGCGGATGGCCCGGGCCGCGGCGGCGCGTCCCCAAGTGCGCGTCTTTGCCGACGCCGAAACGCTCGCCGAGGCCCTCGCCACCGAGCTTTCAGCAGGGGACGTCCTGTTGGTCAAGGGCAGCCGCGGCGCCCGTATGGAACGTGTCGTCGAGCGGCTGCGTGCTGCCAGGAGGGGCTGATGCTCTACCACTTGCTCATTCCGCTGGGCGGGGCCTTCAACGTCTTCCGCTACGTCACTTTCCGATCCGCCTGTGCGATGATCACCGCATTGGCCATTTGTTACCTCGCTTATCCGGCGTTTATCGAGTGGATGCGCAAGAAGAAGATGGAGCAGATCATCCGCGCCGACGGTCCGACGGAGCACCTCGAAACAAAAGTCGGGACGCCGACGATGGGCGGTCTGGTCATGTTGGCCGGCCTGGCGATCTCGACGCTCTTGTGGACCCGCCTGGACGAGCCGCTGCCGTGGTTGGTGCTTGCGGTGACCCTCGCGTGCGGCGTGATCGGCTTTGTGGACGATTGGAAGAAGATCATCGAGCGATCGAGCGACGGCCTGGCCGGTCGCTACAAGCTCCTCTTCCAGATGCTCACCGGGCTGGTCGTCTTTGGCGGGGCGTACGCGACTGGCCTGATGGACGCCACCTTCCACGTGCCTTTCTACAAGCATGCGGTCTTCGATCTGGCGAAGCTGTACGAGGGGGCGCCGACGCTGTTCGGTTGGCTCTACGTCGTGTGGGGCATCTTCCTGGTCATGAGCTGGTCCAACGCGGTGAATCTCACCGACGGCCTCGACGGGCTGGCCATCGGCACCACCATCACCAGCGTCGGCACCTTCGCGGTGTTGGCCTACGTTGCCGGTCACACCGAGTTCGCGGCCTACCTGCACATTCCCTACATCCAGGGTGGCGGCGAGCTCGCGGTCTTCTGCCTGGCAATGTTGGGGGCCGGCCTCGGTTTCCTCTGGTACAACGCCTACCCGGCGCAGATTTTCATGGGCGACACCGGGTCTTTGGCCATCGGCGGCGCGCTGGGCTCGATGTCGGTGTTCATCAAACAGGAGCTACTCCTGGCGTTGGTCGGCGGTGTTTTCGTGATGGAGGCGGTCTCGGTGACCCTCCAGGTCCTCTGGTTCAAGCGCACCGGAAGGCGCGTCTTCCTGATGGCGCCCATTCACCACCACTTCGAAAAGCTCGGCTGGGGAGAACCCAAGATCATCGTGCGCTTCTGGATCATCTCGGGACTTCTGGCGCTGGTGGCGCTGTCGACGTTGAAGTTGAGGTAGATCGCGGCGATGCGCCAGGCCCAGCCGCCTTCGTCAGAAACGGGATCGGGCGCATCGCGGCGCCTCCTGGTCGTCGGCATGGCCCGAAGCGGGTGCGCCGCCGCGAAGCTGGCGTTGTCGCAGGGGTGGTTGGTCACGTGCACCGATCGCCGGGCCGACGCCCCACGCATCGAGGGCACGACGGCGGTGTACGGCGAGCACCGGCTCGCGGATTTCCTGGGCGCCACGCGCATCGTGGTCTCGCCGGGGGTTCCCGCCCGGATGCCGGAGCTGGTCGCGGCGCGTGACGCGGGCGTGGACGTCATCGGGGAGCTGGCGTTCGCGGCGGAGGCGCTCAGCTGCCCCATCCTGGCCGTGAGCGGCACCAACGGCAAGAGCACGACCACCCACCTCCTCGCCCAACTGTGCGCCAACGCCGGCCTGCGCACCTTCGAAGGCGGGAACATCGGCCGCCCCCTGTCGGAGGCACCACGCTCGGAGTGGGACATCGCCGTGGTCGAGGTGTCCTCGTACCAGATGGAGCTGCCTGGCCATTTCCGCCCTCGCGCCGCCGTGATCTTGAACCTCACTCCCGATCACCTCGAACGGCACGGCACGATGGAGGCTTACGGTGAGCACAAGGCGCGGCTCTTCGCGCGAATGGGACCTGACGACGCGGCCATCGTGCCGGCGGACGACGCCCGGCTCCGCAGGTTGACGGCGGAGCTTCCGGGTCGGCGCTTTCTCCTTGGCGGCCACCCCGGGGTGCGCGTCGAGGGCGAAGCGTTGGTGCTGCGTGGGGTGCACGATCCGGGGGAGGTGCCCCTCGCTGGCTTCGGTCTCCCCGGAAAGCACAATGTCGAGAACCTGGCCGCCGCCGTGCTGCTGGCGGTCTGCGGGGGCTTGTGGCGTCGTGAGTTGGATGTGACGAAGTTGACGGGACTCCCCCACCGCATGGAGCGGGTGCACGAGGGCCGCGGCGTGGTGTGGATCAACGACAGCAAGGCCACCAACGTCGACAGCGCGCTCGCCTGCTACGAAGGCTGGAGCACGCCCTTTGTTGCCCTGGTCGGCGGCCAGGGCAAGGCCGGGGCGCACTACGAGCCGCTTTTGGAGCCGCTCCGGCGCGCCAGGCACGTGCTCTGCTTCGGCGCTGAAGGGCCGGTGATCCACGCCGCGTTGCGCCGAGCGGAGGTGGCGGCGGAGCTGGTACCCACGCTGGCCATGGCGGTGCGGCGCGCCGCGGAGCTGGCTCAGACCGGAGACGCGGTGTTGTTGTCGCCCGCGTGCGCGTCCTTTGACGAGTTCACCGACTTCGAGCACCGGGGGCGCCGCTTTGCGGAGCTAGCGAGGTCGTCGTGATCGTCCGTGTCGTCGAGGAGCGGGACTTCGACGCCATCGCGGCGATCACCAATCCGTACATCCTCGAAACCTCGATTCACTTCGCGTCGGAGCCGGTGTCCGGGGACGAGCTGCGCGACCACTGGGTCGAGGGCCGCGACCGCTACCCGATGTTCGTCGCCGAGGTCGACGGCGTGGTCCTCGGCTACGCCAAATCCTCCAGCTTCCGGGCACGCGCGGCCTACGCGGGGACGGCTGAGCTGGGCGTCTATGTGGACCGGCGTCACCATCGTCGCGGGATTGCCCGGGCGCTGTATGAGGCGCTCATTCCCGCGTGCCGCGAGCGAGGATTCGTCGTGCTGGTCGCGGGGGTGGCGCTTCCCAACGACGCGTCGGTCGTTCTCCACGAGGGCCTTGGTTTTGTGCCGGTGGGCGTGTTCCACCGCGTCGGCTACAAGTTCGGGCAGTTTCACGACGTCGGGTTCTGGGAGTTGGCTTTGTGAGGCGACGCGTCGGGCTACCAGGACAGATGCGCCTTCTGCTCTGGCTCTCCGCTTGCAACTCAAGCGGAAGCATCGACTTCACCGAACCCGACGACCCCGCCGACACGGGCGGGCCCGGCGACACCGGCAGCGAGCTGGTTCCCGGCGACACCGCCGCGACGGACACCGAAGACACCGGCACCGAGCCGGCCACGCCGACCGCCCCCGTGCTCATCGACCTGGACTGTCCCGGCCCCATTCCCGACGCGGCGTCCATCCCCTGCGACATCGTCGTTGCCTGGCCAGACGGCACCATCGAGGCCGGCGGTGTCGCGAATCTCAGTCTGCGCGGCCGGAGCTCCTCGGGCTTCCCCAAACACCAGTACAAGGTGGAGTTCGTGGACGACGCGGGGGATGGCCTGCCGGTCAGGCTCTTCGACCTCGGACGGGAGAGCGATTGGGTGCTCAACGGCATGTGGATCGACCGCGCGATGATCCGCAACAAGCTCGCCTGGGACCTGTTCAACGCGCTGGCGGAGGCCCCCGATCATGCCCCGGAGTCGGTGTACGCCGAGCTCACGCTCGACGGAGGCTACCTCGGTGTCTTCCTCCTCAACCAGATGATCGACCGCGACGCCTCCCGACTGGCGTTCGCGCCCGACGATGGGACGGGCGCTCGCTTTATTGTCTCGGCGGACGAAGAGGGCCTTGGCAGCGGAGTGCAATACGCATCCTGGAAGTTCGACTACCCATCCGAGGCCGAGCAGACCGCCGCCGTGCGCACTGGCATCACGTCGAGTCTCGGCGATTGGGAGGATGCGATCCGCGGCGGGGGTGACCCCTTCGAGTTCATGGACCTCGACAGCTTCGTCCGCTTCGTCCTCATCGAAGAGTTCATGAAGAACAACGACGGCTACTTCCTGAGCCACCGCGTCTGGAAGGGCGATGACGGCATGCTGCGGATGGTCCCCTGGGACCTGGACCTGACCCTCGGGCAGCCCAACTACAACGAGAACTGGCGCACCGACACCTGGATTGCCTACCGGTCCGAGATGATCACGGGCAGCGAAACACCCGCGTTCAATGACCGGTTCACGGAGATGTGGCGCACGGCCAGGGAGGGCGAGCTGGCGACCGACGCGGTGATGGCGCGGATCGCGGCGCAGCGGGCGACCATGGGCGATGCCGTCGCTCGGAACTGGGAGACCTGGGACATCAGCGCCGTGGACTTTGGCGGCGAACTCTACGTCGTCGCGAGCGCGGAGGAGGAGTACGAGCGGGTGGACGCCTGGGTGCGCGCGCGGTTGGAGTGGATGGACGACAACGTCGCGGGGTACTGAGCGGCTCGCTCACTTCTGGAGCACGTCCCACTTGGGCCGCTCCCATGTGCCTTTGAGCGCGGTCTCATCGGCAAAAAAGGTGCGCGCTTCTTTCTCGCGCGCGTCGATGAAGGCGACGAAATCGAGCTGCTGGTCGGAGGTGCCGACCGACGTTGCCCACTGCCGGATCATGTCGTTGGCGGGCAGCGTGCTGCGACCGGCGAGCGCGACGAGCGGCCAGCGGAGCCCGGTGAAGCCGGTGGGCGCCTGGTAGCTGCGCCAGACCAGCTCGGTGCAGACCAGAGCGTGGTCGGTCGCGAAGTCGAAGTCGAAGTCGTACGGCTTGCCGTAGTGGAGGAACGCCGCCGCGATCGCCCGCGCCTTCTCCAGTTTGGACAGCCGCGGGCGCAGCGCCGCGACGTAGTCGCCGGTCACGTGCGAAAGCGGCGAGAGCGAGATGCCCTCGCTGATGGCCTCGATGACCGGCACCGTCTCGTCGCCGTCGCCCGACAAGAAGCGAGCCCAGGCGCGTGGCGCGCGGCGGGCCAAGTGCGCTGAAAGTGAGCTGTCACCGCTCTCGCGGAGGACCCAGGCCTTGACCTCAGCGTCGTCGGCCCACGCCTCGAGCGCCGCCGGCTCGCCCACCCACAACATGGCGTGCGGCCAGAATCCGGGGAGGCCGACGTTCGACAGGTACCAGTTCTTCCGCCCCACCATGACGTCGCCGGGCTCGAGCTTGGCCGCCAGCTCCACCTGCTGCTCTGAGGGAACAAGGTACTTCCCGATCCGCCGCACGCGCGCGTCGCCCATCCATTCGGCCGCCTCGGACTGGACCGGAAACCACGTGCGCCGAAGACCGCGCTTGAGAATCTGGCTGTCGGCGCGTGCGCCCGCCGTCACGCGCTTCAGTTGGCCCCGCTTCGAAATGGCCTCCAGGCTCCGCTCGATGTCGCTCCACAGCGCGTCCACACCGAGGCGGCGTGCTTCGTCGCGCGCGCCGGCACCGAGCGCCAGGGCGGTCAGATACTGCTCCCCAGCGAGCACCCGCGCCTCGTCCCGGGCGCCGAGCAGGTCGCCGCGGAACCGGGACAGGGTTGCCTCCGGAAGGCCCCGCTCGGCGTGCGGCGCGTCGAGAAAGGTCTTGGCGTTGTCATGGGCCAAAAGCCGCGTCGCGACACGTCCGGCGGCGTCGTACAGCGCCAGCTCGGCCGCGTAGGTCAGCAGGTAGGCGCGGACATGGTAGGAGCGCTCCGCCCGGGACGGGTCGTAGGCGTAGTAGCCTTCCCAGTAGGCGCGTAGCCGATCGAGGTCGACCGTGTAGTCATGCAACGCGATCCACGTATCGAGCAGCGCCGCTTCCTCGTCGGGCCCGAGCACCGGCGGCAGGGTCGTGCCCTCCAACCGCTCGACGAGGCGGTCCAGCCCGGCCCGGTCATCCCGGTAGCGAGCGACGTCGATCGCGAAGGCCTCCTCGAACGCGTTGGGATCGAGTCGAGCGAGCGGCGCTTGATCCGCCTTCCACATCAGCACCCGAGCGGTGCCCGCGATGCCGACGCCCAGCAGCACGACGATGGCGGTCGTGCGCCATGCGCGGCCAGCCGGAAGATCGGTGTAGAGCCGCCCTCGGAGCGCCGCGCCGAGCGCGATGAGCAACAGGGCGACGACAGCCCAGGCGATCACCAGCTCCGCGAACTCCGGAACCAGACGCATCCCCTGGTCTGCGGCCCAGAAGCCAGCGATCGCTCCCCCGCCGACCGGAAGCATCAGGGTTCCGAGGCGATCGAGGGCGGCACCGACAGAAGATCGAGTCATGTGAGCCAGTCTATACCGGGCCCGAATGCGCTATACTCTTGACCCGTCAAGATGCTCCCGCCCGGACCCGCCATGCCGCTCACCCCCGCGTCCTCCCCCGCGACCCCGGCCCTGCCCACCGCCCGTCGCTACGACACCCACCTCCTGCTGCTGACCATCGCTTTGTTGGCGTTCGGGCTGTTGATGGTGTGGTCGGCGAGTGCGTTCGTCGCCCAGGAGACCACACGCGACGGCTACCACTTCGTCGTCCGGCAAGGAATCGCCATCGTGATGGGCGCCGTGCTTGGCGGGGCCGCGATGGTCACGCCATACCGAAAGCTACAGAAGCTCGCGCCGGCGCTCTACATCATGTCGATCGTGTTTTTGGGCGCGGTCTGGATGCCTGGCCTCGGCCACGCCGCCAACGGCGCCCAGCGCTGGTTCGGCGTCGCGGGTTTCCACTTTCAGCCAGCGGAGATGCTCAAGGTCTCGCTGCTGATTGGTCTCGCGACGTGGCTTCACAAACACCGCGCTAATATCCATGATTTTCAGAATGTGCTGATCCCCGCTGGCGTGGTCATCCTGCTCCCCTTGGTCTTGGTCATCTTCCAACCCGACTTCGGCTCGACGGCGATCACCGGGGTGCTGTGCGCGACGATGCTCTTCTTTGCTGGCCTCCGGATGCGCTGGATCATCGGCGTGTTTTCGTCCTTGGGGCTCGTGCTCGCGGTGGTCATGATCGCCGAGCCCTACCGCCGAGCCCGGCTGCTTTCGTTCCTGGACCCCTTCGCGGACTGCGCTGGGGATGGCTACCAGGTGTGCCAGTCGCTCCTCGCGCTCCACCACGGCGGTCTCGCGGGTCGTGGGCTCGGAGAGGGTTCGGCGAAGCTTCTCTATCTGCCGGAACCCTACAACGACTTCATCGCTGCGGTGCTTGGCGAGGAGCTCGGCCTCGCGGGCTTTGTGGTGCTCAGCGGGTTGTACATCGCGCTGGCCTGGAGGGGCTTTTCGATCGCCCGCCGCGCGCCGGACCTCTTTGGCAGCCTTCTTGCTTCGACGTTCACCGTGATGATCGTCGGTCAGGCCGTCCTCAACCTCGGCGTCGTGCTCTCCGTGGTTCCCAACAAGGGTCTCGTGCTGCCCTTCCTCAGCTACGGCGCCAGCGCCATGATGATGAACATCGCGGCCATCGGCATCCTGTTGAGCGTGTCCGCCGAGGCGCGCGCCGAAGCGGTGCCGCAGAAGGCCAAGGGTCCGGTGTTCGCGTGATGTTCCGGGGGAAGTTTCGGCGCATCCACTTCATCGGCATCGGCGGCTCAGGGATGTCCGGCATCGCTGAGGTCCTCTTGAACATGGGCTTTTCGGTGTCGGGCAGCGACCTGAAGGAGGGCCCGGTGGTGGCGCGTCTCCGCGGTCTCGGCGGCGGGATCCACATCGGGCACGCCCCCGGAAACGTCGATGGCGCCGATGTCGTGGTGCGGTCGACCGCGGTGCAGGACGACAACCCCGAGCTCATCGCGGCCCTCGTTGCCAAGGTGCCGGTCATTCCTCGCGCGGAGATGCTCGCCGAGCTGATGCGCATGAAGTACGGCATCGGCGTGGCGGGAACGCACGGCAAGACCACGACCACGTCGATGGTGGCCAAGCTTCTACACAATGCGGGCTTCGACCCAACCGTCGTCATCGGCGGCAAGCTCGACACCTTCGGATCGAGCGCCCGGCTGGGGGCGGGCGAGTACCTCGTGGCCGAGGCGGACGAATCAGACGGGAGCTTCCTCCTGCTGGATCCGACGGTTGCGATCATCACCAACATCGATCCTGAGCACATGGAGCACTGGGGCGAGTTCGAGCGCCTCGTCGACGGCTTCGTCACCTTCGCCAACAAGGTGCCGTTCTACGGGTTCTCTGCGGTCTGTCTGGATCATCCAGTCGTGCAGCGAATCCTCCCCCGGTTGCGTCGCCGCACGCTGACCTACGGCATGGCCGCGCAAGCCGACTACCGCGCCGATCGTGTGCGCCAATCGGGCCGGCAGCTGCAGTTCCGGGTGTGGCGTCACGGCGAGCCCCTGGGCGATCTTCACCTCGATCAGCCCGGTCGTCACAACGTCCTCAACGCGCTCGCCGCAACCGCGGTTGCGATGGAGCTGGACGTCCCCTTCGCCCAGGTCCAGGCCGGTCTGCACGGCTTCGGTGGGGTCGATCGACGCTTCAGTGAGCGTGCCGACGTCGGCGGCGTGGTCATCGTGGACGACTACGCCCACCACCCCGTGGAGATCCAGGCGACCCTGTCCGCCGCGGCCGAAGGCTACGACGACCGTCGTATCATCGCAGTGTTCCAACCTCACCGCTACAGCCGTGTGGCCTCGCTGATGGAGGACTTCTGCCAGTGCTTCAACAGCGCTTCGGTGGTGCTGGTGCTGCCGGTGTACGCGGCCGGCGAGGCCCCTATCGAAGGCGCTTCGCAGGCGGCGCTGGTCCACGGCATGTCGGAGCGCGGCCACCGCGGCGTCCAGCCGGTGGGCTCCGTTGACGAAGCCGTCGAGGCCCTGTTCGCGATGGTCCGCCCCGGCGACCTCGTCATCACCCTCGGCGCCGGCGACGTCAACCGCGCCTGTGGGCTGCTCGCCGCCCGGCTGCAATGACCTTGGCGGCGCTGATTCGGGAGGAGGAGCCGATCGCGCGGCACCTGCCGCTGCGTGCGTCGCCGGGCACCTTCGAGCGCTGGGTGGAGGTGGCGGACGAGGCCCAGCTCGTGGCGACCATTCGTGCGGCGCGGGCGGAGCGGCTTGCGGTCCGGGTGGTGCCCCCGTTCCACGACGCGCTGCCGCCCGAGGGCGGCGTTTCCGGCGTCGCCCTTCGGCTGGGGGTCGGCTTTGAAGCGGTGGAGCGCCGCGGTGACCATTGGTTCGCGGGGGCGGCCGCTCCGTTGGCCCGGCTGGCGACCGTCGCGGGTTGGCCGGCCCTGGTGTCGGCGGGTGGTTGTGTGGGCGACGCCCTGGACGAGGGGTGGCTCGCGCCGGCGGTGGTCGGGGTGCGCCGCTTCAAGGGGCGCGGGGTCGAGGACATCGATGGCGCCTACGTCGCGGAGCCGAAGGCGATGGTGCTCGGGGCCACGCTCAACGCTCGGGTGGCCGTCAAACCACTCCGAGCCGGGACTGCATTTCTGGAGCCCGGCAAGCGGGTGGCGCTCCGTGCGACCCTGGCGCGGGCTCAGTTGCCGACCGTTCGCCTATACGACGCCGCGCTCGCGGACGACGATCCGGCGGTGCTCGTCAACCGTGGCGAAGCGACTCCGAAACAGCTCCAGCTGCTGCTCCAGGCCGTGATCGAACGTGTTCGTGTGGCGACGGGTGTGGAGATCTCTGAACGACTGGTGGCCCCTGGGCGGGCCGGGAGGTGGTGATGAAGACCAAGACTCTGGACAAATCGTCGGCGACCGTGGGCGTCCTCCTGGGAGGAATCGCCCCTGAGCGCCCGATCTCGCTGAAGTCGGGCGCGGCGGTCTCCAAGGCGCTGCGGGCGCGTGGTTGGAACGTCGTCGACATCGACGTGGGTCGC
Organism: Deltaproteobacteria bacterium; assembly: GCA_947490345.1. Lineage (GTDB taxonomy): Bacteria > Myxococcota_A > UBA796 > UBA796 > SXON01 > SXON01. The sequence goes on from CANLGL010000036.1 coordinate 24,680, forward strand.
GACCTCCCGGCGCGCCTCGTCGCCACCGGCGTCACCCACGCCTGGTTGGCGCTGCACGGTCCGCTCGGCGAGGACGGCTGCGTGCAGGGTCTGCTCGAGGTGATGGGGATTCCCTACACCGGCAGCGGCGTCCGCGGCAGCGCGATCGCCATGGACAAGATCGCGACCAAAAGGATGCTTGCCGGAACCGGCGTGCCCATGGCCAACGATCGCACCTGGCGACGTGGTGACGACTACCCCGAGGGGATCGGCCTCCCCGTGATGGTGAAGACGCCCGAGGGCGGCTCGACGCTCGGCATCCGCAAGTGCCACGACGCGGCCGAGCTCGAAGCGGGGTTGTTGTACTGCCTCGACTTTGCGGACGAGGTCCTCCTGGAGCAGTTCGTCGCGGGCTACGAGATCACCGTCGCGGTGCTCGAGGGCACGCCGCTCCCGGTCGTGAAGATCGAGCCGCTCAACGAGTTCTTCGATTTCGAGGCGAAGTATCAGAAGGGAAAGACCCGCTATCTGGTGCCGGCGCCCATCCCCGACTCGGTGGCCGAGGACGCGCAGCGCTACGCGAAGATCGCCTACGAACGCCTGGGACTGGCCGGCGTCGCCCGCGCCGACTTCATCGTGGACGCGGCGGGCACGCCGTGGTTCTTGGAGATCAACACCCTTCCCGGCATGACCGAGACCTCCCTCTCACCGATGGCCGCCGGCCAGGTGGGGATGAGCTTCGAGGATCTGGTCGAGCGGCTTTTGCAGGGGGCGCGGTGTTGGGTGCCGGAGTTTGATGGGCAGGGGTCCGCCCCGCCTCACGGTCCCACCCCCGCCACCTCACAACTCCCGTAGTATTGAATCTCCGGCGTGAACGCGTCCTCGTCGATCGCCGTGCACATGTGGGTGTGGTAGCGACCCGCGAAGTGTGTGGTGCCATCGGCATCGCGGAGGTCGCCGAGGTGACCGCCCTGCGCGTCGAGGTCGGCGCTCACGACCTCGGTACCGTCGAGCTCGGTACAGCCGAGGACCACGGTGCCGTCGCAGATGATGCCGAAGAGCTCCACCTCGGCGGCGCCCGGCGCGGTGGTGGTGGCAAACCCCGCCGCGACCAAGACCGCGAGGCCAGCGGGGTTCGGCGAGTGATGATGGTAGGCGCTGTCGGGCGACGGGTGCGCCTCCCACACGTCGAAGCCGTACTGCTCGTCGCGGATGTCATCGCCCGGAGCGGCGGTGGCGTTGTAGAGCGAGACGCCGTCCAGCGCCACGCCGATGGTTCCGGCCGGGTATTCTTCGTCGCTCGTCATCATCGTGAGGTCGACGAGCGCGTCGGTGATGGTAAGGCCCTTTGCCACCGGGGCGGCTGGAATGCGGAGCACGAAGGCTTGCGACGCAATCGAGTTGGGGTTCTGGGTGTACTCGCCGCCGCGGTCGTCCCACGCCTCCCAGTTGGGGTCGCTCTCGGGGTAGTAGGAGCTGGGATGGGGCGGCAGGTCGTTGGTGCCGATGACGACCTCGTCGCCGTCCATCGAGACATCGACGCAGCGGAAGTAGGTCGTGTAGAAGGCGGGGACGTCGGCGGCGAAGGACGCGGCGCAGTTGTCCAGCGTCCGCAGGCCGTCCGAAGCGCTGTCGGTGATGGCGGTGTCGGGGACGTCGCCCGACGTGGTGCACGCGAGCGTGAGGATCAGGAGCATGGTGCCTCGCAGCGTATCGACAACGCGCGTGGGCGCCAGACCTGGAGCGCCGGATTAGGTGCCCGGAATGCATCACCGCCTCCCTCTGGTCCTCCTCGCCCTCGTCGCCTGCGAACCTACCGATCGGTTCTTCTGTGGCCCCGGCACCCACGTCGACGGCGACTGGTGCATTCCCGACGCGGCGGACACCGGCACCGGCGACACCTCGGATACCGACACCGCCGACACGGACACCAGCACGGACACGGGGACGGACACCGGGACCGACACCGCCGATAGCGGGACCGACACGGGCGACACCGCCGACACCGGTGAGCGCCCGGCGCGCGTGGTGATCAACGAGTTCATGGCCGACAACGACGGTCTCGTCGCCGACGAGGCCGGAGAGTTCGACGACTGGATCGAGGTGTACAACGCTGGCAGCCGGTCCGCCGACCTGGCGCGACTTTCGCTGTCCAACGACAGCGCCGAGTTGACCCTGTTCACGTTCCCTGCCGGCTCGTCGCTCGCTCCCGGCGCGTTCGCCTACGTCTGGACCGACACAACGCCCGATCAGGGCGACCTGCACGCGGCGTTCAAACTCGGCAACGAGGGCGGCACCATCTACCTGAGCGCCGCCGGCGCGGTGATTCACGAGGTCAGCTACGAAGCCGCTGTGGTTGACGTGGGCCGCGCCGCAATTCCCGACGGAAGCGAAACCTGGCAGGACACCGTCAACGTGACGCCGGGCGCCGCGAACACGCCCTGATCGGTGCCACTGTTCGACGACCCGGGCGGCATCCCGCTCAGGCGGTCACCGCGTCGGGCATCGTCTCCCCGTCGAGCCCACGTCGAAACACCTCGACGGCGATGCGTTGGCTCGAGACGAGCACATACTCGCGCAGGGAAGGGAGCTTCCGGTAGTGGCTCCACTTTTCGCCGCGATCGTAGGCTTCGGTGCCCTTGGAGAGTACCTCCACCAGCACCGTGGGGTTGGTCGCGGCGTTGCGGTCTTCCGAGTGAAGCTGGAGGCCGCCGCAGATCACTGAGCCGTCCGGGCTCGGCCATGCGCAGAGTGTACCCGCCTCGGCCCTACTCCTCAACGACCAGCGGCCCCAGCGGCGCGGTCCAGCCGTCGCCTCCAACGTCGACGAGCACGGCGCTGGTCGCTGCCCAGGCGTAGTCGCCGGGCCAGACCGACGTGATCGGCTCGGTGCTCTCTGCGACGACGACGTAGCTCCCATCGGCGTCACCGGGGAGCACGAAGCTCGTGTTGCACCACTCAGGAGCGGCGCCGGCGCAGGTGACGCGTGACGTTTCCACTCCGTCGCGCCACAGCGCGACCGCGGTCACGGGAATCCACGAGGGGGACAAGACCCGAACCGCCAGCGAGCCCGGAGGCACCTCGCGTCCCGGCGCCCAGGCGCCATCGATCGTCGCGTCGATAAACGCGCCGAGTGAGGCGACCGTCGCCCGCGCGCGCATGGCGCTGCGAAGGACATCGGGGCCGAACTCGGCGAGGGTGCCGCCGGTGTGCAAGAAGGTGACATTGAGTCCCGGCTTCCCGCTGGTGTGGGCGTGGCTGTCGCTGACCGAGACCGGAGTGACCAACTGCCCGTGGGCCACCAGATCGACGTAGTAGGGGAAGTAGTCTGAACCGTGTCCGGAGTTGATCAGCTCCATCGCGTCGAAGTCGCTGGACCAGTGGTTGGCGTCGCCGACACGGCCGGTGCCCGGGATGTAGTCCGCGAGGCTGAACATGCCACTCCCCCCGACGGGGTGGTTGGCCTGGATGAGCACGTCACTTCCGAGCTGCCGGCGGATGAAGGCGAACAACTCGCTGGTGCTGCGTGTCTGCTGCCACCAGCGCGGCGCGCCGCCGTTGTTCGCGCCGGTCCGGGCCGCCGGGTAGGCATTGAAGTGGCCGCGGAGGACGGGGCTCACCTCGTCCGCGACGACGCTGTACAGCCACTCGTCGAGGCCCAGCGCCGTCACGATGCCGGTGTAGTCCGCCACGTGATCGTGGTCGGTGCCCACGTGGACCTCGATGCCGTTCCCGGCGGCAACCATGATGCGGTCCTCCATCGAGATCTCGCCGTCGGCGGAGGGGGAGGCGTGGGAGTGAGGGTCGATCGAGATCACGCCCGGCGCCTGGTAGGCGAGCGCCAGTGTGGCCGCGACCTCCGCCGTGCCGCCGCTCTCGATGGTGATCTGGCTGGTGACGAGCTCGTACCGGACGCCGCGATGGACGGTCACCAGGTAGCTCCCTGGTTCTAGCGGGATCGAGAGCTGCCCGTCGCGAACGTACCCGAGCGCGGCATGCCCGCTGGGTCGACCCGGTACCAGCCGCTCGTCGACGCCGGCATCGGCGCTCACGAAGTCGACGAGCACGCCGGCAGGGCCGCCGTCCGCGATGGTGACCGAGAGCGTTCCCGGGGCGGTGAGGCCCAGGTCGCCGCTGCCGGCCGCCGAGACGCCGTACCCGTCCGCGAAGGCGACGGGCAGCGCCCCGGAGGCGAGGCTCTCCAAGACGTTGTCGGTGCTGAGATCGTAGGCGGAGACGTTGCCGTGGCCGACGGCGAGGTCTGCGTGGATCGCGGGACCGCGCCCCGACGCGACGACGCTGACTGCCCCGGTCGCCCCGATCGAGTAGCGCCCGTCCGCGTCTGTCAGCCCGATGGTGACGGGGTTTCCGCCGCTGTCCAGCGCGTGTACCCGCGCCCCTGCCAGCGGGATCCCGCCCGCGGTGACCACTCCCTCCGTCGGCACCACCGAGGCCCCCTCCCGCTCCAGGCGTTCGGCCTCCAGCGTGGCAACGTCGGGCGCGACCCCGGCGCGCCCGGTCCACGAGCGGCTTTCGCCCGCCGGCACGACCGCGGCGGCCTCGAATGCGGTCATCCCCGCGCCGATGCCGGAGATCAGCTCGCCCACCGGTGAGGGTTCCAGCGCCCCGGAGCTCGCCATCAGCCCGAAAACGCCCTCGTTGTGCGAGCCGACGATCGCCTCCATCGCGTAGGGCTGGCCATCCGGGTCGCCGAAGCCGGTGGTCGGGTGCCAGAGCTCGGCCACTTCCTGGGCGTAGAGGACGAGCATCCCAACCGAGCTGGGAAAGGGCCGCGAATCGTTGTTCTGCACGGTCGTGGTGACTTCGACGCTCCACTGTCCGGGGGCAAGGACGTAGTCGGTGGTCACGGTCAGGTCGAACCACGGCACGGCCTCCTCGTTCTCCACAGCACCCGTGATGAGGCGCATCGGTGCCGCAGGACCCGTCACCCGGACATGGGCGAGGCCACTCGCGCCGTCGTCGACGACTTCGACCGAGGTGGCGTCGCACACCCGACCGAAGCTGACCATCGGCGCCAGCTCGTCGAGCAGATCGCGGCCCGGCTGGCCATCCGGGCGCACGATGTCGGCGTCGATGAGTCCGCCGCCGTAGTCCACGTAGTAGCTGGAGTCCCCGACCGCCTCGATGATGAAGCGGGCGCGGTCGTTGTAGAGCTTGATGTCGCCCGGCGCCCCTTCGGAGGAGATGCCCCCGAAGAGCGCGCGGGTGTCGGTGACCACGCCCGCGCGGACCTCGTCGGGGTCGAGGCGGTCGGTGAGGTCGGGTGCGGCCGGTCCGGCGGCGGTGTCGTCGCTGGTGGATGAGCATGCGGCGAGCGAGAGGAGAACCACCGCGCTTGTGAAGATGGGGTGCATCCTCGCGGGCTATCGCATCAGGGCTGGATAGGCTCCGGCCCTCATTGGAGCGACGATGCGCCTCTTGACTCTGATGCTGCTCGGTTGCCCCGTCGCCGAGGACAGCGGGGATGCCCCGATCGACTCCGAAGAGACCGGATCGGCCAACACCGGTCCTGTCGTCACCTTCGCCGAGCCGGTCGGCGTCGAGTACGCGGCCGGCGCCGAGATCCCGTTCGACGCCCAGCTGACCGACGCCGAGGACGACCCCTCCAAGCTGGACGTGACGTGGACCGGCGCCGACGGGACCGTCTACACCATCGACAACACCGCCGTCCCGGCTGGGCACCTGGAGGGCACGCTGGTTCTGCCGGAGGGCGAGTACACCATCACCCTCGCCGCCGTGGATCCGGCCGGCAATGTCGGCTCGGCTTCCGTCTCATTCACGGTGGTCACCCCGAATGAGCTTCCCGAATGCTCGATCCTCACCCCGAGTGATGGCGACCTGCTGCGCGAAGGAGAGTCGGTGCTGCTCGCGGGGGACGCCACCGACTTGGAAACGGCCAGCGGCGAGCTCCTCGTGGTGTGGCGAAGCAGCGAAGACGGTAGGCTCGGCGAGAGCGTGGCGCTTCCCGACGGCACGGTCAGCCTGTACATCGACAAGCTCTCGGTGGGCGAACACGAGCTGTCGCTGACGGTGACCGACGGCCAAGAAGGGGAGTGTGAAGCGGTCATCGTGCTCCGCGTGAACGGCACCCCCGACGTCAACATTGAAGACCCCGGCAAAAACGACGTCTTCAACGAGGGAGAGACGATCTCGTTCACCGGGTCGGTCGCCGACGATCTGCAATCGCCGACGGAGCTTGGCATCACCTGGTACGACGAGGTCGACGACGTCGTGTTCAGCACCGGAAGCGCCAACTCCAGCGGCGATGTCTCGGCGTCGTACGGGGGGCTTTCGCCGGGCGAGCATACGGTGTACCTCGGCGCCAAAGACGACGACGGCAGCACCGGCTGGGACGCCGTCGACATCGTCATCAACGACCTCCCCCCGGCACCGGTCGTGGTGATCGCCGGCAGCACCGACGCGGACGACCTCGTGGCGGCGATCGAGGTCGAATCGGTGGATCTGGAGGTGGACCCGATCACCTACAGCTACGCCTGGGCGGTCAACGGTGTGCCCTTCCCCAGCAGCGATGCCACGATTCTCGCCGCCTCAACGAGCCCAGGCGACACCTGGGAGGTGACGGTCACGCCGAACGATGGCTACGGCGATGGTGACGCTGCAAGCGTGTCCGTGGCGCTTCCATAGGGCAGGCGAACGCTCATGCAACCGCACGATCCTTACCTCGGCGATCCCGGCGCGTACGAAGCCTTGGTGCACGATTTCGTCCTGGCCTCGGGGTCGCAAGTGCTCGCGTTGGACAACGACCACCTCGTCGTGCGCTCAGCGCATGGCCCGGTCATCGTCGCCCGCCTCGCGGTCACGGGAGAGAGCGCGCTGGCGGGGCTGGTGACCGCGCTGCAGGCGTCGGGGGTGGTCGTGGTGCTCGCCGGCGGGTCCGAAGCGGAAGGCGAGGTCGTGTTGGGGAGCGCCGCCTGGGCCGCAGCGCCCTCGGTCACGGTCATGCATCTGACCGACGACGGGTCGGTGCTTCCAGAGCTGACGGGCGGTTCCGCGGGCGCCGTTCGCGCGTGGATTCTGGCGCGCGCTCCGGGTGCCCCCGACTGGCCGCGGTTCTACGCCCAGCTCGCGAAACAGTCTGCCCTCAAGGGTCGCGAGCAGGCGGGCGTGCAAGCGCGCTTGCTGGCGCGCACGCCGTGGGTGACGCGCTCCCTCGTGGTGGGGATGGGGGCGCTATTCCTGCTCGAGCTGTTGATTCACGCGCCGAGCGACAACGGCGCCATGTGGTCGATGGGAGCGCTCACGCAGCGGGCCGTCGCCGCCGGCGAGTACTGGCGCATGCTGACAGCGACGCTCCTCCACGGCAGTATTCTTCACGCCGCGGTCAATCTCTACGTGCTCTGGCGCCTCGGCGACCTCGTCGAACGCGAGCTCGGCCCGGAACGCACGCTAATCCTGTACGTCCTCGCCGCGGTGGGCGGCAGCGGCATGAGCCTGGTCTTCCTCGGCGACCACGCCTCCGTCGGCGCCTCGGGAGCGATCTGGGGACTGATGGCCGCGCAACTGGTGCTCGGGGTCGCGGGGGCGGGAAAATTGCCGGGGGACCTGCGCCAGCGGATGCGATCGGCGGCGGGGCAGAACCTGATTCTGAACCTACTCATCTCGTTTGCACCGGGCATCGACTGGGGCGCCCACCTTGGTGGTGCGCTGGTGGGCGGGGTGTGGGCGTGGGTGCTCACCGGCACGCTACCAGCATGGCCCGAGGGCGGCGCGCCGGCGCCGGATCGGGTGTCAGTCCCGCTCCGCGTCTTCGCATTCGCTGCCGCCGGGCTTCTGGCGCTTGCGCTGGCAATGGGACTGAACGGCACGTTTTGGTACATGATGTCCGTCTGAGAAAACGGATTACGAGGGCTCATGCTCGCGCCCGGCACTGTCGTCGATCGCTATGTGGTGGACGCCCTCATCGGGCGCGGGGGCATGGCGAGGGTCTACCGCGTGCGCCACCTGAACCTCGGCAGCGCGCACGCGCTCAAGGTGGTCGAGGTTCCCGGGGAGGAGGTGGTGGAGCGGTTCGCACGGGAGGCGCGGTCCCAGGCGCGGCTGCGGCATCCCAACGTGGTGAGCGTCACCGATTTCGTCGATGTGGGCGGGCTTCCGGGGCTGGTGATGGAGTACGTCGACGGCCGCTCTTTGGACAAGGAGCTCGCCGCGGCCCCCGCGTCGAGCGAGACGCTGGACATGCTCTTCGCCGACGTTTGCAGTGGTGTGGCAGCGGCACACGCGGTGAACCTGGTGCACCGCGACATCAAGCCGGCGAACGTCCTGGTCACCAGGGTCGACGGGCGGCTGCTCGCGAAGGTCGCCGACTTCGGCATCGTCAAGGTCATCGGCGACAGCTCTGGGAATCCGACGCTGACGCGCTCGGAGAGTACGATGGGCACGCCTGGGTACATGGCGCCCGAGCAGGTCTTCGACGCCAAGCGTGTCGACACCCGAGCCGACATCTTCTCGCTGGGCTGCCTCTTGTACCGGATGTGGTGTGGGGTGCCGCCCTTCCAGGGCGATCTGCGGACCGTGTTCACGGACGTGGCCCGCGGTCGTTATCCGGCCCCAGAAACGCGGGTTCCCAACATGCCTGAGCGGTATCGTCAGGCGATTCGTCGATGCCTCAATCCCGACCGTGACGCGCGTCCGGCGGACGTGGCTGCGCTCCGCGTGCTCCTCGGAAGCAAGGTGGAGGGGCTCGGTTCGGCTCCGGTCGCCGAGTCCGTCGATGCCACGACGCGTCCAGCAGCCGACTTCAACTCCAAAGCATGACGCCGTACCTCGCCGTCTTCGTCCCTCCGGTGGTGCTCGCGCTCGCGGCGAGTTTCGGTGGCCCCTGGCTGGCCCTGCCGCCAATGGTGCTCTTTTTCGCGGTTCCGGTCCTCGACCAATTGCTCCCCGTCAACCGTGACAACCGAGCGGCAGCGGCGTGGACTCGGGCGCTTCCCTGGGCCTTTCTTCCGGTGCATGTCGGTGCGCTTGGCTTCGCGCTCTGGACCATCGGTCGCGGCACACTACCGGTGACCGAAGCCATGCTCCTGGCGTTGGGCGCCGGCACCGCCACCGCCGCCGCGATCAACGTCGCCCATGAGGCCATGCACCGCTCCGGCCGCGCTGAACAGGCCCTGGGCGCCGTGCTGATGGCGACGGCGACCTACACCCACTTCTGTGTAGAGCACGTGCAGGGGCACCACAAGCGGGTGGGCACCCCCGACGACCCGGCCAGTGCGCGCCTTGGCGAGTCGCTCTATGCGTTTTTGCCGCGCAGCCTGTGGGGTGGGCTGGTGTCGGCATGGCACATCGAACGGGCGCGCTCGGGCGTCGGGATGCGGAACCGTCTGGTCCGCTATGGGCTCGGTCAGATCGTGCTCCTGGCGGCGGTGGTCCTCGCGTTCGGCCCACTCGCGTTGGCCGCGTTCCTTCTCCAATCGGCGGTGGCGGTGCTCATGTTGGAGACCATCAACTACGTCGAGCACTACGGGCTCAGCCGAGCGGAGACCGCTCCGGGGCGCTTCGAGCGCGTGCGGCCGGAGCACTCGTGGAACTCCTGCCACCGCGTCTCCAACTGGATACTCCTCAACCTCGCGCGGCACTCGGACCACCACGCGTTTGCCGCACGACCCTTCACCGACTTGCGCCACTACGACGACGTTCCACAACTCCCGGCGGGGTACAGCGCCATGCTCATGCTCGCGACAATTCCGCCGCTCTGGTCGCGAGTGATGGATCGACGGGTACTCGCTTTGAAGCAGGCGCCGTCGCGTTGATCAGCCAGCAGGCGCGCAACTTACGCCATGTCCCTTCTCGACGCGCGTGCACTCGATGGCGGGCTTCGCCGCGCACCCGCTCTCGGCGCAGATTGTCGGCGTGACGCGCAGCGCGGACGCGGAGACGACATCCACGACGAGGTACCCGCCGACCGGGGGGCCGTCGTCCTGGGTGTAGGTGAACTGGCTGGTGACGTCGGGACAGACCTTCGGTTTGCGCATCTCCATGCCCGAACCCGAAGTCAGGGCAAGGACGGAGTCCACCATGACCGCGTCGAGGTGGTGGGCGTGCCCGTTGAGCCACAGGTCCATGGGGGGGGTTCCCAGCCAGCCAACCGGAATCTTGTCCTGCTCCTCGCACTTCCCGGCGGTGGTGCGCCAGGTGTAGTGAGCCGCGTAGAAGCGCCATGCGGAGGGGCGAAAGGTCAGCGACGGCTTCGGCGCTCCCGCCCCGTAGAATCCGGCGTCGACGACCGCGAGGTCCACCTGGACGCCGGACTTGTCGACCTTGCGGACGGCGCTCGGATACTCACCTTTCGACCAGCCGAGGAGCTCGAACGCGGCGACCGAGCAGGCGCGTGCCGCGGGCGAAAAACCGTCCTGTGCGGTGGTGGTGACGTCGTGGTTGCCCAGCACGGGGATCACCTTGCGGGGGGAAATCCCGGCGTAGAAGTTTCGATAACGTTCGGCCAGCAACGTGGCGCACGCCTTGTCGTCGATGGGCGGCGCGTCGTAGTAGAAGTCGCCCAGCGCCAGGAGCCAATCCGCGGTCGCCATCTCCTTCACCAGTTGGGCGCTGACAAGCTTGCCGATCGCGGTGTCCTCTCCGGTGTCGCCGACGAGGACGAGGCGGGGACCGGCGAGGGCGGCGGCGGCGAGAAATGCGAGCATCCGGCAGTCTATCGAGAAGCCTACGGTTCGACCCATCCCATCCTCGCGTCGCGCTGCTCTAGACCGCGTCGCGCCGCCGCCGCGCCATCGCCGCCGCCAGCAGAATCAGCCCTGCCGCGGGCGCCCCAGCGCTCTCACAGCCGCATCCCGTGCCCGCGAGCGCGCGCTCATCGGTATCTCCCGCGCCCCACGGTTCGCCGTCGTCGTCTTCGCAACTGCCCGGAGCATCGACCATGCCGAGCCCGCAGGTCTCGAAGCGATCCTCCATCTGCAGGTTGTACTCGATGTAGCGGAGCTGCCGTTGTTCCGTCAGCCCCGACTCGTACAACACCAGGTCCTGGGTGATCTGCTCCGGCGCGTAGCGGAGGTGGAGCCGGGTGAACATGTAGGTGTAGCCATAGTGGTAGTCGGGGTCGAAGCCCAGGGACTCGAGGTCCTCGGCGCTGACGCTGCCATCGGGGCTGCAGGGGTCGCAGCTGCCGTTCTGGAAGGCGTACTCGGTGACCCATTGCGCCTCGCCGGTCAGCGGAAGCGCGGCATCCAGCACCCCGTCGACGTGATCCCCCAGGGCCACGCCCTCGGGGAGCATGCAGTCGGTCTCGACCTCGGCCTCCGGGTAGTTGCTGATCGCGAGCGCACCGGCGTCGACGTCGGTGATGCCGAAGATGGTGAGGTCCTGCTGCCCGGTGCTGTTGAGCGTGCCGAGGCGGATGGGCAGGGTGCCGGCGGCGTCGGTGTAGGTGAGCTGCAGCGGCGAGAGCGTGGCCCCGTCGGCGAGGCCCGCGTCCTCGCGTACCTGTGCGGCTAGGAAGTATGAGCCGGAGTCGATGTACTCCCCAAGGAGGGACTGCGACTCCGAGGGGACGTTGTAGCCGTTGTCCTGGAGCCAACCGACCAAGGAGCCCGACTCGACCGACGACAGGATGACGATGTCGTACTCGCCGACGATGTACTGGGCCTCCACGGTGGTGTCGGTGTCCCCGGTGTCCCCGTAGTCGTAGTCGACGTCGGTGTCGCTGTCGGCCTCGTCTTCGCGCTGCTCGAAATCGGAACACTGGTACGAGACCAGCCGCGCGCCGCTGTAGCCGGCGATGTGGTCCATGATCGCGGGATCGACCACGTGCAGCGCGGTCTCGGCGAGGATCTCGGGGATCGGGATGACCATGGCGAAGTCGGCGAGGCTGCCGTGCACATCGTTGGCCATCGTGAGCGTCGTCATGCCGTTCTGGCGGACGATCGCGATCTGACTGCCTTCGTTGGTCGGGGCGTCGTCGCCGACGCTGACGAAGGTGCCGCAGAACGCGACGGCGGGGGAGGCGAACAGGGAGAGCAGGAGCATCGGAGCCTCGAAGCGGGCGACCATGATAGCCCGCCACGCGATGCTTCTGGCCACTTTCCTGGCGTGCATGACCGGCGATGCCGTGCCACCGGCGGTGGCGGCACCGGTCGCCGAGTACGTCGCGACAGAGCCCGCCATGGCGGCCATCGCGACCGCCCCACCCGCGCCCCCGCGTCCTCCCGCCAGAATCACCATCCTCGGCGCCGGCGACGTCATCCCCCACGACCCGGTGAAGCTCAGCGCGGCGCGGTACGGTTGGGCGAGCCTGTTCGCCGAGATCGCCCCGATGGTGGCCGCCGCCGACCTGGCCATCGTCAACCTCGAGACCCCCATCGCCCCGGTGCGCAGCGGCAGGTTGGCGGAGAAAGTATTCAACGCCCCCGTCGAGCTGGCGGTGGCCCTGCGGGACGTCGGGTTCGATGGGGCCGCGCTCGCGAACAACCACGTCTGGGATCAGCGCACTGAGGGCCTTTTAGAGACGCTGGGCAACCTCGACCAGGTGGGGCTGGCGCACGCCGGGGCCGGCGCCACCTGTGCCGATGCCCAGAAACCCGTCTACTTCGAGCGCAACGGCATCAAGGTCGGCTGGCTCTCCACCACCCGGATCCACAACCTCTACCTCAACCGCGGTCCCGACGACCCGTGTGTCTTCAAGTTCGACGTGGACGACATCCTGGCGGGGGTCACCGCCGCTCGTGCTGATGGCGCCGAGCTGATCGTGCTGTCGTTGCACTGGGGGGTCGAGTACCAGACCACGCCGAAGGACTGGGACGAGCGCTTCGCCCGTACGCTCGTTGCCGGCGGGGTCGACATTGTGCTCGCGCATCACCCCCACGTCTTGCAGAGCGCGCGCTGGATCGAGAAGAACGGCCGCCGCGGCGTCGTCATCCACAGTCTCGGCAACCTCATGGCGGCGCAGGGGTGGAGCGCCGGCGCGGCTTCGGGTTCCAGTCAGGCGCTGCGTCGCGATGGGGGCCTCTTCGAGGTCGTCGCGGAGCGCACTGCGGAAGGCATGCGTCTCGTTTCGGCGCGGCTGCATCCGACGTGGGTCGAACATGGCCAAACCGGATGCCGCGGCAGTCCTTCCCGGATGCGAACGGTGCTCATCGAAGCGGCGCTCGGCGATCCGGCCTACGCAGGGTGTGGATACGCCGCCCGCCTGCCGATCGTCCGTCGCATCGTGGGGGCGGAGTTTCTGGCCCCGAAGTAAGGGCTCCCGGTGGCCGCCACCCTCTACAACGCCCTGGACGTGCCGGCGTTCCGGCGCTTTCAGCTCGCCCGCATCTTCATGGTGTTGGCCCAGCAGATCATGGGTGTGGCGCTGGGCTGGCAGGCCTACTCTCTCAACGACAACGCCATGGACCTGGCCTGGGTGGGGCTCGCCCAGTTCCTCCCGACCTTCCTCCTGTTTCCGGTCATCGGCGCCGCCATCGACCGCTTCGACCGACGCAACCTGCTCGCGGGGTGCTGGGTGGTCATCGCGGCGGGCATCGTGGGCCTCGGCGCGGTCGACTTCTCCGGGACCAAGGCGGTGTGGCCGCTCTTGGTGCTGTCGGGCCTCGTGGGTCTCGCTCGTGCCTTCTCGGCGCCGACCAGCCAGAGCATCCTCCCGGAGATCGTACCGGCCACCCACTTCCCGAACGCGCTGACGTGGTCGTCCAGTGTCTTTCAGCTTGGCGCCATCGCCGGTCCATGGCTGGGAGGGCTGGTGTACTTTGCGCTGGGCGCGGCGTGGAAGGTGCACATGGTCGCGGCCGGCTGCGCCCTCGGTGGGACGTTCGCGGCGATGGCACTGCCGGCGGCGGGCCCGGCGACCACCGAGCGGAACCGCGGCGGCGCGCTTGACGGCCTTCGCTTTGTGTGGTCGCGACCAGATATGCTCGCGGCGCTGTCGCTCGACCTCGTGGCGGTGATGTTCGGCGGCGTCGTGGCGCTCTTGCCGATCTACGCCAAGGAGGTGCTCGGAGGCGGGCCGGACACCCTGGGGCTTTTGCGAGCGGCGCCGGCGGCGGGCGCGGCGGCGATGGCGTTGTGGATCGGACGGCACCCCATCCAGCGGCGTGCAGGCGCGCTGATGTTGGGGTCGGTCGTGGTCTTCGGTGTCGCGACGATCGTGTTTGCCCTCTCCACGAGCGTGGCGCTGAGCCTCGTTGCGCTCGCCATTGCGGGGGCCGCGGACGAGGTGAGCGTGGTCATCCGCCACTGCATCGTTCAACTCCGGACGCCCAACGAGATGCGCGGGCGGGTCAGTGCGGTGAACTGGCTCTTCGTCTCGGTGAGCAATGAGTTCGGTCAATTCGAGTCGGGCGTGGCCGCCACCCTCCTCGGGCTCGTTCCCGCCGCGGTTCTCGGCGGGGTGGCTGCGATCGTCAGCGCGGGCGTGGCGGCGGTGTGGTCGCCGGCGCTGCGCGAGGTAGACGAGCTGCAATGAGCCGCGTCGCCGTCATCAGCCGCGGGGATCTCTTCCCGACCCAACACGGCGCGGCGGTGAAGATTGTCCGCGCCGCCGAGGCCTTGGCAGCGGCAGGCGACCACGTCGTGCTCATCTCCGACGACCGCGAGGCATACCTCCGTTGGCACCGTGGCTCCTTCGTCCGGGTCCCCTTCGGCACGCGGTTCCGAGCCGCCCAGGAAGCCCCGCTCCTCCGCGATCAGGCACGCTTCGAGCGCTGGCTCACCCGCATCGGCTACCCGCTGGACGAGACCTTCCTGTACCGGCCGGTCGTCGACCCGGCGTGGTGGTTGCGCGTGCTGTACGTGGGCCTGCGCGAACGCATCGACGTCTACCAGGCCGAGTTCCCCGGGTACGCCGTTCCCGCCGCGCTCGCAGCGAAGGTGCTGGGAGGGCGGAGTGTGCTGGTGCAGCACAATGTCGAGCATGATCGCTTACGACAGATGGCCGGGCTCGGGGCGGGGGCGTTGGCCCGCATCCGCGCGATCGAGTTGGCGGCGGTGGCCGCGGTCGACGAGCTGATCGTCTTGTCCGAGGAGGACCGCGCGCGGCTGGGCGGGCGAGGGTGGCTGGTGCCGCACGGCGTGGACCTCGCGAGCTACCGCGGCCGCGGCGTCGACCTGCGCGCCCGCTACGGCCTGCGCGGCGGGCCGGTCCTGTTCTTCCACGGCACCCTGCATTACGCCCCCAACACCGAAGCGGTGCGCTTCCTGGCCGAGCGGGTTTTGCCGTCGTTGCCTGACGACGTTTCCCTGGTCTGCACGGGGATGGGAGCCCCGACCGCTTACGCCTCCGACCGGCTGCGGTTCACCGGACCTGTCGATGACCTCCCCGCGCACATCCAGGCCGCAGACCTGTGTGTGTGCCCGCTTTTCGCGGGCGGGGGCACCCGCATGAAGCTCCTTGAGTACTTCGCCGCCGGCAAGGCGGTGGTGAGCACGCCGCTCGGCGCGGAGGGCCTCGCGGTGCGGCACGGCGAGGAGCTGCTCCTGGCCGAGGGCGACCACTTCGTCGCCGAGGTGCACCGCGCGTTGGGCGACGCGCCCTTGCGCCGACGCCTCGGGGAGCGTGCGCGCGGCTATGCCGCAGCGCGGGACTGGTCCGACGTCACCCGCGCCACCCGCGCCATCCACCGCGGCGAGGGTCACGACTTCGTGCCCCGCCCGCCGATCGAAGCGCACTTGCCGCCCCGCGTCCCGTCGAAGCCTCTCACGCTGCTCTTCCTCGTCAACCGCGGTTGCAACCTTCGCTGCACCTTCTGTGACCTCTGGGACCGGCCCGAGAACGTCCCGACCGAACGCGCGCTCGCGCTGCTCGATGAGGCTGCTGCCATTGGGACACGCGTGGTGGTGCTCACCGGGGGGGAGCCGCTCCTCCATCCCGGCCTCACCGACATCGTCCGCCGGGCTCGCTCCTTGGGCATGGCGGTGAACGTGACTACGAATGGCACCCTGGTCGATCGTCACCTCGAACGGCTCGCGGGCGCCGGACTCAGCTCGATGAGCTTCTCGATCGATGGGCTTCCCGACACCCACGATCGGCTCCGCGGCCAGGTCGGCGCCCATGCCCGCACGTGGCGCCAACTCCACCGCACCGTCGCCGATGGGCGCGTCGACACCGCGGTCTACTTCACCGTCACCAACCAGAACGTCCGTGAGTTGGTCCCCGTGTACGAAGCTGCACGCGCGGTCGGCGCCCGCTTCGACTTCTGGCCGGTCAACGACGCGCCCGAGCTGTACCTCACCAGCGATGCCGACAAGCGCGCCTGGCTCGACGCCGTGGAGACCCTGTCGGGTCGCGACGCGGATGTCGCAGCCAAGGCCCACTACTACGCCGAATCGTTGCGCTACCACGCCGGCGAGCGGGGCCCGGTGCGCTGTCTCGGCCTGGTCGATCAGTACGGCGTCACCTACACCGGCGACCTGTTGCCGTGCTGCGTGTGGGGCGGTGAGGGGCTCAAGGTCGGAAACGTCTTCCGCACGCCGCTCTCGGCGTTGTGGCGCGCCCCCGAGGTTCAGCGCCATCGCGAGCACCTCTGGGGAAAAGGCTGCTCGGCCGGCTGCTACAACCACTCGTTGTATGAGCTGGTGGCCTCGACGGGCCAGAGTCACCGGGTGGAGTGAGGGCGGGGCCTGGGCGGAAGGCCAGCGGCCGCCGCGCCGCCGCCGCTCGACCGCCGTCGCTGTCGCGCTCGCCGCCGCCGCCGCTCGGAACCCGGCGCTACGCGAGAACTGTCGGGAATCCCGACCGAGCCCGGGCCGGAGCCCCCGTTGCGGTTGCGCCCACCAACCGAGGTCGACCTACAGGAAGCTGAAGGGGCACCTCGGTTGCGCCCACAATCCGAGGTCGAGGTACAGCCGGCTGAAGGGGCACCTCGGTTGCGCCGGCAATCCGAGGTCGACCTACAGGAAGCTGAACAGGCACCTCGGTTGCGCCGACCCACCCTGCAGCGGGCGAGCCGCCACCCGCCGTCGAGCTGCGCCCCCGTTTCGGCAACCGGGACAATTCACGCGCCCGCCCTTGCCCGCCGCGGCACGGTGCCTAGCCTCCCGGGCCGTGAAAACCTACCACCTCACCTGGGCGACGAAGGGCCGACAGCCGGCGTTTCCCACCGAAGAAGTCCGTCGCTCCGTGCTTCACGCGATCGCGGCGGTGGCCGGCGAGTGCATCGTGCTCTTCGCGGTGGTGGACGACCACGTGCACATCGTCCTCCTCGTCGACTCAGCCCGCCTCGCGCGGCTCCAGGCCAGCCTCACCCGGGTGCTCGCGAATCGGGCGGCGGTGGAGCTCGCGGCGCCATATGTGCGCGATGTCGCGACACGTTCACACATGAACACCCTCGTCGGCTACTGCCTCGGCCAGTTCCAGCACCACGGCCTCGCCGACGATCCGGCCACTGCCACGGGCTCCTGCTTCCCGGACCTCGTGGGTGCGCGGCGAATTCCCGGACTTTCCCTCCCGCTCACGGCGGCACTGCCGCGATTCCGACTGCGCGAGGCCTACGACGCGGTGGGGCTCATCACCAAGCTCGTCGCCGCGGACGACGACAAGGTCCGCCGCCTCGGCCCCGCCCGCCTCGCGGAGGCGGTTGCCCACACCTTCGGCGTGTCCCCTGACTTTGAGGGCGACACGCCCGTGCTCGTTCGCGCGCGCCGAACGCTGGCGCGGCTCGCTTTCGATGTGGGGTTGCGCCCGACCGAGGTCGCGCTGGCCCTTGGGATCACCGCGATCTCGGCTGCTCGCCTGAGAAATCGCCCAATCGACGACGCCGACGTTCGCGCCGTGCGACTGCGAATCGGGCTGGACGCAGCCGCTGCGCTTCGCCCTGCCGTTCGAACCGACGCCCCCGCCCCCACGGTCGTGCGGGAGCCGCCCCCGCCGCCCTACCTGCTACGCCGCTCGGTGTTTCACGACCCGATGGTTACCGAGTAGGTACCGGTACACGACGCCCTCCCGTTCGCCGAAGCCGGGGCCGCCGCTCACGTGCGCGCCGTCGCGTCACTCCACCCAGACATGCCGGCCGTCCCGCTGCGTGGCGCTCCCGGGTTCCCGTCGCAACGGGGGGAGCGCGGGCGCTGGCCTCAGTGCGATCCCTTCGTCGCCAGGGTCGAGGAGCGCGCCGGCGTGGACCTGGCACACGCGCTCGGCATCGGCAGACGGTACCGCTGGGAGGGCAAACATGACCGCCGAACCTTTGAGGGCCCTGTCGACCACGTTCCCGGTGAGGTCGGCCCCCCACTGCCACACGGTGGTCCAGTCTTCGACGGCTACCGGGCGGGCCAGCGGGATCACCACCCGAAAGCGGGGCTGGTCGGTCCGGTGCGACCAGGTGCTGTGCACCACGTGGAACCAGGGTTCCCAGGTGTAGGCGGCGTCCTCGAGCGTGGCTCCGACGTCGTAGTCGAACACCAGGCAGGACAAGGCGAGGACGCCGTCGCTGCCGCGCGCCGCGCCGGGTTTGTACAGGCTGGGCGACCACGTGCGGAGATCACGCTTCGCGCTCTTTCGCGCGTCGGCGGCGAGCCGCGCCGCGGTGTCGTGCAGCGCCTTGGTCGGGTCGTCGCCGGCCGCCCGCGCTGTCGCGACCGTCTTGCCAAGGGCTACGCCGACAGGCCCGTCGGCGCTTCCGGAGGCGAGCACTTGTGCCAGTGCTCGGTCGATGCGCAGCAGCTCTCGCTCGACAGATGCCGCGGTGTCGGCTCGGAGCTGAAAGCCCCGCAAAAGCGCCAGCAGCTCGTCGAGCGACAGCACCTCCTGCACCGGGGTGGTGTCGAAGACCCGGTGGAAGCTCGCGACCGGGAAGCGGAGCGGGTCGTCGTGGGGCATGGGGTTAGGTAGCGCCTATGGCATGGTCGCGCGCGAAGTTCAAGGGTCAGCGGGTGTGGGCCGAGGTCGATGCGGACGGGGCTCCGCTCGCCGTCGCCGGTCGCATCGCGGTCCGTTATTCCGACAAGGCGGGGGCCACGATCTACCAGGCAGGAGCGGGCCGGGTGGAGCCCGAGGGCTCCGCGCCGGTTGACCTTCCTGCCGGTGCAGCGGCCCCGGACGCGCCGCTGCCGGCACCCGGCGCCGTGGGCAACGCTGCGCCCGCGGCGCGCCCCTCGGGAAGGGGAAGTGGCTTCGGCTCGGCAGGCACGCGCACCGCCGCGCAGGCGGGCGCCGCCAAGACCGCGGCGACCGCGCAGGTGGCGGCCGCTGCCGGCGCGATCCGCTGCTTCACCGACGGCGGGTGCACGGGGAACCCCGGCCCGGCCGGCTCCGGTTGTCTGGTGAAGTTCCCCGACGGCCGGGTGGTCGAGCGCCACCGCGGGCTCGGCTTCTCGACCAACAACGTCGCCGAGCTGACGGCGATCGCGATGGCGCTCGATGAGCTGGACACGGCCGGCGAGCCGCCAGAATCGGTGGCGGTGGTCTTCTCCGACTCGCAGTACTGCCGCGGGGTGCTCACCCAGGGCTGGAAGGCCAAGGCCAACGTCGAGCTGATCGCAGGACTCCGTGTTCGGCTCAAGGCGCGACCCGGGGTCACGCTGCAATGGGTGGCGGGCCACGTGGGCCTCCCGGAAAACGAGCGCGCGGACGAGCTGGCGCGCCGCGGGGTCGAGGAGTCGCGACGACGCGGCGTTTGAGGGCGCTCAGCCGATGACCGGCCCCACCCGCCTCGACGCGGCGCCGATCGTGGCGTAGGTTCACCCGGAGGTTTTGGTGGCGACTTTTTCGTATTACGCGACGGCGGTGGCGGTGGCGGCGGGTGTCCTCGGTCACCTCAACCCCGTCGATCTCATCGCGCGCGGCAAGTTCGTTCGGGCGATTCAGACCCTGGACGGCGAGGGCAGCGCGACGGTCTGCCTCCCTGCGGCCACCGATGCCGAGCGGGTAAGCCAGCTCGGTGAGCTCCCAGGCGTGGTCGCGGCGCTGGAGGCGGGGGGAGCCCGCAGTCTGGTGCTCGATTTCGACTACGGGGAAGTCCCGGCGGCCACGTTCGCCGCGACCGCGCTGCCGATCGCAGTCGGATGGCTGGGCGCGCCATCGACGCTCCCCGCCAACGTGCAAATCGGTGAGCGAAACACTGTGGATCAGGGGCCCGCCGCGGTCGTGGTGGGGGTGCCGATCGACGCGGCCACGCCCCCCCTCGCGGCGGTGGCGCTCGCGCAGCATCGCGGGTCGCCCGGCGCCGTCTACCAGGGCGGCCAGCTGCACATCGGCGATCAGGCGTGGCCCGCTCGTGGGGACACGCACGTCTTCATGCCCTACCTCATCCCCTTCTTCGACTGGGACAAGCGGCCCACCTGGTCGGGCGTGGCCGGGCGCACCGTTTTCATCGGCGCCTGCCGACTCGACCGCGACCTCACCCGCTTTGGCCGCCAACCCGGCGTGGTCGCGCATGGCGAGATGTTTGAGACCTTGCGCGACGGGGCCGATCCCATCGATCCTTCCGCGGCTACCGATGGCTTCCTGGCGCTGGTCACCACCGGCCTCGCCGCGGCTTCACGCCGGTGGCACGTGCGCGCGGGCCCGGCGTTGGTTGGCGCGGCGGTCGTACTGCTCGTCGCCTGGGCGCAGCTCAACGGCATCTGGCTCGGGCTTAGCGGCGTCGTGGTGGGGGCCGGGATCCAGGCCCTGCGGCGGGGCGCGTAAGCACACTGCGGGATACCGCCGATCGCATGACGCGCCTCCTTCTCGCCGTGCTCCTGGTCGCCTGCGACACCGCCACCGACCCGCTCGCCACCGAGTTCACCGACTGCGATCCGCTGTCCTACTCGCGCTGCGCCGACCCGTTCCCGTCCAGCTTCTTCCTCCGGGAGGACAAGTTGACGCCAACCGGCGTTCGTGTGCACCTTGGGCCGACCACCCTCCCGTTTACCAACCAGGGCGAGCTCAGCTACCAGCCCGACCCGAAATATTGGAACGAGCTCGACGGCTTTTCGCCAATGACCCCGCTGATCGTCGAGATCCCGGGCATGGCCATCGGCACGCTCCCCGGCCACGCGAACATCGGCGATTCCCTTCTTGAGGCCTCCGACGTCATCGTCGTGGACTGGGACACGGGTGAGCGCCACCCCGTCTGGTGCGAGCTCGACTACGCCGGCCACGCCATCGAAGGCAGTCGAATGCTCTACATTCGGCCGGCAACGCCGTATCTCAACGGGCATCGCTACGTGGTCGCGCTGCGCAACATCGGCGACGCGGCAGGCGCTCCGATCACGCCAAGCGAGGGGTTCCTGGCGCTTCGGGACGGCGTGGAGACCAACGACTTCGACATCGAAGGCCGTCGCGACCTGTACGTAGAGATCTTCGGCAAGCTCACCGACGCGCACTGGGCCCAGGAAGACGTGAGCCTCGCCTGGGACTTCACGATCAAATCGGCCGAGTCCGTCGCCGGTCGCATCCAGTTCATGCGCACCGACGCCAAAGCGCGCGTGGGCGCAGACGGTCCCCCGTACGTCATCGACAACGTCGAGGAGTTCACCCCTGAGCAGGAGCTTCACACCTGGAAGCGAATCCACGGGCGCATGACGGTGCCGCTGTACACGGAGACCGACGGCCCCGACACCCTGCTCACGCGGGACTCCTTGGGCATGCCAACGTACAATGGAGAGACGACGGTTCCGTTCACGATCGTGGTGCCGCGCCGCGCGCAGACCGACCCACGCCCCCTCCAGCTTCTCCAATACGGCCACGGTCTGTTGGGCAGCCAGGACGAGGTGCACAGCGGCTACCTCGCTGAGCTGGCCGATCGGTACGGGTACATCCTCTTCGCTGTCGACTGGACCGGGATGAAGGAGGACGACACCAACGCGATCACGTTGATGCTGGTGGGGGACCTCGGGCGGTTTGCGACCATCGCCGAGCGCACCCAACAGGGCTACCTGGAGTTCGCGGCCGCCATCTGGATGATGCAGGGCGCGATGGTTCGGGACGAGGCGATGATGGTCGACGGGACCGCGCTCATCGACCCCACCGACGTCGTGTACTACGGGAACTCGCAGGGCGCGATCCTGGGCGGCGGCTACGTTGCCAGCTCCCCGGAAATCGACCGTGCCACCCTTGGTGTCGGCGGCATGCCGTACTCGATCCTGCTGACGAGGAGCGCCGACTTCGTTCCCTTCTTCGGGATGTTCCAGTCCGTTTACGACGACGAACGTGACCTCGTGTTGTGGATGGCGCTCATCCAGCAGATCTGGGACCCGGGCGAGGCGGGTGGTTTGGGTCGGCAGATGAACGCCGAGCCGCTTCCCGGGGTCAATGCCAAGCAGATCCTGCTTCAGGACGCCATCGGTGACGCCCAGGTCACCACCCTCGGCGCCCACAACATGGCGCGCGCTTACGGTGCGGTGAACCCCAATGTTCCGCTGGTCGACCTCTGGGGAATCGCGTCGGTGGACGGTCCGGTCACCGGCAGCGCGATCACCGAGTACGACTTCGCCGCGCCGCTGGTGCCCCAGGACAACACCGCCCCGACCGACGAGTTCGACACCCACGAGGACACCCGGCGCGCCTTCGCTGCCCAGGAGCAGATGGCCCACTTCTTCGAGACCGGCGAGATCGTCAACTACTGCGTCGGCGCCTGCTTGTGCGCGGAAGGGAACTGCGACGCGGCGGAGTGAATTGGGAAAGCGGCAGGCGTGACGTTCACCCCTGCCGCCGCCCCCTCCCGGGGGCCCAACGTTCGCGACTGACGGGTCAGTAGAAGATCACTTCCCCGCCGTCCACCTCCTCGATCTGGCCGGGTTCCGCCCCGCCGTACACCTCCAGCGACGCATCACCGTGCACCTCGGCGTTGACGATGCCAAGCACGGTGATCACGCCATTGCCAGTGCCGCTGAGCATCGCGTCGAGGGTGTCGCTCACCGTGAGCTCCTTGGCACGGAGGTCGCCGTTGCCGACGCTCTCGAAGTAGGCGTTGACCGTGTCACCGGCCAACGTGGCATCGCCAGCGCCCCGGAGGTCGATGTTGAGCTGGTCCACCGCGACCGCTGCGATCGTCAGCGCGCCGTTGCCAGTGACCAGGATGTTGAGCTCGTCCGCGGTGACCGAAGCCAGCGTGACCGAGCCGTTTCCACCGACGGTGACGCTTCGGACGTCAAGCAGCGGATCGTCGCAGACAATGTCGCCATCTCCCTCATCCACGACATCCGCGACGCCGTCGGCGATCACGCGGATCTTGCAACCGAGCACGGAGGCGATCTCGGCGGCCATGTCGATGATCAGGTAGCCGTCACCGTCAACGCTCAGCTCCACGTCGGCGACCAGGCCGCCCTCGCAGAGGATGGTCACGTCGCCCGCTTCAAGGTCGTCGCCGACGTCATCGCCGGCCAGCTCGACGTCCGCGTCGCTCCGATTGGTCACGCCGGTGAACGGACCGAGCTTCTCCACCCCCTCGGTGTCCTCGTTGACCACTCCGTCTCCGTTTACGTCGCCGGGGATGGTAACACTACAGCCAAGCAGGCTGGCCGCCAACACAGTGGGAATTAGAGAGACCTTCATGTCGTTTTTCCTTGGAATAAATGCCACTACAATCAGCATTTTCCGCGGGAGAATTCGAGCGGGGCCGAGTCGGTGACAACATGACAGTACACACCGAATCGAAGCGCACCACCCAATTTCGTGGGCCGGTCAATTTACTTCTGGCACCTTTTGTCGGGTCGAGAGCGCGGTCGACAAGGGGAGCACACGGCAGCGTGTCAATATGATGCGGCAATCACTGAAGTTGATTGAATCGCGGTGCTTACCCACCCAGGTGGCCCCGCAAGTGGCTGAACTTGCTGGATTATTTGGTTGGCATCCCGCTTGCTAAAGCCCAGGTATGAACCACCTCTACGTCCCCACCGGTCGCACCCGAGCCTCCGCCGACGCGTCAGTCCGGTGCTAGCGGGCTTCCTTCTGGTAGTTTCGCTCGCGTTGGCCTACGAGACGGATCAGCTCACACGACGGCACGAGCCGCTGGCCGATGCCCGGGTGATCGCGAACGCTGAGGTGAATCGCCAGTTGGGCGCCGCGATCGCCGAGACCAACACAAGGCTGCGCTGTCGAGGTACCAAGGAACGAACGCGCCGCGAACTGGCGACTCGAATCCACGCCCGACTGGCGTCTTCGGCGCCGGTGCCGCACCGCCAAGGGCTCGAGGGGCTGGGCTTCGGCGCGTATTCCGCGTTTCTTGAGTCGGGGGCGGTCGCGCGCCGAGACTTCGTGGATCGCAGTGACATCTACGGGCAGCTCGACGCCACGCAGTCTCCCGCGGTGGCGATGGCGGGTGTGTGCAGTACGATCCGGCTCGCCGGCGTACGGATGGGCACGGACAAGCCCGATCACTTCTTCGACCAGGGGTACGAGTACCTTCGAGTGAGTCGGTGGGGTGCGGCACCGCTCCTGGCGGTGAGGTGGGGAACGGACAGCGAACGAGGTGCGTACGGGTTGTTGACCTCGAACGTGTTCAGCTTCGCCGACTTGCATGCAAACCGACGTGGCTTCGCGTTCTACGACGAACTTCTCTCCCGCACGAGTGGCATGCGGCGGGACCGGCAGGGGTGTGTTGGCGCGGTGGCTGCCTTTGACTGGGCGGATTGGGTAGACGATGGGTTCGACGAACTGCTCAATCCCTCGACGTACGGGGTCAGCGTGGGGGCCGCCGTTCGGGACCAGCTCGCGCTCAGACGCGACGAGCTGTGCGCCGGTTACGGTCGCTGGGGTTCGGACGTGGAGCGCCGGCGGCGCCGGGTGCAATCGCTGGTACGCGGCGATGCGGGCCCCGGGGCCCCCCCTCCGCCGGGAGGTGGCGAGCTCGCAGCGCTCTGTGGGATGTCACTGGCCCGGAAGGGGCCTGGGTAACCTTACCCCCGCCGCCGCCGCCTCACGACGACCGCCAACCCGCCCAACGCCCCCGCGAGCGCGGCAGCATCGACGTGCTGGCAGCAGCACTCCCCTTCCGAGCACGCCTCCACCGGCGGCGGTCCGGCTTGCGGGGCGACTGGCGTCTCGTAGTTGTGCGTGTTCGCTGGGTCGTGGTGAATGCTCTGCCACTGGACGGCCTGATCGGCGTGGCCCTTGGTGCTCCACGCGAAAAGATTGCCCTCGCGCGTGCTGGCGACCACCTCTACGTACCCGTCGCCATCGAGGTCGCCGACGGCCGGGGAGCCGAGGAGCCAGTTGCCGGTGAACTTCGGCCAGCCCTCCGCGAGCTTGCCTTCGCCGTCCCACGCGTAGAGCAGATACCCGGCGCTCCCGAAGATCGCCTCGGGTTTGCCGTCGCCCGAAACGTCGGCGACCGCGGGTGCCACCAGGAACTGGAGGTCCTCGATCTGGCGCGGCCAACCTGGCATCATGTTGCCGGTCTTCAGGTCCCAGGCGGCGGCCACGTGCTGGTACTCCATCGAGGCGATCGCCGCGAGTGACAAGAGGTAGTAGGTGCCCGCCCCACCGGCGAAGAACTCAGGTCTGCCATCCATGTCCAGGTCGCCGAAGCTGACGTTGTTGGACATGGTGGTCAGGCTCGGCTCGGTGGTGTTGCCGCCCTCGGAGTAGCCGGTGCGCACGTAGCTGAGATCGACGGCGACGCTCCCGTCATGGTGGTACAGGGGGCTCTGGCCGAGCATGACACAACTCGCGATCTCCAGGTCGCCGTCGCCGTCGACGTCCGCAAACGCAAGGCTGGAGGGGTGGCCCTCGCCGACGATGGGCAACAGGGCCGCCTCGCCGACCAGACCC
>CANLGL010000037.1 GCA_947490345.1 Deltaproteobacteria bacterium
AGGGCGAGCATCGAGGGCTGTTTCGGAGTCGTTCCGCGCATAGACGCCGATCACCCGCCCGCCGACGCTTGTCCACCGCCAGCAGCGGGTTTTTCAGCGGCCTGCTAGGGCATGAGCGACGTCCGAAGCTGTCCGCTATGCGCCGGGGAAATGGTCCCAGCCCACGCGGCCGCCGCCGATGTCGAACGGTGCGCGACCTGCGGTGCCACCTGGTTCGACGCCCGGGAGTTGGCCGGCGTCCAGCCCGCGGCGCTCGAGTTGGAGGAGACCCTGCGCGGTCGCGCCCACCGACGCGCCGCGTGCCGGGTGTGCGGGGCCAACACCGACGGCGTCGAGGTCCACTGCGGCCTCTCCGTCCACACCCGCTGCCCCACCTGCTGCTGCGTTCTCGCCCGGGGGGGCGACGAGACCGTGCTGGTCGACGTCTGCTTCGGCTGCGGCGGCTTCCTCGTCGATCGCGACAGCCTCGCGCGCCTGCCCCACTGGGTGCCAGCGGTCCAAGAAGCCGAAGAGCCGCTCCTACCGCTGTTGAACCCCTCGGCGATCGAGGCGCTTGTCGGGCGGGCGAAAGCCGCGAAGTTGTTGATCTGATATGAGGCGGCCTAGCGCCCAAACGCCCCGCGAATCTCCGCGAGCACGCGCGCGTCGAGCAGGTAGACGTCCGACCGCCCAGTTACCCGCGCGCGGACGACCTTCCCCTCGGCCTCCGGTTTGCCCAGGTCCAGCTGCCACCTGGCCCCCTCACGCAGCGCCACCCGCACCTGCGTGCCGGACGGGGCGAAGGCGCCGTCAGACGCGATGCCCACGGCCCGCAGTTCAGAGAGTGCCCCGGCAGCGGCGGCGATCGCCTTCTGGTCGACCTCCATGTTCGCCGGCTGGGTGACCACCCACGCAACTGCTTCCGGGCTCCAGGCGACCGCGACCGTCAGCGAGCTTTCGGTCCACGCCACCGACTCGATGGCGAGCCGATCGAAGCCGGCAAGGCTGAGATCACGTAGGGCGGCAGGCTCCAGCAGCAGCGCCGTGCGGACTTTACTAGCGACGCGGAAAATTTCCGGGCGGTCGTCGATGCGGATCCACGCGGCGCGGGGATCCTGCCGCGAGCCGAGCACGATGCGGTGGGCGCTGCCGTCGTCCAGCGTCAGCGTGGCCACCGCCGCGGGCTCGGCAAACCCCGCCTCGTAGGTGGGAGCGTGGATCTCCGCGGCTCGGAGCTTCGCGACCGCGCCGACGACGAGCTGGGCGCCCTTGTCGTCCACAGTGAAGGCCGCGCCCTGCAACGACCAGACGCCACCGGCCTGCACCAGGCTCAGCGGCCCCTCCGCCCGCTCCACAACGAGGGAGCGAACCTTCTCTTTCGGCACGTCCAGGAGCGCGCGATCGCGCCACTCGCCGGCGGCCCGCTCGAAACGACTCCTGGCGCCCACGGCGGCCCGATACACGGTGTCCGAGCCCGGGAGCCGCACAAAAGCGCTGTCCGGCCCGGCAGATTTTCCGACGATTACCGCGAGCGCCGGCTCGGCGCCCCCCGCATAGAGCTCGGCCCGGAGCGCGTGCTGATCGTCCACACCGTAGGCCTCGAGGTTGCCCTCGTCCACGCGCACGTCCATCGGAATGCCGGCCCCCAGCGCCTTGACGAAGCCCAGCACCACCGCGTCGTCGGCCGCGTACTGAAGCGGCGCCACCAACTGCCAGGGCGCATCCGGCCCCGACCGCTCCAAGACCAGGCTGTTGATCTGGTCGCCGATGGTGACCCTGGTCACCGTCTCGGCCACTACCGCCGGCAGCATCGGCAGCGCTGAAACCTCGACGGCGTCGGGGCTACGGTCGAGCCAGACCAGCGCGCCGAGCACCATCGTCATCACGATGAACACGCGGCTCTTGACGGTCACCGATGCGATCACGACGCGCCCCGCGTGGCCCGGCGGCGAAGCGCCAACTGGCGGGTGGCGCCGACGACCAGCAAAAGCACTGGGCCCGCGAGCAGGTTGAACGCCTTCCACCCCACCCGCTCGCCAGGGGTCGTCGCGCGCAGGCTGGGAAGCGTGGCGTTCTTGCTGCGGATGCCGATGAGCGCCTCGTCCTGGATGAGCCAATCACAGAGGTTCAGGACGAAGGTGCTGTTGTTCGCGACCATGTCGGCGCTCGCGGCCACGAAGAGTCGCGTCGAGGCGCCCTCCGACACCAGCGGCGCGTCATCGCCCATGCCGTCCTGTTCGCTCGGCACATCCTCGTCCGGCGGGGGGGCGGGGCGCGTTTCGTAGAAGCTGCGCCATGCGCCGTTGAGCGTCACCGCAAGCACGAAGGGGCCTCGTTTTTCCCCGTCGAGCACCCCGGTCAGCACGCTCGGGTCAAGCGACGCAACGGCCCCGACCGAGCCCGAGGAGGGGGAGGAGCGGGCGAGCACCTCGACGCGGACGCCTTCGGGGAGTGGCTCGGCGAGCTCCAGCGACGAGACAAACGGAGTGACGAGGTTGTCGATCCCCGCGGTGAGCACCGAGCCGGCGGAGAGATCGGTGGCCTTGACGATGAGCGGGTAGTTGATCTCGCGGCTGCCGGTCTTGTTGCCGACGCGCACCGGAAAGCGCATCGCCCCGTTCTGAACCCGGTCGAGCACCACGTCACGGTTGGCCTTGACGCCAAAACTGCCCAGGAGCGGTTCGAGGCCGCTGTTCACGCGCTCGGTGCGCAGCGTGCGCATGTCGGGACGGGTGTGCGTGAGAAACACCGCGGCGGCGCCGCCCCGCATCACGAACTGGTCAATCTGGTAGAGCGCGCGCTCGGGAAGTGTCGTCTGCGGGCCGATGACGAGGAGCGCGTCGACCTCCTCGGCCAAAAGCCCCTCGCCGCCGAGCTCGACCGGCACGAGCCACGCCTTGCGCCCCATCCCCTCGACCAAGGCGCGCATCGGCCCCTCGGGCTTGCTGAGATCGGGCTCGCCGTGACCAATCGAGTAGGCGATGACCTTGCGATCCTCGACCTTCTGCGTCATCCGATGGATGGCGGAGACCAGCTCGTACTCCAACGAAGCGAGGTTGGTGAGCGCCGGTAACGTCTCGACCCGATCCCCGTAGAGCAGGGCCGCGCCCATCCACACCGACCGCAACTCGGCCCGGTCGTTCTGCCGCACCGTGTACTGAAGCGGCGCAAGGCCAAACTTGTTTGCCTCCGCTACACGCTCGCTGTCATCGGTCGGATCGTAGAAGCTGACCTGCATCTTGCCGCGCGAATACGCGACCAACTCGTCGAGCTTGTCCTGCACCATCTGCTGGTGGTTGTTGTACGGCGCTTCGAGGCCAGGCGTGAAGTACACCCGCACCACCAGCGGCCGCTCCAGCTTGCCGATGAGCTGTTTTGACGCCTCGTCCAGGCTGTGCAAGCGGTCGCGACTGACGTCGAGGCGCAGGAAGTGTCCGCTGGCCAGCATCGTGGCCAGCACCACGATGACCACGGTCAGCCACATCTGAAGCGTGGCATTGCCGAGCAGGCGGCGGGCGGTCATGACCACCGCCGGCGTTGCAGCGCGTAGACCGCCACGTGGAGCCCGAGCGCAGCGACCGAGGCGTAGAAGAACAGGTCACGGGTGTCGAGCACCCCACGCGCGAGGTTGTCGAAGTGGTAGTCCAGGGACAGGTACTGGGCGAGCGGCACCAACTCCACCGGGACGCGGTCGAGGAAGTTTCCCAGCGCGAAGGGGAAGAGCGACACCAGGAGCGCGCCGAGAAAGGCGATGATTTGTGAGCTGGTGAGCGCGGAGATGCCGATGCCGACCCCCGCGAGGGCGGCGCCGAGGGCGATCAGGCCGAGGTACCCACACAACACCGTTCCGAGGTCCAGCGTCCCCTCGTTGAGAAGCCGCACCAGGAGTGACGAATCGCTGGCCGATGTCTCCGGGACACCGAGCACCGCGAGCGTAATGGGGTACCCGAGCGTACACAGGATGCCGACGGTGACGAGGCCAACTGCCGCGAGGAACTTGCCGAGCACCAGCTCCTCGTCGCGAATCGGCAGCGTGGCCAGCAGCTCGATGCCGCCCGTGCGGTACTCCTCGGCGAAGAGCCGCATGGTCACCGCCGGGACCAGCACCACCAGGAACAGCGCGCTCCAGAAAAACACCGTTCGAAGGCTGACCACGCCGGTACTGAAGATGTCGTCGAACCAGAGCGCAAAGCCGCCGACGAGGATCACGTAGATCGCGACGATCACGTACGCCAGCGGCGAGTCGAACCAGGCGCCGAACTCGCGACGGGCGATGGCGAGGACGTTGGTCACGGTACGGTGGTCACGGCCGGCGGAGCTAACCTGCGTTGGTCCTCGGCGGGCTACCTTGCCCCGTGTCCCGCCACTGGTTCGATCTCACCCCGCCAAAGATGCTGTTCGTCCTGGCGCTGGTCTGGCACATGGCCTGGGCCTCCACGGTCGCCACACCCAGCGATTGGGACCCTTCGTACTACCTTTCCGTGGCCCGCCACATCGCCGCCGGCGACGGGGCCGTCACCGATGCCGTCTGGAACCTGGGCTACCTGCCCGATTCGCTGCGCCACCCCGCCGACCTGCACTGGATGCCGCTCCCGAGTCGCGTCCTCGTCCCGTTCATGGTGCTCGGCGGCGGCAGTTGGGCCGCGGGGCAGCTGACCGCGGTATTGTTGGCCGCGGGCTGGGCGCCACTCTGCTGGGCGTGGGCGGAGCGCTTGGATGCGAGCATCGCCGTCCGCTGGTGCGCCGGCCTGCTCGGTGCGATCGCGGGTGGCTACGTGCGCACGATCACGACGCCGGACTCGATCGCGCTGTACGGCCTCCTCGGCGGTAGCGCGCTGCTGGCGGCGTCGCGACAGTGGGCAGTCACCCTGCCGCTGGTCGTGCTGGTGGCGCTGACTCGGGGGGACGGGTTCCTGCTCGGCTTCGCGTGCGCGTTGGCTTGGAGAAAACGAGAGGGACTGGTCATCGCGGCGGGAGGGTTGTTGGCCACGCTGGCGTGGTACGGCCGCTGCTACGTGCTCGCTGGGGACGGGTGGCTGGCGCTGCGAGAGCGCGCGGCCAACGCGGTGCACCTCACCGATATCTTGTCGACGACCGCGCCGAGCGCGCCGGGCGTTGTAGAGCGGCTTTGGTTCCTGGGAGGCCAGTTGGGCACGATTGTCGCCGTTGCTCTCGTCGTGAGCAATGGCGTGCTGGTCTGGCCGGCGCTCGTTGAGCTCTTCAAGCGGCGGGGCGATCGCGGCATGTGGCCGATTCCAGCCTACGCGCTGGGCTTTCCCATCGTGATCCACCTCCTGGCGCCGGCGATCGCCGCCGAGGGCTCGGTCTACCGGAGCGGCGCGGCGCTGTTCGCGCCGCTGGCGGCCCTGGCGACCGTGGGGGCGGCCAACCTGACCCGTCGCTACCACCCACTCTTCTTGCCAGGCCTTCTCGTCGCCGCGAGCCTCGTCGCCAGCGTGCTGAGCGGGCGCCAATACATGCGCGTGCTCAGCCAGCTTGGCGCCGACTGCGAAGCGCTGGCCGGGGTGCCGCGGGGTGCGCCGGTGCTGTCGTACGATCCCATCGGGGTCGAGGCCCGCTGCGGCCACCCCGGCGCGGTGATGGCGCGCGGGAGCGATCTTGCCCCGCTGGTTGAGCGCTATGCCTTCGAGTGGGCCCTCGTCGCCCCCGCCGACTACGACAACGGCACCGTTCGGGCGGTGGACTGGTCGCTTTCCGGCTGGACGAAGGTCAACGATCGGGTGTGGCGGCGGGAGCGGTAGGGCGGCTGCTTGTCGATCGCGGTATACGTTGACCGAGGTAGCGAGATGGGGTTTGGTCGAAACCCGTACGTGGCAAAGGCAGAAGCAGCCGAACAAAAGGCATCGGCGGCGCGCGACGACGGAGCACGTGAGCAGGCGTGGCGCGAAGCCGGCCGTCAGTGGGAGCGAGCCGCCGATCGCGAGACCGACGACCGGCGCCGTCAGGAGTACACCGGCAAGGCGGAAGCAGCGCGCGCCACGGCCGACGGCGACCCGGTCGAAGAGCCCAACTAGCCGCCCCGATGTTCCCCCTCCCCGCCGACCTCGCCTGCCCCGCAGCCACGCCCGACTCGGCACTGAGCGTGGAGATTGTCTCCGCCGGGGACTTCGGCACCACGTGGGAGATGGTCGAGGGCGGCGGTCAGACCGGGCCCCTCAGCCTGCCGCTGCTGGTGGGGATCATCCACCATCCCGATGGAACGATCCTCATCGACAGCGGCCTCGGCAAGACCACGCGCGCGGGCACCTGGCCGCGGTTCCCGTTCAACGCTTTCGATGTCTCGGTGCCCGAGGGCGCCGCCATCGTCGAGCGAGTTCCCAACCCGCTCAAAGTGCTCCTCACCCACAATCACTACGACCACATCGGCGGGCTCTTCGACCTGCCGGGCGTGGAGGTCTGGACCGGGATCGACGACCTGCGTGGCGGGCGCTTCCCGGCCGATCTTCGCAAGCTGGTGACCTTCGTCGGCAAAGACCTCCGCGATGGCGTTGTGGGTCGGGTGCTCGGCGTCCCGGCCATCGACGTACAGGGCGACGGCACCGTCTGGTACCTGGGCACGCCCGGGCACACTCGCGGCGCTGCGAGCGTGCTGGTACGGGCCCGGGAGCGGCAATACCTGTTTGTCGGCGACACCGCCTGGGTCGACCATCACCTCGTCGACAAGCGGCGCCCGGGGCTCATCTCGCTCATCATCGACGACGACCACAAGGCCCTGGACGCCAGCCTGGACTGGGCGCGGTGGATGTACGCGAACTGTCCTGACCTGGCCGTGGTTGCCGGGCATGAGCCGACGCGGCGGCCGTAGCGCCCACGCGTCGGTGCTTCAGCTCGGCTTGCCGCCGTCCCGCCCCAGGGTGTACCGTCGCCGCAGTCCACTCGCGGAGCCCGTCCATGCGGCCACTGCTCACGATCCTCGTCGCCGGCTGCGCCGATACCAGCCTCACGGTCAACAACTCCCCCCCTGAGGTGACGATCACGGCCCCGGCCGGCGGAAGCGGCCTCGCCGAGGGGCAGACCATCACCCTCGCGGCGATCGTTGACGACGCGCAGACCCCGGTCGCGGACCTGACGTTCTCGGTGACCTCCACGCTCGACGGCGCGCTCGCGACGACCTCGGAGCGCACCGACACCGGGATCCTCTTCCAACTGGCGGGGCTCTCGGCGGGAGACCAGCAGATCACCGTCACCGCGGCCGACGCGAGCGGGGCGACGGGGGAGGACACCGTCCGCTTCGCGGTCGTCGCCAACGTGGCCCCGACTGTCGCTTTTGCGGAGCCGCTGGCCGGGCAGACGGAGATGGTTGGCAGCGCCGTGCACGTGCAGATCGCGGTCGCGGACGCCAACGACGAGAACGTCAACGCGTTCGGTCTCGTGTGGGGCGGCGAGGCCAGCGCGCTCGCCGGCCTGCCCACCGCGCCCAACTCGGACGGCAGCGCGGATTTCTACCTGACCGACCTCGCGATTGGCGCCTATTCGGTGAGCGTCACTGTCTCCGACAGCTTCGGTGCCACCAGCTCTGCCTCTGTCGCTTTTGAGGTGGCCGAGCCCGACGAGGACGGCGACGGCTACGTGGGCGAGAGCCTCGGTGGGCCCGACTGCAACGACGGCGACGCTTCGGTGAACCCCGGCGCGGCCGAGTGGTGCAACGGCATCGACGACAACTGCGACGGCGAGGTGGACGAGCTCGGCTCCCTCGGTGGCGGGACCTGGTACGCCGACACCGATGGCGACGGCTATGGGGACGGGAGCACCGAGATCGCCGGCTGCACCGATCCCGCCGGCTATGTCGAAGATGACCGTGATTGCGACGACACCGACGCAGGCACGAGCCCCGTCGGCGTCGAGCTCTGTCTCGACGGCGCCGACAACGACTGCGACGGCACGGTGGACAACTGCACCCTCGACGGTGCCGACGCCCGCTTCATCGGCGCGACGCGGGGAGACCTGGCGGGCTACCTCGTGAGTTCGCTTGGCGACACCGACGGGGACGGGACCGACGATCTGGTCGTCACGGCGGCCTCCTCGGACGCCGGCGCCACCAACATGGGGGCGATGTACCTGTTGCGCGGGGCCCAGAGCGGGGACGTCGATCTGGGCGCGGTCACCGACGTGATCCTCGGCGGCGCGCCCATCCCCGTTGGCCAATACAACATCAACGGTGGCGTGGACCTGACCGGCGACGGGGTGCTGGACTTCGTCGTCTCCGGCAATGACAACAACGTGCACGTCTTCCCGGGAGACCTCACCGGCACCGTCGACTACGACGAGGCGACCGAAGTGGAGCTCGAAGGCTTCCAGTGGACCAACGGGATCGTGGCCCGGAGCGACGCGCTCTTCGTCGCCGACTGGATGGCCCGCCAACCGCGTGGCGCCGTGTATGTGTTCGAAACCCCGCTGACGGACGGGGCGCGCCCCGCCGACGCCGACGCGCTCATCGTCGGCGATCGCGACAACGCGGCGTTCGGCTACTCCCTCGCAGACGTCGGCGACGTCGACGGCGACGGCAACGACGACCTGCTCGCTGGCGCCCGGCTCCACGACGAGGCCGGTTCGATGGCTGGTGCGGCGTACCTGCTCTCCGGGCCTTTCGCCGGCGAGATGGATGCCGCCGATGCGACCGCGAAGTGGACGGGCGAGGCCACCGGCGACTACGCCGGCTATGCCGTCGCGGCAGCGGGCGACACCGACGGCGACGGCTACGCAGACCTCGTCGTGGGCGCCTACAGCGAGTCCACCGTCGCCGAGGGCGCCGGCGCCGCCTACGTGATCCTGGGCGGCTCCGCCCCGTCCGGCGGGAGCGTCGCGGTCGCGGACGCGAAGCTGCTGGGCGAGGGGCCGGACCACAACGCCGGCGACGCCGTGGCCGGAGCCGGCGACGTCGACGACGACGGGCTCGCCGACCTCCTCGTCGGCGCCTACCGCTACAGCGGCGACCTCGACTCCAACGGGCGCGTGTACCTGCTGCTCGGGCCCGTGCTCGGCACCCGCGACCTCGCCGACGCCGACGCCCGCTTCGACGGCGCCGAGGCCTACGACTACGCCGGCCGTTCGCTCGCCGGCGGCTTCGACAACGACGGCGACGGCTTCCCCGACCTGTTCGTCGGCGCCGCCTATGCGGACGCGGGACTCGGGAACTCGGGCGCCGCCTACGTGGTGCGCGGCGGGCGGATCTGAACGGCGGGCACCTCCCTACGGCATCGCAGTGAGAGCCCGATGGCGACGGCGGCGCCTCGCTCGCGGAAGCCGGCGTTCGGGATGAGCACGGCGCCGACGCTCCAGACGAGGGCCGCGAGCAGCGGGTGGGAGAAGGCGACGCGGCAGGGGGAGAGTGGAGGGCGCTGCGCCCGTAGCGAGCACCCGGCGCCCGGGGCCACCGGCGCCGGGCGGCAGGGAATACATGCCGTCGATGACGCCAACCCTGCTCCGGACCGGTCGCCGGGTGAATCTCAACGCGTTCCATGCGACATCCACGTACGGCGGCGTGCTGGAGGGCAGGCCGAACGCCAAGCTCAACCACCAACTGATGGCCGATGCCGTCGAAGCTACGGCGAGGATGTGGGGCCGTCGCGCAACGCTCGTGGTGCCGCCGATGATCGAGATGGTCGATGGACAGGTCCCCTTTCCCAGGCTGCCATCATGGACGTGCATGGCGTGGATGATGTCCGACGCGATGGACGACCGGTACTTCGGTTCGGAGCTGGTGGTGATCTGGTATCAGCACGATCTCGATGTTGGAATCGCAGAATTGCTGAAGGCACACCTCGCCGATGTGCAGTGGGAGGCGCAAGCGACCGACTGGGATCCGTGAAGCTCATCGGGCAGCGCCCGAAGCCTCTCTCGTCATCCCTCCTTCGTGACCTTCTGGGCCAGCGTCTCCCGCATCCGGAACGCCACCACCGCGCCCGACGCCATGGTCAGGCCCGCCACCAGCCAGACCGCGGTCGTCACGCCAAACGCGTCCGCGACGATCCCGGCCAGCAAGGCGCCGATGGCGTACCCCAGGTCGCGCCAGAGCCGGTACACCCCCACCGAAGACGCGCGCCAGGAGGGGTGCGCCACGTCGCCGATGGCGGCCAGGATCGTGGGGTAGACCATCGCGGTGCCGAGCCCGAGCAGCACCTGCCCGAGCACGAACGCCGGGATCGTGCCCCCCGAGGCCACTGTGGCGATCCCGAATGCCTGAACGATCATCCCGCCCGCGATCAGCCATTTGCGACCGACACGATCCGAGAGCGCGCCGGTCACGAGCTGCGACGCGCCCCACACCGCGGGGTACAGCGCCGCCAGCCAGCCGATCTCGGCGAGCCCAAGCTTCGCGGCGGTGAAGATGAGGGGGAACAGGCCCCACGCCATCCCGTCGTTGAGGTTGTTCACCAGGCCCGCCTGCGTCACGGACGACAGCTCGCGGTCGGTCAGCGTCGTGCGCCAGAACACCTCGCGCTGGGTAGGCGCGCCTGCGGGGGGGTGGTCACCGGCGAACTTCGCCTCGTGCTTGACGTGGTGATGGGTGTCCCGGACGAGCACCGCTGAGAGGCCCAGCCCAAAGGTGACGTAGGCGACCCCGAGGTAGAACGGCTCGGGACGGAGCCCCCAGCGCGCGGCGATGTACCCGGTGGCCAGGGCAGATCCCGCCACGGCGAAGTAGCCGGCGAACTCGTTGAGTCCCATCGCGAGCCCGCGGTTCTTCGGCCCCGCGAGGTCGATCTTCATGATCACCGTGGTGGACCAGGTGAGCCCCTGGCTGATCCCGAGCAGCAGGTTGGCGAAGAGCACCCAGCCCCAGGATGGCGCCCACATCAGAAGGAAGGGCACGGGGGCCGCGACGAGCCACCCACCGACCAGTACGCGCTTGCGTCCGACGACGTCAGCGAGCCGCCCGGCGAGGTAGTTCGTCAGCGCCTTGCTCACGCCGAAGACGACGATGAACGAGAGGATCGCGACCTTGGCTTCGAGGTGGAACTCCTCCGCGGCGATCGAGGGCAGGATCGTGCGCTCCATGCCCACCATCGCGCCGACGAAGGCGTTGACGACGACGAGGAGCGAGAATTGCGCGAGGTTGGCGCGAATGCCAAACGACGGCGGGGTCACGACGACGCCTCTACCGGCACGCCGGCCGCGCGCCAGTCGGGGGGGCCGGATTCGAGGCGGACCGCGGTGTAGCCCTCCTCCCGGAGGACCCGTACCGCCTCGATGGCGAGCACGCAGTAGGGCCCTCGGCAGTAGGCCACGACCTCGCGATCCTTCGGCAGCTCGCCCAACCGCGACCGCAGCTCCGAGAGCGGGACGGAGCGCGCGTTGGGGAGGTGCCCGGCGCGGTACTCCTCGGGCGGGCGGACGTCGAGCACGGTCACGTCCCCGGAGAGGGCGCGCTGCAGCAGCGCGTCGGAGTCCACCGACTCCATCGCGCCGCGCTCCTCGAGGTATGCCCGGGTGGTCGCCTCAACCTCGGCCAGCCGCGCCTCCGCGAGCCGCCGTAGGTCCAGGTAGAAGCCCTCGACGCCATCTGCGAGCCGGTAGGTGACGAAGAGCCCACTTTTCTCCGCCTCGATCAACCGGGCGGTGCGGAGAACCTGGAGGTGCTGGGATGCGTTCGCGAGGGACAGGCCGGCGTGGCCGGCGAGCACGTCGACAGTGCGCGGGCCTTGGCAGAGGATGTCGAGCAACTCCAGGCGCTTGGGGCTCGCCACGGCCTTGCCGATGCGGGTGAATTGCTCGAATACGTCGTCCTTGAAACGACGGGAGCGACTGGTGGCCACCCTAAAACCACCGCCGGAGCCAATACTTCTCGAAGGCCACCTTGGCGGCGTGCCAATGCCAGCCCGGCATGCTCATCGCGATCTGCGGGCGGGGCTCGGCGTAGAAGTTCCCCTTCCCGAAGCCGGCCTTGCCGTCCCCCGTCTCGATGAAGCACTCGCCGTGGCCGTCGAAGGCGCCCGCCTTGCCGCGCCCCGTGATGGCCCGTCCGATCGTCTTGACCACGGCTTCGGCCTGCGCGTGGGCGAACACCCCGGCGCGCGGCAGCGGCTTGCCCATCGCGAGCGGGATGGAGGTGACGTCGCCGATGGCGAACACGTTGGGGAACGCCGTTTCCATCGTGTTCCGGTTGGCCGCGACCCACCCACCCTCGCCCGCGAGCGCCGAAGCCGCGACCGCGCGGGGCGGCCGATGAGGCGGGACGTAGCCGAGGAGGTCGAAGGTGGCGCTGGTGCCGTTGGAGAAGTGGACCCCGCCGCGCTCGGCGCGGACGATGAGGTGCTCAGGGTGGTAGGTCACCCCGTGCCGCTCGACCATCTGGCGGACGGCGGCCGAGTTCTCGGATCCGGTGACCCCCATCGGGCCGGGCTCAGCCGCGTAGAGATCAACCTGCGTGCGCTCGCGGAGCCCCCGCTTCCGTAGCGCAGCCTCGATCAGCATCGCCGCCTCGTAGGGCGCGGCGGGGCACTTGTAGGCGGGGGTGGCGGTGAGGAGCGCAATTCGCCCGCCCTGGAAGCGCGCGAATGCGTCCCGGAACGCCGTCGCGCCGGCCAACGTGTAGAGGTTGTGACCCGCCTCGGCGAGCCCTGGGACCGCCTCGGGCGCGAGGTCCGCGCCCAGAGCGACGACCAGCCAGTCGGCGGCGATGACCTTGCCTGAGACGGTGACCGAGCGGCTCGCCGCGTCGATGGCTTCGACCTCGCCGCGCACGACCTCGACGCCCCGGACCTTCAGGCGCACCATCGACCGGGAGATCGCCTCGGGCGCGCGGTCGCCGGTGAGGAGCCACAGCAGCGAGGGGGCGAAGACGTAGGCCGCCTCGCGCTCGACAAGCACGATCCGGTGCGCGTCCCCGAGGCGCTCACGAAGGAGGACCGCGGTGGCGACGCCCCCGACGCCGCCGCCGAGGATCAGGATGCTCTGGGAGGCAGTGGGCATCGACGCTCCGATTAGTCAATAGACTTCTTGAGTATGCGCCGCTGCGTGGCCCGTCAAGGCGTGGCTTCCCCGAGGCGCGCGACAGCGGGGCGTGGCGCGGTTCACCAACGGGAGCGGGGAGCTCACGGTCGTGGCGTACCGACTGCCCTGAAGCCGCGCCCGAGCGAGGGCCCCTCCTACCCCAACTCCCCCCGCCACCGCCGACTCCGCGCCACCTCAGCGGCGTAGGCGACCACCTCCCCGTCACGACGTTCGTCGCTCCACCCGAGCAGGCCCTGCATCCGCGCCGCGACCTTGGGTGCCGCGGCGAGGCCCTGGTCCCCGTCCCGATAGTAGAGCTGGGTGCGGCGCAGGAGCACGTCGGTGACCGTGCGAGCGTGCTCACGATGCACCGCAAAGTCCACCTGGGCGAGGCGCTCTGGGCGACCCTCCACCAACACCTCGCCGCCGGTCTGGTCCGCGGCGATCAGCCTCGCGACATCGACGGCACGGGTGCCGTAGGTGCCGACCAAGCACGCGCAGGTCGCGTCGTCCAGCGGCACGACCCCGCGGACCAGCGCTTCGACCCGCGAGGCGTCGTCGTCTTCCGGCCATCCCACGGCTCCGGGGAGGGCGTTGCGATCGGTGTAGGCCTCCACCAGGCGCTTGGTCAAAGCACCAGTGAGCCGGAGCAACTCCACCGCGCGGTCGACGACCTCCGCCGCCATTTTTCGGAAGGTGGTGAGCTTGCCGCCGGCGATGGTGATGAGCCCGTCGGCGTCGACGAGGATCTCATGTTCGCGGCTGACGCTGCTGGCCGTGCCGGTGCTGCTGATGAGCGGACGCAGACCGGCCCAGGTGGCGAGCACGTCGTCCGTCGTGAGCCGCGCGCCGGGGAAGTAGGTCTCCATACAGCCCAGCAGGTAGATCACGTCGGCGCCGGTGGCAGCGACATCGCTCGGGTCACCCTCGTAATCGGTGTCGGTGGTGCCGATGTAGGTGCGATCGCCCCAGGGGATGGCGAAGAGCACCCGCTTGTCGGTGGGGTGGGTGCAGACCACCGCGTGTCGCAACGGCAACCGCTCTCGCGGCACGACGATGTGGACGCCCTTGGTCGTCCGCAAAAGCGGTGGCGCCTCGCTGTTTGGCGATCGGACCTTGTCGGTCCACGGCCCGGTGGCGTTGATGACCACCCGCGCGTTGAGCTCACGTTCTTCACCGGTGTGGGCGTCACGGACGCGCGCGCCCACGACCCGACCTCCGTCATCGCGGACCAGCGCCACGACCTTGGTCCACGTGTGGAGCTCCGCGCCATGAAGCTCGGCGTCCAGGGCCGCTTCCAACGTCAGTCGGGCGTCGTCCGTCGAGCAGTCGTAGTACAGCTGGGCGCCGCGCATTCCGTCGCGAGCCAGCCCAGGCTCTTCCTCGAACACTTCGCGCGCCGACAGGTTCTTGTGGATCTTGGGCGAGCGGAAGAGCGAGAGCCCGTCGTAGATCCACATGCCGAGATTCAGCGCGAACGGCCCGATTTTCGCCGACTTGTAAACGGGAAAGATGAAGCCGAGGGGGTTCACCAGGTGGGGCGCGATGTCGAGGAGCACGCGCCGCTCGGACACCGCCTCGAAGACCAGCGAGAACTCCCCCTGTTGGAGGTACCGCAACCCGCCATGCACCAACTTGGAGCTACGCGACGAGGTGCCAGAGGCCAGATCGCCCTGCTCGACCAGCGCCACCTTCAGCCCTCGCAACGCCGCGTCTCGGGCCGAGCCAGCGCCGACGATGCCGCCGCCCACGATGAGGATGTCGTAAACCATACGGGCCGCTATCCGCAGGATATGGTTGCAGGCGAGGACAACCCCTTGCTCAGTTTCGTACTTCTGGCGTGCACGACCTCGACCGACACCGCCGACACCGCCGACACCGCCGCTGCTGAAGTCACGGTTTCCTGGGTGAGCCCACAGGAGGCGGATGACGTCGGCACCAGCGTCAACGCGTCGATCACCACCACGGAGTTCAGCTTCATCGACCTCGCCAAACACTCCGAGCAGGCCGCCGGTTTCGTCCGCATCACCGCCGACGGGACGGCGCTGGGTGACTTCGACACGCCCACGTTCGTGCTCGACGGGCTCACCGCCGGCGACGTGATCCTCGGCGCGCAGCTCTACTACGACGACGGCGACGAGATCCTGGCCAAGGACGGCGTGTTGTGCGAGGAAGACGACGCCACCTGCGCGGCGGTGACGGCGGAGGTGAACATCACGGTGTCGGTGGCCGGAGGCTGAGCGCGGCGGCCACCTGTTCGGCCAGCGCGGCATTGCCGGCCGGGGTGAGGTGGATCGGATCCTCCACGAAGAAGCTCTCGTCGGGCAAGCTCGGCGCGAGGATCGGCACGTCTGTCCGCAAGGCCTGCAGCGCGGTCAGGTGCGCCACCGGCGGCGTGCGCATCGGGAACGCCAGGACCTGGACCTCGGAGCCGGCCTCGCGGATGCGCCGGGCGAGCTCACGCACATTGGCGGCGTACTCTTCGGGCGGAACGCGAAAGGTGGTGCCAGGGGGCGCCGGCCGCGCGCCGCGCAGCTCGCGGATCAAGCGGAAAAGGGCGAGGGAGGGAGGCGCGACGCCGGCAACGCGGAGTCGATCCGGTCCCTGGCCCAGCTCGGCATCGCGGACGAGGTAGGCCACAACGACCAGGCGCGGGCGCAGGGACAGCGCCGTGTCGAGCGTCGCAAGCCCCTGGACGGTGCTGTACCCGGGGACGCCGCCGTTGACCGTGGCCTCTCCCAAGAGCGCTGCCAGCCGCGCGGGCCACGCCTCCTCCTCCTCCACGCCCCAACCAAAGGTCGTCGAATCACCCAAGCAGACGATCCCGCCGCTGGCCGGCTCCTCACCGCGGAAGCCGAGGCGGTTGGTGCGGACCGCAAAACTCGTTCCCCGCTCGCGAAACGGCACTTGCCGCGAGGGCATCTCGGCGCGGAGCGTCCACAACGAACCCACGTCCCCGGCGTACAGGCCGGGGTCGGGAATGCCGAAAAGACGCAGGCCACTCTCAAGGAGCCCGAGGACGACCCCCGCCAATAGGACGCTGAAGGCGAGGTTGCGGAGGACGCGCTGCACGCTCGGAACGTAGCCCCCCCTCCTCGACGCGGCCCCGCCGACAACGCTACACTTGCCCAGTGGACACCACACGGAAGGACCTGCTGATCTGGGGCGGCGGCGCCCTCGTGGTCGTGCTCGCAGTGCTCGGCTGGTTGTGGTTCGACCAGCCGCCGGAGAATCTCCTCCCCCAGCAGTACCGCTTCGGCATCCTGTGAGCCTGTCGCGGCGCACCCTCATTCGGCTCGGTGGCGCCTCGCTCGCAGCGGCAGCGGTCGGCGGTGGTTTGGCCTTCCAGCAGTGGCGCCGGACCGGCGGCCTCTCGTCGATGCGCATTACCGGCCCGTGGCCCGAGCTGGGGCCGCAGGTCAACTGGATTCTCCCCGATCTGCGCGACGCCCACATGGAAGTGCCGGACCGCCCGCACGACATGGAGGAGACGCGGGACCCTCGGCGCCGGGCGACCGTCAAACGAACCCGCGCGTTCTCCGTGAACAGCTCCGCCCGCCGCCTGCGGGGCGACAACTTCGGTCCCCTCCCCCCCGACGGCGTCAAGCGCATCGTGGCCATCGGCGACTCCACGACCTTCGGCTGGGGCGTGGCCGACGACGAGACCTGGCCTGCGCAACTTCAGGCCGAGCTGACGCGGCGCGGCCAGAAGGTGGAGGTCCTCAACGCCGGCGTTCCCGCCCAGGCGCTCGAAGGGATGGTCGCCTGGTTGCGAACCGTGGGCCCCACCATCGGCCTGTACGGCGTGCTCTTCACGCGCCGGCCTCCCCCGGCTGGCGGCGACCCGCTCCAGGCCTATGCCCAGGCCGTTGCCAACGTGCGTCGCGCGCTGCCCTCGGCGAAGGTGCACGTGCTGCTCTCGGCGATCAGTCAGTTCGATCCCCATGGAATGCAGGTGTGGCAGAGCGAGGACTCCGGCCTCAGGGCACGGATCACCGACACCCCGGTGTTCGACATGACGCCGTCGATGCGCGCCGCGCAAGGCTCGCGTGGATGTCGGATCGAGGTCGCCGGCCAGACAATTCGCGTCGTCCGCGGCGAAACGGGCGAGACCCTGCTCACCGCGTCCGCGGCGCAGCATGGACTCCCGCTGCAGGTGTACG
This sequence comes from Deltaproteobacteria bacterium, assembly GCA_947490345.1. Lineage (GTDB taxonomy): Bacteria > Myxococcota_A > UBA796 > UBA796 > SXON01 > SXON01. Next base: position 17,097 of record CANLGL010000037.1, read on the forward strand.
CGCTCTTGGAAAAGGACCCCTCCGTCCGGGAGGCGCTTTTCTTCGACGACGGCCACCTTGATGCCGACGGCTACGCGATCATGGCGTCGATCGTGGCGGATCAGCTCGCGACGGAGGAGTGGTTTGGTTGATCCAGGCGACGCCCCCCCGGGTCGAATCATCCGGAGGGGGAGAGGGGCGACCGGGGCGCGTTACTCAACGCGCCCCGGGCCGGAGGCCGGCGGCTTGCCGACGGCCGGAGGGGACGCACCGGTAGGGGGCACCGCGAAGGGGTGCCCCCCTAGCTGGCACTGACCCACCCGAGGCGCCGAAGTTCGGCGGCGATCATCCCGGCCAGCGCGTCATGGCCGGCCGGGGTGAGGTGGTTGGTGTCGCGGAACCACGCCGGGTCGGTGACCATGGCCGCCGTGTCGAGGTAGGCGATGTCGCCGCCCGCCGCCGCGCGCATCGCGTCCCGATACTCCGCAATGCTGATGGGATCGGGCTGCATCGCCTCTGACAGCAACAGCAGCTTCGCCCCCGATTCGCGGACCGCGGCGGCGATGGTGGCGACGTTGTCGGCGAAGTCGCCTGCCGGCACCGCCCGGTCGAGCGGATCGGCGCTCAGTCCGCGCACCAGGAACCGGAGCCCATTGAACAACCGCACTTGCTCCAAGAGTCCCGGGCCCGCCGAGAGCGTGCCCGCCTTCCACCGCCGATGGAGCTCGACGTAGGTCATCGCCGACGTCGTCGCTTCGTTCACACCCACGTACACGGTCACGACGTCGGGCTTCAGCTCGGCAAGATGGCGAGCGGCGAAGAGCGCAATGTGGAAGGACGACCAGGCGCCCACTCCCTGATTCACGGCTTCGACCCCCGGACTCAGCGCCGCGCCCAGCCGGGCCGGGTAGAAGACACCGAGGTCGTCGTCCTGCCAGGCGCCGCCGGTAGACGAGCCACCAAGGCACACAATCCGCCGTGGCGCCGCCTTCGGGGGCAGGCGGATCGGGTAACCGGAGGATGGGTAGTTCGACGACGTCGCGCTATCCAACGCCACGAAGCTCTCGACGGTGGTCGACCAGCCGGCCGAGTCGACGGGCGCCGCGGTCCAGAAGCGGCCAGCTTCGGTAAAGCGGATGCCCATCTCGAGGTAGCCGAGCGCGATCACCGCGCAGCCGAACGAGAGCGCGTTGTAGAAGCGCACCCGTCGCCCGAGCACGCCGAGCCAGACCAGGGCCCCGACCATGGCACCGGCCAGGGCGAAGTACATCCGCGCCGCAGGGTGGCTGCCGAACACCGACGCGCTCCCGAGCGCGGCGCCCAGCGCCAGGGCCGCGGCGGCTCCAACGGCGGCCTCGGCGCCCGCCAACCGCCGCGCCAGGAGCCTCCCCATCGCGATGATCCCGATGATCGCCAGTCCGTAGACGCTCACCTCGCGCCCCACGACGAGGGCGGTTGCGACTGCGACCACCGTGACGGTCACGACCTTACTCGGGGGCCTTCCCGCCCAGCGCGCCGCGAGCCCCCCCACATGCGCGAACGCGCTCGGCACGACGCCCGCCGCCAGCGCCGCCCACCGCGTAGGCAACGCAGGCAACCGCACCACCTCGCGGAGCCAGCTCAGCTCCGCACCCGCCAACAACGCGCAGAGCACCAATGGCACCGAAGCCAGCACCGCGGTGCTCAGCGAGCCACCCGACGCCACCGTCGCCGCGCCAACACCGACCAGGCCGACGGCGCCGACAATCAGCGCGAGTACATGCGCGCCCCAAGAGAGCGGGACCGCGGCGCCGCCGTCGCCCACCAGCTCCGACACCCACAGCCGGTGCAGACCCGGGGTCATGGTGAACGCCGGAGCCGTCGTAACATGACAACGCATGACCTGACCCTGTGAGCTTGCTTCCAGCGCATCAGGAGCGGTGTGCAGGCGCAGCGGATACGGCGTGGTCCCGACCACCGGAAGGGTGCCCTCGCACGCGCCCTCACCCGACGGCGCCTCACCTGGGCGCAGTTGCAGCGTCGCCGCTCCTGTGCTGACGTCCAGCGAACCGAGCGCCGGCAACGTCACTGTGAACGCCAGCTCCGCCAGCGGTGGGGAGGTCAGCGCCCGATACTGGACCAGGGACCATGCCCGGGGGGAGACGCCCAGCTCACCCAGCAACGACGGGTCCACGTACCGCGTGGGCGCCGGTGCCAGTGTCCAGCCCGGTGGCGCGTTTTCTGCCGCCGCCTGCCCCCGGGCCACCGCGACCGCATGCCCTGCGGAGGCGCCGAAGACCGCCAAAAGCGCCCAGAGCACCGGCGTGCGCATGCGGCGACGCGCGGCGCCGGCGGCCTCGGTCATCGGGCCGGTGGCTGCGAAAAGTCGTACCCGGTACGCCGGAGCAGCTCGATGAATGCAGGATCAAGCTGCAATTCACGAGCGACCGAGCGACCAGCCACCGCCTCCCGATACCCTTGCCACCGGGCCAACAACCCGGAGACCACCTCAGGGTTCGCGGCCGCGACATCCCGTTTTTGCTCGGGATCAGCGCGAATGTCGAAGAGGCAGTTGTAGAGCACCGGCGGACCAAGCACGTGCCCGCCCGCGTGCCCGCTGCCAGGAGGAGGCGGCGGCGGTGGGGGTGCGCCTGCACCGGGCGCGACCATCCCCGCCTCCGGCATGTCAGCCCGACTGCACGGGAAACTCTGGTGCAAAAGCGCCCACGGAGGCGAGATCACCGCGCCCGCAGGCTCTCCCCCCACGGTGCTGGTGGCGCCTCCCTCCACGAGCGTGGTGGAGCGGATCACGGCCGAAGGATCGGTGAGGAGCGGGCGCATCGACACGCCATCAATGGTCGCCGGGGGGGTGGCCCCGACGAGCTCCAGAATCGTGGGCAACAAGTCGACCTGACTGACCAGGGCGTCCGTGGCGCCCGCCCGGACGCCGGGCACCCGCACCACCAGCGGCACATGCACCGCGTCGTCGAAGTAGCTGCCGCCATGGAGCAGCTCCCCGTTGTCGTCGAGGGACTCCCCATGGTCCGCGACCACGATGATCACGGTGCGATCGAGGCGTCCGCGCGCTTCCAGCGCGGCGTAGAGCGCGGCCACGTCGCGATCCATCCGGGCTACCGCCTTGGCGTACTCCCGACGCCAGATCGCCACCCCGGCGGTGCCCGCCTGCCGGGTGAGTCGGGTGGCGTCGTCGCCACCGCCGCCGACCAGCCCGCCAAAGGCGTTCCCGCCGGCCATACCGGGCATCGCCACGCGTGCCGTCCCACCTTTGCCCTCGGCCCAGAGCGCGCCAAGCACGCCGGTTGGGTCCTCGGCGGTGCCCTCGTCGGTGATGACGAAGGGAAAGTGGGCGGTGCGGCTATGGAACAGCGCGAAGATGGGCCGATCGGCGGGTTGTGCCGCGATCCACCCCACGGCTGGGGCCGCCGATGCGCCGCCGGACCCGACCTCGCCAGTGCCATGCCGACCGTCGGGCGTGTCCCGCGGCGGGGCAATCACCACCATCCGTTGAAACCCACGATCGAGGCCGTAGTCCGGCCGCAACCCCGAGGCGGCGTCGATGGTGAACGCGCCCGTCCGATAGCCGTAAAGCCCAAGCACCTCGGGAAGCGTCGGCACGCCCGTGCCCAGACCCTTTCCCCACCCGAGCACGCCGGTGGAGCTGCCGAATCGCCCGGTCAGCTCCGCCGTCAACGCGGAGAGCGTGAAGTTCGACGCGGAGTACGCGCTGTCAAAGCGCACGCCCTCCGCCGCGATGCGGTCGATGCTCGGCGTCAGGCCCTCGATCGCCCCGTAGGCGCCTACATGATCGCGGCGTAGCGAACATAGTGAAATCACGATGACATCGCAACCGGAGCACGAGGCAGCGGCACTGACGCCGACCACGTCGGTAGGCGGCTGCCGATCCAGGTCGACCGTGCCGGGCCGGACGGTATTGTCGGCGGCGGGCGGACCCGGCGGCGGATTGGGCGGCGCGGCCGGGCCCGGCGGCATCGAGGGCGGCGCCGGTTCGGTCGCGCACGCGGCCGCCAACAGGACCGAAAGTACCACCCTCGACATGCACCAAGCCTACTCCGCAGGCTCCCCTCAAGTCGAGGCCCTTGGGGCCGAAACGAGGGCATGCCCCGCCTCGCCCTGATTCAATCCCCGCCGGCGCCCGACCGCCAGCTTTCCGCCAACCGCCCCTTCTCCGGCGCGCTGCCGCCGTCGATGCCGGTGGCCCTGCCCGCGGTGATGCGGACCCTGCTTCGGGCGGTCTGTACGGGCTGACCAGGCTTGCCCCCGCGTCCGCGACCGGGTACGCACCCAGTACACCGGCGAGAACGTCGTGATCCCAATCATGCTCGTCGTCGGGCCCTGCTGAGTGCCGGCTCCCGGCCCCGCGATGGCCCTGGACGTGGGCACCGCCAAAATCGGGGTCGCCTTCACCGACGCCGGGCGCCGGATGGCCTTCCCCGATCGGACGGTGCTCCGTCACAGCGTCGCCCGCGATGCCGTCGCCCTTGCCGCGCTCGCCAAAGAGCGTGGCGCGACCGCGCTGGTCGTCGGTCTCCCGGACGGCGGCGGGCGGATGGAGCGCCTGGCGCGGCAGGTGGGGGACGCCGTCGCCCTCGAACTGGGCCTCACCGCGGACTACGTCGACGAGGGCTACACCTCCGCTGAAGCGCGCGCGCGCATTGATGCGGCCGGGCTTCGTCGTCAGACGGTCGACGCCCAAGCCGCTGCGGTGATCCTCGAAGCCTGGCTGGCGAGTCGCCCATGATAGGACTTCCGATGCCACACGCCCACGCGATCCAGGTTCCCCTCCGCGTCCAGGTGGTCACCGTTTCGACCTCGCGCGGCCGAAGCGACGACCTGTCTGGAGACCTGCTCTGTTCGCTCGCCGAGGCCGCCGGGCACAAGGTCGCGGGCCGCGCCATCGTCCGCGACGACGCTGAGGCCATCGGCACCGAGCTGGACCGCGCGGTTTGCAGCCCCGATGTCGACCTGGTGCTGCTGACCGGGGGCACCGGCATCTCGGCGCGAGACTGCACGGCGACGGTCGTCCAGACCCGCCTCACCCGTGAGCTGCCTGGATTCGGAGAGCTTTTCAGGAGCCTTTCCTACGCGGAGATCGGCTCGGCAGCGATGCTGTCTGGGGCCATCGGCGGGCTGGTCGGGAAGAAGCTCGTCTTCGCCCTGCCCGGGTCCGTGGCGGCCTGCCGACTCGGGATGGAGAAGCTGATTCTGCCCGAGCTCGGGCACCTCTCGGGCGAACTACAGAAGGAGAGCCCCGCGCCACCACGCGCGTCCGCGCCCGTGCGTCCGGTCGTGCGCTCCCGCACCACGAGCGATCCCCTCCCCGACGTCTTGCCCGCCGCCACCGGCATCGCGCCGCCGCGACGGGGCACGGACGTCGTGGCCATCGGCGCGGGCGAACCCCCCGCTGCAGGCGCGGCTGCTGCGCCCGGATGGCAGGCCGCCATCGCCGAGCTCCGCGGTCGGCTCGTGCCCGTGGGCAGCACCCCCGCGCCCGAAGCGCTGATGGCGATTCCCGCGGTCGCCGATGTCCTCAACCGCGCGACCGCTCGGATGAAGCTGGTGTGCGACGATGGCCGGTCGTGGCTTGTTTACGGCTACCCCGACCTGCTGCGGCCGGCGTCCAAGGTGCTGGCCGTCCGCGAGGCGCTGCCCATCGCCGAAGTAGTGGTCCTGCATCGTTGGCCCGCGCGGGTTGGCCTCTGCTGTGAGCTTGATGACAGCGTGCTTCCCGGGGTCGATGCCAGCGTCGACGAGCAGTCCGAAACACGATGCGGACAGCCGTGGCCTGAGGATGGACAGCTCTTTGCCGTCGAGGGTTCCGCGGTCTGGATCCAACAGCGGCGGTACGTGCGGAAGTGGGATGGTCGCCGCGCGGGCCCGGAGGAAAACGTGGGCCCCACGATCGGCAGCCTGCTCCTCGGTTGGTCGCAGCGCTAAGTCGGGCGCGTGGAGGTCACGGCTCCTATGGGACCGCTCACGGCTGCCGGCAACTCAAGAGGTGAGCGGCCACCTCCGGAGTTACCGGCACTCCCACGACGATGACGGCTGGCTCGACAGGCACGGCCGCGCCCCCTTCGGCGAAAATCGGCCTTCCTCCGTGGCGCCACCGCTCCAAATCGCTGCGCCACGGTTCGAGTGCCCGACGCGGCGCCGGCAACTCAAGAGGTGAGCCGCCACCTCGGCAGTTACCGGCAGCGGTGCCCGGCATCCCGTGGTGTCAGTTCACTCCCGCTCAGCCCCCAAAAACAAATACGCCGCGCCGGCGTCCCCACCCCCGCCATCATCGCCCGCGGCGCCCGTCATCCACTCCGCGTGGGTGCCGGGACCGCAGCTGAGCGTGCTGGTATCGGTGGGGGCTCGACACATGCGAATATGTATCAAGAACGGCGCGGCAGGGAGCGAGTGGAGGGCCCTCGGCCCGGAGCGAGCGCCCGGCGCCCAACGGGCGGCCGCCATAGGATCGGCTACGCTGCGATCATGGTGGCGACTCTCCCCTGGATGCTGGCCTGCGCTGCGGGGAACATTGAGCTCCCCGGCGGCGACCGCGTGGACACATCCACCGAGGCTGCACCGCCCGCCGACCTCCCCGGCAGCCCGGACGAACCCGACCCTTCCGATGGTGTCTTCGATGTAGGCGCCGTCCACCAGATCGAGCTTTCGATGTCGGCCGAAGGCTGGGCTGAAATCCAAGGGAACCCCTGGGTCGAGAACTGGCACGAGGCCGACTTCCACTTCGAATCGGGTCGCGATGGCAGCACGGTCGATGTGCCAGCCATCGGGATCCGGGCGTTCGGGGCTGGCAGCGAGATCGCGGGCAAGCCCCCGCTCAAGATCAGCTTCGACCGCAACGTGGTGGGGCAGCGCTTCCTGAACCTCGAGCAGCTCAAACTGGACAACAGCTCGCAGGACGCCGGCTACATGAACGAACGGGTGGCGACCGCGGTGCTTCGCCGGATGGACGTCCCGGCCGCGCGCACCGGCTGGGCCGAAGTCACGGTGAACGGCTCCCACGCGGGCTTCTTCGTGCTTTTGGAGCCCATCGACGACCGCTTCTTGCGCCGTTGCTACCCCGATGCCGATGGGGCGCTCTTCGGGATGATCAGCGGCTGGTATTCCCAGGGGCTCAACCCCTTCCCCGTCGGCTACGGCGATCCCCTCACCTGGTACGACACGCAGACCGCCGTAGAGAGCGATGGCAGCGAGCTCACCGAGGCAGCCGAGCGCCTCGCCAACGGGACGGATGCCGAGGTGGAGGAGGTCATCGACCTCGACCAGTTCCTGCGGGTTGGCGTGACCCGCAGCGTGATGGGCGGCATCGACACGTTTTCGGGCGACGGCAACAACTTCTACCTCTACGTGCACGACGGCCGCCTCTCGCAGATCCCCTGGGACCTTGACGCCGACCTCGGCTATCCCTGGGCGTACAGCCTCGCGATGTCGGTCGATCCGCGCGCACCCTGGCTCACGTCGCCGTGGAGCACCAACCCCGTCACCGGCGGTCCGTACACCGACCCTGTCCTGCTGCGACACCTCGCCATGGGCGCCGATCCCGACGCCGTGGTGGAGGAAGTGCTCGCGGGCCCCTTCGAGTATGCGCTGGTGGACGCGGAGATCGTCGCCTCGGCCGCGCTCATCGAGCCCTACGTCTGGGACGACGTGCTCGGCTATGGACCCTCCTTTGGCCCGCGCATCGCCGACCTCCGCATGTTTGTCCACCAGCGATCGAGCCGACTGGCGGGTCGCGACGTCGCCGATTGCAGCGACCCCGACGACGGCAGCGTTCCGGCGTCCGCGCTCTCCCCCACGGGCACGGTTGGTTGGGGCGAGCTGCTGGTGGACGAGACCTACTGGGGGCCGGGCGCCTCGATCGCCGGCGACCACTCCTGTGGAGCCTTGTTCGCGCATGCGCCGAGCCAGGTGTCAATCGAAGTGCCACTCGGGATGTCGACGCTCACCGGCCGAGTTGGCGCGCAAGACTGGGTGCAGGTGTGCGGCAACGGCATGACGTTCCAGGTGTGGCAGAACGGCGTTGAGTTGTGGGCGAGCGGCGTGGTGATGAACTACGACAAGGCCGTATCGATGGGCTCGGTGGCGGTGGTGCCCGGAACCGTTGAGCTCGTGGCCGGCCACAACGGCGAGTACAGTTGCGACACCGCGGTTTGGGCGGATGTGCGGGTGAGGTAGGGGCAGGCCGCCTACCGACACCCATCCAACGAGCACCCAAATGACGCGTCATCGCCATAGGAATACGCGGACCAGACGTCCTCGACGTAGAGCTCCTCTTTGCCATTGTCGGCCCTCGTGCCCGACTCCCCCAGATCGCACGACGTGGCCGTGAAGCCGGGGTCGTATCCGCCCCAGGACAGGTAGATGGCGTCAGCCGTCGACGCGGAGTTGCCATGGAACCCCGCGAGCACCGTTTCGTCCCCGCTGCACGTACCTGCCACGTCGTAATACAACACCAGCCCCCCTCCGATCGAGGCACTGTTCCGCTCGATCAGCGAGTCCGCCAACTCGAACGTGCTCTCGTAGTATCCGTGGACGTACAGTCCGCCGCCCATGCTGCCGGCCGTGTTGTCGGCCACAACGCTGTCTTTCAGCGTGACTACGATCGGGTGGTTCAGCCCGTAGGACAGGACGCCACCGCCGTAGTCCGCCGCATTCTCTGCGATCGTCGAACTGTTGACGGTCACGTCGCAGTCGACCGCGAGGATCCCACCGCCGGCATAGACGATGCCCCCGGCGATCCACACGTTGTCGACCAGGACCGTGTTGCTGCCATCGCCGTCACAGAGGATCCCCCCACCGCCGTCAAAGCCGACGTTCTCCGCGTATGCGCCACTCCCACCGTTGATGGTGAGGTCGGCGACCGTCAAGGTCGCTCCAGAGCCGGAAATGCGCACGGTCGAGCCCACGGCACCTGCATCGATCACCGTGGCCTCGCGGCCGCCATGGCCGGTGATCACGGCCGGGCCCGTCACCGTGATGTTGGTGAACCAGGTGCCTTCGCACACGTGCAGCGTGCCTCCGGGGAGCTCGGCCTCTACGGGGGAACCGGCCACACCACGCGCCAGCGCTACGCTCCAGTCCGTCCAGGTCCGGGCGTCCTCGAGCCACACGCCCGCGTCCAGCGTCCCGGCGTCGCAATCGTTGTCGAATCCGTCGCATACCTCTGCCGTCCCGGGGGAGATGCCGGCGTGGGTATCGTCGCAATCGCCGTCAACCGCGATGAAGCCCCCCTCCGGAGCCTCGCACTGCGTGACCTTTCCCGACGCGTCCCCGTATCCATCACCATCCGAATCGGGGTACCAGTCGGCGGCGTCCGTGGCATCGTTGTCCGAGGCGCCGTCGCAGTCATCGTCCACGCCGTTGCACGTCTCCGTAGCGCCTGGATTGATTGCCTCGTCGTCGTCGTCGCAATCGCCGTCGTCCTCGACCTCCCCGTCGGCCGGGGCACACACCACGCGCTCGGTCGCGGGGTCGCCGAAGCCGTCCTCGTCGGCGTCCGCGTACAAGTTCGCGGCGTCGGTCGCGTCGACATCGGTCGTGCCGTCACAATCGTCGTCCACACCGTTGCAGCGCTCGGCGGCGTCAGGGTTCACCGTCGGCTCGGCGTCGTCACAGTCGTCGGCAGCGTCGAATCCGTCGCCATCGCCGTCAGTGGGGATGGCGGGACAGCCGAGCAGGGCGAGAACGAGCAGCGAAAGGCAGGTCATGGGGGCATCCAGCCCCGCCACAATAGCCCAGCACGGGCTACGATCGCCGCCCAGCCCGCCATGAAGCTCGCCGCCACCATCCGCGGGGTCACCCATAGCTTCGGCTCGGTACGGGAGGTCCTTGCCAAGGCCAACCCACCGAAGTCGGGCGACGACCTCGCGGGGGTGTCCGCCCGCGACCCGGTCGAGCGCGTGGCGGCCCGCGCCGCGCTCAGCCAGCTCACCCTCGCCGAGCTCCGGGCCAATCCCGTCATCCCCCCCGAAGAGGACGCGATCTCCCGGCTGGTGGAAGACGACCTCGACGAGTCCGCCTTTGCCGCGGTGAAGCATCTGAGCGTGGGACAGTTCCGCGAGTGGATCCTCGACACCGCGACCACCGGCGCGCGCTTGCGGAGCGTCGCGTTGGGCGTCACGCCCGAAATCGCCGCGGGTGTATGCAAGCTCATGTCCAACATGGACTTGATGGTGGCGGGCAGCAAGTGCGAGGTCGTCGTCCGCTGCAACAACACGCTGGGGCTGCCCGGAACGTTGTCCTCCCGCCTCCAGCCAAACCATCCGACTGACGACGTCGAGGGAATCCTCTACTCAACGCGCGAGGGCCTATCGTACGGCTGCGGCGACGCCGTCATCGGCATCAACCCTGCCACCGACACCCCTGAAAGCACCGCCGAGATCCTGCGTGCTATCGGAGATATTCGCACACGGAACCAGATTCCGACACAACAGTGTGTATTGAGTCATGTGTTGGTCCAGATGAAGGCGCTCGCCCTGGACTGTCCGATGGACCTGATGTTCCAGAGTCTCGCCGGCAGCGAACGGGCGAACAAGGCCTTTGGGATCGACGTTGCCCTGATGAACGAGGCTTACGACCTGATGCAGCGACGACGCAGCAGCACGGGTCCCAACTTCATGTACTTCGAGACCGGTCAGGGGAACGCGCTGTCCTCCGACGCCCATCACGGCGCCGATCAGGTCACGCTCGAAGCGCGAGCCTACGGCTTCGCCCGGCGCTACAAACCCTTCCTGGTGAACACCGTCGTCGGTTTCATCGGCCCAGAGTACCTCGAGGATGGCCCGCAGATAACCCGGGCAGGGCTCGAAGATCACTTCATGGGCAAGCTGATGGGCCTGCCAATGGGGTGTGACGCATGTTTCACGTATCACGCACGGATGTCCCAGGATGAGCTCGAAGGGCTCAAGGTCCTCCTCGGCGTCGCGGGCTGCACCTACCTGATGAGCATGCCGGTAGGCGACGACATCATGCTCAATTACCAGTCCACCTCCTTCCACGATGTGCCCACCGTGCGCGGGCTGGTGCGGAAGTCGCCGGCGCCAGAGTTTGACGCGTGGCTCGCCTCGCGGGGCATCTCGTCGGGGTGGACGCCCGGTAAACACCTCGGCGACGTGTCGGTGCTCCGGTGAGCCTGCCCCTGTCACGAACCCGTGATCTCGTCGCCGCGTTGCGACGCGCGCGCGATGCCGACGACCCGATGCCGCCGCGCGAGCGGCTGCCGCCCGTTCCCCTCCCCCCGCAGCGCGTGTTTCCATCACCACGACGCCGCTCCCGCCTCGCCGAAGCGGCCGCAGCCCACACCACGGCGCTGGTTGGAATCGGCGCCGTTGGCACCCGATACGCCACCGATGTGGTGCTCCAATTCCAGGCCGAGCTGGCCGTCGCCCACGCCGCGGTGGCCACCCAACTACCCGCCCAGTGGGCCGATACGAATCAATATGTATCACTCGTGTCCCGGGTTGCCGATCACCGCCAGTTCCTCCTCCGCCCCGATTTGGGCCGACGACTGTCGGAGGAGAGCGCGGCGCGCTGGGCCGCCACCTGCCGCAAGGACGTCGATGTGCAACCCATCCTCGCCGATGGCCTGAGCGCGGTGGCGACGATGGGGGCCGGGCCGGTCCTGATGGCCGCGTTCATTGCCGAGTGTGAGGCGCGCGGTATGTCGGTCGGGACGCCCGTGTGTGCGCGGTTCGCGCGGGTCTGGCTGCAGGATGAGATCGGGCAGTTGGCCCGCGCCAAGGTCGCCGCGATCCTCCTGGGCGAACGCCCGGGGCTTGGCACCGGCGACGGGTTGAGCGCCTACCTCGTGTACTCGCCCGCGCTCGGGCGCACCGACGGGAACCGGAACATGATGTCCAACATCCACGCCCGCGGCATCCCTCCCGTCGATGCGGCCCGCCGGCTCGCGGTGCTTGCGCAGCTGATGCTGGAGCAGCGCACCAGCGGGGTCGAGCTCGATCTGGCTCCGAGGGCGGCAGAGCTTGGTGAAGCAGCCCGCGGCGGATACCGCGCTCCCGTTGCTCGCGCCCGACTGGTGGAGGTCTGATGCCGGTGCTCGAAGCGCTTCTGCCCAAGGTTCTCAGCGTTCGCCGGCTCTCCGGCGCGGATCCAGCGCTCCTGCGCGCGTATGGAGCCGATCCCGAGCGCCACCGCGCCCTCGGCCTGATCACCGTCGATCAGGACGACCCCGCCTACGTCGCCTTGGACGAAGCGACCAAACACGCCGGCGTCGACGTCGTCTTCGCGCGGAGCTTCTACGCCGGCAGTCGACACGCCAGCGGGCCGCTTTCGGGCGAGTTCCTGGGCGTGATCGCCAGCCACGACCCCGCCGAGGTGGACGCCGGCCTGGACGCGATCCTGGCGACGCTCGCGCACGATGCCTGCTTCTACGGCGCTAACGCTGACTCCAGCATCGCGGTCTTTCCGCACGTGATCGCCTCGCTCGGCCGCTACCTGAGCGCGATCGCGGGGCTCGCTCCCGGCGACCCGATGGCCTACCTCGTCGCTCCGCCGATGGAGGCGACCATCGCGCTGGATTTTGCCCTCAAAGCGGCCAACGTGCGCCTGGTGAAGGCCTTCCCGCCGCCCACCGAGACCAACTTCGCCGCCTCGTGGCTCACCGGGGACCTGCCCTCCTGTGAAGCTGCGGCGATGGCCTTCGCCGCTGCGGTCTGTGACGTCGCCGCCCAGCCGCGCGAGCGCTAGACGACGCTAAATCGCGTTCTGGGACGACCACATCCGCAGCGTGTCCCCGTCCAGAACCACCGTGGGTGACCCGGGTTCGGAGGTGGTCACCCCGAGAACCTGCCAACTCAACCCGTCGGTGGAGGAAGCCACCTCCGTCCCACTCTGCGCCCCGTAATACATTCTCCATGTATCATCGGTGAATCGAACGACATCGGGGATCTGCGGCGTGACCGGAATCGACAGCGCCGCGGACGACGCCCAGCTCAGGCCGCCGTCAGTGGAGCCGATCGGACCCGAGAACCAGCCGTAACAGCTGAGATCGTCGACACACCAGACCGCGGGGTCCACGCCGCCGCCCTCGGTCTTCCACACCTCGCCGACGAGGCGCCAGTTGAGCAGGTCGGTGGACTCGGCGCGGTAAAGCCGGTGCCCCCCCGGAACGACGAAGGGATCAGGAACGTCGGCGCACACCTCCTCCGCAGGAACGCCGAGGAAGTAGAGCGCCCAGCCACCGTCGCGCATCGCGTGGAGCTCGGGATCCACGGCAAAAGCCGGAAACGGGAGATCGGTCGTCAGGGTCGCTCGGGTCCAGGTCACGCCGTCGTCGGAGGTGGCCGCTCCCAAGCCGCCGAGACCGATGATCCCGGTCGGCATCGGCTCGCCGGCCTCGGCCATCTCCAACATCCGGTCCAGATCACCATCCACAAAGATTGCCACCAAGCTGCCATCGGCGGCGATCGCAACCTCCGGAACCGACACTTTCCACAGCACGCGCTCCGCGTCCGAGAAGTTGATTCCGTCGGTCGAGCGCATCGGCCCGGTCATCGCGTGTGCCCAGGGTCCGGGCCGCGACGGGGCCCATTCCTCCACCAGTCGCCTCAGCTCGCTCACCTCGGACTCGCTGGCCTGCCCGAGCACCACGTGGCCGGCGATGACGTTCAGCGGCAAGGTCAGGGGGAATGCCTCGTCCGTGCAGTCCGGACCGGCAGGGATCTCGACCGGTTCGTCGCCGGTGTCGCCGGTGTCATTCGAATCGCCGGTGTCCACCTCGCCGGAATCGACTGAATCGAGGGGGCCATCGGCAGAGTCGGTCGGCGTGCCACACGCCAGAAGGAGAAGCACCATACCGTAATGATGCCACACGCGCGCCCTGGGGTCGCCGGGGACCTTGCGCTCGACTACCCGGGCGCATGGATCCACTCAGCATTCTTGAGCCCGCCGCCACCCGCGTTCGGGACCCGCTTTCCGGCCGCAGTGTGTGGCTCGCCGGCCTGATCCAGGACGCCCGCATCGATGGGGACACCCTGCGCTTCGTGCTCGCGGTCAAAAAGGAGCATGGTGCCGACGACCGGCAGCGGCTCCGCGAGGCACTCCTCCGCAACCTCGCCGAGAAGGGCTGGACCGGCGAGATCGTCTGCACGATTCGTGTGGAGGGTGTGGCTGCCGCGGGTGCGCCGGCCACAGCCGCCTCTGCCCATGACCACGGCCACGGTCACACTCACGGTGCCCCACCGGCGCCCGCGCGCGACGCCATCAAGGGGATGAGCGGTCCCGGGATGCAGCCGCACGGCGGTCCGATCACCAAGGCGATGCCGGACGGCGTCAAGCGCATCATCGCGGTGACCTCCGGGAAAGGGGGCGTGGGCAAGAGCACCGTGGCAACCAACCTCGCCGTGGCGCTCGCCAAGCTCGGTCACAAGGTCGGACTCCTCGACGCCGACATCTACGGCCCCTCGCTGCCCCTGATGATGAACCTTCACGGCAAGCCCGTCGGCAACGACAAAAAGCAGATCGTGCCGATCCCGAGCCACGGCGTGCGGTGCATGAGCATCGGCCTCCTGGTGGACGAAAAAGAGCCGGTGATCTGGCGGGGGCCGATGGTCATGGGCGTGGTGAATCAGTTCTTCAAGGAGGTCGACTGGTCCGACTGCGAGTGGCTCATCGTCGACCTTCCGCCCGGTACTGGTGACGCCCAGCTCACCATGATCCAGGGGGTGCCCATCTCCGGCGGTGTGGTGGTGACCACCCCCCAACCGGTCGCGCTCCTGGACGCGGTCCGGGGCCTGGAGATGTTCCGGAAGCTCGACGTGCCCATCCTTGGCGTCGTCGAGAACATGTCCTGGTACGACCTGCCCGGCGGCGGCAAGGCCTACCCCTTCGGCGAGGGCGGCGGGGCGCGTCTGGCGACGGAGTACGGCGTCCCGCTTCTCGGTCAGGTTCCGCTGAAGGAGAGCATTCGTGCCGGTGGCGACGCAGGGAGGCCGGCGGTGCTCGATGGGGAAGGCGTTTTCTTGTCGATCGCACAGAAGGTGGCGAAGCTGGTGTGAAGGCGCCGCAGCGGCGCCAGCGGTTAGCTGTTAGCGCTCAGCGATTAGCCAGTCCGAAGCTTGGTACGGCTGACGGCTGACCGCTGAAAGCTACTGGCTGGCATCCTCCCGCCCCAACCAAAGCGGCACTCCCCCGCGCATCAAGAGCTTGTCGTCCCCCACGACCCCACACGACACGAAGAACTTGACCGCGTCTTCGACCTCCATGTCGATCTCCTGCACGGCAGTCCGCGACAGGACGACCGGGTAGCCGAGATGCAGGTGGTTGCTCGGGAAGAAGACCACGACGCGGTCGTCGTCGGGATCGCTGGTCGCGCGTTCCTTCGCGACGAGGCCGAGCGTCCACCGACCGACCATCGGATATTCGACGATGACCACCTTGGAGAACGGCAGCCGCGCTTCACCGGCGAACGGGGCCACGATCTGTCGCGATGCAGCATAGAGGGACCGGACCACGGGGAGCCGCTCGATCCCCTCTTCCATCCACACGAGCACACGCTTGAAGACGACCAGATGCGCCAGCATTCCCATGAACAGGATCAGCGCGACCGTCGCGACGAGTCCCATGCCGGGGATGTGCAAGGGCCGACCGACGGCGAGCGACAGCAACGCGTCCGCACGGGGGCCGAGGACCCCATCGATCGTGCCGAAGACCAGGGAGAGCACCTTCCAGGTGATGAAGAGGGGAAGGAGGGCGAGCAGACCGGCGAGAAAATTGCGCCTCAGCGCAGCGGACCAAGCGGGCACGTGGGGTCTCCGTGTCTCGAGAAGCTACGCACCAACGGGGGGGGCGGACAGCACTGGCTCAAAAGCGATCGGGCGCCCACGCCGTCGGAAGCGGCGCGCCGTCCAGCATGGCAGCCACCAGGAGTTGAGCGGTCAGCGGTGCGAGCAGCACCCCGTTTCGGTAGTGTCCCGAAGCAAGCCAGACACCGCCTTGCGCCCCCACCAACGGCCTCCCGTCTGGCGAACCCGGCCGAAAATTCGACCAGGTGCGCAACAGCGGCGCCGCCGCCAGGGACGGGCAGAGGTCGATGGCGTGGGCGAGGATGTGGCGGATGCCCGCGGCGGTGACGCCCCGCGCGAACCCGACGTCCTCGACCGTCGAGCCCGCGACCAGCTCGTCGTCACGCGGCACGAGATAGCCGCCCGCGCCAAACACCACGGCGGAGGTCACCTCCGGACCACCCAGCGCCACCAGTTGGCCGCGCACCGGCGCGATCGGGACCGCCTCCAGTCCGCCGACCAGCGCGCTCCACGCCCCCGCACAAACGACCACCTCCCCGGCGATGTGCTCGCCTCCTGCAAGCCAGACACCACCTGGCTCGACGCGACCTACGATCGCCGCCCGGAAGCACACGCCTGCCGCCCTGGCACCCTCCCTCACGGCGCCGACAAGCCGACGGGTGTCGACCAGCGCTTCGTCAGCGAGCCACCACGCGCTCGGCGCGGCCAGCCCAGGCGCGAGTCCAGCCAACCGGGACCCGGCGACGGAAACCGCTTCGGAATCAGGCGAAGCGTCCCCAACGACCAGCGCCCCCGACCGGCGGAAGCCGGCGCTCGTCCCCAACGACTCCAGCCACGTTTCGTACATCGCCAGCGACCGAAGGCCAAGCGCCCGAACCTCGGCGTCCCCATGCGCCTCCACCCGAGGGGCGAGAATCCCTGCCGCCGCGCTCGATGCCTCCGCCCCCGGCACGGCGCGCTCAAGGCAGGTGACGGCCACACCACGCCGCGCCAGCTCCAGCGCGACTGCGAGGCCGACCAGACCGCCTCCGACGACCACGACCGCCATGCGGCGAGCTAACGCGGAGGGGGCACCGGGCGCCGGAGCTTCCGCGACAGGCCACCGGCACCCACGTGGTCCGGCTCGGCTTTCAACGCCCGGCACAACCGTCGTAAGGCGCCCTCGTTGTCGCCGGCCTCATGCAGAAGCATCGCCAGGAAATACTGACCCTCAGCGTACTCTGGGGCGAGCTGCTCAGCCAAGAGGAGCAGATCGGCCGCCTCCGACTTTCTCGCTGCGACCGGGTACTCGTTGTTGTGCGCCCGAGCCCAACCGAGGTGGGCGAGGTTGCGGGCGCTGTCCAGATTCTGATCGCGGGCGTTTACGAATCGCCGGTCAGCGACAGCCCAGTCGCCCTGCGCCATGGCGCGCAGGCCGGCCCGGAACGCGTCATCCCCCGGCATGTCGGCAATGTCCCCGGCCGCGGGCGCGGTCATGGCCACCAATGCCGCCAATGCCTCAGTGACCCGCCGGAGCATGGCAAGCGCGAGCTCCTGGGTCTCGCCGGTGTTGGCATCGGCGATGCCCTGATAGCGGCTGCGCATGCGCTCACCCGCCGCCTGCACCATCGTGGGGTTGGCGTCGTGCGGCACGCCGAGCACCACCCAGCCGTCGCTGTTCCGCAACAAGTCAAGTTCGCGACGGAGACGCTTCCGAACGGCATCAGGGTCGGGGGCCCCGACCGAGTGCACACCACGGAACGCGGGCGGGGGCGGAGGCCGGACCGGCGACGGTGCCGCCACGGCCGGCGGGGAGCTTCGGGCGGGCGGCGGTGGCGCCCCGGACGGAGGCGCCAGCGACGTGGGCGGTCGCGACCAGGTCTGTCGAGGCGTCGACGACCCCGCACCCTGACTGACTGCGGTCCGAATTCCACTGAGCGGGCCAACGGGCCGGTCCTCCACCACCGGCGTCTGCCCCAACCCTGCCGGGTGGGCGGTTGGCATCGGCAGAGCCTCCTGAACCATCAACATCCCGAGGGTGACCAGCGGCCGCACACAGGCCTCGACCACGGACGCGTCCAGCCGTTGATGGTCCACCGCCCGACCGAAACCACTGGGACCGGCAAGGCTTGCGAGCATGCGGCGGGCGTCCGCGGGCAGCGGCAGCTCACTCGCGGCCTCGGTCAGTCGGGTGGGAACGAGCACGACCGAGCGGGCCACCGGCGTGCCCGCGCCTTCGGCTGCGCACGCTTCTGCCCAAAGCATGGCACCCAAAAGCGCCCGCTCTCCACTGCCGCCCACATCGCGGGCGTGGAAGTCGACATCGCCGCCGCGCAACGCCCGACGCAACGACTCCACACCATGCGCCTCGACCGGGCCGCCCTCCACCAGGGTGACCCATTCCCGACCGTCGTCATCAGATAGTTGCACGGCCCCCGTTGCCCGGCGTGCCCACAACCTCGTAATTCGCGACACGTTGTCGAGGTCGAGGCTTCCGGCGACCAGCTGCTTGAGCCCACCCAGACCACGACCGACGGCCAGGCCACGAACCCGCTCCGCAAGTTCCAAAACCGAGAAAGGGCGCACCATTATATGAGTGGCGCGACTGCGCACGCAGGCGTCGCGCACAGCCGCGTCGTCGGCGGACACCATCGTGATTACCGAAGCACCGCGGCCCCCGGGAAGCTCACGAAAGCTTGCCAACAGGGCGAGGGACTGCGGCGCGCGCGAGGCGACGCTGAGCAGCAGAACGTCAGGGCCGAAGCGCGCAAGCATCGTCGATGCCAACCGATGATCGTCAACCACGGCGACATCGTGATTTTCCCCGCCCAGCACAGTGGCTAGGATCCGGGCGAAGTTGGGGTCTTCGTCAACGATGAGCAGTTTCACTTTGGCCGCACGCCCGGCCGCATTATATGTGCCCGAGGCAATCGGCAACAATGCCGCAGCAGACGACGGATGCGGCGCTTGCCGCCTGGCATCGGTTTCGCGGAGAAGGACCAGCGTTCTGGGCTGATTTTGGCTCGGCGGGTACAGTTGTGGGACGATTGATCCCCACAGCCTGTCGCGACAGCTGCGGCTCGCCCACGGGTGGCGCGTCCGACGAAGACGCCGGCCCCCCCTGGTCCCAGGGTCGTGTCGGTTGGTACGGGTACGAGGCCGGCGTCTGGTTCGAGCGCATGCCCACTCCCATCGGCCCGCGGCTGCTCCCCGATGCCTGGTGGGGCACAATCGACGACGTCATGATCTTCAACGGCGCCGGGTGCCCGACGTTCGCACGTGGAGCGGCGACGTTCGAGCCGCACGCGATCCCGCCGTCGCCGCCGCGCTCGGCGCTGACCATCCAAGAGCCCGATGATGACGGGTTCATCAGCGGCGTACACACCATCCTCGGCCACCTGCGCCGCGGCGACGCGTACCAGGTCAACCTGTCCCGCCGGGTGGTCGCCCGCGGCAGCCTGGACCCACTTGGGACGTGGCTGCGCCTGATCGCCGGGAACCGTGCCCGGCGTGCCGTCTTCATCGATACGGGTGCCGGCGCGGTGGTCAGCAACTCCCCTGAGCTGCTCTTGCGCGTCCGCGGCAGGAGGGTGCTCTCGGTTCCCATCAAGGGGACGGCGGCGGGGTCAGACTCCCGGGACGGCTTGGTGGCGAGCAGGAAAGAGAAGGCCGAGCTGACGATGATCGTCGACCTGGTCCGCAGTGACCTTGGCCGGGTCGCCGAGCCTGGGACGGTGGTGACGGGACCGCGCCGCGTCGGACGCATCGGCCACCTGTGGCATGCCATGCGCCGGGTGCAGGCGACGCTCGCTCCGGGAAAGGACGCCTGGGACGCGTTCTCGGCGGTCTTTCCAGCCGGAAGCGTGACCGGGGCCCCCCGCGTTGCGGCGATGGAGATCATCCGTGCGCTGGAACCGTGCCCCCGGGGGGTCTACTGCGGCACGGTCGGATGGTTTGGCAACCAGGCGGCGGACCTCAACGTGGCCATCCGCACGATCAGCTTTTTGGGCGACGAGGCTCATGTCCAGACCGGCTCCGGAATCGTCCTCGGTAGCGAGCCGGCGCGCGAGCTCGCCGAGGCGCGGCTCAAGGCAGAACGGCTCCTGGCGGCCCTGTGATCGCGGGCTTGTACGGAATGGCCGACTCGGGCTTCGGTGACCCCCTGGCGCAGGCGCGGCTTTTGGCCGACGAGGGCGTCTCGCCGATCCAGTTGCGCTGCAAGGGCTGGCCCCGGACCGCGGTGCGCCAGCTGGCGCTCGACTGCGGGGGGCTAGGTCCCACCATCATCGTCAATGACGACGCGCAGCTGGCCGCGGAGCTTGGTCTGGTCGCCCACCTTGGCGATACCGACGGGCCGGGTCGGGGGCCGCACGGACGAAGCACGCATACGCTCGGGCAGGTGTCAGCGGAGGACAATGCCGTGTACATCGGCTTTGGACCTGTCTTTGAAACCGGTACCAAGCGGAGCGGGTGGAGTCCACGTGGGCTCGCTTCCCTGGCCGACGCGGTACGGGTCTCCCGGCGGCCGGTGGTTGCCATCGGCGGCATCAACCTGGCGAACCTCGAGGGCGTCCGCGCCGCCGGCGCGGCGGGGTGGGCGGCGGTCGGCGCCATCTGGATGGCGGCCGACCCACGGGCGGTCATTCGGGCGATGCGGCGCTGACGCCGAGCCGCTCCAACCGCGCGTGAAGGGTGTTTCGGGCGACCCCGAGGATTTTCGCCGCGGCTTTCCGGTTGCCCTGGGTCCGGCCTAGGACCAGTCGGTACAACGCGCGCTCGGTGGCATCGACGACAAGCGCGTTGAGCGCGGTGCCCGGGCCCGGCTGCCAGCTCGACACCACGAGCGCGAGCCGCGCGGCGACCGTTTCCTCGAATCCCTCCAGGTCGGCGCCGCGAACAGGGGCCTCGGGGTCGAGTCTGGCCCGCAGCGCGGGGGGCAACGACGACGCACGAACCAACGGCCCGTCGACCTCGGTGAGCACGTCGTGAACGAAGCGATCGAGCTCCCGCTCGTTGATCGGCCAACTCCACGCCTGGAGCAGGGCGAGCAGGCGTCGATCGAAGCGCCGTCGTGGGATGCCGAGTCGGCGGGCGTGCAGATCCAAGAAGTGGTGGGTGAGCGGTACGATGGAGTCGGGGCGTTCGCGCAGGGGCGTGAGCTTCAAGACCAGGGCCCCTGGGAGCTCGATCGAAGTCCTGGCTGCCGCGATCACCCGCCAGCCCGCGCGCTCCGCTTCGCGCACCCGCTCGGACAGATCGGGAACGAGGTGGGCCGACTCGAAATAGGCCGTTCCCGACTTCGGCTCGACCCGCTGCGCCCAACCGGAGTCGACGATCACAAAGGGGCCGGCACCCCTCGCGAGATCATGAATCAGCCGGGCGTGCTGCTCCTTCCCCGTCCCGCGGGCGCCAAGGATGATCAAGGGACCGCTTGCCGCGGCGGCGACAGAGACCAACCGTTCAGCCTCGGCGCCGAGACCGCTGTGCCTGAGCCGCCCGTGCAGCTCGTCGCGCGCACCCCGCGCCAGCCGGCGAACGAGCAGGGCGTCGAGCGCTGCGGGGCGCGAAGGGATGACGGGGATACCCACAACGGGTTGATCGACGGCGCGGAGCAGCGGGCGATGGGGCAAAGAGGCGGCGAGATCGATGAGAAGGCCGGGGCGAAGACCTGGAAGCTCCGGATCGACGACCACCATCCCGACCCCGGGTTGGACGAGCCGACTCAACAGCGACGGCCAGTCGGCAACCGTCGCGAGCGCCCACCGCCCCGTAGCGAAACTCGGCAGCCACCGCTCTCGGCAAGTTTCTCGGTCTGTGGCGAAGATCAGCACCGGAGCTGTTATCCTGTCCTCCCCGCCTCCATGCCCTCCTCCCCCGCACGGGCCCCCCTCCTCTGGGCCCTCCCAGCGCTGCTGGCCTGTTCGATCGCCCCTGCGCAGGCGAGCGACCGCCCCTTGCTCACGCCCACCGACGCGCTGGCGCCTGTCGAGCCGCCCGACGTGGATGCCCCGGCCGCCGAACCTGACGAGCCCGAGGGGTTCCCGCAGGTGGAACCCGACGAAGCGGGGGGCGACACCACCTTTGCGTCGTCCAAGGAGCTGGCCTCGGAGCGGGCGGCTGAGCTGGGCTACACCGGAGGGCTGGCCGGCAGCGCCCCCGTTGAATTCTACATGGACCCGTTGGGCGCCACCCAACTCGATCCGCTGCACCTCGACCGCATCGATCCGACGGAATTCGACATCCCCGTGGTGGTCAACGACGCCGTGAAGAAGTGGATGACCTACTTTCTGGGCAATGGGCGGAAGTACTTCGGCCGCTACCTGATGCGCTCGACGCGTTGGCTCCCGATGATGCACGCGGAGATCGACGCGCGGGGCATGCCGCGGGATCTGGTCTACCTCGCGATGATCGAGAGCGGCTTTACCACCAGCGCCACCAGCTACGCTTCAGCGGCAGGCCTCTGGCAGTTCATGCCGGCCACGGGTCGCCAGTACCATCTACGGGTGGACTGGTGGGTCGACGACCGCCGCGACCCGACCAAGGCAACGCACGCGGCGCTCGACTATCTGAGCTACCTCAACAAGCTTTTCGAAGGCGACTGGTTTTTGGCGTGGGCCAGCTACAACGGCGGCGAGGGTCGGGTGATGAAGGAGACCCGCCGTCACGGCACGACGGATTTCTGGGCGCTCGTCAGCCGCGGCGCGTTGCACAGCGAAACGCAGAACTACGTCCCGAAGCTCATCGCCGCGGCGATCATCGGGAAGCACCCCGAACGCTACGGATTTGTCGGCGTTGCCTATCAGGAGCCCTTCGCGTACGACCAGGCGAGCATTCCCGGCGCAACGGGGCTCGATGTGATCGCTCGTAGCGCCGGCGTGACGGAGGAGGCGCTCCTGGACCTCAACCCCGGCCTCCGCCGCTGGGCGCTGCCCCCTGATGTGGAGTCCTGGACCGTCCGCCTGCCGCCGGGCACCGCCGAACGCTTTGCGGTCGAGTTCGCCAAGGTTCCGCCAGAGGAGCGCGTCACTCTGGTCCGCCACATCGTCAAACGAAAAGAGAGCCTCGGAAGCATCGCAAAGAAGTACGCGGTCAGCGCCGACGACATCGCGCGTCTCAATCATCTCAAGCCGAAGAGCAAGCTGAAGGTTGGGCAGGAGCTGGTGGTGCCGGCCAAACCGGGCGACAACCCGGCCAGCGCCAGCGCCGAACCGGACAAAACAGGCGCAACCGACCCGACGCCCGGCCCGAGCCGTACCCACACTGTGCGCGCCGGCGATACATTGTCAGGTATCGCTGCGAAGTATGATGTCAGCGTCGCCGAGCTGAGAGTCCTGAACGACCTCGACGGCGACAAGATCATGTCCGGCCAGAAGCTAAAGGTTTCTGGCGCTACATTGGCCAAGGCCAAGCAGGTGGTCTCGGCCGAAGAGCCTCCGGCCGCGAAGCCACCCGCCGGCAAGTCGGTGACACATTCGGTGAGACGTGGTGACACATTGGGAAGTATTGCCGATCGCTACGATTGTTCTGTTGCCGAGTTGAAGTCGTGGAACGGGATCAAGGGGACCACGATCTACCCCGGGCAGAAGCTCAAGATAAAGCGCTGAGCATGCTGACCGTCGAGCAGGCCCTGACACGCATCCTGGCGGACGTGCGCGTCCTTCCCGCCGAGTCCGTCCCGCTGGCCGACGCCTACGATCGGCTGCTTGCGGAGCCCATTGTCGCCGCCATGGACCTGCCGCCTTGGGACAACAGTGCGATGGATGGGTACGCGGTGCGCAGTGGCGACGTCCCTGGCCGCCTCCGCGTGCTCGAGACCATCGCCGCGGGCATGGTCGGCCAGTTTCAAGTCGAAGCGGGCACCGGTACGCGGATCATGACCGGGGCGCCGATGCCCGAAGGTGCCGACGCGGTCGTGATGGTGGAGGACACGCGCACCGACGGCGACCACGTGGAGATCCAGACCGCGGCCCGGCCCCGGCAGCACGTGCGCAGCCGGGGCAGCGACGTCGCCGTAGGCCGACCTGTGCTGGATGCGGGGTCCCGCCTGTCCCCGAGCACGGTGGGACTCCTTGCGAGTCTGGGACTGTCGCATTGCACCGTCGCGACCCGACCGCGTGTGGCAATCGTGTGCACGGGAGACGAAGTCGTGGCTCCAGGCCGTCCACTCGGCCCCGGGCAGATCTACAGCAGCAACAACCACGCGCTCGTCGGCCTGGTGCGTCAGGCTGGTGGCGTGCCCTTGGATTGGGGAAACTGCGCCGACGATCGCGAGGCGCTCCGTGCGCGGTTCACCGAGGCGGCGGGTACTGCGGACGTCGTCGTGAGCACCGGGGGCGTCAGCGTCGGCGACTTCGACTACACCCGCGACGTGCTCTCCCAGGTGGACTTCTGGCGGGTGGCGATGAAACCCGGAAAGCCACTCGCGTACGGACAATTCGCCGGTCGCCCGTTCTTCGGCTTGCCCGGGAACCCGGTGAGTTGCGTGGTGAACTTCCTCCAGTTCGTCCGACCGGCGCTCAGGATGATGATGGGTGATCCACGACCGTACTTGCCGGTGGTCCACGCGGAGCTGCGTCGACCGATCCGGCGAGCGACCGGGCGTGTGGAGCTGCTCCGCGTGGCACTGGAGCGCGTGGACGGTCACTTGTTCGCGACGCCGGTCGGCGGGCACCAAGGCAGCAGCAATGTCCTCGGGATCGCTCAGGCGCATGGCTTCGCCCTCCTGGACGCCGACGCCGCCGAGATCGAGGGCAAGGTCCGCATCCAGATCATCGACCCAAGCTTCGATGACGGCGCGCTTCCTGGCTATGGCTGGGGCGCCCTCCCGAGCGACGACGGCCCATGCTGCCCGTAAACCGCCAGGCCCGCGCCGCTGACAGCCGGGTTGAGATGACCCAGCTCGTCCTGCCAGAACACACCAACGCGCTGGGCACCATCTTCGGTGGCCAGGTTGCCGCTTGGATCGACATCTGCGGGGCGATTGCCGCCCAACGCTTCTGCCGGCGGCAGGTCGTCACCGCATCTATCGACGAGCTCATCTTCCTCCACCCCATCCAACGGGGCCACATCGCGATTTTTCGCGCCACGGTCAACGCTGCCTGGACGCGATCCATGGAGGTGGGCGTGCGCGTCGAGGGGGAGGACCCGCTTACCGGGCTCCGCACCCACACCTCCAGCGCATATCTGACCTTCGTGGCGTTGGAGGCGGATGGCGAGAAGGCGCGCGTGCCGACGCTTGTGGCCGAAGGCGCGGACGAAGCGCGCCGCGTGGTCGAGGCAAACGCCCGACGCGCGCACCGGCTGCGTGATCGACGATGAGTCGATCGATCGTCCTGGCGTCAGCCTCTCCCCGGCGGCGTGACCTGCTGGCCGGGGCGGGGGTCGAATTCGTGGTTCGACCTGTCGAGTTCGACGAGGTTGTCTTCGAGGGTGAGGCGCCGCGCGCCTACACGCGGCGGGTGGCGATCGGGAAGGCCGTCGCCGCGGACGCACGCGACCCAGATGGCGGACCCGACCTCGTGGTGCTGGCGGCGGACACGACCGTGGCGCTTGACGAGTGGATCCCCGGGAAGCCCGGCTCTCGCGAACGCGCCATCGAGACGCTGTCACGACTCTCGGGGCGGACCCACCAGGTTCACACCGCGGTCGTCGTCCGCGGGAATCGACGCCTCTGGAGCCGACTGGTCACCACTGCCGTGCGGTTCCGCACCCTGGGCCGCGCTGAGATCGCGGCCTATGTGGACGGGGGCGAGCCCCTCGATCGCGCTGGCGGATACGCCATCCAAGGCGGCGCCGGCGCATTCGTCGACCGCATTG
Source organism: Deltaproteobacteria bacterium (assembly GCA_947490345.1). Taxonomy (GTDB): domain Bacteria; phylum Myxococcota_A; class UBA796; order UBA796; family SXON01; genus SXON01. The sequence continues at coordinate 42,659 of CANLGL010000037.1, forward strand.
TCGGCAGCTACACCAACGTGGTCGGGCTGCCGCTACGAGAGACCCTGGAGTTGCTCCAGGCGGCACGATAGGCGCGGCGGCATGAGCATCGCCGACAACCTCGCGGTGATCCGCGCCGCACTTCCCCCGACGGTGACGCTGGTTGCGGTCAGTAAGACGCGCCCCGCCAGCATCGTCGCCGAAGCGCTCACGGCCGGGCATGTCGATTTCGGGGAGAACTACGCGCAGGAGCTGCGCGACAAAGCCGATGAGCTGGGACCAGGGCCGAGGTGGCACTTCATCGGCAGCCTGCAACGAAACAAGGTCAAGTACGTGGTCGGCCGGGCGATCCTCATCCACGACGTCGACAGCATCGAGCTTGCGGAGGAGATCGGCAAACGCTCCGGCAGCACACCGACAGCGATCCTCGTCGGGGTCAACATGGGCGAGCTCCAGAAGTCCGGCGTCCCGACGGCGCGCGCCCTGGAGTTTGCGCGGGCGTTGATGCGGGTCCCGGGGGTGTCGCTTCGAGGGCTGATGACAATCCCGCCAGCGACAGAGGACCCGGCGGCCGCGGCACCCTACTTCGCCGAATTGGCAGCTCTGGCCGCGGTCGGGAGGGCTGACGGACTCCCGCTCCACGAGCTGTCGATGGGCATGAGCCACGACTGGGCGGTCGCCATTGCCCACGGCGCGACCCTGGTGCGGGTGGGCACCGCGATTTTCGGAGCCCGGCGGCCGATCACCGAAACGTGAAAACGACCTCGGTCCCCCGTCCTTCGTCGATCCGCACCCTCTGGGTCAGGGTCCGTCCCGTCCTGATTGACGTGACGGTGACGGTGTGGTTGCCGATGGGAAGCTCGTAGTCTTCAAGTTTCCCCACGCTTCCGTGACCCTTCCCGTCGATGCGAATGCGGGCTTCTTCATCGGTGTGCAGGCGGAGGCGACCTGCCGGGGTGGCGGGGATGCCGATCACCTTCGCGGGGGAGTCGGCAGCGACCGGCGGGACCACCGGCGGCTTCGAAGCCGGGGCCGGCGACGCGTCCAACACCGGCACCGGCACCGGCAGCGGCTCCGGCGGCGGCCTCAGCGGCGGCGCAGGCACGGCGTCTGCCTCCGTCACCAGTTCGGCGACGGCCGGCGTCGCCGGGCGAACTCGGTACCAGACGTAGCCCCCAGCGACGATCAGGAGCGCGACCCCCACCGCGGCCCACGCCGCCGCCGGGATCGGCCGTTCCTCGTGGCCCGAGCGCTGCGTCCGCGGCACGAACGGGGCGGGCGGCGGGCGAGCGAACGGGTCAATACCCCGGGCGACGCTGGGTCGGCGCGGCGGGGCCGCCGCCGGGATGGCCGTGAAGAAATCCTCCTCAGCGGGCACCGTCTCGGCTTCAGGCGCCGGCGGCTCCGGCGGCTCCGGTCGCGCTGGCGCCACCAACCCCCTCCGGGCGGCTTGTGGTTCCTCGGTCGCGAGCTGCGCTCGCTCACGACGTTCGCGGCCCCGTCGCGCGTCCTGATCCTCCACCACCGTGCGGGCGCTGCGATCCAATCCGGTCCATCGCAACCGCGACTCCCAGGCTTCGTCCACGACCTCGTCATTCGCATCGCCCGCCTGGGACTTCTCGGCAAACCCGGCGGCCCGCACCCCGGCGGGAGCGACAGCACGCGGCTGGCCTACGAAAAGGCGCGCGGGTCCTGTCTGCGGCTCGTCTTCCGGAGAGTCCGCGACCTCCTCCTGTGGAGTGGGCCCGTCAGCGAACGGCATCAACAGCGGCGGCGGGCTGGGAAGGTCGATGCGAAGCGGGCGGTCGTCCACCAAAAGCGCTGAGGGCCGTGCGAACAGCCGATTTTTCGGACCTCCGCCAGCGCTAGACAAGCGTCAGTCCTGGTCCCAGAGCCGGTCGATCGGTCCGGCGCCCTTGGCGACGAACGAGCGCGCATCCGCCTCGCGCGTCGTGGCGACGGCGACGGTAAGGCCGGTGGACGACATGGCGCTGGTGAAGACTCCGCCTCGGATCAGGGCGTTCACCGAGCGGCGGAGCGTACGCTGCTGATCCGCGTCCAATCCCCGAAACAGATTGTCGGCACGGACGTGCTTGGGCTCGATGTACCCCTTGTCCAGGAGCAGGCCGACAAGCGCGCGTACCAGCGCGCGCGCCGGCAACTCGTTGGCCTGAGGCGGCGGCGCACCGTTCCACCACGTCTCCAACCCGCCCGCGACGCGAACCCGTTCGACCGCGGCGGCGTCGAGCTTGAGGTCCGACGGCAACGACCCGTCCGCGACCAGCACGCGGATGATCTCGAATGGATGCAACTCCAGCCACTTGGCCACCTGCTCCACGCTCATCCGCTGAAACAACTCAAGACCAGCCATCAGCCCTCCTCATCCGCAAGCATCGTGGCCCGCACCCAGAGTCCGTACAGTTCGATGCCCGCGGCCGACAGCTCGTCGGCCTCCTCGCGCAGCGCATCGATCTCTTCCAGTGCCCGCTCGTTGAGGTCCCCGGCCAGCGCGCAGTCGCCCAGCCAGACCTGCACCGCGAGGCACCCCGCAAGCTCCGTGTATTGAATCGGCGCCGAGCCCGCCCCCACCGCAGTGAGCAGTCGCGACACCGCCGCGACGACCCGATAGGCAAAGAGCGACGCCAGGTCCTCCTTCCGCTCGGCCCAGTCGCGACATACAGCAAACGGAACCGGGAGGACCGCGACCAGGGCCTCGGGTGTTCCCTCGGCCGGATCGACAGCGAAGAGGACACCCACTCCCACCAGATCGAGCCCCAACGCCGGCGGACCCGCGTTGCTGGCGGCGATCACCGGCTCCAGCCGACGGCGCACGCGCTCGTGGTGATCGAGAATCGCCCGACGGTAGCTGGCTGGCAGCGAGCCGAGCTGCGCTTCCACCTCGACGAATTTCTCGTACTCCTCGACCGCCGCGGCGACCTCGGGATCTTCGAGCTGTTTGGCCAGCGCCGCCTCACGCTCGCGAATCGCCGCGTCGAGCGCGGCCGCCCGGGCCTCGATCACGGTTCGGTCGGTGCTGAGGCCCTCACGAAGGGCCGCGCGCTCACGCCGTTCGGCCTCCATCGCGACCTGGGACTGCCGCTCACGAAGCTCTGCGCGCAAGGTGGCCAGCGCCAAAAGCTGACGCTGCGCCTCTTCGATCGCGCGGCGGGCGGCGTCCTCGTCCTTGTCCACCTCGGCCATGGAGCCGGCGAACTCACCATCCGCCCGGGATTTCCAGATCGCGATCTCTTCGAGCACCGCGATTACCGCCGGATTGTTGGCGTTTGCACTCATCCTTCTCCCCTACTCACAGGTGGCCCAGAGGCCGATGTTTTTTGCCTTCGCGGCGTCCTGTGAGGCGTACAGGACGTCGGCCAGACGAATGTTGTCGAAGTCTTCGTACACCCGGGCGTAACCATTGCGGATGATCATGTCGTCAAAGAGCAACTCCGCCGCGGCGAGCGCATCCGCCTCATCCGGCAGAGTACAGTCCCCGGCCTCGCACCCCGCGAGGTCGAACGTAGCGGTCTCCTCGGTCAGAAAAATGTAGGCGAGTGCCCGATCGTAGGCGTCGGTGCACGTCCGGTCGAAGCTCAGGATCACTTGGCGGTACAATAGCGTGGCGCGAGTGAAGTTCTCGGCTTCGACGCCGTAGCAATCGGCCACCTCACCTTCGTCGTGGGCGATTTCAGGCGCATCGACGCCCAACATCCGGACCGTCAGGACCGGAAGCTCGCCGTCATCGGCCGTCCCCCCCCCGTCGTCGCCGGTGTCATCGGTGACAACGTCCCCACCAAAGTCGACCTCCGAAGCGGTCACTACCTTGACGGTGTCCCCGTCGAGGGTCTCGACAACGTACCCGAGCACGTCGGGAGCACAGTGCGGGCCCTCCACTATCGGAACCTCATCGAGCGAACAGGCGGACAACAAGAGCAACATGACCCAGCGCCACCTCGACGCTCGGACAGGGTACCATGCGCACGACCCACAGGCCCGTGTCGGACCCCTCTCCCATCTCCGTCGCATCGACGCTACCGAACCTCGAGGCCCACGGTCTCGGAAAGCGCTTCGACATCTACCATAATGACCGATCTCGCTTCTTCGAGTTCCTCGGGAGCCGCAACCACCACCGCGAACACTGGGCGGTTCGCGGCCTCGATCTATCGGTTTTACCAGGCCAGGCTCTCGGTGTGGTCGGCAGCAACGGGGCCGGAAAAAGCACGGTGCTGCGGCTGCTTGCCGGCATCACCGAACCCACCGAGGGGCATGTCACCACCCGTGGTCGCGTTTCGGCCCTGCTCGACCTCGGGGTGGGCTTTCAGGACGCCTTCTCTGGCCGCGAAAACGTGGAGCTCAATTGCCAACTCCTCGGCCTCGGACGCGAACAGATTGAAGAGAGAATGCCGGAGATCATTCGTTTTGCGGAGCTCGGCGAGTTCATCGACGACCCGATTCGTACCTACTCGACCGGAATGTCGCTCCGCTTGGGATTCTCCGTTGCGGTTCACGTCGACGCCGACGTGCTGATCGTCGATGAGGTGCTCGCCGTAGGCGACCAGTACTTTCAGCGGAAGTGTATCCGGCGCATCGAGTCGCTCCTCGAGCGCGGCACCTCCCTCATCCTGGTCACGCACGACCTGCACGCCGTGCGCGCATTGTGTCGCGATGTCGTGTGGCTCGATCAAGGACGGGCGCGCGCGCGCGGCCCGGCACGCGAAGTGGTCGACGCCTATTTGGATCTGGAGCGGGTCCGCAGCGCCCGCTCGCGCGGCGACGCGGTGGAGCCGGCGCCGCTCGCACCTCGGCAAGCCTCCCGCGCGGTGGCTCAGCCCCCCGGGCCCGTTCTGGAAGCCGACCCCGTCATTCAGGCGGCCGTGCTTCATGCGGCGATGATCCCTGACGCCGCCGAACTTTTTCGCGAGGCAGCCGGGGAAGCGCCGCGCGTGGCCGAAGGAGAGACCCTCCTCGTCAGCGGCACCGGGGAAGCGCGAATCCTTCGGGTCCAACTTCTCGACCAAGCAGGCGTCGAGCACGAACGGTTCCAAACCGGTCAGGCCCTGGTGGTGGCGGTCAGCTTCCGTACCATCGAGCCGGTCGAGGACCCCATCTTCGGCGTGGCGCTGTTTCGGAACGACGGGACCTATGTTTTTGGGCCGAACACCGCCTTCGACCAGGTGCTCAAAGGCCAGTACCACGGCATCTACACCGTCTTTGTCCACTACCCCGACCTCCCGCTTTTGGCGGGCACCTACCGGGTGAGCGTCGCGATTTACGATCGCGGCCATGTTCGCCCGATGGCGTGGCACAACCAGCTGTACGAGTTCACTGTCGTCACCGATGTAGAGGACCACGGTCTGGTGCGACTCGCTCACCGGTGGGGACTGTTGGCCCATCACGACGGGACTGGCGCGCGTTGAGCGCCTCGGTGCTGGTCATCGGCGACTGCGGCGACCACGGCTTCGCTGCGCTCCGTACCCGGCACTTCGCCGCGGCCATCGGCGATTCGGCCGTGGTGGTCGATCATCGTGCTGACGTTGTCGCGACGGCTATGAGCCTCCGCCCACGCGCCCTGGTGACAGCAGGAAACCACGGACCGACGCGAGCCGCACTGCGGATTCTGGGCGAGGTGGATCCCGAACTACCAGCCTGGATCGACGTCGCCGGGGACCCGTTCGCCGAAGCGCAGGGCGCAGCGGGTGAGCGTCGGGCGCTGGTCGCCGCCGAAGCAACCGCGGTCTGGGCCCCCGCGTTCGCGCGGGGGGACGCGTTCTCGACTGTTTGCGACGCCGGTCGCGACGCCCTCTTCGGCGCCCTCGGCGTCCTTGGTCGGCTCCCGCTTTGGCAGGCGGGGTCCGAACCGCTGCACGTCGTCCCCTGCGCGGCTGAGTTTGGTGATGCCCCCTCGGCCCCCCGGGAACCTGGCCTGCGGATCGCGCTGCTCGGGGGATTCAACACCTGGTTCGACGACGAGACGCTCTCGGCGGGCATCGAACTGGCCATGGAGCGCGGCCCCGTCCGCGTCGATGTCTTCGGCGGCTCGATCGAGGGCCACCACGAAGCCGGCTTCGCTCGGTTCCGCGCCCGGGCGCTGAAAAGCGTATGGTCGGAGAGGTTCAGCTTTGAGGGCTGGGTCCCGCACGCGGAGCTCGCCGCTCGCACGGCGCATTGCCACGTCACGGTGTGCCTGGACCGCCCCGGCGCCGAAGCCCGACTCGGGGCGCGCACCCGGGTGCTGTACGCCCTTCACCGCGGTCTGCGCGTCCTCGCCACTGCCGCCTCCCCGGTGGTGGCCGAGGCCGTCGCCGCCGGGCTGGTGGAGCCCCTGGATGTCGCGAGCTGCCCCGGCACGGGACCGGCGGTCGAGGCCCTCGCCGCCGCCCTGCTTCAGCCGCGGGCCGCACCTCCGGCGCTGGCGAGAGATGCCTGGCTCGCGAAGCGGTCGGTGCTGGCCACGACAGCCATCCTCCGCCACTGGGCCTCCGCCCCAACTCGCAGCGCCCCGGCCCCGGCGGCGGATGCCCTTCTCGCGGTGACGCTGGAGCGCGATCGCCTGCGCGCCGAACTCAACGAGCACCGGGGCGCCGCGAGTTTTCGCCTCTTGGACCGGGTGAATCGGCTGGTGCGCCGGTAGTCCATCCGGCCGCGTCAGCCTTTGACGCGAGCGTCCCCCACCCGGCGCGTGACCCCGTGGGCATCCAGCCACTCCAAAAGCGGAATCGCAGTGCGCCGGCTCTGCCCGGTGAGCGCCTTGAACCCCGCAGGTTCCAGCGTCGGGTGGTCCGCGAAGTAGCCGCGCACCAGCTCCCCGAGCTGCACGAGTGTTGGACCGGAGTAGGCCCGACCCGCGATCAGCTCGATCTCGCCTCGGTCGCGGAGGAGGAACACCAACGCTTCGTGGTCGGGGCGCTCGCTCGCCACCTCAGCGCCGTCGTACCCAGCCGCCTCGGCAGCGGCCAGGACCGAGGCCCTCCACGCGGTCTGGTCAGGGCTGAGGTGCACCTCCCAATCCGGCAACCGAACGCGGCCCCCGTCGAGCCGCACCCGGCCTTCTG
>CANLGL010000038.1 GCA_947490345.1 Deltaproteobacteria bacterium
AGCTTCGCGGTGTCGCACACCCAGTGTGGACAGCTCGTGGGCGGGCGGAGCCTGTCGTTGGCGAGCTGCACCAGTGCGGACGCGGTTGCGACCGTGACCGGCTTCGTCCCCGCCATCCTGGTCCAGAAGGTCAAGGCGGTGACGGTGTGCCGGAGCCTGACCGGCAACTTCCAGTTCAAGCTCTGCTACCGCACCGCGACGACGTCGAAGGAGAATCCGAGCGCGTGGACAGCGCTCACCAACTACGAAGGGGCTGGCGAGTTCGACAGCGGCGACCTCGCGCTCAACGTCGACAGCTCGATGTATGTGCAGTTCGGCATCCTGTACCACTCCTCCTCGGGCGCGGGCGACGCGCAGGTGGACACCACCTTCGCCGTGCGGCGCGGGTAGGCTATGATCCGGTCCATGGTCAGCCACGACTTTGCGCGCGGGACGATCCGGGGCTTGCCCCCCTCGGTCGTGGGCGCAGCACGGAAGACCGGGAAGTTGCCAGAGGGCGCGATCTCCGCGCTCATGGTGGATTCCTGGAACGCCGTGCGCGCACAACAGAAGAACGCGTTCGTGGGGCTGACCGTGGCCGACGTCCAGCGCATGCGCTGGGGCTTTGAGACAGAGGGGGAGCGGCGGGAGGCGTGGGAGGTTTTTGCGGGGAAGGGGGGCGGGCCGGCGTCCGACATGGTGTCTCGCATTGATCTCGATCGGGAGGTCCCCCACTCCGATATGTCCGACGGCCCAGCGGTGGACTGTAGTAGTTGTAACACGGACACCCCCATCAGCGACGGCGCTGATTGTGGCTCGGGGGGAAGGGTTTCCGGGGGACGATGGGTTGCCTTCGGTACCGGCTGTTTTTACGAATACGTTTGTCGCGACCAGCACGCGTGCGAGGATTGCGGCGTCGAGGACTTCGAGAACATATACAGGGTCAATTACGGTGGCCATCTCTTACAGACCTGTCGCGAGGCCGCGGGTGGTAGCGGCGGATGCGACGACGGCTCGCGGGTGGTGTACGACAACGCCACGGGGAGGTGCTACGTCGAGGCACATTGCCGGCTGTGGAACACCGAGGACGGTTGTGAGGGCGCCTGGCTCGGCTGGCACCGCACGCTGATGTGGAAGGAGGGATGCGCGGGCGATGCCTTCACGACCACCGAGGACTGGATCTGGGACCGGCGGGACCCGTGTTCGCCGCCGCCGGAGTGGTTGCGGGGGGGGCTTGATCGTGCGGGCGCTGGCACCGGCGAGTTCAAGTCGTCGACGAAGGAAAAGTGCCCTCGGACTGGCGTATGGTGGACCCCGGGACTCCCTCCCAAGGGCTTGTCGGGAGGCTACGGGTGCATCGACAACCGCTCCGGTCAAGTGATCAACATCTGGTGGAGCGGCCAGAAGGGCGCCGCGATGCTCGCGGCGGACCAGTCGACCTGCCTCGACACCGGGGACATCGATCATGTGCGGGACACGAGCGGCCAGTGGTGGAAGCTCGCCGATGGGATCACGGCGGTGGTGACCGACTCCGCTGTGGCCTTCGTGCCAAGACCCGGCACAGCGAAGGCGACCCCCCCGCTGGAAGGCCGGGACTTCGGGAAGGTCACGACCTGCGGGGCGAATTTTGGAGAGTGAGCCGCGCGACCCACGCTGGGTGCGCTGGCTGTTGCGTGTTGCCAACGTGACCCTCGCGATGCAGCTTGCCGGGGTGGTCGGAATGTGTATGCACTGGCCGGCGCACGGGCTCCCAGACGGTCTGCCCGGTGTCATGCTCATCGCGGTAGAGTACACCTACTCGAGCCTCTTCTTGTTCGTCCCGTGGCTTCTGGCCCTGAGCCTCTTGATGCGACGGATGTCGCCGGAGCTTGAAGCACGGGTACTGTGGCGGCTGGTGGTGCTCACCATCGGCGGGGACGCGTTCGATCAATACATGCAGAAAGCCCTTGACAGCTAACGTCTCGCGGGTGCTGGCGTGGGTGCTGGTGTGCGTGCAGTGGGGGTTGCTGATGTTGCTTCCTCGCCTCGTCTACATCGGGGTGCTGCCAGTCGCTCCCTGCCGCGACTGGCCCGGGTTTCTCCTGTGCACCAATTTGTGGTTTGGGGATGTTTTTTTCGGCGATCTCGTAGCAGTCGCGTTTTCGTTGTTCTTCCTCTTTCCCCGCCTCCGGCGGCATCGGTGGGCATTGGCCGGCTCGGTGCTGGCGCTCGTGCTGCAGCCGTTCCTACTCTACGAACAATCCGAGTTTGTTCAACATCTCTGGCACCTCGCATCGAGGTGACCCGCTCGCGCCCCGCCCAAACTTCCCCGTCGAACCGCTGGGAGGCGGCGGCGCCCACCGTGAGCGGCTGAAAAAGCTGCTACAAATCCACCCGACTCCCCAACTCCAGCACCTGATGGGGCGGCAGCCCGTAGAACTGGGTCGGGTCCGACGCATTCCGCGCCAGAAACGCAAAAATCTGCTCGCGCCAGGCTGACATCTTGCCGCGGTTGGTGGCCACGAAGCTCTCCCGGCCGAGCATGTACACCACGTCCTTCGGGTGCACCTCCAGGCCGGCCTCCCGGATGGCGTGAAGCACCGCGGAAGGCACCACCGGGGACTCCATGAAGCCCGAGCGCACCTCCACCCGGTAGAAGTTGGCGCCGAGGGGCTCGACCTTCAACCGATTGGCGGGCTCCACGTAGGGCACGCTTTCGGTGGTCACCGTCAGCAGGAAGACGTGTTCGTGCACGCTACGGAAGCGGTCTACAGCGAGCTTCAGGAGCGCGGGCACGCCGCGGGTGGAGGAGGCCATCACCACCGCGAGGCCCGGGAGCCGGTTGGGCGCGTGGGCGTCCAGGTCCGCGATGAACGTGGCCAGTGGGGCTGCGCGGGCGGCCAGGTGCTCCCCGAGCAGCGCCCGCCCCGCCACGAAGGTGGTCATGACGAGGAACAGGCCCGCGCCGAGGGCGAACGGGATGTACCCGCCGTCGAAGAACTTCAGGCAGGTCGCGGCGAAGAACGGGATGTCCAGCGCCAGCATCGCCGCCACCGTCAGGATCGTGGCCCAGCGCGGCCACTTCCAGACGTGCCAGGTGACGTAGCCGAAGACCACCGAGGTGATCGCCATGGTGCCGCTGACCGCGAGGCCATAGGCCGCCGCGAGGCGGGCCGAGTGTTGGAACGCCAAAACCAGAGCGATCGTGCAGATGGCCAGTCCCCAGTTGGCCAGGGGCACGTAGATCTGCCCTTCCATGGCGCTGGAGGTGTGCCGAATCGCGACGCGCGGCAGGTAGCCGAGGCGGATGGCCTGGTGAGTGAGCGAGAAGACGGCCGAGATCAGCGCCTGAGAGGCGATGATCGTCGCGAGGCCAGCTAGCACGACCAGCGCGTAGGTCCACGGTCCCGCGGGTACCATGGCGAAGAACGGACTCGCCGCCGCTTCAGGGCGGGAGAGGACCAACGCCGCCTGACCCAGGTACGCAAGCGTCAGACAGGGGTAGGCCACCGCCAACCACGCGACCCGGATCGGGAAGCGGCCGAAGTGGCCCATGTCGGCGTACAACGCCTCGCCCCCGGTGACCGCCAGCACTACCGAGCCGAGAATGCCCAGCCCAGCGAAACCGTGGGCACCCAAAAAGTGCGCGGCGTGATGGGGCGACAGGGCAGCCCACACCGCGGGGTGCTGGAACGTGCTCCACAACCCGAGCCCGCCGATGACCGCGAACCACACCAGCATGATAGGTCCGAAGAACTTTCCGAGGCTGCCCGTGCCCCGCGACTGGATCGCGAACAGCCCGACCAGGATCGCGACGGTCGCCGGGACGACGTAGGGTGCCAGGCCCTTCTCCGCGACCGTGAGCCCCTCCATGGCCGACAACACCGAGATCGCCGGGGTGATGACGCCGTCGCCGAACAAAAGCGCCGAGCCGGCGATCACCATCACGCTGACCAGGCCGAGGTTGCCGCCAGGAGCCGCCCGCATTCGTTCCGGAAGCAGCGTCAACAGCGCGAGGATGCCGCCTTCGCCACGATTGTCCGCGCGCAGGATCACCGCAACGTACTTCACGGTCACGACCAGTGTCAGCGACCAGAACAACAATGACGCGACGCCCAGGACCGACGCTTCGTCCATCACAAAACCCTGGTGATGGATGCACTCGACGAACGCGTACAGCGGGCTGGTGCCGATGTCGCCGTACACGACGCCGAGCGCGCCGAGAGCGAGGGCCGCGCTACTGCCCTTGGCGTGGGTTTCGGTGCTGGACATGGGGCCCGAGGATAACAGTGACCGTGTCCTGGCGCCGCTTTCTCCCTGGTTCTGGCGCGGCTGGCGCCCGGGCGCGCGCGTGGGTGCGGCGGCTCGCGCTGATCAGCGGCGGCCTCGCCCTCGGCCTGCTCGCCGCGGAAGCTGGCGCTCGCCTGCAGGCGGTCGGGGAGGGCGAGGACCTGCTTTTCCGCGCGCCCGGCGGTGCGCTCCGCGGCATGTACCAGCCGGACGAGACCTTGCTGAGCGCGCCGGTGCCCGGCTTCTCCGGCTCGGTGTCGGTGCCCGGGCGCAGCGTGCGCGTCGCGATCGACGAGCGTGGGCTCCGTGCCACCAAGGCGCGCTCCGGCCCGGTGTGGTTGGCGCTCGGGGACTCGTTCACCCTCTCGGTGCAGGTGGATGCCGAGGACACCTTCGAGGCGCTCCTCTCCGACAAGCTCCGCGTGCAGGTGCTCAACAGCGGGGTCGACGGCTACTCCACCTGGCAGGCCACCGAGCGCTGGCGCCGGCTCGATCCGGTGGTCGATGCCAAGGTTGCGTTGCTGACCTACTTTTTGGGCAACGACCTCACCGACAACGAGGTGTTTCCTCACCTGCAGCAGGCCCAACGTGGCCGCACCCCCGGCGTCGGTGGTCCTCCGGGTCCCCCGCCGGGCGGTCCGGGTCCGGGCGGCCCGCAGGGTCCGGGAGGGGCGCTCCCGCCGCAGCGCCCGTTGGACGAGGCCGCGGGTCTCGGCCTCGTCGAGGGGCTCCTCTTCCGCCACTCGCGGCTGTACGCCTATGTCCGCGTGGCCCAGGCCCGCGTGAAGTTGCAGAGCAACAACGATCCCGAAGCGCAGAAGTTCAAGGGCGAGCTGGTGGTCTTCACCAGCGCGGGCGCGTCGCGATTGGGGCAGCTCATCGAGGGCAGCTCCGCGCCGCTTGCGCAGCTCCGGGACCTCACCGTGGCGTCGGGGGACCACTTGATGGTCGCGATCGCGCCGCCCTCGTTCGTCGTTAGTCAGACTCGCGCAGCAGGCACGCTCTCCGCGTTTGGGCTCCTCGACGCCGGCGCCACGGCCACGGTCGACGCGCCTGCGCGTCGTCTGGCCGAGCTGCTCGATCGCCTTGGCATCGCCGCCTGTGACCTCACCCATGCGCTCGTCGCCGCCGAAACCGCGGGTCGCGCGCCCTACCTGCGCTTCGATGGCCATTGGAGCGAAGCCGGCCACGCCGTCGTCGCCGACGCGATCGCCGCGTGCGTGGCCGCGCGGGGCTGGGATTGAGCTTCGTCCAGCTCGCCTACCTGCCGTTTCTGGCATTGGTGTTGGGGCTCTACTGGGCGGTGCGGGACCGCCTGCTGCAGAATGTGATCCTCGTCGTCGCCAGCGGCGTCTTCTACGGGTGGGTGCACCCGTGGTTCTTGACGTTGTTGTACGGCTCCTGCCTGCTCGACTGGGCCAGCGCGCTGGGGATGGTGAAGTGGCCGAGGCGCAAGAACCTCTTTCTGGGGGTGTCCCTGGTCGGGAACCTCGGGCTGCTCGGCACCTTCAAGTACTTCGACTTCTTCGCCACTTCGGTTCAGGCCGCGCTCGCGTCGTTGGGAATTCACGCCAGCCTGCCGCTTTTGCAGCTCGCCCTCCCCGCCGGCATCAGCTTCTACACCTTCCAGACGCTCAGCTACACCATCGACGTGTGGCGTGGGCACATCGCCCCGCGCCCCAGCCTCCTCGACTTCACCGTGTTCGTGTCGCTGTTTCCGCAGCTCGTCGCCGGCCCGGTCGAGCGCGCCCGCGACCTGCTCCCCCAGGTCGAGGCCCCTCGGCGCTGGGAAACCAACGTCTTCGCCGAGGGCATCGACCTCTGTCTGCGCGGCGCCGTCTGGAAGATCGTCGTGGCGGACACGGTGGGGATGTTCGTGGACCGGGTCTTCCTGCTGCCCGCGCCGCAGTTCTGGGTGTTGTGGGCGGGCGTGCTCGGCTTCACGGTGCAGATCCTCGCCGACTTCGGCGGATACACCCTGATCGCCCGCGGCAGCGCCCGCATGATCGGCTTCCGGCTGGTGGAGAACTTCCGCAGCCCCTATCTCGCAACCTCGCCCGCGGAGTTCTGGCGCCGGTGGCACGTCAGCTTCTCGTCGTGGATCCACGAGTACGTGTACTTGCCCGTGCGCGGGGACGCGCCGACGCCGTTGCGACGAACGCTCGCGACCTTCGTGTCGATGTCCGTCTCCGGCCTCTGGCACGGCGCCTCGTGGAACTTCGTGCTGTGGGGGCTGTGGCACGCGGTGCTCTTGACGGGACACCGCGGGTGGTCCGCGTTGCGACGCCCGCTGCCCCGCTGGGTGGCCGTGCCCTTGATGTTTTCGGCCACGATGACAGCTTGGCTCCTCTTCCGCGAGCACGACCTCTCCAGGCTCGTCGCGCACCTCGGACGCAGTCCGCTCACGACGAGCTACGCCGAGGCCGCGACCGCGTTGGCGGTGGCGGGCATCTCGGCGGTTGGTGGCGCCGTCCTGTGGATCAGCGGGCGCGCGGCGGTTCCGGCCTCGCTGTCACCCCGAACTGCGGCCCTGCTGCGCGGCGTCGGCTGGGCCGCAGCGGTCGCCCTGGTCGTGCTCTTCGCCCGCGACACCACCCGCGACTTCCTGTACTTCCGGTTCTGATGACTGCCCTCCGCTCGCTCGTTCTTTCATTTTCGGTCGCGACCGGCGTCGCCGCCCTGTCTCTGCTCGCGGCCGGTGCGACGCTCGCGGAGGACCCCGGCACCGCCCAGCTCCGCGACCAGGTCCAGCGTCGTCCTGGCGCGCGCCTCGTCATCATCGGAAACTCCGTGGCGGACACCACCTTCGATGAGGACGCGCTCGGACAGGCGGTGTTCGACGATCCGGCCGAGGCCCTGGTGCTGACGGTGTCAGGCGGGGGCCCCCTGCACCTCGGCGCCCTGGTGCGGGGTCCGCTCGCCGATGCGCGCCCCGCGGTGGTCCTGGCGTGGCTCTTGCCGGCCACGTGGCGTTCGGCGGACCCCGTCGAAGGGGACGACCTGGCGCGGCTGCTGGGGGTGGCGCCGGCGGGTGATGCCAGGTTGGCGGAGATACTTTTCGGTGGGAGCAAGGTTCGCGCCGCCTGGGCGCAGGCCTCTGCGCGGAGGGCGCGGCTCCGCGACCTGCTCATCCACGGCGTCACCCGCGCCGCGGCCTCGCCCTACGCCGGTCCGGCTGCGGGGGCGCTCTTCACCGAGGTGGTCGGCTCGTGGGCGCCGCCCCGTACCCTCAACGGCAACGTTGCCACCGACCCCGATTGGGTCACCCACGTTTTGCCCGCGCTCCAGGCCGACGTCGCTGCCCTCGGCGCCCAGCTTTGGGTGTGCGAACCCCTCGGCGGTGCCGACCCCGACAGCCGCTTCACCCCCAAAGAGCGTGCTGCCATCGAGGCGTTGGGGGTGACGTTGCTCCAAACTCCAGCGATCGCGCTCCCGCCCGAGGCGATGGGCGGCGGCGGCCACGTGATGCCGGGGTGGCAGGTGCGCGCGAGCGAGGCCGTGGGCGCGTGGTTGCGCGGGGAGTTGTCGAGCGGGGGGCGGTGATTTTGGTACCCCGACCACGACGGGGATGGCCACGGCTCGGAGAACAGCGGCCCTGCCGAGTGGGCATGCGACCAGCCCGAGGGCATGGCGCCCGGCAGCGACGATTGTCAGGACGCCGACCCCGGACGCTTTCCAGGCGCAGCGGAAGTGCCGGGCGATGGGATCGACCAAGATTGCGACGGCGAGGACCCCGCGGCGGCGCCCGTCGAGGCAGGTTGCTTTGACGCGTGCGGGCTCGGCGCGGCGGGGATGCCCGTGCTCCTCCTGCTGCCGAGGCGGCGCCGCGCGCCGCCCAAAGCTTGACTCCGGCCCGATGCCGACGTACGTTTGAGATGTACAAGGAGCGGCCATGGTTGGCGGTGATCTCGAGGTGCGTGAACCCATCGCGGTGACCGTGTCCGAACTGCGGAATGACATCGCCGGTTGGCTTGAGCGAGTGCGCCTCGGCGAGGAGCTCGCGGTCACCGTGCGCGGCACCGTGGTCGCTCGAGTGCTTGCGGCCGTCGATGTCAGGGCGGAGGCCCGAAAGCGCCTCGAAGCGCTCCGTCCAGTGGCGCGGGTTGGCGACGTGGAGTCTCCGATCGATGAGTCCTGGGACGTGCTCGATGCTCATCGCTGACACCTGCGCGCTGATCTTCGATGCCCTGGAACCCGGCAGGTTGACGGGCACGGCGCGCGCGGCGCTTGACGCGGCCGAGGCGAACGGGACCCTCTGCTGCTGCGACATCTCGCTGTGGGAGATTTCTATGCTCGTTCACCGCGGTCGGCTCGATCCTGGCACGACCACCCTGGAGTTTTTGCGCCTCGTGGTCGCGGCGCGCCGCCTCCGTGTCGTGCCGATCTCGCCGGAGGCGGCCGATCTCGCCGGCTCGCTCGATCTGCACGGTGATCCGGCCGACCGGATCATCGCGGCCACCGCGATCCACCTGCTGGGCGCCGTGGTCACCTCGGATCAGCGGCTCCGGGACTCGACGGTGGTGCGGACGGTGTGGTGAGTTGTGGCAGCTCCCACAAGAGATCCCCCCCCGCGTCCTCGCCCGCTCCAAGCAAGGCCCTCACGGCCTCGCTGTGCTGCACGAACGCCGTCTCATCACGACATTGCTCCCGATGGAGCACGACCCAGCCGTAGCCCTCGGCCGCCAGCGCGGCGACGGCGGCCTGCAGGTCAGCGGCAGGGTCGATCCAGCCGGGAGTTCCCTTCGGCGTGGGCATCGGCGCGGCGATCGCCAGCCAGGTGCGGAGTGCGGGGTTCATGTCCGGCACGCGGGCATTGGGCTTGAGCGTGTACGGCAGCGGGTGACCGTGCGCGGTCTGCCAGTACAGGTAGGCGCCGGTACGCTGGGTCTCGGCCACCTGCGAGGGCAGGTCGATGATCGCGCGTCCGTCGTCCGGGATCCGCGCGTAGACCACCGGAATGGCCGCGGGAACGGACGCGAGCGGCCAGACATTCGGCGCCACCGCGAGGTTCTCGATCAGCACTACGCCAGCCAAAAGCGGCGCCCACCGCCCCGCGCCGATCGCCGCCAGCGCCGCCAGCGCGGGGATCGCCATCGCCAGGAAGCGCAGCGGGTGGTCCAGGCCGCCGTCGGTCAACCGCAGCACCACCAGCATTGGCAACGCCAGCCGCCCTTGCCCACCGGGGGCAAACCACCCGTCCCCCCACCACAGATAGGCGCCCAACGCCGCGATACTCCCGCCGAACACCGGCAGCACCAGCCAGCGCCGCCCGCCGCGCCACACGCCCACTCCCGCCGCGATGAGGAGCGCCCAGCCGAGGTACGGCGTCCGTCGAAACGCAGGCGTCATCGAGCCGTCCAGGGGGACGCTCCAGTGCTCGCCCGGCCAGAAGAAGCTGCGGGGGTCGACGGCGTTGATCCGAAGGGTGGGCTCCTGGATGCCCGGAGGCTTGATCTCCAGCGGTTCGGCGCCCCCGAGCCCGGCGCGCAGGAGGAACGTCGCCGCCGCGATCGCCAGCCCGCCAAGAACCAGCACCAAACCCAGCCGCCGCCAGTCGCGACTCGCGGCCAGATGCAGACTCGCCAGCACCGCGGCAGAGACGCCCAGATAGGGCGACGCGAGCGCGGCCAGCGCCACCGCGCCGGGCGTCCAACGGCTGCCCCGCGCCGCGAGGGCGGCCGCCAGCGGCACGAGGCCGATCCAACCTGCTTCCAGGATGCCGTTGTGCACCTCGGCGGTGAACGTCGGCGAGGTTGCGCACGCCACCCCGACCAGCGCCCCACCCGCCGCGCCCGCCAACGTCCGCCCATAGAACCAGCCGCCGAGCGCCGCCAGCCCCACTTGCAGGGCGACCTCCGCCAACATCGCCCACGCCACGCCGAACAGCAGGGTGACCGGCGCCACAAGCACGCCCCCCAGCGGATCGGCGGGGGTGACACTGCCCCCGCGTGGGAAGCCGAGCAGCGCCGTGTGGGTAGGCAACGAACCCGCCACCAACGAATCCGCCACCCACCCCAGCCCCCAGGCGTGTGTCCACACGTCGACGGTCGGATGGCCGGGCATCGCCGCCCCCGGCGCCAACCACAACGGCCACAACACGAGCAGAACGCACCCACACGCGGTCAGGAGTGCGGCGCGCAACTCGGTCATCCACCCTGACCTAACGCGCGCGGTAATCCGCCGTCGGCCTTACCCTCGGGGCCTCTCGGGGTCCAATGTTAGCATCGCTACTATACGACCTGCGGAGCCCCCCACCGGTGCCGCCCGCGCGCTGCGCAGCGGCCCCGCGGCCGCCGGAGCCGGCCGGCCCGTAGTCCGCAGCCCGCCGCCCGCCGCCCGTGGTAGGACAGCGCGTGAGTCCGCGGTCCCAGCTCGCCGCCGAGGTTGCCTGCGTTTTTGCGTTGGGCGTCTTGGTGTCGGTGGCCGCGGCCTGGGGAACCGACTTGGGGGCGGGCGTCCTCGGCACGCAACAGGCCGACAAGTGGGGCGCCATCTACCTCCACGACGCTTTTCACCGCGCGGTCGCCGGCGGGAGCTTTCCCCTCGTGGACCACGAACAACTGTGGCCTGTCGGCGCCCCGTTGGCGGCGATGAACGGCGACAACGTGGTGGAGATGCTGGTTTCCGGGCTCCTCCGGCTGGTCGCGGCGTGGCCGCGCTGGTTCAACCTCGCCCACCTTGCGTGGCCCCCGCTCTTGGCGCTCGCCTTTCTGCCGCTCGGCCATCGGCTCTGGCCCGGTGGTGGCGTCTCCGGCGCGCTCGTGCGTGCGGCGTCGTCGTTATCCTGGGCCATGAGCCCGGTTTTCTTTGGCGAGATCACCGCGGGCCGGCTCACCCAGGTGGTTCTCGTCGGGCTGCCGCTCGCCTTGGCCCAGCTGACCCTCGCCAGCGAGCGCGACCTCACCCGCCGCGAGACGATCCTCGGCGTCGTCGGCATCGCGCTCACCGGGCTCGGCTACTGGTACTACGCCATCTTCCTGGCGCTCTTGTCGCCCGTATTCCTGGTCGCGGCGCATCGCGGCGGCCGGATTGTCGCGACAGCACACAGCTTCGCCTGGATGGGCGTTGGCGCCGCCGTGATCGTGTCGCCGGCGCTGTTTGGGGTGGTTTGGGCCTCACTCAGCACCGGCGTCAGCGTGTCCCTGCCCCTTCCACCGGGCGGGCTCTCTCCAGTCTTCGACAACGCGCTGCAACTCGCGCGTGCACAGCCCGAGCAGCTCCGCGGCTGGTTGCCCTGGGCGCTCGTCCCAGGCCTGCTCCTCGCCGGCGTCGCGAGTGCCCGTCGCCGTGGTTCCGGCGCCCTCTGGCTCTCGCTGGCCGCCCTCGCACTGGTCTTTGCGCTGGGTCCGGGTCAGCGGCTCGGCGAGCGCGTCTGGCTCCTCCCCTACTGGCCGCTCTGGAAGGCGATCCCGCTCTTGGAGCGCCTCACCCACCCCTCCCGCTGGCTCGACTTCGGGATGATCTTCCTGGTCGTTGCCAGCTTCGGTGGGCTCGCGACGCTCCGACCGGCAAGGTGGCTTGCCCCGCTGATTCCAGCCGTCCTCCTCGCCCAGCTCTTCGTCCAACGCACGCTGCCACTGCCCAGCTTCGCCATGCCGGTGCCGGCGTTGTGGAGCGAGGTGGCGCGCGGCGAGGGCGCGCTGATCGTGGTTCCGGTCATGCACGCGCCCGGCAGTTGCCGCTGGCAGGCGTTTCACCATCGGGCAGTGGTGGGCGGTATGGCCGAGGGGCTGCCGTTCGCGTGGCCGGCCGCTTTCCGCGCCGGGTTCGAGGGCAACGCCCTCTTGCTTCAGCTCCTGGCGATGGGCGACGGGAAACTCGGCGCGCTGGACCTCCGTCAGGGCGATGTGGACGCGCTCATCGGGCAGGGCTTCACCCAGATCGCGCTCGACCTGGAGGCGTGGCGTCGGTGGGGGCGGGGTGGTGGAATCGACCCGCTGAAGGTGCTTCGCGCTTCCCTTGGCGCCCCACTCTACGAGGGCCCGGAAGGCGCGCTGTGGACGCTCCCGACCTCCGCACTGTCCGGGCACGCGACGCCACCCGCGGGCACCAGGCTCCCCCCTCCATGACCATTCTCCGCCGCAGCGCGCTCGCCATGCTCTCGATCCTCGGGCTCTTCGCCTTCGCCGAGGGCGCGCTCCGGGTGATGGACGGCAATGCCCTGGCCCAGCTCGACATCTTCACGTTGGCGAGCGGCCACCTCCGGCTACTGCCGAATGAGGTTGTCCGCTTACGACGCGTCGTGGGCGGGCCGTACGAGGTGCACACCGGCGAGGGGGGTCGACGTCTCCCTATCGGTCGCGACACCCTGATTGTCGGCGATTCCCAGGTGCTTGGGCTCGGCGTCGACGATGGCGAAGCCTTCGCTGCGCAGCTCGGCTGGCATAACGGCGGCGTGCCCGGCCACGGGGTCGGCGACGCGCTCCAGCACGCTCGCGAGCTGATTCCCACCCTGCATCCTGCCCGCGTCGTGGTGGTGCTCAACCAGGCCAACGACTGGCCAGAAGCGATGACGCCGGCCGCCGAGCGCTACGTCGTCGCCAACGGGTGGCTCGGCGCGCGTGCCAATGCCGGGACCCCGCTGGCGCGTTTCTGGGCCAGCCCGTTGTCCGCCAGTCACCTCGGCCAGCTCGGCTTCATGCTGGCGCTGGGCGTGCCTCCGAAGCCACCCGAGCCCCTCGCCCCCGACGTCGTCGCGACCACCACTCGCGCCTTCTTTGCGGGCGTCCTCGCGCTGCAGGAGGCCTTTCCCACCATCGCGGTCGTCACCGTCTTCCTCCCCGCCGATGCCGCCACCTCCGAGGCCCGCGCCCAGGTCTCGCCGCTCAAGATTCCGGGCCGCCCCTGGGAGGACACCACCCTCCGCGATGCCGTCGCTACCGTGTTCGCCGACGTAGTGCTGGTCGATCTCTCTCCCTCGCTACGAGCGCCCGAAAACTTCCTGCCCGGCGACTACCATCTCAGCGCCGAGGGTCACCGTTCCGTGGCCGAACGACTCGGGGCGATGCTTTAGCTCGGGCCGCTCGGCAGGCATCCATCGCGACCGCATCGCGTTTCCGCCGCGAGTATGGCATGCTCGCCGAAGCTCCGGACTCCCATGCTCCTCGCGCTCGGCGCCCTTGCCACCCTCGCCACGCCCGCCCTCGCCGCGGAGCCCATGTTCAACGCCTCGTTGAGCGCCAGCTACTGGGCTCTGGGCGCTCAGTTGGAGGCCGCGCCCGCCGTGAAGTTCGCGCTCTGGAACCAGCCCGGCAACATTCTGTTCACGGACACCTTTCTCAAGGCAGAGATGAGGCTCGTGCTCTCGCCGGCCTACGCCCGGCTGGTTCCGACGATCATCTTTTCGCCCATCGCGGTCTTGGAGATCGAGGCGCACTACGCCGGGAGTGTGTACTTCGGCAGCTTCTCGACCATCAAGTCCTTCGCATCGCCAGACGCCGACTACGCCGAGGTCGAGCTGGACAAGCTCACCGGCGAGGCCGGAGCTGGCCAGCGAGGCGGCGGCACGGTCACGCTCCAGGGCGCGGCCGGCCCCCTGCTCTTCGCCATCTGGGGGGAAGCCGAGCGCTGGAGCACCACCCCGTTCGAAGGCCGCGATGGCTGCTGCTTCTTCGAGGCTGAACGGGAGGTGCTCATGGCCTGGGAGGACACGTTTCTCTCCGCCAACGGCGTCGTTTTGTACGAGCGGACGATCAACGCGGACAAGGGCTCCAAGTTCCGCATCGGCAACATGACCAACTACCAGACGGCAGTGGCGACCGGCGACGAGCTGCTCCGCACCGGCCTCATCACGGTCTACACCGTCGACAAGCACTGGACCGCGCTCTTGGTGGTGCAGCCCTACATCATCAGCCGGGCGTGGCCCACTTTCCCGCCCTACGTGGGCGCGCAGGTCAACTACTCGTTGTGAGCGTGTTGACGTTGGTATTGAGCTTTGGGTGTGCCGCTGACGCGGTGGCAGAGCCATCGAGCCCGGCCAGAGCGTCGACGCTGCGGCCGCCGCCCATGCCCCCGTCCCCGGGGCCGCCCGCCTTCGCTGCGTCCGCGCGCCCGCTCACGCCGGAGGAGCGCGCCGCGATGACCCCCTCGGTGTGGCGGGAAGGGTGCCCGGTCCCCCTCGACGGTCTCCGGCGTTTGACCGTTTCCTACTGGCGGCCTGACGGCACCTCCGACCTGGGGGCGCTGATCGTCGCCGACGCTTCCGTCGGGCCACTGGCCCGGGCGTTCGCGACGCTCTGGAAACTCTCCTTCCCCATCCAGCGCATGGACCCGATCGAGGCCTTCGGCGGGGACGACAACGCCAGCATGGCGGCAAACAACACCTCGGCCTTCAACTGTCGCGAGGCGCTGGGCGTACCCGGTCAGTGGTCGCGCCACAGCTACGGCACCGCGGTAGACATCAACCCCTTGTGGAATCCCTGGGTGCGAGGCGACAAGGTCGCGCCGGAGAATGGCCGCCGCTGGGCCGATCGCAGCCTGCGCGAGCCTGGGATGTTCCACCGTGGCGACCCGGCCGTGCGTGCCTTCCTCGACGTCGGCTGGGGGTGGGGCGGCGCGTGGACTTCGCTCGTGGATAGCCAGCATTTCAGCAGTGATGGGCGATAGGCGCGTGGCGCCTCACCCCGTCCCGCCCCAGAACACCCACGTGCTTCCTTCGTAGGTTGCGCTCGTCACCGTCGAGGCCCAGCTCGACGTCACGATCAGGTCGTCGTAGCCATCGTCGTTCTGGTCGGCGAAGAGGACATCGGTCGCCAGCATCTGGTCGACGTTGGATTGGGTGAGGATGAAATCCGCCCCGCTCTCGTCAGACGTCCCGGCCAGCGGGCCGTACCACATCCAGACCCCGCCGGTCCCGCCGTCGAAGTAGCTGTTGGTCATCACCGCGACGTCGGGGCTGCCGTCCGCGTCGAGATCGCCGTTGGCCGCAATGTCGATGGCCCAACCGGCGGTGGTCGTGACTGGCCCCCGGATGTAGGCCGCCGCCAGTGTGGTGGGCTCGCCCGAGCCGATGCCGGCCGCGCTCCCGGCGTACACGGCCAGCGAGCCCATCCGGCCTCCTCCGTTGTCGAAGTCGCTCCCGACGGCGACATCCAGATATCCGTCGCCGTCGTTGTCTCCAGCCGCGGCGAGGCAGGTGCCGATCTGGCCGCTGCCCGTGGATCCGAAGATGGTGTCCCAGGCCGACGCCGTGGTGGTCGTACCCGTCGAGAGGGCGGCGAAAACCCAAACGGTGCCGGAGTCGCCCCCGGGGTTGACCATCGTTTCTGAGCTCGCGACCAGCTCGTCAGTCCCGTCACCATCGACGTCGACGGCAATGGCCGCCGCGCCGAGCCAGGTGCCGCCCGCGCCGACGACGAGCCAGGTGGCGTCGTCGTAGGCCATTGAGCCGGTGGCGCTCTCGAAGATGGCCACGGCTCCGAGATCGGCGGCGTAGTTCTCGTCGGCGACGATCAGCTCCGCGTTCCCGTCCCCGTCGATGTCGCCGCCGAGTTGCCGTACTTTCGGTTCGTCGTTGCTCGGTGAATCAAAGATGGTCGCGACAGCATCGGAAGCTGCCGTGCTCGTCGAGATCGGGCCGTAGAAGACGCCGGTACCGGTGAAGCTGTCACCCGTGCCGGTGAAGTCGTCGACGCCGTCGCCATCGAGGTCTCCGGCCGCGTTCCAACTCACGCTGTCGGTCGCGCCGGTCAAGTTGGCGAGCGCCGCGTACCCTGAGGTCGTCGACCCCCCGGCGAGGCTCAGCTGGCCCTCCGCGCCGTCGAAGACCAGCTCCACGTCGCCGTCGCCGTCGAGGTCGGACGCGAAGAGCGCGGTGAGCATGCTCTCGGCGGCGGGGCCCGAGTAGTTCAAGTCGGCCTCGGTCTCGTCGACGGCGCCGAGCAGCTCACAGTCGCCGGGGCCGCTGTCGCAGTTGTTGTCGAGCCGGTCGTTGCAGACCTCCTCCGCGCCGGGGAAGATGGTCGCATCGCTGGCGCCGCAGTCTCCCGCATTCGCGGCGTAGCCGGCCGGCTGGGTGCAAGACACGTCGGTGCTGATCCGCACGCCGTACCCGTCTCCGTCGGCGTCCAGGTACCAGGTGGTGGCGTCGACGGCGTCGTCCTCGTCGGTGTCGCCGTCGCAATCGTCGTCGACGAGGTTGCACAGCTCGTCGGCGCCGGGGCTCAGCTGAGCGTCGGCGTCGTCGCAGTCGCCGTCGTTGTCGGCGTACCCGCTGGGCGCGTCGCAATCGAGCTCGCTGACGCCGGTCACGCCGTAGCCGTCGCCGTCGATGTCCACGAACCACTCGATCACATCGACCGCGCCGTCCTCGTCGACCTCGCCGTCGCAGTTTTCGTCCAGGCCGCCACAGACCTCGTCGCTGCCGGGCGAGGTGTCGGCGTCGGTGTCGTCGCAGTCGGTGTCGGACGCGGCGTAACCGGCGGGTTGGGTGCAGGCGGCGGTCACGACGCTGGCGTCGCCATAGCCGTCGCCGTCGGTGTCCTCGTACCAGGAGAGCGCGTCGACGGCGTCGTCTTCGTCGATGTCGGTGTCGCAGTCGTCGTCGACGAGGTTGCACGACTCGGTGGCGTCGGGGTTCACCGCGTCGTCGCCGTCGTCGCAATCGCTGTCGTCTTCGAGCCAGCCCGACGGCGCGTCGCACGCGTCGGTTGCGCTGTACAGGTCGCCAAACCCATCGGCGTCGGCGTCCGGGTGCCAGGCGGTGGCGTCGGCGGCGCTGGCTTCGTCGATGCGTTCGTTGCAGTCGTTGTCTACACCGTCACAGAACTCGATGCCGTCGGGGTTGTTGTCAGGATTGGCGTCGTCGCAGTCGTCGCCGTTTTGGAGCCAGCCGACGGGGACCTCGCAGTAGGGAACCGAGGCATCGGCCGCTCCGAAGCCGTCGCCGTCCGCGTCTGGCCAGGCAATCGTCGCATCCGTCGCATCCTCGGGGTCGTCGATGAGCCCGTCGCAGTCGTCGTCCTCGCCATCGCAGGTCTCCGGCGCGCCCGGACTGATCCCAGCGTTGTCGTCATCACAGTCGTCAGGGTTGGCCGCTGACCGCGCCGGAGCGGTGCACTGGGTCGCCGTCGCGGCGCCCACGCCGTAGCCATCCCCGTCGGCGTCGAGGTACCACGAGGGCGCATCGACTGCGTCCGCCTCGTCCGTGGTGTCATCACAATCATCGTCGCGACCGTTACACAGCTCTGTCGCGACCGGGTTGGCCGAGGCATCGGCGTCGTCACAGTCGCCGCCTACCTCCAGGCCGCCTTCTATCGGAGTGCATGTGGCGCGTCGGGTGGTCGTACCCCCGTAGCCGTCGCCGTCGGCATCGGTGTAGTAGACGTACGCGTCGGTGGCGTCGTCGTCGATCTTGTCGTTGCAGTCGTCGTCCGCCCCGTCGCAGCGCTCGCCAGCGCCCGGATTGACGGCGGCATCCTGGTCAGCGCAGTCGGTCCCCAGGAGGGAAAAACCCGCGTCGCCCACGCAGCCGCGGACGGGCCGGCCGGCAACGCCGAAACCATCGCCATCTTCATCGACGAAGCCGTCGAGGACCTCGCAGGCCGGATCGGTCGAAGAGTCGTCGACGCTCGGACAGCCGAAAAGGGCGAGGAGGAGCATGGCGAGCCCTGGACATCGCCATGCTATCTCAGCGCTGTTTGCGAGTCCGCAGGAGTGCCGCCGCCGCGGCCGCGACCAGCGCGAGCGAGCCTGCGCCGGCTCCTCTGGTGGCACACACGCCGGCCGGCTCGGACGCGTCGACCACGCCATCGGCATCGGCATCGTCGTCCCCGTCCGCGACCTCATCGTCGGTGTCCTCGTCGTCGTCGGTGCCGGTGTCCTCGACGACGACCTCCTCCTCCTCCCACATCGTGTAGTCGGTGGTGTGTTCGTTGATGAAGTCCATGTACGCGTCGACGCGGGCGGAGTAGGCACCGTCCCGAAGGCAGCTTGGCCCGCCGAAGTTGACGATTCCCGCAATGGAATAGGAGCCGTCTTCGTACAGGCGCATCACCGGACCGCCCGAGTCGCCGTGACAGGCGTTCTGGTCGTCGGCCTTGTCCTCGGTGTGCATCAGGGACTCGGTGTAGTCGGTGAGCGGCACGTCCACGACGCGCTTCTTCATGTTGCTGGAGTTGTCGTTGTCGCTGGTGGCGCCGAAGCCGACGATACGAAAGTCATCGCCTTCGTCGGCGGGATGGAGGCCGACCTCGGCCAGCCGCATCACCGGCACGTCGGCGGCAGAGCGCAGTTCGATGAGCGCGACGTCGTTGTAGCCGGTGCGTGGGTCGTAGTCCTCGTTCTCGAACCAGCGCCGGGCCAGGACGGTGTTGCCCTGCTCCATGTCGTTGGACTGGTTCACAAAACCCACGTACACGTCGTCAACGGTGAACGAATCGTCACTGTGAACACAGTGGGCGGCGGTGAGGATCCACTTTTCCGCGATCACCGACCCGGTACAGCCTCCGCCGTAGCCCCCCGAGTCCGAGGCGTACAACATGACCACTTCCGGGTATTCGTGCGTGGTTTCGCCGTTGATGATCGGCGGCGGTGCGGCGGCGAAGGCGAGGCTAACGAAGAGGATCAACGGGACGTCCGCGGAGGACGGCAACAATACTCCGCGCGGCGACGGCTTGGGTTTCAGTTTCGCAAAAACTGAGAGCGTCGCGATACTGGCTCGGAATGGCTCGCTCCATCGGTCCGATGCACCTGCTCGCGGTGGCGCTGTCGCTTTTCTCGTTGGGACTGACGGTGGCCCGCTCCCTCGGTGGGGACATCGAGAAGGAACCCTCGTTGGCGTGGCGCCCTGTGACCCCGGACAGCGCTACGGCGCCCACCGCACCGAGCTTACCGCCCAGGCAGGGTCCCCACCCCAAGGCAACGACCGATCCGCGCTGACGCTCACGAAGGCCCACGTCGCCAGCGGCACGCGGACCAGCGCGTCGCCGTTCGCATCCAGCGAGATCGAAGTGGCGCCCAGATCGGTGTGCACGGTGGCCGATAGCGCGCCCATCCATCCCGGAGCGCTGGCGCTGACGTGCAAAAGCGGCACCGAACCGACGCCCGCCACCGGGCCATCGGCGAAGGCAACCGCGATGAGGGGTCCGTTGCCGGCCGACGCCCGGCGCTCGGCGAGGGCCCGAAACAGCGACGCCGGGTTCGCCGCGCCGACGTGCGGCAACCACACGCGCTCGGCCAGCGGTTGGACGTCGATCCAGGCGTCCGCCAGCGCGACCAGGACGGGCAGATCGGCGAGAGAGTCCAGCCACAGCGCGTCCGGTGGCGTGGGCCAGTCCCAGGCGGGTGCTTCGGCCAGCGCGGCGGCCACCCACTCTGGGCGCACGACCACGAACTTGTCGGCGGCGATGCCTCCTCGGGACAGCGTGGCCCGGTCCAACACTCCGAATCCCTCGCTGTCGAGCGCGCCGTGGGCCGGACGGCGAGGGTTGGCGGTCGATCCCCAGGTCCAGACGTCGCCAGCCGTCCGCGCGCCGCTGGAGACGAGCACGCCGTCGCGCGGGTCCACGCTCACCAACGGAAACTCCTCGTCCGCGAGCAGATTGGCGTAGCCGACGCCCACCGCGGCGAGCTGGTGGATCACCGCGGCGGCGGCCTCCCCGTGGTCGGCATCCGGGGCAACTTCCACGCCGTAAGCGGCCAGCCGCAGCCCCCCCTCCGCCCAGTCCTGCGCGCCCTCCGCCTCCGCCCAGCTCAGCGCGTCCGGGAGCACACGCGCGAGGGTGATCGCGAGAGCTGTCTCCGTCCCGTCGTACCAGCCCCGCCATGAGGCGTGGCCCGGCCCGGCCCACACCCAGGCCTCGCCCGCGGTGACGCCCAGCGGAGCACGTCCGCCCCCCTCCGGAAGGGGAAAGTCGTCATCACCAAAGTGCACGGTTGCCGCGATGTCGCGGCCATCGTCATCGCGAACACGCACCGACAGGCCGGCGCATCCCACCGACTCCAAGCCGGAGTAGGTGCAGCCGGCGCGCACACCGGTGAGCACGGTATCGACCGGGGCCACCACTGCGGCCACGCCATCCACCACCGGTACCCGGTCGATGACTCGCCCCCCGAGACTCACCTCAATGGCGTCGGCGTCAACCTCGGTGGCCACGAGCGCCTCGCCCGCCCAGCGAGACACCGCCGACAGGGCAACGCCGGTAAGGCCCGCGACCTCGATCTGACCGGAGCTGTCCGCGTCGGCGGGCAGCGGGGAGGGGAGCACCAGCGCCAGGAAGTGATTGCCGCTGCGGGCGACGCCGTCGACGTGCTCGACCCCCGGCTTTGGCACCCAGCGCGCCTCGATCGGCGCCCCCTCCGGCGTCGTGATCAACAGCCGATCGTCGTCAGCGTCAAGGTGGTAGCGAACCCCTGGAAGCCGCAACTCCGCTGCATCAGAGAGCGACAGCGCCTCGATCTCGGACCGGTCGCCATCGGGAAGCAGCTCCATCAACAGGTCGGCCTGGCCCACCCGCGCGGCATCGACGAGTGTGCCCCCATCCTGCCCATGCTGCGTCAGGGTGGCGTACGTCCCGCGCACCACAAACCGCGCCTGGGCGTTCTCGAGCAGCCAGTCGCCGACGGCGCCTTCGCCGCCCGCAATCAGCTCGTCGACGCAGGGAATCCGCCTGGCCCGGACCTCGCCGGCGGTCAGCGGACGGGCGTCACACATGGGCGGAGAATCCGGGAGGTCGGGGGTGCATGCGGCGAGGAGCGCGAGGAGTCCCACTCAGAGGTCCTTGACGAACTCGTAGTAGTCCGCGAAGTGCACGCGGTTCACCTGCTTGCCCATCTTGATCATCTCGCGCGCCACCGCCTCGACCGCGTGGCGCATGCAGACCGGCTCGCGCCGAGCGCTGGCGAGAATACAGGCATTTATTGCGGCGTTCACGATCCCGCCGCCCGCGAGCACGAACTGGTTGGCCAGGTAAGACAGCTCCAGATCGTCGCCACGCGGCGCGTTGGGCGGGATGGCGTGCTCCCACAACTTCAGCCGCATCTCCGGGGTGGGCATCGGGAACTCGACGACGGCGCCGAACCGTCGCAGGAAGGCCTCGTCGATGTTCTCTTGAAGGTTGGTGGTCAGGATCGCGCAGCCCTCGAAGACTTCGAGCCGTTGCAACAAGAAGCTGACTTCCTGATTGGCGAATCGGTCCTGCGCCTGCTTGACCTCGCCGCGTGAGCCGAAGAGCGCGTCGGCCTCGTCGAACAGGATGACCGCAGTGCCGCCTTCTGCCGCATCGAAAATCTGCGCGAGGTTCTTCTCGGTTTCACCAACCCAACGGCTGATGACGCTGGACAGGTCCACGCGGAACAGATCGAGGCCCAGCGATCCCGCGATCACCTCGGCGGCCATGGTCTTTCCGGTGCCCGGGCCCCCGGAGAAGAGCGCCTTGATGCCATAGCCCCGCGCCCGAATCTTGTTGCCACCCCACTTGTGGTAGACCGTCTCCTGCTCGGACAGGTAATGGGTCAGGTGGACGAGCTGGCTCTTCACCTTTTCGGTGATGATCAAGTCCTCCATCCGGAACTTCGGGATCACGTGCTGGGCGAGTCCGCGGAACTCCGGCCGGCTGAGCTCGCGGGCCGCCGACCAGATGAGCTCGATCTCCGGCTCTTTGCCGCCGGACTCGGCCTCGGCGCGCTCGATCACCCTCGGAATCGTGGTGCCGCCGACGCTGTAGAAGCGCTCGGCGAGGTCTTCGGAGATGGCGCTGGACCAGCCCTTTCGCTCCAGCTGGGTCCGCCACGCCTCGATCCGCTCGCCCAGCGACGTCCGGCCCACCTGCACGGTGACACTCGGCCGGTCGCTGCCCAGCAGGCCGGCGATGGAGCGGCGATCGGTGCCTGAAACCAGCACCGGATACGGCAGCACGGACAGGGCTCCACCCAAAGCGAGCAGTTGATTGCGGAGGGCAGGGTCCTCCTGGGCCGGGGCAACGTTGATGACGCACGGCAGCGCTCCGCTGAGCCGGAGCTCGCGGATGAGCTCCCAGGGCTCGTCGAGGTACTGTTTGGCGCGTTCGAGATCGATGCGCACGAGCTGGCGACCGACGAAGCGCGCCAGGGACTGAGCGACGCCCTCGCGGAGGCCCACCGTGCTACCCACAATGGCGACGGTCACCGGACCCGAAAGCGTGTCCCCCAGCTCCTCGATGCGGCGGCGGGTGGCCGCCGGGATGAACGGCTCCATCGAGGTGTCGATGGGGGTGAAGCCGACGCTGGCCGGGAGGTCGCCTGCTTCGAGGAACCAGCGCACCAGGCGCGGGGAGGGGTGCAGCCGACGGGAGGTGTGCGTCTCGAACCCGTCGGGCGGGTTGAGCAAGAGCAGGCGATTGCGGATGAGCGACCCGCCGGGAAGCAGTCGCGCCTGGAGCGCCAGCCGCTCGCGGCGCCCAGGCCTCAGCACCCGCGTGGCCATGTCCACTGTCAGGTAGGCCTGATTCAAATTATCGTTGAGATAGGCGAAGATCTTGCCGTACCCCGCCGAGATTTCGGGCGCGAGGGCCAAGAGCACCAGGTCGGCGTCGTCGCCGTCGAGTTGGAACGCGTTGCGGAACTGCTCGAAGCGCCCGCCCGGCCCGTCGCGCAGCGCGGATGAGGCGACCACGGCCTCTTCCAGTCCGTCGGGACCGCCCGGATAGTCGATCTCCCCGTGCGCGCGCAGGAGGGAGTCAACCTCGTCGTCCGTGATGACAGAACCCCAGAACTGGCCCTTGGCACGCATCGCTGGTCGCGACCGCTGCCGACGCACGGCACGGAGCAGCAACAGGTCGGTTCTGCGGAGTCGGCGGGCCAGCTCGTCGAAGACATCTTGCATCGGGGTCGAACGTAACCGGGCCCGCGGACGGGGCGCGTCGGTTGGACGTACGTACGAGAGCTTGACATGTACGCCCTGGCCGCGTACGCTTTGGCCATGTCCATGACCGCATCGCAGCTTCGCGCCGACGTCTATCGGCTGCTCGATCGGGCCATCAGCTCGGGTGAGGAGCTGTTGATCGAGCGGCACGGGCACATTGTCCGGCTGGTGCCGCCGACCCCGCGCAGCTGGCTCGATCGTCTGCCGCGTCGGCAGGGCGTGGTCGTGGGTGATCCAGAGGATCTGGTGCACCTGGACTGGTCCGCCAACTGGCGGCCCGACCCGCTGTGATGCACCTCGACACGCACGCGGTGGTCTGGTTGTTCCAGGGGGAGGTCGAACGTTTCCCCGAGGCCTTGCGCCGGCGTCTTGGCAGCTGCAGCCCGCTCTACTCGCCGATGGTGCGCGTCGAACTTGCGCTGCTCCACGAGATAGGGCGGCTCGTGCCCACCGCCGGCGAAGTGCTGGAGTCCCTCGCCGGCTACGCCGGACTTCGGGCCGCTGAATCCGACTTCGGCCGTGTGTCGCAAATCGCCGCCACGCTGACCTGGACGCGGGACCCCTTCGACCGGATGATCGCCGCACACGCGCTGGCCGACGACCTGCCGCTGGTCACGCGCGACCGCAGCCTGCTTGACCACTGTCGGGTGGCGATTTGGGGCCCGGCGTAAGGCCCTGGGATAGCGCAGGGCGATGCTGGCCCTCTTCGCGCTCGCCCTCGCCGCGCCGCCGTTCCCGATCGACCTGAGCGGCGCCAGCGCCGGCAGCCTCACGGGGACCGAGGTCTACCTCAGTCAGTGCCACGGGTGGATGTGGTACGACTCGCTCGACGGGTTCTCCACCCAGCGCGGCACGTGGTTTCAGACCGTCGAGGACTTCCACAACCCCGAGGGCGCCAATCAGGCGCTGGCCCCCTTCCTCCACAACGCCGGCGCCGACGTGTGGATGGTGAAGGAGCGCGATCTTCACGACGCCTGGGACATCGCCGACAACGACGGTGGCGGCTACTCGGAAGCGGGCGCGGGCGTCACCGACGGCGCGGCTGGGTTTGTCGACAACGGGGCCTGGGCCTATGGCGAAAACCCCTTCGAGGGCGGCTCCACGCGTGACCTTCCCGTCGGCAGCTCCGCCACCTTCACGCTGACGGCCCCGGCCTTGGGTTGGACGGCGCTGTATGTGGCCTACGTCGCCGACCCCGCCAACAGCAGCGAGGCCGCCTATGCGGTCACCTCCCGCGGGGTCAGCTTTGTGCACACGGTTGACCAGACGACGCACGGAAGCACCTGGCGCTACCTGGACACCCTGTGGCTGGAGCCTGGCGACGTCGTCACCGTCGGGCTCTCGGCGGCCTCGGGCTCGGTCAGCGCCGACGCGGTCCGGCTCGGGGGTGGCTCCGGGGTGATCGAGCGCCACGGCGAGACGACGGGGCGGCCGCGCTGGGAAGAGTCGGCGATCCTCGCTACCCAATACAACGGCGCGCCGGAGGCGATCTACGACCCCTACAACGACGGCAACGGCAGCGACCCTACTGCGCGCGCGCTTTGGGCATCGTGGGAGCACCCCCGCGAGCCCGATTCGGTCTATGTTTCGTGGCATAGCAATGCCTGTGACGGTTGCGACGCGCGCGGAACGAGCGTGTACGTCTACGACAGCGCGTGCACCGCCGGCTCGCCGGTTGCCGGCAGCGAGGAGTTGGCGTCGCTCATCCAGGACGAGCTCATGGCCGTCGGGGAGGCCTGGGACCCCGACTGGCAGGACCGGGGCGTGTTGTCCGACTGCTTCGCCGAGGTCAACCCGAGCCACAACGACGAGATGCCGGCGGTGCTCATCGAGATTGCGTTCCACGACACCGAAGCCGACATCGAGATCCTCAAGGAGCCGCTTTTCCGGATCGACGCCGCGCGCGCGATCTACCGTGGGATCGCGCGCTATGTCGACGGCGACGGTGTCGCCTTCCTTCCGGAGCCGCCCCAGGCGCTCTCCCTCCGCAACACCGCTGACGGGCTGCGTCTCAGCTGGGAGGCGGGGTGGGTCGGCGACCTCTGGGGGGACGCCGCCGAGGCGTACGTCGTCCAGACTTCTGCTGATGGCCGCGCTTGGAGCGCCGGGACGTCGGTGTCGCAGACTCAAGCGGCCGTCGACGCGACGATCGGCGAGCTGGTCTTCGCTAGGGTCGTGGCCACCAACCAGGGGGGCGTGTCCTTCCCCTCCGCGGTGGTTGCGGCGCGGCGGGGCACGACCGCGCCGATCCTGCTGGTCAACGCCTTCGATCGCATCGACTCCGGTCAGCTCGAGGTCGAGGACCTCGGCGGCTCGCTCGGCGAGGTCGCCCGGATGGACCTGGCGGAGATCAACGCCGGCGACATCCTCGTCTCGCATGCCACCGCCATCGCCGCGGCCGGCTGGCCCTTTGACAGCGCGGAGGACGATGCGATGGGCGATCTCAGCGCCTACGACCTGGTGATCTGGGCCACCGCCGAAGAGAGCACGGTGGATGCGAGCTTCGACACCGACCAGCAGGCCCTCATCCGGGCGTTTGTCGCCGACGGCGGCGCGCTCTGGGCCTCTGGCGCCGAGATCTTCTGGGACCTCGGCGAGCGGGGGAGCGCCGAAGACAACGCCTTCGCGCTGGAGGTGCTCGGCGCCGCCTACGCCGCGGACGACTGCGGGTGCCACGAGGCGACCGGCGAGGGGCTCCTGGCGGGGCTGACGATGGCCTTCGGCGGGCCCTACCCAGTCGAATGGGCCGATGAGCTCGACCCCGTCGGTGAGGTCCTGGCGCGCTACCCGGACGGGGAAGTCGCGGGGGCGGTGTCGGGACGCGTCGCGGTCTTCGGCTTCCCGTTTGACGCGATGAACGACGCCGACGTGCGGGCGGAGTTGGCCGCTCGCTTGTTGCCGGTGCTGCTGCCGGACTGGGTTCCGGCGGACACTGGCGAGGCTGACACCAAGGCCAAGACCCTGCGTCCGGGGCGTCCGGTGCCGCTGACCGAGGGCTGTGGTTGTGATGGGCGTGGATTCCCGGCGGGGGCGGCCGGGGTGGGGCTTGCGGCGCTGGTGGTTGTGGGGTTGAGGCGGCGACGGGATACTCGCTCCGCATGATCCTCCTCACGATGTTGGCCTGCTTCGACGAGCCCCCCGCCAATGACGACGACAAGCCGCTTCCCGCGGACACTGCCGCCGACACCGGCGATGACTCTGCCTGCGCGGCCGATGCCGATGCGGACGGCGCCTGTCGGGTAGACGACTGTGACGACGACAACCCCGCCGTCAACCCCGGCGCGATCGAGGTCTGCAACGACGTCGACGATGACTGTGACGGCGACATCGACGAAGAGCTCGGCGGCACCTACTACCGGGACGTCGACGAAGACGGCTTCGGCGACGCCGCCGCCGTCCAGACCGCTTGCGACGCGCCCGATGGGTACGTCGACAACGGCGCCGACTGTGATGACACCGACGGCGACGTGTTCCCGGGAGCAGAGGAAACCTGGAACGGTGCCGACGACGACTGCGACGAACAGACCGACGAGGGACTCGACCCGCCGGTGGAGTTCGGCGTGACCGTCACCTGGAGCGGCGCCGGCGTCAGCGTGGCCATCGAAGGGGGCACGGGACCCTACTCGTTCGGGATGTCGGAAACGGGTGCGGGTGCCGCCGGCTGGTTCGGCGAGAGCTGCGTCGTCGGCGAGGAGCCCTGGGGCTACGACGACTATGACTTCGACGTGTGTCACGGTCTGGGAAAGGCCGGCGGAACGCTCGGTAGCGTGTCCCACCCGGACGAGGTCGTCGCTGGGTCGACGACCCTGTTTTCTGAAAGATTGGCCACAAACCTCACCTACATGCTCACCGAGCAGAGTGGCGCGGCCTGTTGGGCGTGGGGCGACGACGCGACCTACTACGACGACTTCGGGTGTGGGGAGCTCTGACCGACGTCGCGGTCACGCCAGCAGCACCGTCACATCGTATCTGGGTATCCATTCGTCGCGAGTGATGAGAGTGAGCCCTTCGAGCTGCGCCTGCGCGACGAGGAGCCGGTCGAAGGGGTCGGTGTGCAAGAGCGGCAGCGAGGCCACGTGCGCGGCGTGCTCGACGGAGACGTGCAGCGCCGTGATCCGGGAGCGCGCCAGTCTCGTTCGGAGAAACTCGCCAGGCGGTGCAGGTAGTTTCAGCTTGCCGAGTCTCCACTTGATCGCGATCTCAAGGGCGGTGGCGGCGGAGACCAACAGCTCGGCGCGCGGGGCTGCCAGGGCCGCGAGGGCCGGCTGACTGAGCGTTTCTGGGGCCATCTCCGCCCACAGCAGCGTGTGGGTGTCCAGCAGGAACCTCAACGCGAACCTGGGAAGATCGACGGATCGACAAAGGCGCCGACCTCCGCTTCCCCGAGCGGAGCGTCGAAGTCGGGGCTCAGCTCGATGAGGCCGCGATCCTGTCCCCAAACGCGGGGGGCGGGACCCGAAATGGGCGTGAGGCGGACCGCGGGCTCCCCGGCGCGGGCGATGATCACCTCCTCGCCCGCGAGCGCGCGCTCGATGAGTCGGGAGAGCTGTGTCTTGGCGTCGTGGACGTTGACCTGCACCATCACCTGAGTTTAGCTAAGGACCTTAGCTAAGGCAAGCGGCGCGGGCGGGCGAGTCGGCCCGCCCCTACCCCCGCCGAAACCGCGGCGGCGCCTCGTCCCTGACGTAGGCGCGGATCCACAAGGCCAGTCGCTCCCATTCCTGGGTGCGGTCCTCTTCGCGGTAGACGTGCTTCATCAGGTCGTGCCAGACCTCGGGCAGAACAGGCGCCGTCGCCGGGCGCTTCGGCTTTTTGGGCGGCGGGGGTCCCATGACGCCCTGGCCGTCGCACCCCTCGGGTAGCGCGTCGTCGTCGAAGTCGAAGACGGGCAGCTCGATGGGCGGCATCGGCTCACGACGGGCCATGCGCTCGGTGTCGAGCACGGCCGCCAATGACTTGGCGGCGGCGATGCGCTTGGTCCACGGCTCGATGCCGAAGCGGTCACACACCAGCTTCAGCCAGCTGGTGTGGTCGAAGGTCGTCGAGACCACACCTTGCTTGACGTAGGGCCCGATCGCGATGACGGGCACGCGGAAGCCGAGCTGATCGAAGCCCTCGGCGGCGTGGTCGTCGTCGGTCAGCGGCGGGGGCACGTGGTCGAAGAAGCCGCCGTGCTCGTCGTAGGTGATGAGCAACAGGCAGCGGTCCCACTGCGGAGAGCGGGACAGCGCCTTGTAGACCAGGGCCAAAAACTCCTGACCCAGCGCGACGTGGTGGGGCGGGTGGTCGTCGTTGAAGGCGAAGCCGGGGTCGATCCAGGTGACCGCGGCGAGCGAGCCGAGCTCGGCGTCGAAGACGAAGTCTTCGAGCATGTGGCGGCGGGACACATCGTAAGCGCCGCAGAAGAGCGCCTGAAACGGGAGGTCGGTGTAGTAATAACGACCGTCGATGCCGGCTTCGATGAGCTTGGACCACACGGTCGGCATGTCGTAGCAGCCATCGGGCGGCCAATCGTTGCTGCGCATGCCGTTGGAGGTGCCGGCATGGCCGTAGAAACGATTGGGCCAGGTCGGGCCCATCACCGAGCAGAAGTAGGCGTCACACACGGCGTACTGGTCGGCGAGGGCCCAGGTGATGGGCAGGTCGGACCGCTGCATGTACTGCATGACGCCAGGGCCGCCGTAGTCGCGCACGAAACCGTCGTTGACGCCGCCGTTGTACTGCCCGTGCGAGGCGTCCCAGCCGTGGCCGGGGTCGGCAATGCAAGCGATCTCGTTGGGGTACGGCGCCACCGGGACCCCGTCGTCACCGGCGTTCTCCATGTCGGCGGTGAGCCCGTCCAGGTCGTCACGGCCTTCCAGAAGCGTCATGGCGCCGAGGAAGTGGTCGAAGGAGCGATTCTCCATCATCACCACGATGATGTGGTCGATGGTGGCTGGCGTCTCGTCGGCGGTGTCGTCAGTCGAGGTGGTGCAGGCCTGGGCGCCGAGGGCGACCCCCGCGCCGGCGAGAATCTCACGCCGAGAGACACGCATCGTCACTCCACGAAGTCGGCGGCGGAGCGGGGCTCGAGCAGGAACTTCACCTCGTCATCGTAGCTCGTGTAGAAGATGGGGCCGGTGACCGAGCTCCACGTCTGCCCGTTCGTTGCCTCGAAGTAGCTGAGCAGATCGTCGAGGTAGACGCCCTTGTCGGTGTTGATCACCCCGAAGTCGTCCTGGTCGCTGGTGGTGGTGACGTTGGTGATCGTCACCAGCGCCGACTGCCACGGCAGCCAATCCGCCGGCGCGTCGACCAGAACGTCGACCACGGGTTCGGCGGTGCCGGTGGCGCTGATTCCGGCGATGTCCCCCACGAAGAGCTCGATGAGCCCGTAGTAGTTGGACACATCGCCGGTGATGTCGAAGGTGGTGCCGGCGTCGTAGGCCACGTGCTCGCTCGGCGAGAACGCGAGCAGGCTGCTGTATTCGCCGCCGCCGACATCTTGGACGAAGATCGAGGTTTCTTCCTTGGATTCGCCGTAGCTCGCCGCGGTGGAGACGACGCCCTGGACCCGCACCGGGCCGCAGACCTCGCCCATGCGGAT
Source organism: Deltaproteobacteria bacterium (assembly GCA_947490345.1). Classification (GTDB taxonomy): domain Bacteria; phylum Myxococcota_A; class UBA796; order UBA796; family SXON01; genus SXON01. The sequence goes on from CANLGL010000038.1 coordinate 29,673, forward strand.
GGCGTGGATGGTGGTGTCGATCACGGCTCCCTCTGTGTACGCGCCGAGATCCGCCTCGCTGCGGTTGTTCAGCGACCAATCGTCCGGCGTCACCTCGTCGTCGTAGTTCCGGAAGAAGACGATCCCGGTGACGGTCGCGTAGTGTCCGCGGCAGCCGTAGTCGTTGTAGACAAAACCGTCGTCCAGGCTCACCCCGGCGGTGAGCGTGCCGGTGTTGAAGGCATTGACGGACTCGACGGTCTGCTCGGTAAGCGTGACGGGAACGCTCTCGTAGGCGTCCCAGTCGACGCCGGCGCCGTCGCCGAGGGCGGCGGGGGCGGGGAGGGTACCGCTGCCGGTGCGGGTGATGCTGCTGGCGTCGCCCACGACCAGCTCGGTCCAGTCGTAGAACTCGCTGATCTGGCCGCTGATGCTGACCTTATCGCCAACGACCACGGTCAGCTCGTCGCCGAACTGCCCCTGGCTCCAAACGTAGAGCCCGCTTTTTTCGCCACCAGCAGGATCCTGGATGAAGAAGCCGTCGGAACGGCCGGAGTCATCGTCGACGCGCGTGACGGGGGACGACACCAGCACGCCGGTGAGGGTGACGGTCTCGCCGTCGCCGATCGCGCCGGAGCGCACGTCGAAGATGCTGCTGCCCCCGCCGGCGCCGCTGTCGTCGGAGTCGCCGCTCGCGGTGTCCGTGTCCTTCTGGATGGGGTCGAGGCAGGCAATCAGGGTGAGGAGCGCGATCATGGGGACGTCCGGGTTAGCAGGCCGCGGCTGTCTACACGAGGATGACGCTGGTGACAAGTGACGTTCCTGCGCTGGCCGTGCGCGGCCTCTCCCGCTTTTACGGAAAGCGGGCGGCCGTTCGGGCCTTGGACCTCCAGGTCAACCCTGGGGACCTCTACGGCTTCCTTGGCCCCAACGGTGCCGGAAAGACCACGGCGATTCGTGCGATTCTCTCGCTGATCGGTCGCAGCGAGGGCGCCGTCGAGATCTTCGGCGAGCGAGACCCGGTGCGCCAACGGCGGGAGGTCGGGGCGCTCGTCGAGACGCCCACATTTTACGAATGGCTCTCGGCGCGACGGAACCTCCGCATCGCGGCCGCCTACGCAGGCCGGGGCAGCGAGGCCGACATCGACGAGGTGTTGGAGCGCGTTGGCCTCCGCGAGCGCGCCAAGGAGCGCGTGGGGGGCTTCTCGCTGGGCATGAGGCAGCGCCTTGGCATTGCGCGGGCCTTGCTCGGCAAGCCGAAGCTGCTGGTCCTGGACGAGCCCACCAACGGCCTCGATCCGCGCGGCATGCGCGAGGTGCGGGAGCTGCTCACGGCGCTCGTCAAGCGCGATGGCCTCACCGTTTTTGTGAGCAGCCATCTGCTGAGCGAGGTCGAGGCGATGTGCAACCGCGTCGGGATCCTCGATCGGGGCGAGCTCAAGGCCGAGGGAACGATGGAGGAGCTGCTTAGGCGGTTGGGTGGGGCGCAGGAGGTCGAGGTGGGCGTCAGCGACCGTCCGGCGGCGCTGGCGGTCTTCGATCGGCTGGGCGGGATCGAGGTCATCGGGGATGCGGCCGACGACCGCGTTCTAGTGCGTCTGCGTGGAATCGGTCCTTCGGCGGTCAACCGGGCGCTCGTCGAAGCTGGGATCGATGTGCCGGCGCTCGTTCCGAGGGCGGGGACCCTGGAAGAGCTGTTCTTGTCCGTCACCTCCTCCGAGCCGGGGGTCGCATGATTCCCGTCCAGTTCGTGGCCATGGTCCGCGCTGAGATGCTCAAGGTCTTCACGCGGGGGAGCGGCATTGGCGCGCTGATCGTGGCGGTCCTCGTGGGCGTGCTCGCCGCGGCGCTCATGGCAGGGTTGCAGAACCTCCAGGGGGGCGTGCAAATCAACGGGCAAGCTGCGATCATGCAGTTTGACGTGGTCGGCGTCGGCGCCAAAGCGCTGTACGCCCGCAACTTCTTCATCCTGCCGCTTTTGCTCTTCTTGGCCACCGCCGGCGCGATGGCGGGCGAGCACGCCGACCGGACGCTGCGCGAGTTGGCGGTGCGGCCGGTCCCCCGGTGGAGCATCCTCGCCGCCAAGTTCTGCGCGCTGGCGTCGTTGTCGCTGGCCACCCTGGTGCTGACCTTCGTGACCTCGGGGCTCTTCGGTTGGCCGTTGGTCGGCGGCCCGGGGATCGACCAGTCCGTGGCCGAGGGAAGCGAGTCGATTTTGCGCCTCGCGATGGGGTTTGGCGCCAGCTTCGTCAGTGACCTGTGCCTGATTGCGCTGGGCCTCGCGCTGTCGACCTTCGTCCAGTCGGTGGGCGGTGTCGTGGTGAGCCTGATGCTGGTGCTGATGGCCGATCGGGGCCTCTGGATGGGGCTCAACGGGCTCAACCTCGTTCAGAAGATGATGGGGAATCCGGAGGGCCAGCCGTGGGTGACGGAGGCCCTCAAGTGGACGCTCGTCGGCGCACAGGCCTGCTGGGAAGGCTGGGAGTCTCAGTTTGAGCCCGGACAGTTCCTCGCCGTCACCGTGTACACGGTCGCTGCCTGCGCGGTGGCTGTGCTGCGCTTCTCGCGGTCTGATGTCCCCTGACGCGATTCGGGCGCTGCTCTCCGCGATGACGGTCCCGGCGGCCTGGGCGGACAGCAGTGGCCAGATCGCGTTCGCAAACCTGGCGTTTGACGCCTGGGCGACCTCCTACCGGCGGGCCTCGGTCGAGGAAAAGCCCGACGGCGCGTGGTTGGTGGCGCTGGGGCGGGCGCCGATGCCCGTGCGCGCGGAGCCTCTGGGGGATGGCCAGCTCGTCCTTTCGGCGGGGGATGGCGGCCGCGTGGCCCTGGACGCCGTGGTGACCAACGTGGTGCGCCGGCTCGACCGCGTCGTGGCGTCGGTGGATTCGACCCTGTCGGCGGCCTTGCGGGAGCGTCCCTCTGATCGCGCGGTTGCCGCCATTCGCGAGGCCCTGTCCGCCGTCGAGGAGCTGCGCGGGGTCCGCCGTCAGGTGCTTGGCCTGGCCCCCGGGGTCAGCCGTCCCGAGCCCCAGGCCTTGAACCTCGCCACCCTGACCGAAGAGGCCCTCGCCGCGATGACCGGCCCGCTGCCGATCGAGTTCGGCACGCTCGCGCAGGACTGCATCGTCAGGGCGGTGCGCGAGAAGGGATTTTGGGCGCTGGCCGCGCTCGTGGGCTCGATGTCGCGCCGCCTTCCCAGCGAGGGGAGGATTCGGATCGACGTGCGGACGCGGTCGCACCATGGTCAGGTGGTGCTCGCCGCCACCAACACCGCAACGGAGGGCGCGGAGATCGAGTCGGCGCGTGACGCCGTGGAGGCTGCGGGGGGTCGGGTGCTCATCGATCCCGACAGCGGCGTGGTCGTGGAGTTTCCGCTCTTCGACACCGTGGCCGCCGAACGCCCCAGCGCCTCCCGCGGGCCGGTGCTGGTCGTCGACGACGATCCCGGCACCCTCGCGATGATGGGCGCCGTCCTCCGCCGCGACGGGTTCGCGGTGATGGAGGCCGAAAACGGGGTGGCCGCGTCGATGATCCTTCGCACGCACGGGCGGTCGCTGGTGGCCCTGGTGACCGACGCGGTGCTGCCCGGACGAAGTGGGGTCGACCTTGCCGGTGAAGCCCGGCGTTCGTTGCCCAGTCTGCCGATACTCATCGTCACCGGTCACGATGAGGACCTGGTCGGGACGTCGTTGGCGCCCATTCTGCGTAAACCGTTTCAGATCGCCGAGTTTCGAGCCCACGTCCAGGCCCTGTTCTCAGCGAAAGGCCAGGAGCCATAGGGCGCCGTCGACAGCGGCGGCCACTCCGGCGATGGCCAGGCAGCCGCGACTCCTCCCCGTTTCGCGCCAAGCCCACGCCGCCAAGAGCGCCGGAATCGGGGTCAGGAACACGGAGAGGGCGAGGAGTCCCACACGCTCCCATCGTGACATGGTGGCAACCGCATCCCCCCCGCCGATCAGGAGCAACCGTGCTTGCTGGAGGCGGGCGTGACTCGGGCGAAGCGACTCGCCTCGCTCCAAACGGCTCTGCACGGTCGCGAGCTCGGCCTCGCTGAGCATGCGGGTAGACGCCAAGAGCGAAAGTGCCGCTTCGCCCCGATTTGGGACGTGCCCGCACCCGGCGCAGCGGCCCAGGGGCAGCTCTTTTTCGGCGCCGCAGCGGATGCACAAGCTGCGGGAGGGGGACATGGCTTCCGGGCTGATCTAACGTCAGTGAGGCCTCACGTCGGCGCGGTTCCAATCCGATCGGATGTCCAGGAGGGAGCCTCCCCATGGATACTCAACAAGAGAACGGCAGCCTTTGGCTGACACGACCGTCCGACATCGCCATCCACCTTGCGTGCGCGGCCGCAGAGAAACGACCGGTCATGCTGACCGGTTCGGGACTCGCCGCGAACGGGCTCTTCTCCGCCCCTGAGCGCTCAGGTCCGCTGTTCAGCCCCGATCCGAAGCGGCCGGCGCCGCTGCCGCGGGTCGGTGCCACCGTGAAGGCGGAGTACTTCGCACGGTGCGATGCGTTCTCGTTCTTCTCGCGCCTCGTCTCGGTCGACACGGGCGGCAGGTGGGTTTTGCAGTCTCCGCTCGCGGTCGAGCGCTGCGATCGCCGCATGCACACGCGTCGCATCGTCGTCGGGGTCTCCGGGTTCTGCTTGCGACTCTGCAAACACCCGCAGCAACCGCTGCTCGGGCTCTACGACATCTCCGAGCTCGGCGCTGCCTTCGTCGCCGACCCTCGCCGGCACGTCTTCCACGAGGAGGAGATCGTCGAATGCGGGCTGCATCTTCCCGGCGAAGCCCCTATGGAAGTCAAGCTCGAGATTCGGCATTCACGTGAGTTCCCGCGCCAGCCGAACCTGCGCATCTACGGCACGCGCTTCATCGATGCGACGCCGGCTGTCGAGACGGAGCTCTCGGCCTTCCTGAGCGGCTGGCACGGCGGTGGTCAGCGCTGAGTTGGGCGAGGTCGGGTGCCGGCCCCACCCATCCGGAATAGCCCCTCCCCATGTTCTTCCTGTTTTTGGCATGTTTCGAGGAGCCGACTCCTGAAAAGGGCGGGGGCGCCGAGGCCGCAGACGTCGAAGATCGCTTCGGCGGCGCGTCGGCCGTGCGGGTCGATTCCCCTGCCAACGGCGAAACGGTGCCAACAGCGTTCTCCCTCCGGTTCCGGGTGGGCGGCGACGTAAAGGCAGCTGAGCTCCTCGCTGACGACGCTACGGTGTCGCGAGTTGAAGAATTCGTAGATGGCGGAGGCACGGTCGCTGTCACGCTTCCGGAAGGGAAGGTCACGCTGCGGCTGGTCGGGTACAGCGCCAAGGGGGCGGAGCTCAGTCACGATGAGTTGACGGTGCGGGTCAGTGACGCCGACACCTGGGTCACGATCACTTCGCCCGCTGACGGGGCCAACGTCGCCAACCCCGTCACGTTCACCGTGGCCGCCAGCGGGGCCGATCAAGTGGAGCTGGCCGCAGACGGGTGGCCGATCGGAACCGTGGACACGACCGACGGCGAGGGTCAGCTCACCTACGCGTTTTCCGGTACGGGGTACGCCCGGGAGATCACCGCCACCGCGGTGGACGGGGCCGCCAGCGACCACCTGACGCTGACGGTAGAGCCCGAGGAGAACCCAGGAACCTCCGACTTCAACGCGATCGTCGTGGGCTACCTTGAGAGCTACCCCACCGACGGCAGCAATGGCTACTATTGGCCTGCCGGCAGCGCATGGTCGGGAACGACGCGCGACATCTGGTACCAGGACGTGCTCGTCGCCGAGGGGGACCGCGACGGCCGATGCTTCTGCGTCGGCCTGACCTGGGAGGTCTACATGCGCGCCTGGGAAGAGGTGGATCGCTCCACCGGCGGGGACGGCAGCATCAACGGCGTCAGCGTGGACGACCTCTACGTTTTTCGGACCGATTGGTTCGTCCGCGAGCTCGATGGCGCCGGCCCCAGTGAGGCCTTCGAGCACTACGGTGTGGGCGAGGAGATCACGGACGTGCAGAAGCTCCTCCCTGGCGACTTCGTCCAGTTCTGGCGCCACAGCGGCAGCGGCCACAACGTGATCTTCGTGGACTGGTTGGTCGAGGGCGGCGACATCGTCGGTCTGGAGTACTGGTCTACCCAGTCGAGCACCGACGGTGTCGGCTACAACAGCGAGCGCTTCGGATCCAGCGGCTCCAGCATCGATCGCAACCTGGTCTTCGCGGGGCGTGGCTACATGCCCACGGAATGGGAGGCCTGGCGATGAGCGAGATGATCTATCGGCGGATGGGGCGGTCGGGCTTGAAGCTCTCCGTCTTCTCGATCGGCTCGTGGGTGACCTTCGGTAGCCAGGTCGATGCCGGCGGCACGCGTGCGTGTTTGCTCGCCGCGATCGAAGGCGGCGTGAACTTCATCGACAACGCCGAGGCCTACGCCCAGGGGCAGGCCGAGGTCGCCGTCGGCAAGGTGGTCGCCGAGCTTCGTCGCGACTCGCTGGTGCTGAGCTCAAAGGTGTTCTGGGGAGGCGATGGCCCCAACGAGACGGGGCTGTCGCGCAAGCACGTCACGGAGGCCTGCCACGCCGCCCTCCGCCGCCTCCAGACCGACTACCTGGACCTCTACTACTGCCATCGCCCCGATCCCGACACGCCGATCGAAGAGACCGTGCGCGCCATGGACGTGCTCGTCCGGCAGGGCAAGGTCCTGTACTGGGGCACCAGTGAGTGGAGCGCGTCCCAGCTCGCTGAGGCCTACGCCGTCGCCACACAGCTCGGCGCCACGCCGCCATCGGTCGAGCAGCCGCAGTACAACTTGTTCCATCGCAAGCGGGTCGAGCAGGAGCTCGCGCCGTTGGTTGCGTCGCACGGCCTCGGCACGACGACCTGGAGCCCCCTGGCCTCGGGTGTGCTCACCGGGAAGTACAACGACAGCATCCCGGCTGGCTCGCGCTTGGGCATGGAGCGGATGTCGTGGTTACAGAGCGGCGTCACCAAGAGCCGCGTCGGCGCGGTGCGGCAGCTCTCGGCGATCGCGACCGAGCTCGGATGCACCACCGCCCAGCTGGCCCTGGCGTGGTGCGCCAACAACGAGCACGTCAGCAGCGTGATCACGGGGGCGTCGCGGCCCGAGCAGGTGCGCGAGAACCTCAAGGCGCTGGACGTCTTGGCGCGCATGACGCCGGAGCTCTACGCGCGCGTCACCGCCTCGACCGCGGCGGCGCAGGACACGGCGGACGGGGAAGCGAAGGCGTAGGCGCCACCTGACCCACGCGCGGACGGCGACGACACCGTCGACACCGATACGGACGGCGTGCCCGACGACTGCGACAGCTGCCCGGTGGACGCGTCCAACGACTCCGACGGCGACACCTCCTGCGACAGCGACGACATCTGTCCGCTCGACCCGGAGGACGATGCCGACGGCGACGACGTCTGCGCCGACGACGAGCCGGGCTGCGCCCTCGATCCCGACAACGACCTCGACGGCGACGGCGTGTGCGCCCCCACCGACATCTGCCCGGACGACGCGCAGAACGACGCGGATGGCGACGGAGTGTGCGGGAACGCGGACGCCTGCGCGGCGGGCGACGATGGCGACGACCTCGACGGCGACGGCGTGGCCGACGCGTGTGACACCTGCCCCGACGACTACTATGGCGACAGCGATGCGGACGCGTGCGAGCCCGACGCCGACGACGACAACGTCGTCGACGACGACGACAACTGCGTGTACGTGGTCAACGCCGACCAGGCGGACGACGACGACGACGGCACCGGCGACGCCTGCGACGACGACGACGACGGCGACGGCGTGGGCGACGGTGGGGACCAGTGCACCGGCACCCCCGAGGGCGAGGACGTCGACCCGTCAAACGGGTGCTCCATCAACCAGACCTGCCCTACGGCGTCGGCGTGGAAGAACCACGGCGCCTACGTGGTGTGCGTCGAGCGCGCGGCCAAGGCCCTGATGAAGGCCGGGGTCATCACCGGCGCGGAGAAGGGCGCCATCGTCGCCGCGGCCGGCGCCTCGGACGTGGGCAAGAAGTAGGCGCGGCGAGAGCCGGCGGCGCGGCCATGCGGCGCCGCCGCCGCCTGACGGGCGCCGCGGCAGGGGCCGAGGGGAGGGCCTCCGGCCCGGAGCGAGGACCCGGCGCCCGCAAGGGCGGCCGCCTCACCCCCGGTGCACCTGAACGTCAAAACCAAGGATGTTGCGAATCCCGTCGCCCGCTTCCGGCTTGACCATCCGCACCGGCGTGACGTTGTGCCAGAGCGGCGAGCCGGCATCGGCCTGAAAGATGCCCTGGCCCGGCTGGAGCGTGATGGTCAGGAGCGGGTGACGCTCGGCGTCGGTCACCTGGCTTTCGCCGCCGGTGACGTTGGTTCGCTGAACCACCAGCGCCGAGACGATGTAGTCGGAGCCGTCCTGGTGGAAGCCCTCCGGCGCATTGGTGGGCGCCCGACCCGGCCGGGCGACCATGCCCATCTCGTGGAAGGTGAGGGAGATCGCGTCGATCGTGCGGCCGGCCTCCGACTCGGCGTCCTCGGTCATCTCGGCGACCCCGACGAGCAAGCGCTGGAACTCGGGGTGGGCGACCAGCTCGTGCGCCGTGGGGTCGAAGACCCGCTCCACTGAGCGCGGATCGTCGTCGGGCACGTCCTGGGAGAAGCCGTGGCATTCGGTGCGGATGACCCGCCACTGGCGCTCCCAGGTCTCGGTGTGGCGATTGGTGAGCTGGAAGGCCGCGATGGAGCGTCGGCGGTAGCTGCGGAGCTGGTCGAAGGCCATGCGGTCGCGCCAGTCGAGCGCGCGGATGAGGTCCACCACCTCGATGACCGTGGTCTCGCCTTGCCAGTAGCGGACCAGGAAGTCTTGGAGGCGGTCGGCTTCGGCAGGGAAAATCCGGGTGAGCATGGCGACCTGCTCACGCTGCACGTCGTACCAGTCCCAGCCGAGGCGCGCGAAGCTCGGGGTCAGCTCAGCCAGGAAGCGGGCGGCGTCGACGCCGAGGCCGGCGAGGTCGAAGACGCGTAGCGGAGCGGGGGCGGCGACGGGCAGGTCGACCTCGGTGAGGACGTACCGGATGCCAGATTGGTGGCGGGGCGTCACGGGACGCGATCGACGACGCCGCGCGCCTCGCCCGCTGCGGCCTGCTGCCAGAAGCGAACATGCTCGCCCACGGGAGCTTTGGTTCGGACAGGGTCCATCACCACCTCGCGGATGAGCGCGCGCTGCGGCGCGTAGCCCGCCCGGTCGATACCGGTGCCGGGCGTTTCGACCGGAGCGGCGGCGTCATAGACCACCGTGGCCCCCGGGCAGGCTTCGTGACCCGCGCCTTTCCAGTCCCAGAACTGGGAGAGCCCGACCACGCGGTCCCCGACGAGCAGCGCCTCGTCGATCTCGTGGGTGACGATGACCAGGGTGTGGGGCGGCTTGCCGCCGCTGCGCTGCGCCGCGACGTTCTCGGCGTACAGCGTCAGGAGCATCTGCTGGAGGCCTTCCCGGTTGGCCTCGTCCAGGGCGCCGAACGGCTCGTCCAGCAGCAGCACCTCGGGCTCCATGACCAGGGCCTGGGCGAGCGCGACCCGTTGGCGCATGCCTCCCGACAGCTCGTGCGGGTATTTGTCGAGCGCGCTCGCGAGCCCGACCCGCTCCAACAGCGCGGCGGCCTTGTCGCGCATGCGCTGCCGTTGCGCCCGCCACGCCAGCGGCCGAAACACCCGAGAGGCGATGGAGGTGTCGCGGACCATCAGCCCGAAGGCGACGTTCTGAAGCGCCGTCAGGTGTGGGTAGAGGTCGTAGTCCTGGTACACCATGCACCGATCGGGCCCGATGCCATCGACGTCGTAGCGGTTTCCCATGCGCGAGTGCACGGTGACGCCGCCCTGACCGAGCGCCAGGGTCCCGAAGATCGCGTTGAGGAGGGTCGACTTGCCGCACCCGGAGGGCCCCACGAGCCCGACGATCTGTCCGCGCGCGACGTGCAGGTCCACGCCATGCAGCACGCGGCGCTCCCCGAAGGCGTGGGAGATGCCGGTGCACGACAGCACGAGGTCCTGCCCGGGAATCATCGGCGCCCCGGCTGGTACCACGGGAAGACCCACCGCTGGGCCGCCGCCAGCCCGTGGCTGATCGCGAGTCCGACCGCAGCCAAGGCCACGAGGTAGGGCATGATCATCGCCATCTCGACCTTCATCATCAACAGCCGGATGCGGTAGCCGATTCCTTCCCCGCCTCCAATCGCCATTTCAGAGGCGACGAGGATCAAGAGCGCGAGCCCAGACGCGTGAATGACTAGGTCGACGAGTCGCGGCAGCACCTGCGGCACGATGACGTGAAGCACGACCTCGCCGTTGGAGGCGCCCCGCATGCGCGCGGTGTTGAGCCGCTCCGGCTTGATGTCGCGCACCGCGAGGTGCACCCCCTGGGCGAGGCTGGGCAGGACCCCGAGCGCGACCATCGACACGAACATCGTGTGCCCGGTGGGGATGAAGATGAAGTAGACCGCCAGCATCGCGGTCGCGGGCACGTTTCCCAGCACCGATAGCGGCGGCAGCAGCGCGGCGTGCACCGCCTCCCAGCACCCAGTCGCCAGGCCCACCCCAAAGGCGACCACGGCGCCAAGGGCCAAGCCCAGCCCGAAGCGCAGGGCGCTGGCGCGCAGATCGATGAGCATCCAGCGCCCCTCACCGGGGCGTTCGCGCCACAGCTCGTGGACGCCGGCCTGCAATTGCGAGAGGCTCGGAATCGTCTTGTCGGAGGGGTTCTGTCCGTGCTTCCAGTCCGACAACCAGAAGTAGAGCGCAACCATCGCGACGACAGTCGCCGCGGTGATCAGGGCGGTGGCGCCTGGTCGGAGGGGGCGGCCGAACATGGCTAGGGCGTGGGGGTGGCGGCCGGAGGCGCGTCGGGCGTGGCTGGCGCCGCCGGGGCGCTGGCGAAGTCCTCGATGACGGAACTGTCGAAGCGCAGCCACGCCTGGGTCTCCGGAACATCGGTGGGGGCGGGGCCGAAGACCACCAGCGGGGCGCTGGTGACCAGTCCCGCGTTCTGTACGAAGGTAACCATCCGCGTCATGGTCTCGGCCAGCTGGGGCCCGGTCCAAACCGCGAGAGCCTCGTCGCCGGTGGCGTAGAAGCGGGTCTCGGTGACGGCGATGTTCATGTCCTCGATGGTCGAGGCACCGAACTTGTCACCCGTCGCGACGAGCAGGGCATCGCGCTCGGGCGTGGTCAACCGCCGGTTGAAGTCGTAGAACGCGTCGGCGAGGGCGCGCGCGGCGTCCTGCGCACCGGGCCTGGCCCACGAAGCCTCCGACATGACCAGCATGTCGACGATCTCGCCGGCGATGGGCGCGGAGCTGACCAGCGCGTGCAGATCGGGCCGGGCCTTGCGGATGGCGAGCCCGAAGGGGTTCCAGACGACGCCGGCGTCGTACTCGGCGTTGTTGGCGAGCATCGCCTGGGTGATGATCTCCGGGTCCTCACCGACCCAAGGGAAGTCCTTGCTGTCGAGCCCCTGCAGCTCCAGGTTGCGCCGGAACATGTACTCGGAGACCGAGCCGGCGAGGCCGCGGACTTTTTTCCCTTTGAGCTGTGCGAGCTTGGTGACGTCCGTCTTGGCCCAGAGCTGATCGCCACCGGCGGACGTCGAGGTCGGGAGGAAGCCCACCGACCGAATCCCCGTGGTGATGGTGTCGAGATTGGTGAGCGCCACCGCGTCGAGCGCGCCGGCCGCGTATTGCGAGATGCACGCCGAATAGGCGCATTCTACCAGCACGATGTCGATGTTGTGCTTGCGTTCGAACTCGCCCTGTTCGCCCTTGTCGCCGTCGAGCGTGCCGATCTTGTGCATGGCCCAGAAGGCGGACCACGAGGGGTACTCGGACCATCCGAAGGTGAAGCTGGCCGCCGGCGGGGGCGCTGCCGGGGCATGAACCTTGGGGGCGGGGGCGGGTTCGCTGCAGGCGAGGACGAGGAAGAGCATCAGAACTCCGGAGCGACCGAACCTTATCCCGGCGATTCGCGCTCTGAGCGTGAGCCGGCGAGCCGACGCATCTGTTCATCGGTGCGCACGACGGCGCGGACATGGTCGGCCAGCTTCTGGCGCGCCTCCACCTGCTCGCCGGAGGAGCGGGCAGACACTCCGAGCGCCTGCAAACGCGCCAACATCTCGCCGAGCATCTCGACGCTCGCCCCCACTTCGGTGAGGATCGCCTCGCGTTGGGCGTGCAGCCGTGCGCGCGTGGGCGCATGGGAGACCTCGCCCGCGCCCTTCTGCACGTCGAGCGCGTCGCCCAACCCGGCAATGGAGGTTTCGAAAAGCCGGTCGACGGCCTCTTGGGTCTCGCCGCGCTGCACGTCCTCGAGCGCGTCGATCCATGGACGGCCCTCTTTGAACTGGTCGGAGAGGCTCCGCAGGTCGTCGAAGAGCGTTTCTGTTCGCGGGTCGCCGTCTTTTTCGAGGGCGCGACGAAGTCCGACGAGGGCGGCCTCGACGCGGGCGGCCTCGGCCTTGTCGTGGAGGTGTCGCTCCGCGCTGCGCTCCGCTTGGACCTGGGCGTAAATCGCGTCCCGCTGCACGGTGGCGCGGAACGCGATCGCCAGCCCCGCGCCGGCGAGACTGACCAGCCCTGCGAAGGCCGGGATCGCTGGCGCCGAGGCGAAAGGCGCGATCGCAATCCCGAACATTCCCGCCAGCCCAGGCAGGAGCACCAGCGGGTGTCCGGCCAGTAGCAGAGCGAAGCGCCGTCGCAGCTCGCCCGCGTCCACCTACCAGGCCTCGGTCATGAAAAGGGGGGGAGATGCCGCGGCGGCCTCTCCCCCTACCGGGGCGTCCCCTCCGGCCTCCAACCTGCGGTTTCCGGCCTCCGGCCCGAGTCGCGTCAATAACGCGCCCCGGGCGCCCCTCTCCCCTTCTCGGTTCCCCATGCCGCTGTGCGGTTCACGGCTCATGGAGGCGACCGGCGGGCGGCATGGGGAACTGGCCGAGGCGGAAGCTGACCGTCTGGGCCGCGCCGGTGGTCGTGGACGGTGGCGCTGCGGTCGCGCGAAGGCGGTTCGGGTTGACCCCAGCCGAGCCCAGGTGGCGCATCACCGCGTCAGCCCGGCTCTGGGCGAGCCGCTTGTTGGCGTCCATGTCGCCATCGGCGCGCGCGTTGCCTTGGACCGTCACGTAGACGGTGGGCCAGAAGCGGAGGCTGCGCACCAAGCCGTCCAGTCGGGTGCGACCTTGCGGAAGCAGCTCGTCGCTGCCGCGTGCGAAGACGATGGGGTCGACCCGCGCGCTGCCGACCGTCGTGAGCGATTCCCATTCTTCGGGCCGGAGCGCGCGCAGGGCGGCCCCCGCGTCGATCACCTCGTCTGCCTCGGCGACCCCGACGCCCTGGGGGCGGAAGCCCTCCGCTTGCAACACTGCCAGTACCGTGCCGGAGTGGAAGATCTGGCCGTAGGCGCCCGCGAGCGGGTCGGCGGCCAGGCCGCGGGTGCGCACGAGGGTCTCCACGGTGCGCACGACCAGCTCCTCCATCCCGGGCAGTCCGGCGGCCTGCTCGGCGGTCAAGAGCCCGAACCGGGCGTAATTCTCCTGGGTGCCCTGCCAGGCGATGCCCTTCACCACCTGCTTGGCCAGCGCCGCGTCCAGCGAAGGCGCTCCGGTCCGCTGCGCGTCTGCCTGCACCAGAGCCTCGGCGCGACCGGCCTCTCGGCGGCAGCGCGAGGCCTCTGCGAGCGAGGCGGCGACGACCGCGCGGACGGCCTCGGGCCGCTCGGCCAGCACTTCCCGCCGCGCCACCAGCACATCCAGAAGACCGCGCACGCGGGAGGTGTCCAGAAGCACGACCGCGTCCGGATCTGCCGCGGCCCGACTCAGGAACGGCTCCCAGAGCACGAACGCCACCGGACCCTTCTCCTTCTTGAAGCGCTCGAAGGCCTCGTCCACCGTGGTGGTGGGGACAAACCACCCCTCCGCCGGGAGCTGGTCCAGGTCCATGTCCGCTCGCATCAGCCGGGCCAGGTACTCACTCGGCGAGGCGCCCGTGCCGACGATCCGCCCGTCGGCCCTATTGAGCGCGTCGATCGTCGGGACCACGCTCTTGTGGGCAACGACTCCGTCTGCCCCGCGGCTCTCGTCGATGACCTGTACGATGGAACCTGGAAATCCTCCGAAGGAGGCCCCGGCCGTCAGGTAGCTGTCGACAGTGAAGACCGCGAGGTCCAACTCCCCGGCCGCGAGTGCCCGGATCCGGGCGTTGTAGTCGGCCGCGTCGTCACGATGCTCCAGCCGGATGCCCTTGCCCTTGAGTTCAAGCGCCACCGCGTCCGAACGGAGAATCGCGTACCCGGCGAAGTTGTCTTCTCCGACCCTCAGGACCTCACGCGCCGTCTCGCCCGAGCCCGTCGCTTCGACCAACGACTGTTGCTGGTGCGGGCGGAAAAGCAACCAGCCCACAGCCGCGACGCCCGCCAGGATCACGGCGGCGATGGCGCCGAAGCTCAGCAGAACGCGGCTGCTACGCGAGTCCATGCTTCAGCGACCTTGCCGTTTGCGCACCAGGAGCATGCCGGCCAGACCGAGGAGGGTCACGCCGCTGACGGTCGCGCAGGTCTTGCTCTCGGGTGGTTTGGGTGCGTCTGGCGGTGCCATGGGCGCCGGAAGGGCCTCGGGTTCCGGGCTCGGCGGCGGCGCCCCGATCGGCCAGTTCGCTGCGGGCTCGGTGACCGCTGTCACCCAGGCGGCAGCGACGTCGTCGGGGATGTCCGCGATGAGCGCGAAGTCCTCGCTGGGGTTGGCGCCGTCGCCACGGCTCTCGACCACCACGCGGCGCAAGGCCTCGTCCAACTGCTGGGCGTTGTGGGCCGGTTGGTACGAGTGGGCCGACTGCGCCAGGACATGCTCGTCCTTCATCGCCAGTCCGATGACGTCCATCCGGATGCGGCGGGCCGGAACCTCGCCCGCGTAGGCGCTCATCACGTCCTCGTCGGTGGCCTGTCCGTCGGTGACCACCACCAGCCGATAACTGCCATATCCGTGCTGTTTCTCCCGCTCCTCAAGCAGGCGATCGGCGCCGACCTTGAGGTACTGTCCCAGTGGGGTTTTTCCCCGCGGGTCGAGCGTGCTGATCGCCTGAGCGATGCGTGCGTCGTCTCGGGGGCCGAGCTCGTATTGCCAACCCTGGAAGGTGAGCAGGCCCACCCACGTGTCAGCGGGGATCTTCGCCAGGACCGTCTGCAGCGCAGGCCGGGCCACGTCCATCCGCGTGCCGCCGCGGTCCATGGGCTCGTCCATCGAGCCGCTGGTGTCGAAGAGCACGACCACGGCGTCGTGTACGCCCTCTTGGGCGCGCGCGGGGGTGCAAAGCAACAGTGGCAGCAGCCAGGAGTTCATCGCGGCGCCTACAGGTCCAGGTCGCTCTGCGAGAGCGCCTCGGCCGACACCCGCACGATCGAGAACTCCACCCGGCGGTTGGCTGCCGCCTCCTGTGGGGTCCGCGGCTTGACCACGAGCGGCTCCCGGGCGCCGACCCCCTGCACCTGGATCTGGCTGCCATCCAGCGTCACCCCTTTCGCCGCTGCGAAGCCCAGGAGCGCGTCCTTGACCGCCTCGGCCCGCGCCAGCGACAAGTCCACGGCCGCTTGGGCGATCTCGGTGGGATTCTCTCCCCGCGGAAGCTGGTTGAACCGAGGGTCATTGACGAGCTGCATCATCTGCCGGGCGCTTTCGAGGTCCAAGGGCCGGCCCCCGTAGAAGTACTGGTAGCTCCCGGGAGTGCCCGATTGTTTGACCTGCCCGCCCTTCATCCCGGCCCGCAGCACCGCGGCGACGAGACGGGTGCTGTCGACGTGGCCGCGGATGACGATGGGAGCGCGCGTGTAGCTGCGCGTCAGCTCGATGGTACGGTCGAACTGCTCGCCGTAGCGCTTGCTGTCGAAGGTCGTCTGATCCTCCTCGAAGGTGGCGCTGAACGCCAGGACGGTGTTGTCGTCGAGGACGCCGTCGGCCTGCAGCTTCTCGATCTCGCTGCGGGTGGCTTCAGTGTCGAAGCGGGGGGCCTTTTTCGCTTCAAGCTTGGTGAGGTAGCCGGTGAAGGCCGGGTCCGCCCAGTTCGCCGGGGTGGTGCGGAGGGCCTCGGCCTTGGCGATGTGGCCAAGCGCCACGGCCACCCGCCCGCTGTGCGCGTTGAAGTGAGACCAGCCGGTGGCGTTGTCTCCATCGGCGAAGAACGCGACGTTGCCAGGGTGCCCGACGAAAGAACAGTCCGACATAAGCCCGTGCGCATCGGACTCCAGCGTCGGGAGCGCCTCGGCGCCGAAGATGTCCTGGGTTAGCTTGAGCAGCGATAGGTACGCCGGGCTGTCCTGGTCGGCGTTGTAGTCGCCGATCAGATCCACGGTCTGCTCCACCCCGCGGAGGTAGGCGGCGACGAAGCTTGTTCCTTCGGCGGTGTGTGTCGACCACCAGCCCGGGTTGACGTAGTACAGGTCGGGGATCGAGCGGGTGCGCTGCGCCGTCGACACCAAATCGTGCGCACCTTTGACTGAGCCTTCGGCTCCGGTCCCGACGCTGCCGCCCGCGGTGAGCGTGAGCATGTCGGGGGTGATGACGAAAGCTGCGTCCGCAGCACCCTTCTGGAGAGTTTCGGCGGGCCCGCCGGCGCCGGTGACGTTCGGCGTGAAGACCACCTGCACATCGGTCACCTTCAGGCGCGCGTCCGAGAGCACGTCCACCAGAAAGCCCTCATGCGGGCCTCCCTTCTGCACGGCGAGCCGCTTTCCCTTGAGGTCGGCGAGCGTCTTGATGCCCTCGCCGGAAACGAGATGATCGCCGCCCGTAGACCACGTCATCTGCACCAGCGGGAGCGGGCAGGTGTCGGGCGTCGCGCACAGCTCAGGCGCGACCTTGGCGATCATCGGCGGTGTGCCCCTCAAGAACGGGGTCGTCCCGGCCTTGTAGGCGGCGACCTGCGCGTCGAAGTTGTTGCCGTCGAAGAACTCGAGCACCAGGCCCTTTTCGGCGTAGAGGCTGCCCTCGGTCGTCTTGAGCCCGCCGTTGGCGTGGAACGCTGCGACGTCCCCGCCCCAGAGGATGTAGGGGACGCGCGTCGCCGTGCCGGCAACCACCTTGCCGACGCGGGCTTGTGGCGTCTGAGCGGCGGGAGCGATTGGCGCAGTCGCGGGCGTGCTTGGAGAGGGCTCAGAGGGGCTGGAGGAGCAGCCGATCACGACGAAGAGGAGCGGGAGGGCGGCGCGCATTGCAGTCTCCACGGGCAACATGACCCGGCGCGGGGTTGGCGGCACGTGGGGGGAGGCCTGTGTGGTCGGCGGGCGTCGTCGTGACCGGCGCGGTAGGCTTCGTTGATGGTGTTGCTTCTCGCCGGCTGCCTCTTCGACACCGCGACGTACGAGCGGCGCACGGCCGAGCTGACCGACGCCGATGGCGACGGGTTCGCGATGAAAGACGACTGCGACGACGACGACGCCGCCGTGTTCCCCGGCGCGGAAGAACGTTGCGACGATGTGGATCAGGACTGCGACGGGCTCGCCGACGACGAGGCCACCGATGTGACGGCGTGGTTCGCCGACGCTGATGGTGATGGTCACGGCACGCGCGACACGACGCAGCTGGGCTGCAATCCGCCTACAGGCTTCGTCGCCAGCGACGACGACTGCGACGACACCGACGCCGGGACCTTTCCGGAGGCTGCTGACGCCTGGTACGACGGTGTGGACGCCAACTGCGATGGGGCCGACGACTACGATGCCGACGGCGATGGTGACCCCTCCGATTCGTGGGGCGGCACCGATTGCGACGACGTGGATCCGCTGGTCGCGGGCACGCTCGCCGAGGGGTGGACGGACGGCGGGGTCGACAACGATTGTGACGGCAGCATCGAGGATCAGGCGCTCGTCGAGGTGGGGTCGCTCGGGACAAGGATCGACGGCGCCATCGAAAATGGGGCTTTCGGCAGCACTGTCCTCGCGGTTCCCGCGGGCTGGGTGGACGACGAGGCCGTGTTGCTGGCGTCGGGTCCCTTTGCGGCGACCGGCGTGGTGTACGGGTGGCGTGCGTCCGAGCTCGCCGGCGGGCCGACGCTCGCTTTTGCCCCATGGCAGCTCGCTGGTCACAACGAGGGTGACTTCTTCGGCGCTGGCTTGGGCTGGGCGGGAGACGAGAGTTCCCCGCTCGTCGCCATCGGGAGCGGTGGCGCGTCCGGCGGGAGGGGCCTGGTCGAGGTCTGGGCTGGGGCGACGCTCGGCGCCGCGCCTGTCTTCACCATCGTGGGGGAAACCGCCGAGGCCGCGTTCGGCATTGAGGTGATCTCCGGCTACGATCACGATGGCGACGGCCTTTCAGACATCGTCACCACCGCGGTTGTCGACTCGCGCGTGGCGCCGAACGCAGGCGCGGCCTTCGTGTTCCTGGGCGCCGACAGCTTGACCGGGGACGTGCCCGCCTCCGCCGCCGACATCGAGTTCACCACGACCTACGCCGCGGCCTGGCTTGCGGTGTCGAGTGTGGGGGACACCGACGGGGATGGGTTGGAGGATTTGGGGTTCGACCTGTCCGTGGCCTTTGAGACGGGACCGGGCGGCCTCCTCGTTTCGGGCGGCCTCGCATCGGGCAGCTTCGACGCCCAAGAAGTGAGTTTTGCGCAGCTATACGCGGCTGGGAACGCCTTTTCCAAGGTGGCTGATTGGAATGGCGACGGCGCGGGGGAACTGCTCGTCGCGTCGGGAGGCCTTGAACGGTACTTGCTGCCGCTGTCGGGGGTCGTGACACCCTGGGATGATGCTGCGAGTCGCTTGGCGTTCACGTCCCCGTCCAACACGGTCACCGCGCTGCGCAGCGACATGGACCAGTGTGCTGGCCACCACTGTTTCCTGCTCGCCAGCAGTGTCTTCGAGGGGAGTCGCGGGGGCTTGTTCTTTCATACGCCGTACTGGCCAGAGACTATGGCGGCGGAGGGATCCCGCTTCGCGCTGGTCGGAGAGGCGGCAGGGGATGCATTGGGAGCGGATTCGGACCTGATCGACACGGACCGCGACGGGCTGGAGGACCTGGTGGTCGGCGCCCCCGGCAGCGACGCGGGGGGAGCGGGGAGCGGAGCCGTCTACGTGATTCCGGCGGCGCAGTAGCCCCATCCTCCGCTCTGGCGCGAGTGGACGGCGCCTCCCGCATCGCCGAACTCGCGAACGGCGAACTCCTTGTCGGCACCTCCGCGGGAGCGCTTTGGTTGGTCACCAGCTTCGGCGAGACGGTCCAACTCGGCACCCTCGGTGAGGGCCCGATTCTGGAG
>CANLGL010000039.1 GCA_947490345.1 Deltaproteobacteria bacterium
CGGCGGTCACGAGCACGGTCGACTACATCGGGAAGGCCGTCGTGGCCACCGCGGACGCGGTCGGTCACGCGGTGGACGTGATCGTCGACAGCGAGGCCGACGTTCAGCCCGTGGTGGCGCAGCCGACTGGGGCTACCACCCCGAGCTTGGCGCAGGGCGGTGGCGTGGGGCAGGGGGAGGACAACATCAGTCACTTCGCCGTCAACGGCATTGCGGGCGAGGAAGCCGAGCAGTCGGCTACGGGCGAGCTCAGCGGCGCTCAGATCGACACCGCCACGCTCGGCAACGTGGTTGAGGATGACGTGGAGCTCAACTTCAACCCGTCCCGCGGGATCTTCAAGGACCTCGGGGAGTGCGGCGAAGGCAAGTTCCTCGGGATTCCGGGCGAGGGCGTACAGGACTCGGCGAAAGAGTACTACGAAGCACTTCTCACCGGCGAAACGGTCGCGATCACCGCGCACAGTCAGGGCGCGATCCAGACCAACCAGTCGCTGCAGCTCACCTACGCCGCGCTGGTGGCGCACGCCGAGGAGGAGGGGATGGCCAACCCCGAAGGGTGGGCCAGCACGACGATGAATCAGAACGTCGAGGTGCTCCTGCTCGGTCCTGGACTTTCGGGAAAGAACTTCGCGCCCATGCTCGACCAGGCGAACATCACCAGCATCACCGACGAGTCCGATCTGGTGTCCGAATTGGCGACCATCGCGTCCCCCAATGTGATCCTCGGCCTCGTGCCAACCGCTGTGGACGTGGCAGAGATCGGCGTCGACACGCTGCGGAACACCGCACGGTTCTTCTGGGAGGTGATGAAGGATCCGTCGGAAGCGCACGACCCGATGACGATCCTCACCGGCGAGCACAGCATGCAGAACTACCTTCAGGAGCACGCCGCCGAGGTCGAGGCCTGGAACGAGGCGGTTCTCGCCGAACACAGGCAGTAGGACCCCGTTCTCGGTCCTGCCCCAGATCGTCCGGAACGCCTTGGCCCTCCAACGCAGTGGCTGGCCTGCCCTGCCATCGCGGCGCCGCCGGGAGGGCCATCCTGGCCCAACCGATTACGAAGCCCCCGTGTCGGCTCCAGACGCTGCCCCCTCCATCCTCCGCGGCGCCGGCCTCATGCTCCCCGCCACGCTGGTGGGCTCGCTCCTGTTGCTTGGCGTCGACGCCTGGGCCAACGCACATCTGAGCCTCGGCGACTACGGGCTTTACGGGGCCGTCCGTCGTTTCATCCAGATCACCGGCTTTGTCGTCCTACTGGGCATGGAAAACGCCGTCATCCGCGCGGTTGCGAGGGCGCCGGGAGCAGACTCGGCGCGGGCGTCGGTGCGCACTGCCCTCGGCGCGACGGCGGCGCTGGGGTCAGTCCTCGCCACGGGTCTGTTCTACGCCGCTCCCTGGTTTGCGACGCGGATCGATCCGGCCGAGGAGACCGTCACGGCGCTGCGCATCGCGGCGGTGGCGCTGCCGTTGTGGGGGGTGCGAACGGTTGCCGTCGCCGCCTGCCAGGGGTGGGGTTCGCTGGCGCCGCGCGCGCTGGTCACGTTCATCCTGTGGCCGGTGCTTCAGTTCGCCGGGCTGTGGGTCCTCGTCGGGTCCTTGGGGCTCGGGGCCGTGGGCGCGGTCGCCGCGTTCACGTTGGCGGTTGCCCTGGGCGCAGGTCAGGCACTTTGGCACCTGCACCGCATGCGGCCGATGCTGCTCGCCCCCCTCCACGAACCCGGTGAGGGCGCGCTTGCAGCGATGTTGGCAGTGTCGTGGCCGCTGTGGCTCCACGGGGTCAGCATGGCGCTGTACACGTGGTGGGATCAGGTGCTGCTGGCGGACCTGGTCGGGCCCCGGGAGGCGGGGCTCTACGGTCCGGTCGCCCAGTTGGCACCGCTCTTCGGGCTGGGACTCGGCGCGCTCAACAGTGCCTTCGCTCCGATCATCGCGCGCCGCCACGCCGAGGGCGACACCGTCGGTCTCGCGGCCCACTATCGGCTGGTCACCCGCTGGGCCGTGCTCATCGCGGTGCCCGCGGTCGCGATGGCGCTCGCGGTGCCCATGAGCGTCTTGGCGCCGTGGACCCGTGCCTCCGCCGAGACCGCTCTTGCGCTGCAAATCACAGCCGTGGCGCAGCTCTTGTGTGTGGCCGTCGGCAGTGTGAACTACCTGCTCATCATGTCGGGCCGCCCCCGTGATCCGCTCTACAACGCGATCCCAGCGGTGGCGGTCTCGCTGGTGGCCTCGTTGTTGCTCATCCCTCGGTACGGGGTGGCCGGCGCGGCGATGGCGAATGGGCTTGCGATGGGGGTGGCCAACGTGGCCGGCCTGCTGCAAGTCCACCGACACCTGGGTATGCACCCCTTTCACCTCGGCATGGCCAAACCAATCGTGGCCGGTGTCGTCGTCATCGCGGTGGCGCTTGGCTCGAAGGCCTTCTTTGGCGACGGCTGGTTGACGCTGGGGTTGGGTGGCGCGGTCGGCGGCGTGCTCTTCCTCGCCGCGGTGGGCGCGATGGGCCTGGACGAGGGGGATCGCGCGGTGCTGGCGGTCGTTCGGAAGAAGGTGGGGCGTTGATGTGGATGCTGCTCGGGTGCCTGGGCGCTTCCCCGCCGGTCGTGGTGCCGACCCCGATCGAGCCAGTCTCGGCCCCGCGCTCGGTGCCCTTCGCCTTCGATCACGACCTGTTCACTGAGTCCGCGGGGGATGGGCACCATTTTCGAGTGGCGAAGTGGGCGTACGGCAGCGAGTGGCCGACCCGGCTGCACGTGCGGGAAACCCCCGACGCGCTGGCGGTGACACGGGAGGTGACCATCCCAGTGGGCCAGGATGGGCGCACCCTGTACATCGTGACCGCCGGGTATGGGGGTCTCGACAGCAGGGGAGTCGCCGCCGAGCTCGACGTGGTCTACGCGGGTGGGCGCACCGACAGCACGCGCCTCTTGGTCGGTGAGCACGCGTGGCCCGCCTGGGCGGGCGCGACCGGTCGCAGCGCCGATGCGTTGGTGGTGGGCCGCAATGCAGGCGGCGACTTGCTCACGGCGGCGGTGCGGGCGATTCCCATCGAGCCGGGCCTGGCGGTGGAGCGGCTGGTGCTCCGCCCCCGGGGAGGGCTCGCGCTCTACGTTCTCGCGGTGGCGATTGACGCCGCCTCGCCGTCGGCCGAACACGCCCTCGCCGATGAGGGCCCGCCGGAGGGCTACGCCTTCCCGGTCCCGCTGGCCCGGTTGCCGGCGCTGCCGGCTCGCTCCGGCGCCCTCCGCGGCGCGGTGCGCGTCGATGGCGAGGCGCTGCGCTTCCCTGACGGCTCCGCGGCGCGCTTCTGGGGCGTCAACCTCGTGGGGAAGGGCGCGCTGCCGGCGCCCGAACGCGTGGATGCGGTCGCGACCGGTCTCGTGGCGCGTGGCTTCGACATGGTCAGGCTGCACCACATCGACACCGAGGCGACGCTGCTCAACCCGCGCCGGTTGGAGGCCGGTCAGCCGCTCGCGAGTCCAGCCGCGCTCGATCGGCTGGACCGCCTGCACGCGGCGCTGCGTGCGCGCGGGGTCTACCAGTACCTCGAGATGTGGACCCAGCGGGCCTTTCGGGAGGGGGAGGGGGTCCCCGGGCCCGAGGGAGTCCCGGTGGGCAACAAATACGTCGGCTACGTCTGGCCCGCGTGGCGCGAGGCCCAGAAGGCCTGGTTCCGCGCCGTCTGGGACCGCACCAACCCCTACACCGGCCTGCGTTACGCCGACGATCCCGCGGTGGCGCTGGTCGAGCTCAGCAACGAGAACAGCCTCCTGACCGGCTGGGCGTCGGGCGGGCTGGAGAAGCTCCCTGCCCTCCACCGCCGCCGCTTCGACGAGCTGTGGAACGGCTTCCTGAGCCGACGTTACGGCTCCGACAGCAAGCTGGCATCGGCCTGGCAGGGCTCCGGTCGCCCCGGGCTCCAGGAGGGCGAGACCCTGGTCATCGGCACCGTGGCCCGCGAACCGGCCACCCGAGGCCGCACCGAGCTGTACCCCCTGGCGCGGAGCGCCGACCTCGTGGCGTTCTACGCCGAGTTGGAGACCGCCTATTACGCCGAGATGCGCACCTTCGTCCGCGACGAGCTCGGGTTCACCGCGCCCCTGGTGTGCGGGACCTCCCTCGGGGTGCCGATCGCCGACCGACAGCTCGCCGCGTGCGATGTCATCGACCTGCATGGCTATTGGGACCCCATCAGTGAGAGCACCGCGTTTTACGACCGCTCGCTTTTGGGCGAGCCGGACCGCTGGTTCGAGCGGCTGGCGGGGTGTCAGGCCAAAAAACCCTGCACGCTCTCCGAGATCCAGCACTCCTGGCCCAACCGCTACAGCCAGGAGGCGCCGCTTTTGTGGGCCACGGTCGCGGCGCGCCAGGGCATCGACGCGGTGCTCTGGTTCGCGTGGAGCCATGGGGACATCCGTGACGCCCCGGACGGTCCTGACGGCGCGCTGGACCTCGAAGGCCGCTTCGGCGCCGACGTGCAGATGGAGCCCGCGGGCGAGCTGTACCGGCGCATTCCCGAGGCCGCCGAGACCTACAGCCGCTGGTGGAGCGACGATGGCCTGCTCCGCGAGCTCGCCGAACCGTCGTCGTTGTGGCTCCCCGAGACAGTCGGGGTGCGGAGCTGGCTCGATCGTCGTATTCGCGTGGCATTCGGTGGGGAGGGGCCGCCGGCCTCGGCGTCGGCGTCGGCGTCGGCGTCGGCGTCGGCGTCGAACGGGCGTGTTTCGTGGTCGCGGGGGCGCCTGGTGGTGGAGGGCGAGGGATACGCTGCGGTCGTTGGAAGCACCCATGCAACCGCCGACGCCGCCGACCCGCAGGCGCTGCGCCTGGTGAGCGATCGCTTCGTCGTCGCCTCGCTGATAGAGGTGGCCGGACGCTGGCTGCTCACGACGGTGGGACGCACCGATCGGGTCGGCAGCCGCTGGAGTCGTGGCGTACCGGGGATGGCGCTTTTGGGGGGAGGTGCGGCGCTCCTTGAGCGGCTCACGGGCACGGCCCGGGTCACGATTCCGGGCGCCGCGGTCCCCGAGCGTCTCGGTCCTGACGGACGCCCGGTGGGTCCGGCCGCGGCGCGGCGCGCGGATGGAAGCTGGGTCATCGACCTGGACGGCGGCTCGCCATGGGTGCGTTGGGGTGCCCCGTGACGTGGCTGCGAGGTCTGCGTGCGGTAGGGGTGGGGCTGCGCTCGCCGTCGTCGCGCCAGCGGGCTACCGCGCTCGGATGATCATGTCGTTTCTCCTGGCCTGCGCCAGCCCCTTCCTTTCCGGAGGCGTCGTGTCCCCCTCAGTTGCGTCTACGCCCCATCCCGATTGGTACAAAGATCTCGCGCTGGTCGCGCTGGACGAGACGCCCCTCCCGTCCGAGATCGTGGCCGGAAAGGTGGTGCTGGTGGTCAACGTCGCGAGCAAGTGTGGCTTCACCACGCAGTACGACGGCCTCGAAAAGTTGTACGAGAAGTACAAGGATCGCGGGCTGGTGGTTCTCGGGGCGCCCTGCAACCAGTTCGGCGGCCAGGAGCCTGGCAAGCCGGAGGAGATCGCCAGCTTCTGCCGACTCACCTACGGCGTTAGCTTCCCGATGCTCGCGAAGCAGGACGTCAACGGGCCCGCGCAGTCGGCGCTCTTCAAGTGGCTCATCGGCAGCCCGGCGGGCGCCAGCTCGTCGGTGAAGTGGAACTTCGAGAAGTTCCTCATCGGTCGCGACGGAAATGTGATTGGACGCTGGCGGTCGGTGACCACCCCGGACAGCGGGGAGCTTGTCGGCGCCATCGAAGCGGCGTTGGGCGTGGGCGGCTGAGGCGAGCTACTTTGGCTCGCGACCTTCGGCCCACTTGGTGACCACAAACTCGATGCGCTCGTTCACCGCGCGCGCTGCGGGCTCGATTCCCGGGACGAGCGGTCGCATGCCGCCGTACCCCGCCGCGTAGAAGCGCTCTCGCGACAGGCCGGCCTCCGAAAGGAATTCGAGGACGACTCCGGCGCGCTGCCCGGCCAGGCCGAGCTCGTCTGAGGGGTCGCCCGCGCCGCTGGTGTGGCCCTCGACGCGGATGGACTCAATCTCGGGGTGGCTCTCCAGGTAGCGCACGATGGCGTTGAGCTGGCCGGTCCCCGCGGTCGTGAGCGCGGCGCCCTCGAAGGAGACAGGGGCGAAAAGCACCAGCTTGGCGCCAGAGACGGCGACCGGGTTCGCCGCAGAAACCGTCGCCACTGGGGGCGCGACGACAACCGGCACCGGAGGCGGCGGGGGTGCGACGATGACCGGCGGAGGCGGAGGGGGCGGGGGTGCGACGACGACCACGGGCGGGGGAGGCGGCGCGACCACGACGGGAGGCGGCGGCGCCACGACGGGAGGCGCGGGCTTCGGCGCGGTGGGTGGGGCAACCGTCGCCACCGCAGGCGTCTTGGCCTTGGGCGGTCCGGAGAGCCAGGCGACGCCGGCCACGACGCGTCCGCTGGAGGCGCCGATGCCGCTCGTGATGCCATGGCCGGCCCCGAGCGAGACCCGAACGTGGTTGCTGACACCGACCCACCCGCCCAGCATTACCTCGGCGGGAGCGCCGGCGGCGTTTCCGAGGTCACTCCACGTGGCGTAGCCGGCGAGGTCCGCCGACACCCCCCAACGGTTCTCCGGGGAAAATCCAGCGCCGAGGCGCCACGCAAGCTGGTCCCCGACCTCGATGCTCTGCGCATCGACCGAGGGCATGCCCCGGGTGCCAATATTCGCCGCCACGAGCACCGGACCAAACTTTCGGTCGGCGATCACCGCCAACTCGTACGCAAACCCGTCCGCGGCCAGGGGTACGGCGGTCGACGCCGTGGGCAGGTCGGCGCGGAATGAGATCGCCAGGCCAACCGGGGCCTTGTCCCGTGGGAGCACGACACCCTTGACGTCCAGTGCCACATCGCCCACCCCGCCGCCGCTGCCAGCGTTGCCGCTTGCGAAGGGGTACACCGGCACGTCGAGGCCGACGCGGACGCGCCAGAAGGTGTATGCGGCGAGCAGATCGAGCGCGACGGCGTCGGCCACCACGGGCACCCGCTCGCCCGTGTCTTCCCACACCCACACCACCGGTTCGTGCACCCAGCCGACGACCGCGCCGGCGCGCGCCCCTTGAGCGAGGCTGGTGTCGTCCGCCCAAAGCGTCTTCGCCGCGTCGATTGGCGGGCGGTACAGTTGCCCGTCCACGGCCACATCAGGCACCGCTTCGGCGGCGTGGGCGAGGGCGAAGAGGACCAACATCAGCGGCTCCGACGGGTGCGAAGGGCGAAGGCTACCAGACCCAGACCCAACAAGGGAACGGCGCTACCACAACCTCCGTACAGTCCACCCACCCGTGAGCCGACCTGGCCGCTGTCATCACCGTCGGCGACATCGTCACTCGGGTCCAGCGGGTCGGTGCCCTTGTCCACTTCGTCGCCGTCGCCAACCCCGCCGCCATCGGTGTCGGGGTTTTTGGGATCCGTGCCGAGGATGCCCTCCTCGGTGTCGGTCAGCCCGTCGCCATCGGTGTCCAAGAGGATGTCGTCCGCCGGGTCGAAGGGATCGGTGTCGTCGGCGAGGACCTCCGCGCCGTCGCTCGCGCCGCCCCCGTCGGTGTCTGCCAAGAGCGGCGAGGTGCCAAGCGCGGCCTCGTCCCCGTCTGAAAGACCGTCGCCATCGGTGTCGGCGTCGTAGGGATCGGTGCCCCAGGTGGCGCGCTCGTCGTAGTCGTAGAGGCCATCCTCGTCGGTGTCGATGCCGTCGTCAGCGAGGCCGTTGCAGTCGTTGTCGACTTCGTCGGGAAGCTCAGGAGCGCCGGCATAGGTCGTGGCATCGGTGTCGTCGCAGTCGTCGGCGACCGCCGCGCCATCTTCGGGGAGCTCGCATGCCAACAGGACCACATCGGGATCGCCGTGATCGTCGTCGTCGTCGTCGGCGTACCAGGTGAGAGCGTCAAGGGCGCCTTCGTCGGAGGTTCCGTCGCAGTCGTTGTCGAACCCGTCGCACACCTCGTCGGCGTCGGGATTGATGGCGGGGTTGCCGTCGACACAGTCCCCGTCGAGCGCGCTGCGCCCCGGCAGCGGATCGCACGAATAGAGCACGTCCACGGCCGAGCCCCACCCGTCAGCATCGGCGTCGATGAACCAGGCGGTGGCGTCGATCGCCTCGTTGTCCACGACGCCGTCGCAGTCCTGATCGACGTCGTCGCAGACCTCGTCCGCCGCCGGGCTCACCGTGCCGTCAGTGTCGTCGCAGTCCTGGTCGTCGAGCACGTTGGCGGCTGGGACCTCGCAATCGGTGGTCGGGGCCGCCGCATCGCCGTACCCGTCGCTGTCGAGGTCGGCCCAGGAGGTGATGGCGTCGGTGGCGGACTCGTCGGTCTTGCCGTCGCAGTCCTGGTCGACCCCGTCGCAGGTCTCGGTCCCCGCCGGGCTCACCGTGGGGTCGGCATCGTCACAGTCGGTGGCGTCGGCGACGTAGCCGGTGGGCTCGGTGCAGGAGAGCGTGCTGGATGCGCTGTCGCCGTAGCTGTCGCCGTCGTCGTCGAGGTACCACGTGTCGCGATCGATGGCGTCTTCGTCGGCGGTGCCGTCGCAGTCTTCGTCGTCCCCGTTGCAGACCTCGATACCCGCGGGATTGTCGGCGGCGTCGGTGTCGTCACAGTCCGTGGAGACCGACGCCGTGTAGCTGCGGGCGGCGATGCAGAGGCAGGCGGAGGTGGTGGTGCCGTAGCTGTCGGCGTCGCCGTCGTAATAGAAGGTGGTGCAACCGATGCTGCCCATGTCGTTATTGGAGCTGTCGCAGTTGTCGTCGACCGTGGTGCTGCAGGTCTCGGTCTCGCCTGGGTTGATGGCCGCGTCGGTGTCGTCGCAGTCGGTGGTCGACGTCGAGCCCGCCACGTAGCCATCGCCATCGGCGTCCGTGTCGCAGGCATCGCCGACGTCGTCGCCATCGAGGTCGGCTTGGGAGACGTTGCTGACCGCCGGGCAGTTGTCTTCGTAGTCGGCAACGGTGTCGCTGTCGGCGTCGGGAAGGGTGACCAGAACGTCGTCGAAGTAGCAGCCGCCGTTGGTGTTGCCGTTGTTGTAGCAGTACAGCCCCACCTCGCCGGTGGTCAGGGTGGTGCTGGTGGTGTCGATGAGGTGCTCGGACGTGGCGAAGACGCCGTTCCGGTTGTTGTCGACGTACACGTCGATGTCGCTGCCGCTGGCGACGATCTCCACGTCGATGGTGTAGAGCCGCGTCAGGCTGGTGGTGCTGCTCGCGACGAGGGTCGCGCTGCCGCCCACGACACTGTAAAGCCGCGTGCCGGAGCCGCTGGTGGACGTGCCACCGGTGCCGACGCTCGGATAGTCGGCGCCACCTGGGAAAAGCAACAGGTAGAAGTTGCTGTTGTCTTGGAAGCGGAAGACCAAGCCGATGGTGTCGTCGTCCCCCTGGTAGAGCGTGGCGTCGAAAGTGAAGTCGTCCCAGCTGTCGCCGGTGTAGACGAGGTGGTTGTTGATGGCCCCGCCGCTGCCCCAGGTGCCGCCGGTGTCGTCGGTTTTTGCCCACACCCCGCCGTAGTATTGGGCCGACCAGGTGTCGGTGCTGTAGCTTGACACCCACGCGGTCGTGCCCGAGAACGAGCTGGATGAGTAGGCGTCGAAGTCCTCGTCAAGCGCGGTGATGTCGGCGGCGAGGGCGAGCTGGGCGACGAGGAGGACGGTCACAGGCTTGCTGTAACGTGGGTCATGGGTTCTCCGTGAGCGTGACCTTCCTTTCGGAGGTCAGCTCCGTTCCGCAGGTGTCCGTGAGTGTGGCGCGCAAGGTCGCGTCAACGTCGGCGATCTCCTCCCACGCCGAGGCCATTCCGACGACTTGATCGCCGAGGAACTCGAAGGTCCCCTCGGCGGTCACGGTGAAGTGGTGGGGATAGTCGTTGAGTAAGGCGACCTGGGGGTCCGCGCCGTCGGCGGGGGCGTTGTCGAGCAAGACAATGGACACGATGGGGTTGTTCTCGTCCGCGAGGCTGTCGGACCAGCCCTGCACGATGCCCGTAGCGTGCAGGCTCACGTACACATGGCGTCCGCCCTGGGCACCGAAGCTCCAGCCGACCGTGTCTCCCTCTGCGAGCGGCTGCCAGACGGTCTCCCCAGTGCCGACGTCAAGACCCGGGGTGGTTTTCGCGGCCTCCTCGCACGCGCTCTCGCTGGTGTCGCAGGCGACGAGGAGCAGGAGGACGGCGAGGCGCATCGGGTGGTAGTGTAGCGTGGCTCTGTAGGGCTTTCCAACCCCTTGACATCCTCACCGGAACCGCGGCGGCCACCCGGGGTCAGTCCTCAGGCGTTGGGCCCGTCGGTCCCCGCCGGAGCTGATCATGACTGCGCTTTTGGCGGTGTGGGCGTCCTTTTGCCAGGCCGCGGCACCCGGATTCGACGACCCTGTCATCTACCCCGCGGAGGTCTTCGCCGGGGAGGAGCCTGGCGGCGGACAACTGAGCGCCGACACCCCGGATGACAACGGCGTCACCAGCGCCTTCGTTTTGGAGCACACGTCGATCGTGGCGGAGGTCACCGCGGGGCTGGCCAGGGTCACGATGGTCCAATGGTTCCAGAATCCCTATGACGAGCCGATCTCCGCGACCTATCGCCTGGCCCTGCCCCCCGAGGCGGCCGTCGACCGGATGGAGTTGGTTTGTGGGGACCGGCACATCGACGGCATTGTGCTGGAGCGCGAGGCCGCACGGGAGCTCTACGAGGAGGCCCTCCTCGACGGTCGTAAGGCGGCGCTGCTTGAACAGGAGCGCGACAACCTGTTCACCCAATCCATCGCCAACCTCTGTCCTGGCGAGGAGGTCGAGCTGCGACTGCAATGGGTCGAGCCGGTCGCCTACGAGGACGGGAGCTACTCCTGGGCCATGCCGCTGACCGTCGGGCCGCGGTACACCCCGCCGTGGGTCGAGGACGGCGGGAGGCTGACGACCCCCTATGATCGCGATGGGCACGAGGTGGATGTGACCGTGGCCATCGAGGAGGGCCTTCCGGTTTCCAGCCTGTGGAGCGACACCCACGACATCGTCGTGGAAGAGGAGGGCGCGTGGGGCGCGGAGGTGAGCCTCGACATCGGCGACACCATTCCCAATCGCGACTTCGAGTTGTCGTGGAGCCTCGCAGGAACCAGGGCCGCCGCGGCGATCGTCACGTCGCGACCGCACCCGGGCGAACCAGGTTGGCTGGCGCTGACCGTGGAGCCGCCCGAGCTGGGGCCCAGCTTTGTCAATCGTCCGCGGGAGCTGGTCTTCGTCGTCGACCAGAGCTGCTCCATGGGCGGAGAGCCGTACGAAGCGGCAAAGGCCGCGGTGGCGCGTTCGCTCCGCGGGATGCGCCGGACCGACACCTTCAACCTCGTGCGCTTCAGCGACAGCGCCGACACGCTGTACGGTCCCTCGCAGCCGTCCACCCCCGAGACCCGCGCCGCGGCGGCCACGTGGTTGGAGGGGTTCACCGGCGGGGGCACTCGGATGGAGAAGGGTCTCGTCGCAGCCCTGGACCACGCCCCGACGCCGGGTGCGCTGCGGCTGGTGGTCTTGTTGACCGACGGCTTCGTGGGTCAGGACGCCGAGGTCCTGCGGTTGGTCAAGGCGCATCTCGGCGCCTCGCGGATCTTCGGCTTCGGGGTCAGCGCCAGCCCCAACCGGGCGTTGTTCGCCCAACTGGTGGACGTCGGGCGCGGGGCAGTCGTCTACCATCGTCCGGGTCGCGACATCGCGGAGGCGGTACGCACCTTCGAGGCCCGGATCGCGCACCCGGCGATGACCGACGTCACCGTGGACTGGGGTGGGTTGCGGGTCACGGAGACCTACCCGTCCAAGATCCCGGACCTGTGGGCCGGCCAGCCGCTGCGGCTCTATGCTCGCTATGAGCGCGCTCCCATCGATGTCACAGCGCGGGTCAGCGGCACGATCGGTACCCGACGCGCGGTGATGGAATTGCCGGTGGAGGTGGCGCCGCCCGACGCGCGGCACGACTCGGTGGTCACCGCCTGGGCGCGCGCCAAGATCGCCGACCTCACGCGCCGCAAGAGTGGCGAGCCGCTGCGCAAAGCGGTCGTCGACGTGGCCCTGGAGTACGGCCTCGTGAGCCGGTACACCAGCCTCGTGGCGGTGGACGACGAGCTTGCCGCGTGCGGTCCGGCGGGCGTGACCGTGCGGGTGCCCAACCGTCAGCCGGCGGACATGCTGGGGGGATTTGGTGCCCTCGGGGGCTATGGAACGGGCAGCGGGTCCAGCGGATACGGGTATGGATCGGCGCACTTTTCGTCGAAGTCGGTCGGGTCGATCGCGACGATGAGCGCCGAGCCGATGATCCTCGGCTCCATTGACAAGAGCTACATCGACGCGGTGATCAAACGCTCGATGGCGAAGTTGCGCTACTGCTACACCGAGGAGCTGCAGAAGGACCCGTCCCTGCAGGGGAAGCTCACGACGCGCTTTGTCATCGCCGCCGACGGGAGCGTCGCCAGCGCCGAGGTCAAGGCGAGCACCCTCGCCAACGCGATCGTCGAGGGCTGCGTGACCGACGAGCTGCGGCGGCTGGTCTTTCCGCCGTCTCCGGGCGGCGGCGTCGTGATGGTCAGCTACCCGTTCGTTTTTTCGCCAGGTGAGCCCAAGACCACCAGCGGGGGGGGGCCGGCGAGACCGGCGGCGCCGCCGGTGCGGGAGGACGCGCCGGTTCCCGCCATGCCCCCTGATTTGCGACAGCGGCCGAGCCATGGGGGGTAATTTGCGACAGTCGCCCCCGAGTTCGCGCCCGTCCGAGAATTCGGCAACGAACCAACGCCGAGAATTTGGCGCGAATCGGCGGCTCCGGCACCGTGAGTGGCTTTAGTGTCGCAAATCGGGGGGTATGGCCTGGGACGGTGTCGCATTTTCGGGGGCATGGCTCGCGGCAGGGGGCGCAGCGAGCCTCCGGCGACCGGAGCACCCGGCGCCCGCAGGGCGGCCGCCACCGTCTGGCTTCGCCACGTTAGCTTCCCACGTGGAGCGACCATGCCGACCGAGATGGAGACCCTGATCGAGCGCATTGCCGAGCGCGTGCGGGCCGAGATGTCGGCGGCGGAGACCATGAAGCAGGTGCCGCCGCTCCCCGAGGTCCGCGGCACCTGGCAGGACCAGTCGGCGCTCGACAAACACCTGGGCGGCGCCGATCGCATCGGCACCGACGGCACCAGCCCCGAAGTCAGCAACGCCGAGGTGGCCCGGCGCATCGATCACACGCTGCTCAAGGGTGACGCGACCCGTGCGGACCACGTGAAGCTGTGCGAAGAAGCACGGAAGTACAAGTTCGCCAGCGTGTGCATCAACACCACCTGGGTGCCCCTGTGCAAGGAGCTGCTCAAGGGCGCGGGGGTGATGACCATCTGCGTGGTAGGGTTCCCGCTGGGCGCCATGTCCACCCGCGGCAAAGCGGCCGAAACGCGGGACGCCATCGCCAACGGGGCCGACGAGATCGACACGGTCATCAACCTCGGCCTGCTCAAGGGCGGCGACCACAACGCGGTCTTCGAGGACATCAAGGCGGTGGTCGAAGCGGCGAGCGGCCGGCCGGTGAAGGTCATCCTCGAAACCCACCTGCTGAGTCGCGAGCAGAAGGTGGCCGCCTGTGCCATCTCCAAGGCGGCGGGTGCTGCGTTCGTCAAGACGAGCACGGGCTTTTCGGGGGGCGGGGCCACCGTGGAGGACATCCGGCTGATGCGCCAGGTGGTCGGTCCGGAAATGGGCGTGAAGGCCTCGGGTGGGGTGCGCAACGCGGCTGATGCCCAGGCGATGCTGGGTGCCGGGGCCACACGACTCGGGGCCAGCGCGTCGGTGGCGATCGTCACCGGCGGGACGAGCAAAGGCGGCTACTGATGCGCACGGTGGCGCTGGTCGTGGCGGACTCACTGGGGGTCGGCGAGATGCCCGACGCGGACCGCTATGGCGACGCCGGCAGCGATACCCTCGGTCACATCGCCGAGCGCACCGCGCTGCGGATTCCCAACCTCGCTGCGATGGGCCTGGCATCGATCCGATCGGTGGTGGGCGTCGCGGAGCCGGCGGTGGTTTCGGGCGCGTTCGGGAAGGCCGCGACCGCGGGCGTCGGCAAGGACACCATCGCCGGCCACTGGGAGATCGCCGCCTGCACCGTCCAGGAGGCTTTCCAGACCTACTATGGGGGTTTTCCCGCCGAGCTGATGGCGCAATACGCCGCGGCCACCGGCGAGGGTTGGCTCGGCAACGAAGCGGCGTCCGGCACCGAGATCATCCAGCGGCTGGGCGATGAGCATGTCGCGACCGGAAAGCCGATCGTCTACACCAGCGCCGACAGCGTGTTCCAGGTGGCGGCGCACGAGGGAGTAATCCCGGTCGAGCGGCTGCATGCCTTGTGCAAGCAGAGCTTCGAGGTCGTGCGGAAGTGGGGCATCGCCCGGGTGATCGCCCGGCCCTTCGTGGGTGCGTCCGGCGCCTATGTCCGCACCGAGAATCGCAAGGACATCGCCCTGCAACCCCCTCGCGAAACGCTGATGGACCGCCTCGTCGCCGCGGGCGTGCCGACCACCAGCATCGGCAAGATCGAAAGCATCTATGGCGACCGGGGTTTCAGTCGCTCGGTGAAGGCGGGCAACAACACCACCATCACCCAGGCCATCCTCGACGAGCTGCGGCGCTCCGAAGGGGGGCTGGTGTTCGCGAACCTCGTCGACTTCGACATGCTCTACGGCCACCGTCGCGACCCGATAGGGTACGCCCGCGCCTTGGAGGCCCTGGACGAGCGCCTTCCGGAGCTTTTGTCCTGTCTGGGTCCCGACGATCTGCTGCTGATCTGCGCGGACCACGGCAACGACCCCACCGCGCCCGGCAGCGACCACACCCGCGAGTACGTCCCGGTCCTGGCGTGGCGCCGCGGCATCGGGCGCATCGACCTGGGCACGCGCACCACCCTGGCCGACATCGGGGCGACGGCCGCGGAGTGGTTGGGGGTGTCAGCGCCGGAGGGGACGTCGTTTGCGGGGATGCTGCGGGGGTGACGGCCGTCTTGACGCCCGCGCGCTGCGTTATCATTCGCCCATGGTCCTCCTCCGTCTCAGCGGCGCCGTTCTCGGCGTTGTCTTGGTACTCGCGTGCGCCGGCTCTGTGCCCGAGCCGCCTGCCCCCGCGCCCGCTGCTGTTGCGACGCCTACTCCAGTGGTGGAGGCCGTTCCCATCGTGGCCGCCGCGTCGGAGCGCCCGCTGTATTACGACCGGGAGATCACCCCGGCCGATCTCGAGGGGCGCTCCCTGCGCGAGCTCTCCTTGCTTCGAAACACGATCTTCGCGCGCGTGGGCAACCCCTTCGTGAAGCCATGGTTGAACGAGTATTTTCGGGCCCAGCCCTGGTACGTGCCGGGAGAGAAGCAGGACCTCAGCCGGCTTACGGAGGTGGATCGGCGCAACGTCACGATCATCGCGGCGCATGATCGCGCCATCCCGCGCTCGGCCCTCCAGGCGAAGCTGAGCGCGTTGCTCGGTCGGGGGGCGACATCGAAAGAGGACAAGATCGAGCTTCGTTTGCTGAGTGAGGCGCTCGGCGAATGGTCCGGTGGGGACACCGTCGCGGTGGCCGATCGCAACCCCCTGGAAGATCCGGCCCTGCTCGACGGGCAGCTCGTCGTCGGTCAGATGGACGAGATGTCCCGTCGTGATCTGCGCTTGCTGCGAAACAGCATCTACGCCAGGCACGGTCGCCCGTTCAAGTCACCGCTGCTCCAGCAGTACTTCTCGGAGAAAGCCTGGTATCAGCTGAACGATGCGTTCACGGAAGCGATGCTCACCGAGGTGGACAAACGCAACATCAAGCTGGTGCAGAGCATGGAAGATCGCCTGGGCGGACCCATGAAAGAGTGGGAAGCCCAGCGCGAGGAGGGGTGGTTCGACGGTGCCTGATGAGGGTGCTGCGCCCCGGTGGGGCGCGAAAGATAAGGATGGACGTTTAGAATTCCGCGGCGCGGGCGCCGCGGGTGAGAGGGCTGCTGTTCAGAGCTTGGAGGAGATCGAACACGCCGGCGGGGTCCTCGTGTAGGTTCGCGTCGCGACCGCCGAGGCCGGCGCGGATGGGGATCACCTGGGCGGGGTGGCCCGGCCCCAGTGAAACCCGCAGGATCACCGCCTCGTCTTCGGTAGTGCACTCACAGTCGAAGAAGAGGTTGCCGAGCCCCCAGGCGATGACTGTGTTTCCACGGCGTTCAACCGGCCCGATCACGTGGGTGCCGTGTGCGACGACGATGTCGGCCCCGTGCGCGACTGCGGCGTCCACGGCGGCGATCAGCTCGGGACGCGGCAGGTAGGAGGCCGGGCCGGTGACGTGGAGGGAGACGATGCGGAGGCTGCCGGTGCTAGTATCGAGTGCCGAGGAAAGGAGTTCCGCTGTGTTGGGGGTCAACAAGTCGGCGGCGATGAGGGTGTAGGGCGAGGGCCCGACGGAGAGCCGGGAGGGACGGTTCGCGGACTCGATACCGGCGTCCTTCAGCAGTATCATCGTGTCCGCGAGCTCTTGGACGCCGAAGTCCTCGCGGTGGTTGTTGTGGATCGAAGCTACGGCAACCCCGAGGCTCCTGAGCTTGGCTGGCGCATCGGACGGGTTCCTGAGCCACAGATCTCCCCCCGAACGGCCCGAACCTCCCGCTGACCGGGAGATCAGGCCCTCCAGGTTGACGATCCCCACCGCCCCCGCCAGACTGGGCGCGATGTCGCCGAGCCCGCTGCGCGCTGAGACCCCGAAGTGTACGTCGCCTCCGAACCAGAGAGCGTCAGGGGCGAGTTCGGGCGTCTTCGCCGTGGTGCGGATGGGCTCGCGGGTGCAGGCACTTGCCGCGGTGGCCGCAATGAGCACCACGATCATGAGTAGTTGTGTCCAGGTCAGCCGCGCCGACCCGCCCGTGCCGATGCCGCCGCTCGTCGAGCACCTCCTCCCCTGGACTGCCGAACGCGACGCGCTCACCGTGGCCTACCTCCGGGCGCACCGTACCGCGCCGGTCACCGGTGATCCCGCCGTGGATACCCACATGGTTCCGCGCGCGATCGTGCTGCACTGGACGGCGGGCCCAACGGCATCGAGCGCCTGGTCCACGTTTGCCCCCGCCAGGCTCAGCGGTCGCGCCGAGCTGCAAGGCGCCGGCGCCCTCAACGTCGGCGCGCATTACCTCGTAGATCAGGATGGGTCGATTCAGCGGCTGGTTCCGGATGATCGCGTGGTTCGCCACTGCATCGGACTCAACCATGTCGCGATCGGCATCGAGAACGTAGGCGGCGCTGCGGCGCACCCGCTTACCGACGCCCAGGTGGCCGCCGACGTGGCGCTGATCCGGGCGTTGGCGGCTCGGTATCCGATCGAGGTGCTGCTCGGACACCTCGAGCTTCGACGGATGGAATCGAGCCCGCTCTTCGAGGAGCGTGATCCGAACTATCGCACATCGAAGCCTGATCCCGGCGCGGACTTCATGATGAAGGTGCGGGCGGGGGTCGTGGATTTGGGGTTGGGCGCACCGGGGTAGCCCCACCGGTCCGGTGGAGCGCCTTCAACTGACCGAGCCGTGACCAACGCCAGCACGCTCACCCCAGGAGCGTACCCTAAATCAGCGGACGGCCCAAGACCGCGACCCGCCGAGGAGCTTCACGACCACAACGAACACACCGACCGCGATCACGCCGAACACAGCCTCGCAGTAGAGCGCGGAGGTGGCGCCGAGCGGCGCGGAGATAGCGGCCATGAACCCCGCGAGCCACACGTCGAACGCGCCGGCGGGCACGGCTTCCCCGCCCCCCTTGGGCAGGACCGCGGTGCCGAGGGCGCTGTCGGCCACCCGGCCGAGCAGCAGCCCGAGCCACCAGATCGGGAAGTTGGAGAGCGAGGCGAAGAAGCTGTACTTGGTGGCCCCTGCGCCCGTCCCCATCGCGCTGAGGACGACGGCAGTGAACGCCGCGTAGGCGATGCCGACCCCGAACGAGTAGAGCATGTTCCAGCCCACGTACATCGTTATCGTGGCCGGGGAGACCCCCATTCCGACCGCAACGAAGGCGAGGGCCAGCCCGATGGCCGCGTAGGCCGTGCGCGGGTGCAGCCGGTCACACAGCCAGCCGCCGACGAAGCACCCAGCGGTCATCAACGCCCCGGCCAGGAGCCCCTGGACCAGCGCGACCTCACGGGCGCCCGCGCCCCAGTACCCGGCGATCGCGTCCTGGCCGAGCACGCCCTGAACCGCGCCCGTTCCAAGCGGCAAGGTGCACAGCAGCGCGGACAGCATGCCTGGGCGGGTCTTGAGCATGGCCCAGAGCTCGCCGAACACGTTGAACGTCGAGCGCAGTACGCCCCCGACCGCAACGTGGGCCCTCACGTCGGGGACCCAGCGCAACGCGGTGCAGCACGCCAGGAAGGTGCCGGCCATGATGGCGCCCGCCATCCACGGCGACGGCAGCTCCTGCAGCAGGATCAGCCCCAGGGCACCGCCGAACGCCGAACCACCCAGGTTTCCTGCCTGAAACCACGCGCTCACCCGCCCACGCTCGGTCTCCGTGGTGGTGACCGCCATGATCGCCTCGATGGACATGCCGACGATCGAGTTGATCAAGCTCGCGGCCGTGATCACCACCAGCAGGATGGGCAGCGTCTCGTTGTTCATCGGCACGGCGGCCATGGTGAACACGCCGATCGCGGAGCAGGTCGTCGCGAACAAGTACCACTTCTTGGGCGACAGCGTTGCGTCGACCATCGGCGCCCAGACCCACTTCATCCAGCCTGTGAGCAGGTTGGCGCCGATCAACAGCGACGTGTCGGAGATGGAGAGCCCGCTCTCCTTCCCCATGAACGTGAGCGCCACGCTCACGAATCCGCTGAGCGCCCCAAACGGCAGATACAGCAGGCTGAAGATGATCGGGTGCGGGATTCGGGGAGCCGACAAGGGAGGTCCGGGCGGGCGTCAGGGTACGCTTTGGCGGCGGGGAGGGCAAGGTGGTGGCGACGGGACGGCAATCCCGCTGCGATGCCTTGGAGGAGGATTGTGAGCCCGCCTAGTTCTTCAGCGTGGCGGTGAACTTGCCCGTCGCGTTGACCGCCGCGATCATCTTGGCGGTGTCGGTCTTGCTTTTGTCGTAGGCGATGGTGACGAGCTTCTTGTCCAAATCCACGTTCGCGATCTGCACGCCCTCGACGCCCTTCAGCGCGGTCTGCACCTTGGTGGCGCAGGCGCCGCAGGTCATGCCGTTCACCTCGAGGCTGGCCTGCGTCGCGTCGGCCGGCAGCGCCTCGGCGGTGGGGGCCGGCATGTGGCAGGATTCCCGTTTCTCGGCGCTGTGGTCGCCCTCACAGGCAAGGGCGGCCGGGACGGCGAGGAGGCTGGCAGCGACGATGGTGAGCATACGCATGGGAACTCCGTAGTCTCCGGAGGCTAATCCCGGGGCCCCGCTCCGGCGAGGGTGAACCCTCGTGGGGGGTGCCTTCCCCCAACGCCGTTCCGGCCGCGCTACGCTCGAGCTCGGGCTTGTACTGTTTCGAACAGTAGCCGGGCGGCCGCCGCCCAGGGGCGGCGCCG
Organism: Deltaproteobacteria bacterium; assembly: GCA_947490345.1. GTDB lineage: Bacteria > Myxococcota_A > UBA796 > UBA796 > SXON01 > SXON01. The sequence continues at coordinate 19,561 of CANLGL010000039.1, forward strand.
GGTGCCCCGACTTCCGGGCTCTCGTTCCGGCCCGGTGGGCTTCCATTCGATCCCTGCCGCGGCGTCCTCGATCAGTCGTTGCTGGCGCCGGGGGTGGGCGCCTCGGTGACGACGAAGTCGCCGGTGCCGTCGGGGGTGCGGGCGTAGGAGACGTCGCCAGCCAGCGGCGTGGCCCACGCCACGGCGTCACTCTGCAGGTAGCTGAGCTCCCCAGTCTCGTTGAAGATGGCGCTGAACAGTCTCACCACGTCGCCGCCGGCGTAGAGGCCCTCGCGGCCGATGCGACAGGCGATCTCCTCCGGGCCGTGGTCGACGGCTATCAGGAGATACGCGCCCGGCTCGATGACCTCCCCGGTGCAGGGCACATCGCCTGCTTTGTCGCCCACCACCACTTGCAGCGACGCCGTCTCGACGCTCGTCTCGCCGCGGTTGAGGAGCTCGATCCAGTCCCCGCTGTGCGCGGCGTCTACGCCGCTGCTGTCGAAGTCCGCCATCACCTCGTTGATGACGACGTCCCCGCGGACGAATTCGGTGTCGAGATCCGCGGCCCCGTTCGCGGTATCGGCCGTGTCCACCCCCCCGTCGTCAGCTACCTGCTCATCCGCAGGCGCACACCCCAAGAACCCGAGCAACCCCAGGGACAGCACCGCCCCGATCACGCTGCCATCCGACGCGGCGCATCGAGGTGCAGCCGCCATCGCGCGTACCACCCGGCGATGTCGTCCGCGATCGCGTCGGCGCCGCCGTCCTCCGCGAGGATGCGCACCCGAACGCGGCCGGGCTCGGCGGCCATGTCGCAGCGCGCGCCGGCATCGGACACGTGGTTGCGGACGCTCGACATGATCCGTACCAGCTCGGCGGGCTGGATGTTGAAGAGGGTCAGGGTCGCCATGGTGCGCAGTCTCCAACCCCAGATGGCCGGGTTGCGGCCCAACCTTCACCACCGGCAGGCGATTTCTTTTTTTCGAATTGTGTGAAGGTGCGGGAAGCGAGCGGCCATGGGCCTGTGGTCGGCAATTGCGACCGAGCCGCACGCGGACTTGAGTTGACAGCTGGAGCGACGCTCCGTACGCTTTCCCTCATGCCGTCCTGGATTGAAAGCTCGGTAAGCGACCAATCCGCGTGTGTGGACGACGCGGTGCTCTTCGCGGCGATGGCGGAGATCGTGACGCGGCCCGCGAAGGCCGAGGTGGTGGTGATCGCCGAGGGCGACGCGCGCGTGGTCACGGTGGTGGTGACGCGCAACGAAGCCGCTCTGTGGACGAAGGAGTTCCGTACCGTGGCCAGCGCGTGCCCAACCATGCCGGATGCCATTGCGGCGTCGGTGGCGGCGGCGCTGCGACGGTTGGACGGGGAGGGTGCGCCTGGGGAGCGGGAGCTCGTCTCTGAGTCGCAGTTGACCCTCTCCGCCACCGTCGGTCTGCCCTTCGACGTCGCGACGGACCCGTGGCAGCCACGTTTTGGCGCCGGCGCGCGCACGCGGCTCGATCCTGGCTGGGTCGGCCTGGTGCTCGTCGGCGCGCGGGCGGAGTTCGGGTTGCCCTTCGCGGTGGGCCCGGGGGAGGCGCAGGTCAGCGAGGTCTGCCTCGCTGCGGGTCTGTCCCTCGACGCCGGTCGAGGGTGGACGGTGCTCGGCGGGCTCGACGGGGGGCTCGCGCTCACCCACGCCCTCTGCGACGAGGTGGTGTACCCCGACCAACACGCCGACTTTTCCTGGAAACGAGTCACCGACGGGGCGGACGACTGGTGCTTCGCCACCACGCCGACCCCCGAGGGGACCAACGACGACGCGCCTTGCATGTGCGGCGACACCGGAGCCTCCGAATGGTGCTGATCACCCTTCTGCTCGCCTGCGCAGGCGACGAGTCCGACAGTGGCTTGTCCTTGGGCGAAGACACCTCCTTCCGCGGGTTCACCCGACTGAAGCAGGTGTCGGCGGCTTGTGAGGACGGCCACATCGTGTTTCGCGCCCGGACGTTGGGCTGGTCCGAGGAGGGTGTGGTGGAGATCTGGCAGCCGGGGGGCACGCCGAAATACGCCAACGAAAAGCTACAGACGGTCGTGTTCGCCGGTGACGAGACGTGTGACATATTGGAGGCGACCATTCCGAACGACGAGAGCGGGTACAGCTGCGCCCGGCACGACGAGGGCGTGTTGACCTACTTCACCCGCATTCAATTCGAGGTCGGCTGCGGCGGGATGAGGGCCTGGGGCGGCACCATCCCGGCGGAGGATGTGTACAACCAGGCGGTGGAGCCTCGTCCCGCCGACGCCGACTGTGAGCTGGGCGACCCGGGCGAATACGACACGGGAGATGTCATGGGCGAGGTGGTTGAGGAGGTCACGCCGTGTTCGGTCGCCCTCTCGGAGTGAACGAAGGTGGGGCGGCCGCCGCCCCAGGGCGGCGCCGGGCTCTCTCTGCGGCCCCGTGGGCCTCCGCTCGCTCCCTGCCGCTCCGTAGCTGATACAATCCCGGCCGCTCCCCGGACCGCCCATGCCCTCTCGTCGACATCTCCTCCAGGCCGCGGCCGCCGGCGTCGGCGTCGTCTCCATGCCCGGCTGGCTCGCCGGTTGTGCCCGCCCCAGCGCCGCGGTGGATCTCGCCGCGCCGCTGCCGATCAATCCCTTCGCCGCCTGGTTCGGTGTGGACGAGCCCCTGCTCGCGCGCTTGCTCACCGAGCTGGGAAAGAACGGCGCCACTTTTGCGGACGTGTACCTCCAACACACCCGCAGCGTGAACATCAGCCTGGAAGACGGAATCATCTCCTCGGCCAGCGCCAGCATCGACCAGGGCGCGGGACTGCGCACGGTGATGGGCGACCAGCAGGGCTACGCCTTCACCGAGGAGCTCACTCCGGAAGCGATGCTTGCCGCCGCGGGTACCTCCGCCAGCATCGCCCGGGGCACCCCGGTGCTGGCCCGGCAGCCCTTCGTGCTCAACGAGGCGTCGAAGGCCCTCTATCCGCTGGCCACATCTTGGGGAGACGTCGGGATCGACAAGCGCCTGCCCATCCTCAGCGCGCTCGAAGCCCACGCCAAGGTTCTGGATCCGTCGATCACGCGAGTCACCGTGAATTGGGGTGACAGCGAGGAGCGGGTGCTCATCGCCACCCTCGACGGGCGCATTCACGTTGATGTTCGCCCGATGACACGGCTCTGGTGCATCGTCACCGCCACGCGAAAGGGGCAGACGGTGTCCAACAGCGCGAACCTCGCCGGCCGCCGCGGGATCGACTGGTACAGCGACGAAAAGCTGAAGGCGCTGGCGAAGGAAGCCGTGGACCGGACGCTGGTGCTCTTCGACGCCAAGCGCCCACCCGCCGGCGAGATGCCGGTGGTGCTTGCGGCCGGCGCCAGCGGCATCCTGCTCCACGAGGCCATCGGCCACGGCCTCGAAGCGGACTTCAACCGCACCGGGACCAGCATCTACAGCGACATGGTCGGAAAACCCATCGCCTCGGATTTTGTGACCATCGTGGACAGCGGGGTCGAGGCGAACACCCGAGGCGCCATCGCCTTCGACGACGAAGGCAACCCCACCGAGTCCACGGTGCTCGTGGAGAAGGGGGTGCTGCGCGGGTACTTGCACGATCAGATCAGCGCGAAGCACTATGGAGTGAAGCCGACCGGCAGCGGGCGCCGCCAGTCCTTTCGTTTCCAGCCGCTCCCGCGCATGCGCGCGACCTTCATGGAGAACGGCCCGCACTCCCGCGAGGAGATCGTCGCGAGCGTCAAGAACGGCATCATCGCCGAGACCTTCACCAACGGCGTTGTGCAGATTGGGGCGGGCGACTTCACGTTCTACATCAAGAACGGTTGGCTGGTGGAAGGTGGCAAGATCACCGCGCCGATCAAGGATGTCAACATCATCGGCAACGGTCCCGACGCGCTGAAGAAGATCACCATGGCGGCCGGGGATTCCAAGCTCGATGCCGGTGGATGGACGTGCGGCAAGGACGGTCAGGGCGTCCCGGTCAGCCAGGGATTGCCCACGGTGCTGGTGTCGTCGATGACCGTTGGCGGCGTCAATGGCTGATTCCACCCTCGTCGAGCGGGCCCGGGATGTGGTCGAACGCGCCAAGCGTGCCGGCGCCCAGGAGGTCTTTGCGGTTGCCGGGCGCTCGCGCTCGGTGGAGCTGCAGCGTCGTGATGGCGCCACCGAGAGGCTCAAGGAGGCGACGTCGCGCTCGGTCTCGGTCCAACTCTGGGTCGACGGGCGCTACAGCAGCCAGTCCACCACCGACCTCCGGCCCGATGCGCTGGACCGCTTTTTGGCCGACGCGGTCGCGCTCACCCGGGCCCTTCAGCCTGACCCGGCGCGGCTCATAACCGATCCGACGCTGTTTCCGACGACGGTGGCGGCGATCGAGGTCGAGGATCCGGCGCTGGTCGCCGGGCTGGATTCCGCCGCGCGCGAGCGCTGGGTCGAGACCATGGAAACCGAGGCCCGCCGCCACGAGCGGGTGATCTCCTGCACCAGCAACTTGACCTTCCGCTCCGCCACGGGCGCTTGCGCCACCAGCAACGGCTTTGTGGGTCTATCCGCGAGCACCGACATCTGGCCGAGCGTCGAGGTCACCCTCCGCGACGAAGGCGACAAACGTGCCGCCGACGGTGATGGCTACGGTGCCCGCTTCCTCGCCGATCTCCCCGATGCCGCGACGATTGGCAAGAACGCGCTGGCCTACACCGTCGCTCGCCTCGGCTCCGCCAAGGTGCCCACCCGAAAGACGACAATGGTGGTCGATCGGCAGGCCGCGGGCTCGTTGATCTCGCGCCTGCTCTCGACCGCGAACGGCAGCTCCATCCAGCAAGGACGCTCCTTCGTGGCGGACAAGGTCGGCAAGGCGATCGCGTCCTCGAAGTTGAGCATCCTCGACGATCCGCTCTTGCCTCGCGGCCTCGGCAGTCGCGCCTTTGACGGCGAGGGCATCGCCGCGCGCACGCTTCCAATCGTGGAAAAAGGAGTCCTGACCAACGTCTACGTCGACACCTACTACGGGCGCAAGGGCAAGCTCGCGGTCACCACCGGCGGTCCGTCCAACCGGGTGGTCGCGTTGGGCAGCAAGGACCGCGCCGCCTGGATCGCGGCGATAGGCGACGGCATCCTGGTGACCTCGTTCATGGGCGGCAACTCAGACGCCAACAGTGGAGACTTCTCCTTCGGCATCCGCGGACATCTCATCCAGAAGGGGGAGATCGGGGCGCCGATCGGGGAGATGAACGTCACGGGGAACCTCCTGTCGCTTTTCGCGAGCCTCTCCGGGGTGGGGAGCGATCCGTGGCGGGCGAGCACGATCCTGGCGCCAACCCTGGTTTTCGACAACGTACAGTTCTCCGGGGCGTAATGGCTCGGCGCGTGCTGGGTGAGGGGGAGAGCGCCACGCCCGGCGCGTTAGCAACGCGATGGGCGCCACAGGCCGGAAACCGCAGGTTGGAGGCCGGCGGTCGGACCCGAGTTGGTGGCGCGGTAGGGGGAGAGGCCGTCGCGGCCTTCCCCCCCGGGCCTTGATGTCGCCGTCGCGACCGCTGTACGAGCGTTGGCCGTACCCGGAAATTCCGTTGTCCGCGTCGATTCCGCGACCGCAGCTGTGGCAACTTCACCTGGATTGGATGCGTTCGGAAGCCGGCGTCGGCCCCGGCCCCACCCGGCCCCGCGTCTGGGTTGCCGGCTGCGGCACCTGGCAAGCCTACCCCATCGCACGGGCCAATTCCGCCGCCGAGGTCCTCGCCACCGATGTTTCAGAGGCGAGCCTCCGGCTGACGCGGCGCCGTCTGAGCGCCCAAGGGGTGGACAACGTTCGCGTGGCGTACGGCGACCTCGACGACGCGTATTCGTTGCCGGACGGCCCCTTCGATTGGATCGAGTGTTTTGGCGTGCTCATGAACCTGGCCGACCCGGCCGCTACGCTCAGAGGCTTCGCCGAACGCCTGGCGCCGGGCGGTCTGGTGCGGTTGATGGTCTACCCCTGGTTCGGTCGGCGGCGTGTTTTTCAGGTGGCGCGGATCGCGGCGCTCCTCGGGCTCGGGTACGCCGACGAGCGGCACCCTGGCTGGCTCGCGGCGCTGATGACGAGCCTGCCCGAGCACCACCCACTGCGCTTCACCTTCGAAGACTACGCCGACAGCGCCAACCCGGCCGGCATCGTGGACGGGTTCTTGCACATGTCGGGTGTGGCATTTTCGGCCCACGAGTTGTACGCGATGGTCGACGCCGCGGGTCTGGAGTTGGCCTTTGCCGTCCATCGCCCCTGGGGCGACCCCTGGGTAATGGGGCCGAAGCTTGACCTGGATTGGGACCCGTGGGCGGTGTTGTATTGGCTTGACCTCTGGCAGGAGCTCAAGTCCAATTTCATCGTCGTGCTTCGACGGAAAGGGGAGGGGACCGTCACCGCGGCGCCACGGTTGCACCCGCTCTTGAATCCGGACCTGCCGATGAACTGGGCCGACTCCCTGCGGCTTTTGGGCGGGCGGGCGGTGGGCTTGTCGCTCCAGGATCGACAGAGTGAGTCGGGCCGCCTGAGCATGACCCGGTCCGGCTACGAGGCGCTGGTCACCCGGTCGCGGGAGGGCAGGCTCGTGGCGGGGGAGCCGCTGGTCCTCTTTGGCGAGCGGCCTTGTCGGCGGCCGGCGCGGGGCTTCGCGTTCCCCGGCGAGGCGGAGTGGCGGCGGCCGCGGCTGTACCAGGGCCGCGTGGTTCCCCACCCGGCCTGGGAGCACCAGCTCCGCGTGTGCACCTTTCACGAAGCCGCGGGTCTGTCGCGACCCGTGGATTCGCTGGCAAGCTGGGAGCCGCACGCCAACCCGCTCGAGGACGACGAGACGCCCTACGGCTTCTCCCCGCTCCGCACCCTTCAGAACCACCGCGATCGCGTGGATCGCTGGCTCGGAGCCGCGCTGCCCGAGGCCGAATGGAGAGACATCCGACTCCCCCACGAAGCCGCGGCATTCCAGGAGGTTCGTCGATGGGTGAACGCGGTGGCCCCGGAGCTGGCCGGCCCCTCCACTGAGGCCGCGAAGCGCGAGCTTTGGGCGCTGACTTTCGGATATCGACAGTTCGTTCTCGATACCGCGGCTCCGCCTGCGTAGCTCTTTTCCTGCGGTCGGATCAGGCGCCGAAAAAGCGGTAGACGTTGTGGCCCACCAACAGGGTGTCCCCCGGCTCCAGCACGATCGACTCGCCCGGGGTTGCCGACGGGCACCAGGCCCGGGCGCCAAGCCGGACGTGGATGGGTCGCCGCCCTTGCTCATCCGTATCGCACACGATGTCGGTGATCCAGGCCCGCTCGCCGTCAAGGAAAATGGTGGCCTTCGCCGCACCAAGTGTGACTGCTCGCCCGTATCCCTGTTCCAGTTCCAATGTGAACAGTGCCGCCACCGGCGGCACGGTGACGTCCACCTCCAAGAAACGCGCGCTTCGGTCCGGGAGTGCCGCGCCCCGCACGAGCTGGACCGACACGTGGAAGTCGGGTTCGAGTTGATTATTTCGTCGGATGATCATCAGGGTGGCCTCCTGCCGAGCGTCCGCGGACTGGACGGAACGCCCCGCGACGACCACGGACGCCTCGCCTTCCTGGAGCAACTCGACGCGGGTCCCATCGCTTTCTACCGATAGCCGGGCGTAATCCAGGGTCAGGAAAGCCTGTTCCGCGTACGTCCGGGCTTCGGGGATCACAATGTCGCTGTTTCGGTGATTGCCGATCGTGCGGGTGCCGCGGAGCGACCAGCCGACCTGGACGAGCCTCGCGCGTCGGGAGCCGTCGTTCGGCGGCGCGGCAATGTCGACCGAGACGACCTCATCATCGGGGGGGGACGCCTCCGAAGTGGGGACGAGGGCGAGGAGAGGAGGGGGTGGTCGGCGCAGAAACGGCAGCGCGGAGCCGAGGTCCGGGCGGCCCTCCAGCCCAGTCAGATCGCCGCCCCAGGCGGCCAGCAGGTCTCGGTCGGCTCGGCCCAGCGCCTCGACACCACCGCAAGAGGCATCGGCGACGCCAGAACACATGGCGACCGCGGCCAGCTCAGGGTGCTCCGACGTCAGGGCTTGAAAGCGGGTCCGCATGATAGTCAGCCGTGCGCGCGCATCCGCGAGGCTGCAGAAGGGCAGCAGGCCGATAACCACGTTGTCCGAGAGTCGTCCCACGCAGTCGCTCGCCCGCACGGTTTCGCGCACGGCACGCGCGAGCAGGCCCTGGGCGAGAACCAGGACCGCAGGGCCATGCTTTATTCGCAGGTGGATCGGGTTGTCGATCTCGATGCGGAACAGGGCGGAAGGGTGGCCCGCTCGGTTTGCGATCGCGATGTCCCGCTCGATATTGGCGAGGAGTACGGAGTGATGGGCCAAGCCCGTCTGCCCGTCCGTTGCGCGGAGTTCGCGATCGCGCCGTCGCCGCCGAAGCAGCAGGAGAAGCCGGCGCCGGAGCGCGAAGTCGTCATCGTTTCGGCGAAACACCTCCTCGGCGTCGCTGGACTGCGCTCGACTCGCGGCGTCGGAGTCGGCCACAACAAGGGCGCAGGGGACGTCACAGAAGTGGCTGTGGGTGCGAAGCACGGCGATCACGTCGCTTGCCGGGACGCCGCGGAGTCCCGACGCGACCAGGATCAGGTCGGGAAGCGGGCCGTGGGCGGCGCGCGTCAACTCGGAGACCTCGTGGGCGGTGCGAATGTGGACGTCCTCCGTGCCGAGGATTGCCACCAACTCCGACGCGTCAGCCCGGTCCTGGTGCACCAGGAGCACTCGATGCGGCCCACGGCTTGTGCAGGCGAGGCGCTGGCGGACCAGCGCGAGCGCCTCCTTCACGTCGAGTGGGGCGGTGAGGTAGGCGGCGGCGCCGAGACGCGCGGCGCGGACACGCTGTTGGAGCGCCTCGTCCGGGCCATAACAGAACACCAGCGGCCCCGGGCCGGCGCCGGGCGCCCTGACCCAGCGTTCCAAGGCTGCCGGGTGCAGCAGGACAGCGTCGACGTGGTTCTGCTCAACATGAAGCGCGGCGGCGGCGGCGTCCTCGGTGATGTGGCAGGTCACGGTCAGCCGCGACAGCTCGTCTGCCAAGTGGGCGTGTTGGGCAGCGGGCGCCACCACCACGAGGTGTGGGCGAAGGCTCAGGGTCCCGCCGTCCTGCAGCCGGCTGAGGTGAAGGACACGCTCGATCGCCGCGACTGCGTCGCCGTCGCGTGCGAGGGCGCGAGCGGCGAGCCCAGCGCTGCGATGCATTTTTTCCAATTCGAGCGACTGGGCGGCGGTCCCGATGCGGTGCAAGATCGCGAGGAGCGCCTCAGCTACATCCGGATCGGACTGAGCCTGCTGGCAGAGGTCCAACGTCTCTTGTGCCTGGGAACGGAGGAGGTCGACGAAATTGGCCTTCGCGCGGTCGCTCGCTTCTCCTGCCACCCAGCCATCCAAGACAGGCGCGAGTCTACACCCCTCGTGTCGCTTTGAGGGGGCAGCGCGATCAGTGGCCTGAGGCGAGTTGTCGCAGTCCGACGCTGCTTTGCGTGCAGTCAGTGCCAATCCGGGCCGCAGGATCGCCCGCCGCGGCCTGGACATCGCCGAGGATCCGACCCACCGTGTGTGGGCTCACACATGACACCGCGATCCATCGCGCTTGGACGCCGCCTCGCGGGAGCGTGTGCGTCGCGTTGAGCTGTAGGATTCCAGAGGAGAGGGGTAGGGTCGTTGCAGCGTCGGCGTTGAGCGGCCAAACTGCGCCGGGCTCGGCGCGGTCGGCCGTGCCGATGACCATCGCGTAGGCAGGCTGTCCCAAGCGAATCTCGAAGGTGAGGATGTCGCCGTCGCGCGCCGTCGCACCGTCCAACAGGCGTTCGTGCTGCCCCTCGCCGGTGGCCCGATGGATGAGTAGTTCCACATCAACCGAAAGGGCTCGCACCTCGGTCTCCCCTCCCCCAGCGCCGAAAAATACGGCTCCCAGAAATACGACCGCGACGAGCGCGACCGCGACGACACCCCATCCGCCGAACTGGGGATGGGTTGGATCGGCCGTTCTTTCGAATGTCGCCAAGGCCGCCTTGCTGGCGGCGGCCATTTCGAAGGCCACAGCCCGGGGGTGGGGCGCGGCCAGCGGCGGGGGTGGCGGTGGCGGGTGCACTCGGGCGCTGGGGTTCCGCTGGTGCCCGCGCGCCTGCCCTCTGCATCGGCTCCATCCGGGGGAGGCGGGATTGGGTTGGGGCGGTTGGCGGGTCAAACGGGGGCGGCTCGCGCTCCTCGCGGTTGCCAACGCGCGGAGCGACGGATGCTGCCGCATAGAATCGAGTGGCCTCCGCGAACCGCCGGTCGCACATCAGACAGGCCCGGATGTGCGCTTCGAGTTCCTCGCGGTCTTCGAAGCCAATATCTGTGGAAAGCAGGGCGTCGATCTCCAACTCCAACGGGTGCCCATCGCGAGCGAAACGATGGGTCACTGAGCCAACACCGTGTTTTTCAGCTCGTCGAGCAGGCGCGAGACTTCCTCGCGGGTGCGGTCGGTGAGATGGGCAATCTGGCCTGTGGTCATCCCGTCAAGGAGCGAGTAGACGGCTACCTCCAGCACGTCGGGAGCCAAGCCGCGCCAGGTGGTGTCCAGGCGGCTGATGGCGGGGTCGTTTGCCTCCCCGGAGGCCTCCAGCCAATGACCCGCGCCGGGGATGGTCGCAGCGAGGGCGCGCGGTCGGGGCTTGGTGCGGCGTCGGGCCAAGCAGACAGTGGTCGTGATGCGGTAGACGATGGCCGACGTCCGGCGCGCGTCATCCGTGCCGCCGAGAGCCAGCTCGGCGAATACCTGAGGCAGCACGCCATCTGGTTCGTCTGCGGCGGAGAAAAAGCGGCGGATGCGGCGCTTGACCAGGGGGGAGAATCGGGCCGCCATCGCGTCTATGTCAGGACTGGAGGCCACGCCCCCGAATGATAACCGATCGGTACAAGCGCGCAACTGTGGTCGAGCACGGTCAGTAGACGTCGGCCATGGCGGCGGTGATTTCGCCGTGGACGAAGTTGGACGCCGCCACGATGCACAGGACACCGTCCCCGTCGGCGTCGATGTGCGCCTCGGCCGAAAAGTCGGTGTCTGTGGCTCCGAAAACCTGGTAGTTGCCGCGGACGTTGCCGTCCGGGCTCCAGCCGATCCGGGAAAACCCGGTCGATGCCGAGCCGGTCCAGCTCACGGCTGTCTTATCGAGTGCGCTGTCGGCCCGCGGCTGGACGGCGGCGTCGACGAACTGGTCATGTGCCGCGTCATACGCTTGCTCCATCGTCTTGATCGAGCCCAGGGCTCCGACGATCTCTACTCGCTTTGCCTTGAGCTGAGCGTTCCTCATGTTGGGGATTGCAATCGAGGCGAGGATACCGATGATCGAGACCACGATCATGAGTTCGACGAGCGAGAATGCGCCGCGGGGAGACGGTGTGGCTTGTCGTCGTGCGCCAAGAAACACCGTTACCTCACCGAACAGTAGGTAATGGGCCCGCGTCTCCCGAGCAACCCGCCCTGGCGGCCGATGCCCTGGCTTGACCACCCCCCTGCGATCGGGTAGCTCGGCGGATTCTCGGTGCTCCCATGCTTGTCGCGCTCCTCTACGCCTGCAACGCCGACGCTCCGCCCGCTGCCGAGCCCGCCCCGGTCGCCGCGGCCGCTCCTGAGGCGCCGGCCACCCTGGTGAACCTGGGCACGTCCCCCGACGAAGCTCTTGCCGTCTCGCTCGATGAGGTGCTCGCCAACGCGGGCGCTTGGGAAGGGAAGTCCGTCGTCGTCAAGGCGGGAATCGCCACGGTCTGCCAGAAGAAGGGCTGCTGGCACCGACTCGCCACCGCGAACCCCGACGTCACCGTGATGTGCAAGGACAAGGAGTACGAGGTCTTCCTCCCGCTGGATGCCGCGGGCAAGACCGCGGTGGTGGCCGGGGTCTTCCATCAGGAGGTGTTGTCGATCGAGGACGCCAAGCACTTCGCCGAGGACGCCGGGAAGGACCCCGCCACCGTCACCGCACCGGTCACGCAGTACGCGATCGATCTGGTTGGCGTGAAGCTGCTCTGAGCCGCGCTGCTACGGGATCGCGGAGAGCTCAGCAGCTGCGTGTGCGTAGCCGAAGGTGCTGCCGAGGGGGTGCACGGCCTCCCAGCGCGGCTGTCCTTCGTCGTCCAGGATGGTCGCACCGCCCGCTGAACCCCACACGATCAGGTGGCCTCCTCCGGGGAGCGGGTCGACGTTCCCGAGCATCAAGGCGTGGATCGAATGCGCGGCGTCGTAGCTCCACAAGCGTGTGTAGGTGCGCAAATCGTGGTCCAGGCGGTACTCCACCGCCTCACTGAAGGCGGATGCCGATCCCAGGATGCCGTTGTTGAACAGGAGCATGCCTGCTTCGGTTGCGATGGGTGCGTGCTGAGGGCCGAAATCCACGTGGTCGGTTCGGTGATAGTCAGGGTTTCCACCACCGATCTTCGCGATCTGCTCGCCGGTTTCGGCATCCACCGTGTAGATCGCGCCCAAGCCATAGCTGGACAGCCAATACACCCCGTTGGCGGCGCTCAGGCTGTTGAAGTGGCTCCAGTCGCGAGCGCCCGACGTTAGGGTCATCATCGAGGACACCCCTTGCGGGCTCTCGTGATCCCACACGCTCCACAGCATGTGCGAGCTGCCGTCAGCGGAAAACTCCACCAGGGCGTCGCCTTGCACCTCGTAGCCGTCGACCGTGCGCACATCCGCCACGAGCGTGGCAAAGCCCCCCGTGGCCAGCTCCACAAAGTCGTGGTGGGCACGGGGCAGCTCCACCACCTCGGGCTCGCCCCCGGCCACGGCGTAGCGGAAGACCCAGCTCTTGTTAGCGCCGTAGGGCTTCTGCACGATCACCGCCACGGAGCGGCCATCGTCGCTGAGCCTCGCCTGGGTCACGCCGAAGCTCGTATCGCCGAGGTGTCGCCACCAGACCGGCCGACCCTCCCCGTTGTAGATCACCGCGTGGTTGTCTGCGCCCGGCGCTGTGCCCACGATGAACCCCTCGTACTCGCCGGAAACCACCAGGTCTGGGAGCGCCGCCGGCGGCCCATCTGGCCGGAAGCTGCCGTCGGCGGAATGGAACTCGGCCTTGTCGCTCACGGAGACCACCCGCCAGTGCCACGTCGCGCTGCTGTCAAGGCCGGCCAGCACCGCGGCGTGCTCGAGCCCATCCTCGGACGACCAACCCGCTCGGGTTGAGCCGTACGAAGTGTCTGCACCGACCTCCAGCCACGCATCGGCCGGGACAGTTGTCGACCAGTAGATGGTGATGGTCGTTTCTGAGTTCTGCTCGGTCACCACCTCGAGCAACGCATCGCCGGCCGTTGGCGCGCAGGCGAGGACGAGGGCGATGATGCGCATGGCCCAATGTGGGCCTGATCGCCCCGGATTTGCGTGGGGAATCGTCAAGTTTATGTGTGTTTTTTGTCATTCGCCCCGGACGCCGGCGTCAGCGTTTCAGGCGCCTGGACAACGCAGCGGCGACTGCGGTGGTGTCGGCGCGCCCGCCGGAGAGCTTCAGCACCTGCCCGACGAAGTACCCCAGGAGGGAGCCCTGGCCGGCCTGGAGCCGTTCGAACTCGGCGGGATGCCGGTGAAGCACGTCGTCCAGCCACGTGGTGATCGCGAGGGGATCACTGATCTTGCTGAGGCCAAGTCGCGACACGATTTCTGCTGGGTCGCCGCCTTCCGCCAGCAGCACCACCAGAACCTGTTTGCCCTGGGCGGGGCCAATGGTTCCGCCCTCCACCAGCGCCACCAGCTCTCCGATCGCTGCGGCGTTGACCGAGGAGGCTTCGCGCCCCACGCTCCGGAGCTCCCCGACGAGGACATTGGCCACGAAGACGGCCGTAGCTGCCGGCGAAGCGACCTTGACGGCGGACTCGAACAGTGCGGTAGTGTCGTCCGAGGCGGCGATCGTTCGTGCGGCGGCGTCGGGGATGTCCCACCGCCCCACCAGCGCGTCGTAGCGGGCCGCCACCTGGGGGCTGAGCGGGCGGGGGGGACCGACCTCCCGTGGTCGCAGCGGGGTCGACGGCAACCTGGCTTGAGGCGCGGGGGACGCGTCCTCCTTCCACCCCTCGCGCAGGCCGGTGGTCCGATTGAAGACGAGCCGGCCCTCGGCAGCAGCGACCGGATCGCGGAAGAAGTAGCCGACCCGCTGAAACTGCCAGTGCGCTTCGTCGGGCCGTTGGGCCGCCGCCCGCTCGACCAGGCCGGTGACCACCTCCAGCGAGTTGGGGTTCAGCTCGTCGATGAAGTCATCGGGCGTGGGCTTCTCGACACGAACCAGCCGATCGTACAATCGGAACTCCGCTGGCACGGCCGTGGCCGCATCCACCCACTGCAGCGTGCCCTTCGGTTTCGCCTCGCCCTCGGCGAGAACCTTGCAGACCAGTTCGGTGATCCGGCCAGCGGCGTCGCGAACAGCCAACTCGCAGCGGATCACTGGGCCGAAGACCAACCGGACCACCCCTCCGGGACACAGCCGGTGCCAGCCGTTCGGCGGTGTTTCGGCGAAGTCGCTGGCGTCGATGTAGAGGGCCTCGCCCATGGGAACGACCCGTGCGTTTTTGTCCCGTGCAAAGCGCGCCGGCGCTGCGGTGTCCAGGGGAAACCAGGTGCCGCGAACGTCGTGACCGGTCCTGTCGAGCAGCCGGACCTTCAAAGGGTGCAGCACGGCCATCGCCCGGGGCGCGCGGCGGTTCAGGTCGTCGCGCAGCGTACTCTCAAACAGTTCGACCTCGACCATGCTGTTTGCCTTCGCGACCCCTACCCGTTCGGCGAAGTGGCGGAGGGCCTCGGGCGTGACCCCGCGACGCCGCAGGCCCGCCAGCGTCGGCATGCGTGGATCATCCCAACCGTCGACATGTCCTTCGGTGACGAGGCGCAAGAACCGCCGCTTGGACATCACGGTGTAGGTCATGTTGAGGCGCGCGAACTCGTGCTGGTGCGGCGGCTCGGGGATGTCGCAACCGGCCAGGATCCAGTCGTAGAGCTCGCGGTTGTTCTCGAACTCCAGCGTGCAGATCGAGTGGGTGATCTTCTCGATCGCGTCGGAGAGGCAGTGGGCAAAGTCGTAGAAGGGGTAGACCTTCCAGCGGTCGCCGGTGCGGTAGTGGTGGGCGAACTTGATGCGGTACAACAGCGGGTCGCGCATCTTGAAGTTCGGATTCGCCATGTCGATCTTCGCGCGCAAAACCCGGGACCCTTCGGCGAACTCGCCAGCCTGCATCCGCGCGAAGAGGTCGAGGTTCTCTGCGACCGAGCGGCTCCGGTACGGCGAGGGCGTTCCCGCCTCGCTGACGGAGCCGCGGGTGCGGCTGATCTCCTCGTCGGGCAGGTCGCACACGTAGGCGAGGCCCTTCCGGATGAGGTGATTCGCGTAGTCGTAGAGCGCCCCGAAGTAGTCGCTCGCGAAGAAGACATTCGGGCGCGGGTCGAAGCCCAACCACTGCACCAACTCAAGGATCTTCGCGACGTACTCTTCGCGTTCGGTTTCGGGGTTGGTGTCGTCATATCGAAGATGACAGACGCCGCCGAATTCCTGCGCGAGGCCGAAGTTCAAACAGATCGCCTTCGCGTGGCCGATGTGCAGGTAGCCGTTGGGCTCGGGCGGAAAGCGGGTGACGACCCGCCCTCCGTACGCGCCGCGGGCAACGTCGGCGGCGATCAGCGTCCGGAGGAAATTGGGCGGCGGGGTTGGCTCGGGGGTCGACATGGTGGGTCGGCCTAACGTGTCGGGACGCTATCGCTTCGGCTCGTCCCCGTCGGCCACCGCGTCGAGCTTCGGCTCCCAACTGCGTCGGGAGAGCTCCAGCGCATACCCGGGCCAGAACTCGCCGGCGGCGGGGCCACCGTGACAGGTGCCATCGGACTCACCGGGGCGCTTGACCCACAAGAACGCGTCGCCGTGGGCGAGGCCGGGCGCCGTGGTCGGCTCCTCGCCCAGACCACGACCAAAGGGGTTGCACCAGTCGCCGTTGGACCCCCGTCCATTGCGGCTGGTGTCGATGACGTAGTGCTTCCCGCCGAGCAGTTGCGACAGCGCCTCGCCGTATTCGACGTTGTCCTTGGTGGAGACGAAGTTGCTGACATTCAGCGCGAAACCACGCGCGCCGTCGACACCAGCGAGCGCCAGGCGGTCCGCCATCGTCGCCGCGGACTCCGACTTCGGGTGCCCGCCATCGAGGTAGACGCTGACCCGCTCGTGTTTGGAGAGCGTCGCGACCGCCCGCCGGAGCAGCGCCAGCCGCTCGTCCAGCCCCCGGTCCGTCAGGCAGCCCACCACGGACAGCGAGTCCGGCTCAAGCACCACAATCGCCTCGCGGGATCCGATGCCCTCGGCGACGGCGCCGATCCATTTGTCGTAGCTCTCCACCTCGGCAAGCCCACCCGCGGAGTGTTGGCCGCAATCGCGGTCGGGAATGTTGTAGGCGACCAGCACTGGCACCGCGCCCGCTTTCGCCGCCGCCGACACGAGGGCGGAGACGGTTTTTTTTGGATCGCGCGTCCACCCGCCGAGCCAGACCGCGGTCGGCACCCCCGCCAATCGATCGAGGAGCGCGGCGTCATCGGGGTGGTGGGTGCGAAGGGCCTCTGCGGATTCTAACGCCGGGGAGCCTGGTTGCACCCACAGGCGCCGCGGGAGGGGGGTCGCCCCGGCGAGGCTTGGCTCGGGAGCGGTCGCCATCGGCACCGCGTGCCCGTCCAGCGCCTCGGTGCGAGGCGGCGACGCGTCCCCGCAGGCGGCCGAAGCGACCAGCGGGGCGGTGAGGAGCAGGCCGGCGAGGGTGAAGCTGACCGCGCGGCGTTGGCGTGGAGTCACGCTCACCAGGATCGGATCGCCAGAGCGGGAACGTGACGGGCGATCGACAAGCATGCGCGTACGCTCTTTCACGTATCGTTCTGGTAGTATCCCCGCCCATGGCCAACTCCACCTCACTGCTGCCCCTGCCCATTGTTTCGCCGGTCATGCGCTACGGCGCCCCGTCGCTCAGGGTGAAGAAACTCGATCTTCACACCCGGTTGTTCCTGAAGATGATTCGGGGCTCAATCAAGAAGTGGAAGGGCGACCTTCCGACCGTCGACAAGGTCCGTCCGCCGCACGCCTGGGGCGAGATGAAGATGTCCCGGCTGCCCTTTGGCAAGGATGACACCCAACTCCACCTGCCAAGTGGGGACGAGGATTGGCCGGCGTCGGACTGGAAGCGAAAGTACCTCCTGATGTTCCTGCGCAACCAGTTCTTCTTTCCGGTCAAAGACGACGCCGAGGCGTGGGTCTCGCCCGAAGAGGCGCGCGACACCTTTCAGGAGGTGCTCCCCCTCGGCTCGATGATGTCGCGCCCGTACCACTATTGGCCCGAAATGCGGTCCGACGCAGTCATGTCGCGACTTGCTTTTGCAGGCCTCGGCGCGCTACGCCTCATGCCCTACGAGCACGCCCCGGACGAACCTGCTCAGCTCGCCACCGCCGCCTGGCATCACGACGTGCGCTTTCTGGCCGGCTACGAGGTTCGGGAGGGCTTCGAGCGCTACGGGGCGCGGGCGGTCTTCGACACCGAGCAACGCCCAATCGCCATTTATTGGTCTCATGGGCAGGAGTGGGTCTACGCCCCCGCTCCTGGCGAGAGCGATGCCAAGTGGATGCACGCGAAGTGGGCATGGCGCTGTTCGTTGATGGTGGGAACCACCGTTGCCGACCACCTCGTCGGTGTCCACTGGCTCATCGCCAACTACGTCGCGACCGCGACGCGAAACAAGCTATCGCCGACCCACTACCTGCGCCTCTTGCTCAAGCCGTTCACGTGGCGGACGGTCACCATCAACGCCGGCGCCGCTGAGACGCTGTGTCCAGAGGCCGGGTTTGTGCACCGCGCGTCGGCCCTCACTTACGACTCGCTCACGCGCGCCTTCGGCGACTCGGTGGGCCTGATGCGCTTCCATACCGTTCCCCAGCTCGCGGCACGCAAGGGAGCGGCGGACATGGGCGACCGTTTTCCGTGGATGACCGACGCGCTGGGGCTCTACGAGGTCATCCACGACTTCGTCGACGAGTACGTATCCGCCTATGCGACGGACGAGCAGATTATGGCGGACCCCGAGCTCAATGCCTTCTGGAGCCACCTCCACTCCGCTCCGCGCACCGTGATGTTCCCGCCCCGCTCGCGCGCCGGGATGGTCGATGTGCTCTCGCAGTTCATCTGGAGCGTCACTGGCCTTCACGAGGCCGTGGGCACCGTGCACGAGTACGTGCTCGACCCGACATTCATGGGGACCAAGATCCGCCCCGGCGTGGAGACCGCGGACGTCCAGGCCTCGATGCAGTATCTGCTCATCATGGCGCTTACCGGACTTCAGATGCCCAAGCTCCTCGACATCGGCGATGCCGCTGGGGTCTTCGACGGCGACACGCGGGGGCGCGCGATCTTCGGGCGCTTTCGGGCTCAACTGCTCGCGCTGTCTGAGCGCATCGACAGGGCCAACGAGCGACGTGTGGCGGACACGGCGCGCCCCTGGCCATGTGAGACCTTCAATCCAAAAAATCTGGAAACGGGCGTCAGTATCTGAGCTAGATGCGGACCCACTTCAGCGTGGCGGGCACCACGCCCTCGAACGCATCCACGTCGGGCTCGGGCCAGGGGTCCAGGCGCCAGTCCAAAGACCGAGCGCAGGTGGCGGCGAGCGACTTCCACAGGATCGACGCCATTCCGTTCTGTGCGCCCGCGCATCCGTATTCGTTGCGCGCGCCGGGCGGAGGTCCGAAGGGGTAGACCTTGGCGCGCAGCTCCGGGCGCCGGGTGTACCGCTCGGGGTCGAAGACCGACGCATCGTCCCCCCACACCATGCGGTCCTGCCTCGCGACCGTGGCAACGAGACACAGGGTGGTCCCCGGCTTGACGCCGACCGATTCGCCATGGCTGGTTGGAATGGCGAGGTCAACTTTCGCGCGGCGATAATAATGGCGCGGACGCCCGAACAGCCGCGTGACTTCTAGGAAGAAATCTTCGAAGAAAGGTAGTTTATTGAGATCCCAAAGCGAACCGGAGAACCCTCGGAGCTCGGCCGCCAGACGCTCCCGAGTGACCAGATCGACCGAGAGCTGGGCCAGGCCCGGAAACAGGGTCGTCCACGTGCCGCCCGTTGCATTGAACGCTGCGGCGAAGAGCAGGTGCGCCGCGACGTCCGCCTCTGGCATCCCGACGCGGTTGGCGATCTCCACCTAGCTGTTGTACGGGGCGCAGTGCCGGACAGCGGCAAGCTGCTTGTCGCTGAACGCCTTGTGCGCCGAGGTCGGCCCGTTCTTCATCCGGGACAGCTTGCGCGCGAATACGTCCGACACAGGCTGGTCGCTCTTCATCCCGAAGCAACCTTTGAGCCAGCTCTGAAGCTCAGCGCCGTCGGGTCCCGGGGCGAGATCGAAGAGCCACTCGAAACACACGCCGGCGGCGGCGTGGTGCAGCGCTTGCTGGAGGTCGACGCCGACCCCCCGCGGCGGCTCGCGCAGCATGGGAATGCCGTAGTCGTGCACCTTCTGGCAGGCGGGGATGAACTTGTCGCGCCGCAGCTTGACGGCTTCCACGATGAGCGCGCGCGCTGGCCCGTGGGTGGCCGCGTGCGTCATCAGCGCCGGTACGACGCCGTTGAGCATTTGCCGGTTGAACGACAGTCCACCAAAACCGGCCTCCTCGTCGTCGAGTCGGTCCAACTCCTCGGGCGCGGCGGCGAAAACGAACTCGAGGCCGGCCATGTCGGTGATGAAGGTTGACTTGATGCCCGGGTGGCCCTTGAACACGGCTGCGCCGTGTTTGTGGCGTAGTTCCTTGGTGTAGTCGTCGCAATCCTTGACGAATCGCATCACCTCTTTGACCGGACCCAAGGAGAGGGGGCCGTGCCAGTTGCCGGGAATGTGAGGGTTGTTTGGTTCTTCGGCCACGTTGATCCTGGGGACGGCGAATGCTACCGGAACGTACGTGGAAACACCAGCTACCCCAGCTGGGATCGAATCAGCCGCGCGTACTCGCCCCCGCTGGCCAGGAGCTCGGCGTGGATCCCCTGCTCCACCAGGCGTCCGTCCTTCAGGACCACGATCAGATCGGCATTGCGGACGGAAGAGAGCCGATGTGCCACGACGAAGGTGGTTCGTCCCAGGCTCAGGCGCTCCAGGGCCGCGTTCACCGCGCCCTCAGACTCGCTGTCCAGATTGGAGGTCGCTTCGTCGAGGACAAGGACCGGCGCGTCGCGCAGCACCGCGCGCGCAATGCAGAGTCGTTGGCGTTGTCCGCCCGACAGGCGCATGCCCAGCTCGTCGACCCGCGTCTCATAGCCCTTGGGCAACGCCACCACGAACGAATCGGCGTCGGCCGCTTCGGCGGCGCGGCGGATCGCCTCGGCTGGGGCTGTCGCGACACCAAACCGGATGTTGGCGGCGACTGTGTCGTCGAACAGAAAGGGCTCCTGGGTCACCACCGCCAGCCGCGCGCGGAGCGTCGCCAGGGAAAAGGCGCGGATGTCGCGACCGTTCCACTTGATGCACCCCGCGCTGGGGTCGCGCAGGCGCGTCAAGAGCGCCAAAAGGGTGCTCTTGCCCGCGCCACTGGCGCCGACGATGGCGACGCGCTGGCCGGCGCTCACGATGAGGTCGATGTCGCAAAGGACCTCGCCGTCGCCGTAGTCGTAGCCAACCCCGCACAGCTCGATCGTGTCGGGTGCGGGCGCGGGGTCGGTGCCCTCGTCGCGCAGCGCGCGCGGGGTGTCGAGCAGGCCAAACACGCTGTCCGCAGAGGCCAGCGCCCGTTGCACGAGGCTGTTGATCAGGGCGAGACCTTTGAGCGGGTCGTTCATCAGGCCGAGTGCCACCAAGAGGGCGATGAGCTCGCCGGGTTGCACCCGATTCTCCATCACCTGCTGGCCGCCCACCCAAATCGCGGCGCCGACCCCGAGCGCGGCCACGAACTCTACCACTGGGCCAGGCAGGAGCTGTGCGGTCGCCGACGCCATCTGCGCGTCGTGGTGCCGCTCGTTTTCGATGGCGAAGGCGGCCTGGCGCTCGGTCTCGCCACCGGAAAGCTGCACGACGCGCACGCCCGCCAGGGTCTGATGGAGATTGCCGGCGAGGCGCGCGCCCGCGTCCAGCGCGGCACGCGTCGATCGTCGCGCCCACTTGCCGAATCGGTCAATCGGAATGGCGACGAGCGGCAGGATGCACATGGCCACCAAGGCCAGCTCACGGTTCATCCAGATCGCCGTGCCCATGAGCCCGACGAGGGTGATCGGCTTTTGGATCGCGGTGACCACGCCGGCAACGGCGTACTGGAGGTTGTTGACATCGACGAGCGCACGCGCAGCCCGCTCGCCCACCGGGGTGCGTTGGTGCCAGCCGACGTCAAGGCGCAGGAGGGCCTCGTGCAGTTCAGCGCGCAGGTCGGTCACGACGCGCCAGGAGACGCTTCGGGTCAAGAGCGAGCGGGCGACAGTCACGGCCCCGTTGAGCGCATACAGCAGGACAATTCCGGGCGCGAGAACCGCGAGGGCCTGGCGATCCCGGCGGATGAGCACATCGTCCAGAACTCGCTCGATCACGAAGACCAGCACGGAGGGGAGGGCGCTGGCCACGAGTACCAGCCCCGTCGCCACGGCAAGGCGCGCACGAAACGGCCAGAACCGCGCGAACAGTCGGCGGGCGACGGGCTGGCTCATCGCGCCAGCGCCAGGGGGCCCGCCGGGCTGCACCCCCAGAGTTCGTATACCTGCCAACGGTCCAGGGGTGTTCCGTCTGCGTTGTACTCGGACACGACATTCGGCCCGCTACGGTCGGCGCAATAGGCGTCGGCGGCGATGGTGGGACCGCCCCGCCATGGCCGCACGAAAAGAGCGTGTTCCGCAGCCGGCCCGGGCAGGACGAAGCTCTCCACGCCGCCGTAGTAGGCGATGAGCGCCGCATCTTCGACCGTACTGGTGTACACCGGCTCGACTCCCCAGGCCTCGACCGCCCGGCCGAGATCCGGGCCGACGCCGAGCCGAGCGGTGGGATCGCCATCAAAGAGCAGCACGGGCCGGTAGCTGTGGGCGACGAGCCCAGCCGACAGCAGCAGTCCCAGCCCAGCCGCGACCCAGCTTGCGCGGCCCAACTGGCCGACGGCGAGGCTGCCGCCGAGCACCAACCCGGCGAATCCGGCGGCGCCGGCGGTCGTCAGCAACAGACCGAGCCCGATCAACGTGCAATGCAGCGCTGGCGAGGGCCCGGGCGTTTCTCCTCGCTTCCGTAACGCGACCGCGCCAGCCGCCAGCGCGACGAGCAGCAGCCCGGGATTGCCGGACAGGACGGACAGCGGCACCGCTGCAAGCACGCTCCCATCGAGTTCGTGGAGCACGGCTCGGTGCAGTGCAGGCCCCGTCGCGAGTAGGGAGAGCAGCAAGCCCGGCAGCATCTGCCGCCAGTTGCCCGGCGTCGTCACCCACAGGAGCGGCCATAGTGCGAGCGCCGCGAGGTCCCCGAGGCCCGCCAACGCCACACCGGCGCCTGCGAAAAGCCAACTCCCGCCCAAGGCGCCCGATAGCGCCGCGCAACCGCCGGCGAACAGCAGCGGTCCGGTCCCGGCGAACAGGCCGGACCACACCAGCCCGGGGAGACCGAGCAGCAGAATCGCGAAACGCAAGGGATCCGCAGCGTGTCGCAACAACAGCAGCGGGGCCAATCCGGAAATCACCACCCCGAGCGCCCGGATTCCGAGTGGCGCCTGCCCGAAGATGTCGGTACTCCCAGTCACCAAAAGCGCCGCTGCTCGCACATCGCCGGGCACCACACCGCGTGCGCGAGCCCAAAGCACCACCTCCGCTTCGGTCAGCGGCAAGCTTCCCGCCAGCAGCAGTCGGCCGCAGAGCGCCCCCAGCAACACCAGAACCGCGCCGCCACGAGCGTTGACGGATGGCATGGGATTCGGAGCTAACTCGGATATATGGGCTCGGTGCACCTCGACGCCGACGATCTCCGCGACCTTGCCCGCGCCTGCGCTCGCCGCTTCCCCGGAGCGGACGCGCAGCGCCGATTCGCCAAAGAGCTCGGGATGCCGCCCGAACCCACGAGCCCGGGTGACGCGGAGGCAGCGTGGTCGATCATCCTCGCGTCGTCCGAACGCAAGGGCGCTTTGGGCCGCCTGGCTCGAATGCTCGCTGCCGAGGCGCCGGGGGATGAGACGTTCGCGGCGTTGGCCCGGACGCTCGGCGCTATTGCGGCGCCGCCGGCCCGGCCGCCTTGGTTGATGCTTGGCGTCGGCGGGACGGGCGCAGCCCTGCTGGCCGTGGGCATCGGGGCGTTCTTTACGGGCGCTAGCCAGGCGCCGCCGACCGCGCCCACGGCGCTCCCTGCCGCGCGGGAAAAGCCAACGCCGCCGGCTGTCGACGCCTCCGCCCCGGAAGCTCCGACCACTCCCGAACCCGGTCCGTCACCGACGGCCGCTCCCGCGGTCGCACGACCCGCTCCGGTACCCGCAGTCGCGGTGGTGCCCGCCCCGGTGGTACCGCCACGCGGCGGCCGTCTCCCCGTGGGGTGCACGGGTGCTCCCGTCGGTGAGGTGGTGGGCTACTGGTATGCAGGGACCAAGGACCCCGGTCCGGCCGGGGGTACGTTGACGCTCGATCGGGATGCCCGCGTGCGCAGCGACTACCCGCGCGCCGAGAATCATCACAACGCGGCAACCCCCGAGCGCTGTGTGCTCGCTCGCGGAACCCGGTTCGTCCTGACCGCGGCCCCCATCGAGGTGTCGCGCGGCCATTGGTGGGTCCCCGTCGTCGGCACCTGAGGGCCGTCAGCCGGCGTGCACCCGGCACAAATCGGCGAGGCGTGGCATCGCCGACAACACGTGCTTCACTCCTTCGGGCCGCAGCTTCTCGTAGGCGGTGCGCGCCGGCCCCTGGCCCCGCCGGGCGCGCTCGTCCGTGATCGACAAGAGCGCGTTGGCGATGTCAGCGCCCCGCCTGATGAAGTAACCCCGCGGCTCGTCTTTCCTGTCCTGACAGTCTTGCCAGAACGGGTCGATCTTGGCGGCGAAGTCGTCGATGAGGTGGTTGAGGGCCTGGGGAACGAAGCCGGGCTTGAGGCCCTGCACCACCTTGAACGTGCCCTTGATCGCCAGCCCTGAAAGGCCGGACTTGTCAGAGACTTCTTGCTCGATCACGCGCACGCCGGCATCGACGACCGCGCGGCGTCTGCCAGCATCCTTCAGCGTTTCGACGAGACTTCCCATTTTGCGGCTCCTAGAAGGTGATTTCGCGGCTGCCGCCGCCGCCGCCCGCGGGTTGGTCGCACCGCCGCGGCACGGCGTTCTTCCCGCCCAACTCGTGGAACCAGTCGTTGACGTAGTACCGCTGGCCGCAGGTCTTGTACCCGCCCGCTTTGAGAGCCTTCTGGACGCACTCGTAGGACCGCTCGAAGTCGCGGTCGTTCTGCGCGAAGAGAATGTCGGACGGACCCTCGCGCTCGGGTGGGTCGGCGCCGACGTAGGTGCGGATCCAGAACGGAATCGCTTCGCACAGCGTTGCCGCGGCAGCCGGCGCGGTTGTCTTCCGCAAGCTCAACAGCATGGCTCCGCGCACGCCAGGGTCGGCCTCGTTCTCGAGCATGTGGGTCCGCAGGCAGGCGAGCACGGCGTCTTCCTTGGTCCCGCTCATCGCGGCGGCGGTGACTGCGCGAACACCGGAGTCGGCGTCGCCGGCCAGCGCGGGGCACGCCACTTCCGCGAATCGGCCGCTTCCCTTGAGGGCTGTGATTGCGGCCCCACGTACTCCCGGGTCGGCGTCCTTGGCCGCGGTGGCGAGCGAGTCGGTCGCGGCGTCGATTCCCGCCAACGAATTCGCCGCGGCGACACGCATGGCGGGGTCGGCGTCCGACAAAGCGGCGGTGACCAACGCGAAGGCCTCGGGGTCCTTGGCCGGGCGAAGGATGGCCATCGCCGCGGCGCGGACCAAGGGGTCGGCGTCCTCGCGCGCGGCGGCGGACAGGCGGGCCCCAACGGCGGGCGCTTTGACCCGAGCGAGCTGATTGACCAGGCCGGCGCGATCAGCGAGCTCCGGTCGGTCCAACAGGGCCGCGGCGCATGCCCCGTGAAGGTCGTCCTTGGCCTTCGCCATACTTCGCAGGACCGGCGGATCCCAGGCGCCGTCGCGCACGAGATGCTCACACAAGCATGCCTCGGGCGGCTCCATCGTGGCGAGAATGTCGGCCGCAGCACCGCGCGTCGCGTCGTCCTTCATCTCGAGCCCACCACAGAGGATGTGGGTGTCCCCGTGAATGTGCGCCTTCTCGATCATCTTGCGGTCGATGTAGGTCGGCGTGGGCGGGTCGCAGGCCAAAAGCAGCGCGAGGAACATGGGCCGCCGGTTTAGCTCAGACCGGAACCTGCCGCACCCCGCGAAGCTCCGGCATCTCCTCGAGCAGCATCCGCTCAACCCCCATGGCCAGGGTCGCCGTGCTCGACGGGCACGTCCCGCAGGCGCCGATGAGGCGGACCAGGACCACGCCGTCCTCGATGCCGAGAAACACGATATCGCCACCGTCCTGGGCGATTGCCGGCCGAATGAACTCGTCCAACAAGGCCAAAACCTTTCGAGACAACTCGTCGGTTGGCATATCCACTGGCAGCCCATCTTCGGGAACGGCCATGTCCCCGCTGTCGAGGAAGTCCCGGATGGCGTCCTTGATGCTGGGAACAAGCAGCGGCCACGGACTCTCGGCGTCTTTGCTCACGGTGATAAAACGTGGAGCGACAAGCACGGAAGCGACGCCGGTGATGTCGAAGATTCGCCGGGGCAGAGGGGCGTCGGACGCGTGCGCGGCGGCCTTGAATTCGTAGGTACCGACCGGAACCAGGGTCTCCTGCACCTTGAACATCAAGGCGTCAGGATTGGGCGTCGGAACCGTGTCGATGCTGTGGGGAGAAGTCATTGCCGTTGGCTAATCACGCGAGGCGGGACCGGTTAGCAACCGCCCCCACCAGGAGCACACATGTCGATCGACTTCGGCCTCAGCGAAGAACAGCTTGCCCTCCGCGACCTCGCCCATGACTTTGCGCAAAACGAAATTCGTCCGGTCGCCGCGCAGCACGACCAGACCGGCGAGTATCCCTGGACGGTCCTGGCCAAGGCCCACGAAGTCGGGCTGCTCAACACCCACATCGCCGGCGAAAACGGCGGGATTGGGCTGGGTGCGATGGACGGGATGGTCATCGCGGAAGAACTGGCATGGGGCTGTTCGGGAATCGGGACGGCAATGGAGGCCAACGGGCTCGCACAACAGCCCGTGATCCTTGGCGGTTCTGTGGCGTTGAAGGGCCGCTACCTGACGCCGATGACCGAGTCGCGAGCGAGGCCGAGCATGTGTGCCTACGCGGTCACCGAGCCAGGCGCTGGCTCCGACGTCCAGGGTCTCAAGACCACCGCGGTCAAACGCGGCGACAAGTGGGTGCTCAACGGCACCAAGATGTGGATCACCAACGCCGGGGTGGCCGATTGGTTCTTTGTGGTGGCCGTGACCGATCCCGCCAAGCTGGCGCGGGGCGGCATGACCGCGTTTGTGGTGGAGAGCTCCTGGCCCGGCGTCAGCGTCGGCAAGAAGGAGTACAACATGGGGCAGCGGTGCAGCGACACCCGCGGCCTCACGTTCGAAGACGTTGAGGTGCCCGAGGAAAACGTCGTGGGGCAGGTCGGCGACGGCTGGAAGCTCGCGATGGCGGCGTTCGACTACACCCGCCCCGCCGTGAGCAACTCGGCGATCGGCGTTGCGCGCGCCGCGATGGAGCACGCGATGCAGTACGCCACCGAGCGCAAGGCGTTTGGACAGCCCATCGCCAATCACCAGGCCATTCAGTTCATGCTGGCCGACATGGCAACTGAGGTCGACGCCGGCCGGCTGTTGTGCTGGAAGGCGGCCTGGATGAAGGACAACGGGCAGCGCAACACCAAAGAAGCGGCCATGGCCAAGGCCTTCTGTGCAGACGTGGTCATGAAGACCACCACCAATGCGGTACAGATCTACGGAGGCTACGGCTATTCTCAGGAATATCCGGTCGAAAAGCTCATGCGTGACGCGAAGATCTTCCAGATTTACGAGGGGACCTCGCAGATCCAGCGGATCATCATCGCGCGCGAGTTGCTGGTCCGAAACCGGTAGCCACGGTGCCGCGCACCTTCCTCACCGGAGCCACGGGGTTTGTGGGCGCCAACGTCGCGCGTCACCTGCTCGCTCAGGGACACGAGGTGGTGTGTGCGGTGCGCAAGCCCAACCGTTGCACGGAGGGACTGCCCGTGCAGTTGGTCTGGCCCGATCTGACCGATGAGGCCGCGCTCGTAGCGGCAATGCGGGGCTGCGACGGCGTGCTCCACGTCGCCGGCATCTTCGACCCAGGCCCTGGTGGCGATCGCGCGATGTGGTCGCTCCACGTCGACGCGACGAGGGCCCTGCTCGCCGCTCGTGCGCGACTCGGGATCGCCCGCTTCGTGACGTGTTCCTCCTCGGTGACCGTCGGCTTCGGGCCGCTCGCCAGCCCTGGTGACGAATCCAGCCCGATCGACCCCGAGCGGGTCTATGGAAAGTCGGGCGGATTACGTTCGTACTACGAGAGTAAGCTCGAATCGGAGCGGCTCAGCTTGGAGGCCGGCGCGGTCGTCGTCAACCCCGACTACGTGCTCGGCGCCTGGGACGTCAAGCCTACCAGCGGTCAACTGCTGCTCACCGTGGCCCGAGGGTGGGTGCCTGTCTATCCCACCGGCGGAAAGTGTTTCATTGACGCCGATGACTGCGCGATTGGCCACATCCGAGCGTTGGAGGTTGGTCGGCCCGGCCGGCGCTATCTCCTGGGCAACTGGAACCTGAGCTACCGGGAGTTCATGGCTAGCTGCGCAGCGGCAGCGGGTACGCGGCCGCCGGTGCTTCCGGTTCCCCGAATCGCGCTGCGCGCGGCCGGGGCCCTTGGCACCGTCCTCCAAAGGTACGACGCCCACCGCTTCGTGGGCCTCGATCGCCATGTGCTCTCCTCGATGATGCAGGAGCGGTACCGCTCCGCGAGCCGGAGCTGGGACGAGCTGGGCGTGCCCCGCACGCCGATCGAGAGCACCGTCGAGAAGAGCCTGCGTTGGTTCCGCGATCACGACTACCTTTGACGGGAGGCGGGACTGCAATCGGTTAGCACCCGTCGGTGCAGAAGCAGATCACGATCCTTGGTCGCAACTACACCTTGCGCGCGGATGACGGCGAGGAACTCGAAGCCGCGGCGGGCGACGTGGATCGGCGGATGAAATTGCTCCTGGGGCGCACGCCCGGCGCCGAGCAGTACACGGTTGCGATGTTGACGGCCCTGAATCTGGCCAGCGAGCTTCGCGGACTGCGTCGAACCACACGCGAACGTCTGGACGGGATGGAACGAGAAGCCGCGGCCATCGAGGCCGTGCTCGCCGCCGCCGTCGCCGAGGAGGAGGAATGAGCTTGGACGCCCTTTCGGACCGGGTCAACGGTACCATCGACCAGATCAGCCGCTGGGTGGACGGCCAGCCGCCGCTGAGCCTGAACCGGGGCGTGGGGCTTGTCGTCGGGATCCCATCGTGGAGCGTACTCGGCATCGCCAGTTGGTTGACTCCCTCAGAGAACGGCTTCGGAACGCACCTGAAGCTCGGCCTGGGGGAGTGCACGATGCTGCACCTTACCGGGTACCCATGTCCGATGTGCGGCATGACCACAACATTCGCGATGTTCGCCGACCTTCGTCCACTTGATGCCTTCTTCAACCAGCCGTTCGGCCTGGTGCTCTTCTTGTGCACCGTCGCGGGCGCCGCCATCGGCCTCGCTGACGTCCTCAGCGGTCGAGGCTACTGGAGGATGGCGCTTCGATGGGTAGACAAACGCGAGTCTCGCGCTGCTGGCGTGCTGATGTTCGGCATGCTCTTCGGGTGGGTGTACAAGATCCTCCTCATGCATCCCGAGCTGCGCTTCTGGTAGCTGTTGCCGGCAAGTCACCCGTGATAGAAAGGCCTTGACCGCGCGCGGGTCGCGCCATAGTTGTGGGGGCCCGGCAGACATCGTGGTTCTGCCGAGACAGTGAAAATCGGGTGGCGTCTCCTTGACGGTCAGGCCACCCGGGAATAACAGCCGCGGCTCCGGAAGGACCCTGAAAAGTCCATGGAGCCACGCTGTCGAAACGACCGCGTCGATCTTTGAAAAATTGGTAGCAGCTTAGAAAGTTCAAATAGAGTTTTGTCTGACCTTCGTTTAGCCACGAAGGGCGGACCAGGATCACAAACTGGAGAGTTTGATCCTGGCTCAGAGCGAACGCTAGCGGCGGGCCTAACACATGCAAGTC
>CANLGL010000040.1 GCA_947490345.1 Deltaproteobacteria bacterium
CCGGCCGTCAGTCCCGGCGCCGCGGGCGCCGCGACCGGGCGCGACTCAGAGTGTGGGCCATATCGCGACAGCACCTGCGTCGCGCCCGCGCTCCGATCCGCCTCACGCGCGGGCCAACGGGAGAGATGCGGCCGCCGCGCTCACCACGATGCCGGTAAGTGCCGAGGTGGCGTGCCACCTCGGCAGTTGCCGGCAGCTACGCGCGGCCTCAAAGGCCGCTCGCGCCGTCGCCGCGGGAAGCGCCAGGACGAAAAGGTGCCTTCGGCCGTGGCTGCGCTGCCGGCGAGCGCAGCGCCGCCGCGGCGGCGCTCGCGGGAGTGTCAGCAACTCCCGAGGTGGCGTGCCACCGGGGCACTTACCGGCACCCTCGCCGTATCGGGCGACCTGCGTCGCACCCGACCTCCCGTCCGCTTTGGGTGCATCCGGGATCGTCGACCTGGCGGACAGCGACGTCCTGATCCAATTCACGCCCGACCCCACGGCCAGCTGGGAGCATGCGGCGGCGACTACAGCATCGCGGACTTCGCTGAGGCAACCTATGCGGGCGAGGAAGGCGACTTCGGGAGCGCGGTGATCGCCTCCGGCGACATCGACGGCAACGGGCGCACGGACCTGATCGTAGGCTCGGGGAGCGTGCGGTGGGCCGGCGTGTCGGCCGGATCGTCGCCGGAGTCGGGCTACCCGAACGCGGGCCGTCGTCAATCCTCAGCGTTTCGCGCCCGCAAGCGATCACCCCGGGACTTCTTCGCGGTCAACCGACGCTCTTTGGAGCCCCGGCTCGGCCGCGTCGGCCGCCGCGCCTTCGGGACGACCCGCGCCGCACGGACGAGCGCGGCCATCCGCTCCCGGGCCAGTTGCCGATTGAGCAGCTGGCTGCGTTCGTCCGACACCGACACCATCACCTCGCCCTCGAGGGTCAGCTTTGCTGCAAGCTTCGTCAGGAGCCAATCCCGCGCGTCGTCGGTCAGCGCCACGGAGGTGCGAACGTTCCAACGGAGTGTGACGCGGCTGTCGGTCGTGTTGACGTGCTGCCCTCCGGGCCCGCCCGACCGGCTCGTGGACACCGCGAGCTCGTCGCCGGGGATCGTGAGGTGGGCGTCGATGGGGAGGGGGGCTTCCACGGCGGGCCGGTAATCCGTTACTCCCCGCCCATGCTCCCCCGCGTGCTCATCGTCGAAGACGGCTTCGAATATCGCGACACCTTTTCGCGCTTCGCCGGCGACAGCTTCCGCTTTGTGCGCGCTGGGGACGGGTCCGAAGCGCTGATCGTCGCCGCGGCGGAGACCTTCGACGTGCTGTTCCTCGACATGCGCTTCGACCGGATCGAAGCCGGGCGCCTGTTCGGCGATCTGGCCGAGACCGCGGAGCGCTTCAACGGCGACCCGGTCCGCGCCACGCGATTCCTCGAAGAGAACCAGGGCGTGTACATCCTCGCCGCCCTCCGCGCCGCTGGCGTCGCGACACCAGCCGTGTTCAGCCACGACTTCTCAGGCGAGCCCCGGCGATGGGCTGCGTTGGAGCGAAAGTACGCGCCAGTGGCGTGGCTGGGCGACAACGCCAGCCCGGCGGAGGTCAAGGCGCTTTTGCACGCTTCGGCCGGCGAGCCGCAGGTGCCCTGACTCCGCCGGGGCGTTAGCCGGGCGGCTTCGGAGAGCTGTCATGTCCACCGCCCACCCCCGTCGTGTCTTTGTCCTCGGCGGTGCCAACACCGCGTTCATCGGCAAGGGGCACCCCGATTTCGTGTGGAAGAACCATGCCGACTTCGGAAAGCGCGAAAACCCGACCATCGAGGAGCACCTCGCCACCGCGGTCGCGGACGCGTTCACCACCACCGGTGTCGATCCCGAACGGGTGGACAAGGGCTACATCGGTAACTTCGTCGGCGAGCTGTTCTGTCAGCAGGGCCACCTCGGCGCGGCGCTGGCGGGTTGCCACCCCGGCCTCGCGGGCAAGGCGATGACGCGGGTCGAAGCGGCCTGTGCCTCCGGCGGGCTCGCGCTCGCCAGCGCCATCGACGCCATCCGCGCCGGAAACGACACCGTGCTGGTGGCCGGGGTCGAGGTCCAGACCACCGTCAGCGCCAGGGAAGGCGCCGACTACCTCGCCCGCGCCAGCCACTACCGGCGCCAACGCAGCATCGACGAGTTCACCTTCCCGGCGCTCTTCGGCCGCCGCACCAAAGCCTATCGAGAGCGCTACGGCGTCACCGAGGAGGACATTGGTCGTGTGGCCGTCAAGGCCTACGCCAACGCGAACAAGAACCCCCTCGCGCACATGAAGGCGCGCAAGATGGACCTTGCGACGGCCGCCGCCGCCGGGGACCGCAATCCCTGCTTCTTGCAGCACCCGGAGTACGCGCCCTTCATCAAGATGAGCGACTGCTCCCAGGTCAGCGACGGTGCCTCCGCGTGCCTCGTGGTCAGCGAAGCGGGGCTGCGCGCCGCCGGCAAGACGCCTGCTGATGCCATCGAGATCGTCGGCTACGGCCACAGCACGGCGTCGTTGTATGAAGACGGCGACCTCACCCAACTCTGGACCACCAAGGCTGCGGCCGAGAAGGCCTACGCAGTCGCTGGCATCGTGCCGAAAGACGTGCAGGTGGCCGAGGTGCACGACTGCTTCACCGTCACCGAGCTGTTGATGCTGGAAGCGGTTGGCTTCGCCGATCCAGGGCAGGGAGCGGCGCTGGTCCGCGACGGTGTCACCAACATCGACGGTGCCCTTCCGGTCAACACCGGCGGCGGACTCGTCGGGTTCGGCCACCCCGTGGGCGCTACGGGCGTCAAGCAGGCCGTGGAGATCTGGAAGCAGATGAAGGGCCGCTCCGGCGCCTACCAGATGCCCAGCGCTCCCGGAATCGGGCTGACCGCGAACATGGGCGGGGACGACCGCACGGTGATGGTGACGCTCTATCGGAACGCGGGGTAGTCACCCATGGACCGGCGCCTCGGCATCGTCCTGGTGGTGGGCGTCGCCTGTGTCGTCGGCGTCGCGGCCTGGCGCCTGACCTCGCCTGCGGAGCCGCCGCCGGCGATCCCGAAGGTGGCCCGTGCGTCCAAGGTGGCGGTGACGCCGGTCAACAAGGCCCGCCCCCGCCCGGCACAGGTCGCCGACGTCCCTGGAGCGGCGCCGATCCCGGCGCTGGTGGTGTCGGGCCCGCTGCCGGGCGACGAGCCCGCGCTCCGTGCGCGGCTCGAAGTGCAGGCGAAGCTGGCGCTCCCTTACTGGGCGCGGATCGCCCCGAAGGTGCAGGACCCCGCCCTCCGCACCCGCACGGCCGAGATGTTCACGCGGCTGAGCGCGCTCGGCGAGCCGGCGTCGGACCTGGCCCGCGCCGAGTACGAGCTTACCCAGGAGCTCATCACGGAAGGCGGCTTCGACCACAAGTCGCAGGTGTGGGTCGACTACCTCAACAGCACGTCGGCGGCGGTGCTCCAAAACGGCGACCCGGCCGAGGTGATCACCCCCGAAGAAGCGGCGCGCCGTTGAAGTGTTAAACGACCTGATGCGCTGGCTCCTCCGGTCCTTGCTCGCCCTGTCGCTGTTCTTCACGCTTTCGATCCCGACTGCGGCGCCGGCGGGGGAGGTCGTCCCCCAAAAGGGCCGCCGAATCGCGATTGTCGTGGGCGTGTCCAGCTACGACAAGCTGGCCCCCGAGCTGCAGTTGGACACCCCTCGGGCCGAAGCCGCGCGCGTCGCCGCTGCCCTGGAGCAGGCGGCTGGGTTCGACGAGGTGCGGCTGTTGACCGACGCCAGCGCCACCTTGGGCAACATCACCGCGGTGATGCAGGAAGAGCTGAGCAAGTCGGTGGTCTACAAGGACCTTTTCCTCTTCTACTTCGTCGGGCACGGCGTCGGCGGCGACTACGGCGACCCGCGGCTCTTGTTCTACGACTCCGATCCCGAGGCGCTTGAGACCACGACGTTCGCGGTCAAGGACCTCGCTGCCCAGCTTCAGAAGTGGGTTCCTGCCAGTCGGTATGTCATCGTGACCGACGCTGCGCACGACATGGCCATCAACGGGCTGGTGACGCTCGGACCGACGGGCAACGACTGGCCGGTCATCGGCCAGCAGAGCTTCATCATCTCCAGCGCCGGGCCGCGTCAGGCCGCGCAGGTGGGCGTCTTTTCCAAGTCGTTCATCGAGGGGCTCACCGGTCAGGCCGACACCAGCGGCGATGGCGTCATTACCGGGTCCGAGCTCAACACGTTCCTCATCCTCGCGGTGCCCAACGCTACCGCGGGGCGCCAGTTGCCCACGGTGCAGAGCAAGTACGACCCCGGCATCGAGATCGCCGATCGTCGCAAGCAGTTGAGCGCGGCCAGCGCCGCGAGCTCGACGCTGCCGACGCACCGGGTGGACAAGGCCAAGTTCGTCCTCCCCAGCGGCACCGCACAGAAGGTGCAGTGTCGGGAAACCGAAGCCCGCGCGTGCGACCCGAGCTGCTACCTCTTCGACGTGCTTGCGGGTCCCTGCACGGTGTGGGCCTCGATCGAGGGGAAGGAGTTCACCACCAGCGTCGATGTCGTCTCGCGTGGCCTGTACGCGTGTGCGGTGGCCGAGGACAAGCTGAGCTGCACCCGGCCTGCAATTCAATAGGCGGTCAAAGCGCGCCCATGCCCGGAAGCTGCTCAACGCGGTCCATGAACCCGAAAATCGTTCCCAGCGGAACGGCGAGCGAGGCGCGGGCGACATCGTCGGGGCCCACATCGTCGATCACACCGGACGCGCTCCAGGTGATGAGCGTGCTGCCGTCGGCGCCGCGGTCCACGTCGCCGAGGGCGTAGCTGAAGAGCGGCGGATCGTGCTGCCAACTCCACCGCGGGGTTGCCGTACCCGCGACGTCGTCGAGCGTCAGCTCCACCGCCCTCGAGCCCAGCTCCTCGTCGCGGTTGTCGTGAATGAGGATGCCGCCCTCGACGAGCTGAAAGTTGTGTTGGCGCTTGAGGTCGGCATCGTCGCCGACGAACTCGTAGTCCGAGGCGGGCCCGCCGATCTGCCGGAGGACGCTCCCCGATGCGGGGTCCACCTCGATGATCGCTCCGAATCCGCGGGAGCCCAGGAAGTAATGACCGCTGGCCTCGTCGAAGTCCAGGGCGTTGAGGCCGGTCCAGTACCCCTCCTCGTCGACTCGGCCGATCAGCTCGGGGTTCCAGGTGTCGAAGGTGGACCAGAGCTCTTTGGGGGCGCCGGAGCTGTTGCTCATCAGGCGATTGCCCCAGACCGGATTCCCGTTCGCGAGGAACCGACGGTCGAATTCGATCCACGACACCGGCCCCTCGGGGGCCACCCAGAGGTCGTGGGAGAACGTAGGGGAATCGATTACCTCCAGCATCGCGCCTTGCCAATCCACGCTGGAAAGGCCACCCTCGTCGCTGCCTTCCGAGTTGGCGTAGCCGTACCAGACCCCCTTCCCGTCGCCGCGGAAGCGGGCTCGGGTGACGCGCCCGCCCTCGGTGGCGAAGTGCCACCACACAACGTGACCGTGGCGGTCGAGCAGCACCGGCCCAGTCTCCGAGCCGATGATCGAGGTCAACAACCACCCGTTCCATGCCGGCTCGCCCTCGACCGCGATCTCGGGCACGTCGACCGGCAGCGGGGAGGTGACAAACGCTGTTGGCTCCGATCGTGTCCCGTCTTCTAGCTCGACTACGGCGTCGTAGTCGGTCTCGCCGTTCATGCCCACGAGGGTGGCGGCGTGGGCCAATTCGGGCTCCTCCCACGGACTCGCCAGTCGGTCGATCCCGCCCCGCATGACCACGATTCGGCTGGGTTGCGCTGAGCTGTCCGACCATGCAGCGGTCGCGACGGTGCCCACCGTCGCCGACACCGTGATGCTCGGTGCCGCCGGCTCGGCACAGGCGGCGAGGAGCGGGATCGAGGCCCACGAGCGCATGGCGAGGGTTGTATCCGGGAGGGCGCGACCGGGATACCGCCGGTCAATGATGCTCCTCGCGACGCTGGCCTTTGTATGCTCCGATGCCTGGGCTGGGCCGCTGTCGGCGGCCAAGGACCGGCTGGGCCGGGGCAATCCCGTGGTCTGGGTCGGTCTCGACTACAGCACGACGCTCATTCTCGTCCCGGAGGCCTTCGATGATCCGGAGGAGAAAATCTTCTGGGGGCCAGGCGGCGGCATGGATGACCTGATCACACGCTTTGCGGGGCCGCGCGACGTGTGGTCAAGGCTCACGACGGATTGGAACGCCATGTTTCTCCACGGCCTGTACAAGAAGGTGGAAAAAGCACTCGACATCCGCATGACCGTCGCGCTCCCTGACCCGGATGGTCAGACGCTTCCCCATGGGCCTCCATGGTTCTTGGCGGCCTCTCGTTCGCCGGAATTCGCCATGTTGTTGACGGACGCTGAGGTCAAGGCGCGGGCGGCCTCCTGGAAGGTTGACGCCCGCACGGGCACAGGCTTCGGGATCCTCGTGGAGCGGCTCTCCAAAGAGGAAGATCGGGGCTGCGCCTGGCCGGTGATCTTTGACCTGGCCAGCCGGGAAGTGCTGTACACCGAGCGTCTCTGTTCGTCTCCGAGCGGCATCGGATTTCGCAACTACTGGTTCAACCCGTTGGCCGACATCGTCAAAGCCATGGTCAAAAAACTGAAGCCCTGAGCTATGGTGCCGCTATGCACCGCATCCCGATCGCGCTGATCCTCCCGCTGCTGCTCGTCGCCTGTGAGACGGGTACGGACGAGCCGGTCGACGAGTGGGAGTGCACGCTGGCTCCCGACTCCGACCCGGACTTCGCGCAGGTGATCGGCTGCCAGGAGGACTACGATCAGATCGGCAGTGTGCCGTGGGACTCGAGCATTCCTGGCGCGACAGCGGTCAAGACGGTCATCGACCGCCTCGATGGCGACGCGCTCTACTTCCAGAACAGCAAACGCTACTGCATCCACTGGGAGTTCGCGTCGGCGCACCTCTCCGGGGACGGCTTGCCCATCGTGCCCGAGCTCGGTGCCTTCAACGAGACCGAGTACTACAGCCCCGATCGGCGCTTCATCCTCGGCTCGCTGTCCTACTACGACGGCCCCAAACAGTGGGTCTACGAGATTTCGCCCTACGACACCGCCAGCGCCGAGATGATCACGACCGCCTTCCGCAAGATCCGGGAGAATCTGTGGGTAGGGGACAAGCTGGGGTTCCACCCGACGAGCGTTGCGGTGGAGACGGTGGCCAAGGACCTGCCGGCTGACGTGCCGATCGTCAGCACCGACGAGCTCTACGCCGGGGTCGACTATCAGCCGCTCAACCCCGGAACGTCCACGGGTCTGCTCACCTTCCACACGGTCGCCGAGGTGGATGGCGGGTACACACCCTACCGAGAGATCGTGGTCCTCGATGCGGTGCCCAACGACATTTCGATCGTCGCCGGCATCATCACGTCCGAATTCCAGACTCCGCTCGCCCACATCAACGTGCTCTCGGTCAATCGGGGCACCCCGAACATGGCGGTGCGCGGCGCCCAGGACCTCGCCGAGCTCAAAGCGCTCGAAGGGAAGTGGGTGGAGCTGACGGTGGGTGCCTTCGACTGGGAAATCCGCGAGCTCACCGCCGACGAGGCGGAGGCGTGGTGGCAGGCCCACAAACCGGAGCCGCTGGTGGTGCAGCCCATGGACCTCAGCGTGACCGATCTGCGCGGCGGCCTCGACATGCTCGACCTCGACGCCGCGGAGCTTGGCGACGCCATCCACGACGCCATCCCCGCGTTTGGTGCCAAAGCGACCAACTACGGCGCCCTGATGGAGGCGGAGGCGCAGGGATTGGCGGTGCACGCCCAGCCCGGGTTCGGCGTTCCGATGTACTATTACAACCAGTTCATGGAGGACAACGGCCTCTGGGACCGCGTGGACGCCTTGTTCGCAGACCCGCAGTGGGCGGATCCGACGTACCGCTCGACCGCGCTCGAGGGGTTCAAAGACGAGCTCCGCGCCAAGCCGATGCGGCCCGAGGTGGTGGCGGCGATCGTGGCCAGGGCGGCGGAGTTCTTTCCCGGCGAGGACATCCGGTTCCGGTCGAGCACCAACTCCGAGGACCTCGGCGCTTTCACCGGCGCTGGGCTGTACAACTCGGAGACGGGCAAGCCCGCCGTGGATGGCTCTGGAACCGATTCGGTGGAGTGGGCGGTCAAGAAGGTCTGGTCGCAGGTCTGGAATCCGCGCGCGTACGAAGAGCGCAACTACTACTCGATGAACCACCTTGACGTCGGGATGGGCCTCCTGGTCCATGCGAACTTTCCGGTGGAGGAGAGTAACGGTGTCGCCATCACCAACAACCCCTTCGACACCACCGGTCTCGAGCCCGGCTTCTACGTCAATGCTCAGGTAGATGGCGAGGATGTGGTGACGCCGGACCCGGGGGTGTTGCCCGATGCCTACCTCCAGTATTTCTACAGCCCCGGCCAGCCGGTGGTCTACATCCAACACAGCACCCTGGTGGCTGAAGGGGAGACTGTCCTCGACGCCGAGCAGGTCTACGCGCTGGGCGTTCAACTCGACGCCATCCACACCTTCTTCCGGTCGGCGTACGGCTCGGACGGGGGCTGGTACGCGCTCGAGGTCGATTGGAAGTTCGACGACAAATACACGCCCGGCACCCCGGAGCTCTTCGTGAAGCAGGCGCGGCCGTTCCCCGGGTGGTCGTCGGATGCGACCGGAACCTGCGGGAGCGAGTAGGGCCTACCCGCGGCGCGAATGGGTCGGCGCCCCCCCCGCTTTCCAGCTACACTGGCCGCGCCCTGGAGCCCCTTTGCGCATCGTGTCCGTCGTTGTCCTCCT
Source organism: Deltaproteobacteria bacterium (assembly GCA_947490345.1). Classification (GTDB taxonomy): domain Bacteria; phylum Myxococcota_A; class UBA796; order UBA796; family SXON01; genus SXON01. The sequence continues at coordinate 8,784 of CANLGL010000040.1, forward strand.
CGCCGCCTGTCAGCTCGACAACACCCTCAGCGGCAAGGGCGATCCGGCAGCGGGCTTCGACACCTCAAGCGACTGGGTCCCGCCCGACACCGACACCGGTGACGAGGAGCCTCCTGTCGAGGAGTGCGATGGCAAGGACAATGACGGCGACGGGGACGTGGACGAAGGTTTCCCCGATGCCGACGGCAACGGCCGCAAGGACTGCCTGGACGTCGAGTGTCCGGCGCTTGTGCCCGGCGATGCCGGCACCATCGCGATCGTGGAGGCCTGCGAGGGGGACGACGGGGGTGGTGGCGGCGCGGTCACCGACCCTTGGAACGTCAAGACCAAGTGGACCTTCTCGGCGCCGAGCGCGGACGCATCGGCCACCAACTCCTACACTCAGCCAGTCATCGGCAACCTCGATGACGACAATGGTGACGGTGTCATCAACGAAGACGACACCCCCGAGGTGGTGATCAGCGCGTTCGGCTCCCGCGGGTACATCGTGGCCATCGACGGGGCCACTGGCGTCGAGAAGTGGTCGTACGCCAACACCTCCACCACGGGCGCCCAGCTCATCGCGGACATCGACGCGGACGGGTACCCGGACGTCGTGGCCTACAACACCTCGGCCCAGCCGATCGCGCTCGAAGGCGACGGCACACTGAAGTGGACCGCATCGCGCACCCCGACCTCCACCAGCTACCCGCTGGTCAGCGTCGCCGACCTCGATGGTGACGGCGCTCCGGAGGTGATCGCCGACGATCTGGTGCTCAACGGCGAGGACGGCAGCGTCGAATTCAGCCTCAACTCCCCGGCGTCCAATCCCTACCGCATGGCCGCCGTGGCGGACGTCGACCTTGACGGCGACCAGGAGATCTTCATCGGCGGGGACGCCTACGACAGCGACGGTAGCCTGATGTGGTCCACCGGCGAAATCGGCACCTACGGCTTCTGGCCGGTCATCGTCCAGGCGGACAGCGATCCTGAGGCCGAGATTGGCTTTGTCGGCGAGCAGTGGACGCTCTGGGACGACGACGGCAGCAACATCTACACCCGCAACTACGGCACTCCGGGGCACCCCGGGCCCCCCTGCGTCGGTGACTTCGATGGGGACGGCACCAGCGATGTGGCGTGGCCGTCGTACCAGACCCTCGTTGCCTACCAGCTCGATGGCACGGCGATGTGGTCGGTGCCGATCAACGACACCTCCGGCCTGGCGGGTTGCAGCGGCTGGGACGTCGATGGCGACGGCGCGCTGGAGGTGTTGTACGCCGACCAGGACAGCTTCACGATCTTCGACGGGACCACCGGCGCGGTCAACTACGCCGACGCGCAGCACACCAGCGGCACCGTGTTCGAGTACCCCACCATCGCCGACATGGACGCTGACGATCACGGGGAGATCGCCTACTGCTCCAACTACGGGGCGCCCTGGGGTGTGCTCAAGGTGGTGGAGCACGATGGCGGTGGCTGGCCGGCGGCGGGTCGCACCTGGGCGGTGCATGACTTCGCGATCACCAACGTCAACGCGGACGGCAGCGTACCGGCGTCGCCGGACCCGTTCTGGACCAAGTACAACGTCTACCGCTCGCGCGTGGCGGCGGACGATCCGGCCACGTCGGACCTCGTGGTGTCGATCACCGACGTCTGCGTGGCCGATTGCGACTACGGCCCGATCAAGCTCTCGTTCCAGGTGTCCAACCAGGGCGGCGCGGACGTGGACGCGGCCACCGTCAAGATCTACTCCTACGGGACCACCAACGTCGAGGTCGCGTCGGTGGCGGTGGGCGCGCTCCTCGCGGGCGAGCGCCTGGTCGGCATCGAAGTCGACCTTCTTCCCGGCGATGTCGGCATCTACGGCTTCCTGGCCGTGGTCGATCCGGAGGATTCGGTGACGGAGTGCGACGAAAGCAACAACGAGGACAGCTACTCGGATGTCTATTGCGACTGACGGCGCTCGCTCTGGTCGCCGCGGCGGGCTGCACCGGCCCCGCGGTGTACCCTGCTGACTCGGGCGCAGGGGACACCGGTGGCGACGCCGATACGGACACGGACGCTGATTCTGACACCGACACTGACACTGACGCTGACACTGACACTGACACCGACACCGACACTGACACCGACACTGACACCGACACTGACACCGACACCGACACCGAAGCCACCGGCACCGTCAACGTGACCATCTTCTACGGCGACGCGGGAATGGTCGCCGCCTGCGGGGCCGATGGCGACGGGGTTCTGGAGGCGAGCTTCGACGATGCGCTCGGCAACGTGGCCGGGCGCGTCAGCTGCGCCACCAGCTCGGGAACGCTGCTTCTCCAGTTCACCAACGGCCACCCCGGCGCCTGGACCAGCCCTGACGAGGGTGTCAGCTACCTGTGGACCGACCCCTGGGGCGGCACGCTCGACTACTCAACGGCGGGCCGCACCGAGTGGGCGGCCAGCTTCGACAGCTTCGAGCGCCTCGACACCAAGACCCTGCGGCTGGTGGCAGCGCTGTCGGGCACGTGGGACGACACCCAACTGAGCGCGGCGGTCGACGTGACCATGGGGTGCACGAACTGCCCTTGAGCCATTTGGGCGCTGCGGTGGGCCGGGGCGTCTTTGCTGCGGCGCTGCCTGCCCCGCATCGCGGACCCGGACTTCCCGGCGCGGCGGTGGCAGTGGCGCCGGCGCGATGGCGCCCGTTGGCGCCGCCGCCGCTGGGGGCGCCGCCGCCGCTGGGGGCGCCGCCGCCGATGGGCCGCCGCCACCGCCGGGGCGGCTCCGCCGCCGCCGGGGCGGGGGGCGTCATGCGTCCCACCTTCCTGCGGATCGCGTACACTCCCCGGACCGGAGCCCGCCATGCGCCCCCTCGCTCTTGCTTCGATTTGCCTCGCTGCCTGTGCGGCAGGCCCCACCACGCCCGGCAAGGTCGATCGCGATGACGCCGCCGCCGACGCCGACACCGCCGATGCGGGGCGGCGGGATGCCGACAACGACGGTTCGCCCGACAAGGAAGACTGCGCCGATGACGACGCCAGCATCTACCCTGGCGCCGTGGAGCGCTGCGATGGCATGGACAACAACTGTGACGGCCAACAGGACGAGGACCTGCTCGTCAGTCGCTACCGCGATGAGGACGGCGATGGGTATGGCGATTCGACCACCCACGACCGCGTCTGCCCGGACGAACTGGGTTGGGTCGAGGACGTGACGGACTGCAACGACGCCGACAGCGCCGTCCACCCCGGCGCCGCCGACACGTGCAACAGCGCCGATGACGACTGTGACGGACTGATTGACGAGGACGGCACCGGCACGATCTACCACGATGCCGATGGGGATGGGTATGGCGATGACGACAGCGTCGCCACCGGCTGCGCGGGTGGCCTCTGGTCGTCCACCGGGGGGGACTGCGATGACGAGGACGCGACCGTCAACCCCGCCGCCACGGAGATCTGCAACGCCCACGACGACGACTGCGATGGCACGGCCGACAGTGCGAGCGTGTGCCCCTGTGACGTGCAGCATTGGCCCGACACCGAGCATCCGTACCTCTACTGCACCACGGCAACCGACTGGACCTCGGCCCAGAACTCGTGTGACAGCTACGGGTACGCGCTGGTCACCTTCGACAGCGCCGATGAGGGCCTGTGGGTCGAGTCGGTGGTGTACTCGTACACTGACAACTACTGGTGGGTTGGTCACACCGACGCCGCGAGTGAGGGGAGCTGGGTTTGGGCCGACGGGTCCCCGGTGACCTACACCAATTGGTCCAGTGGGGAGCCGAACAACTCCCACGGGAGAGAGTGTTACGACTCGTCCGAGGAAGACTGCGCCATGATCAAGTGGTCCGGCGCGTCGTGGAACGACTACCCGTGTGAGTGTACCAAGCCCTATTACGTCTGTGAGGGCGCATCGGAGCTTCGGCCGAACCAGTGAAATTACGACAGCGTCGACGGGCGACGGCAGGTCCGTAACCGTCTACACTACGCGCCACCCCGAGCGTTCCGTGCGTCGTCTGCCCCTGCTGCTGCTGCTCTCCGCGTGTGTCATCGACAACGGTCTCGGCGTCGGCAAGGACGGCAGCAGCGACTTCGACACCTCGTCGGACTGGGAGCCGCCGACGGACACCAGCGAAGACGAGGACACCGACCACACCGGGGTGCCGAAGGAGGACTGCCCGGAACCCATCCTCGACGCCATCACCGTCGCGCCCGACGAAGAGTGCGAGGAGCCCGTGGTGGTGGGCACCTTCACGCCCGAGATGTTGTGGGAGCAGGAGGGCATCGGCGATGCCTACACCACCCCGGTCGTGGGCAACCTCACCGACGACGATGGTGACGGCGACGTCGACGAGGACGACATCCCTGACGTGGTCGTGGGCGGCACCGGCGGCAGCTACGCCGCGGTCAGCGGCGACGACGGCCGCATCTTGTGGACGGCGTCGGGCTCGCTCGGCGGCGAGCCGATGACCGCCGCGATCGGCGACATCGATCTGGACGGCTGGCCCGACGTCGTGGGCGCGGGCGCCAGCGGCACGACCGCCTGGCACGGCGAAGACGGCAGCCAACTGTGGACACGCGCCGCCTACGCTGCCGGAAACTCTCCGCAATGCGGAGCCGTGGGCATCCACGATCTCGATGGCGACGGCCAGCCCGAGGTGATCATCGGCAAGCAGATACTCAACGGCGACGACGGCTCCGAGCGCGGGGTCGGCAGCCTCGGCGACGGGGCGTCGCACTCCTGGGCGGCGCCGATTGGCGCAGCGGCCGACATCGATCTGGACGGAGTGCTTGAGGTGGTGGTGGGCAACGCGCTCTACGACCCCGATGGCAACACCATCATCAGCAACTCCGAGACCGACGGGGCCATCGCGGTCGCCAACTTCGACGGGGATCCCGAGGGCGAGATCGTCGTGACCCGCGCCGGCAACGTCCGCCTCCAGGACGACGACCTCAGCGTCATCTGGGAGCTGGTGGGCATCGCCGGGAGCACCGTGGGCACTCCCACTGTCGCCGACTTCGACGGGGACGGCGAGCCCGAGATCGGCGTGGCTGGCAACGGCACCTACATCGTGCTCGACGCCGACGGCTCGCTCCTGTGGCAGCAGGCCACCAAGGACTTCTCCTCCGGTTTCACCGGCTCGTCGGTCTTCGACTTCGAAGGGGACGGCGCCGCCGAGGTGGTCTATGCCGACGAGGACAACGTCTTCGTCTACGACGGGGCCACCGGCGCCATCAAGATGCAGGAGACCCGACACAGCTCGGCCACCTGCTCGGAGTACCCCTCGGTCGCCGACGTCGACAACGACGGCCACGCCGACATCGTCTACACCTCCAGCACCTACTCCGGTCCCGAAAAGGGCGTGCGCGCCATCAAGGACCAGGACGACTCGTGGCGACGCGGACCGCTGTCCTGGAATCAGCACGCCTACAACATCACCAACGTCAACGAGGATGGCAGCATCCCCGCCTACCCCGACGTCAACTGGGCCACCTACAACAACTACCGCTCGGGCGACCTCTCCGCGGGCACCGGCGGGCTCGCTTCCGACGCCGTGGTCGAGGTGACCGACACCTGCAACGTCGAGTGCGATCGTGGTTACCTCCGCATCGTCATCGTCGTCGCCAACCGCGGCATGGGCAATCTCCCGGCGGCGATCCCGGTCAGCCTGTACAGCATGCAGCACGGCAACGCGGTGTATGAGTCGACCCAATGGACGACCGCCGAGCTGCTGCCGGGCACCTCCACGACTGGATTGGTCTTTGAGCTCGATCCTGTCGTGGTCGTAGACGGATACGTGGAGTTCCGCGTTGACGACGATGGCACCCGTGGCACGGTTGAAGAATGCCATGAGGACAACAACACCACGTTGGCCATTGACGGTCTTTGTCCTTGAGCTTCGACCGTCCTTGAGCTTCGATCGATCGCCGCGCTAGACGACGGCGCCGTCCTGCGCGAGGGGCACGGTTGGCTGTCGGTGGGAGGGGCGAAGCAGGTCGAGCGGAAACCGGTGCGGGGTCCTGCCGGCGCGAGTCGTCCCGGCGCTCCCCTCGAAGACTCGGTCCGGCCAGGCCGACCCGCACCGTCACCCGGCCCGTCAGCGAACCGTCCGGCGTCGTGCCCGACGTGACAGCCAATCGTGAACTCGGGCGGAGGCTGGCTGCAGCGGCTGGTGTCGGTGGGCGGGGCGCGGCGGTGGCGAGCGCGGCGAGCGGGGGCGACGGTGGCGACGCGTGCGCGGGCGGGCGGCGGGAGCGCGTGGTCCTGCCGGCGCGAGTCGTCCCGGCCGAGACTCGGTCCGGCCAGGCCGACCCGCACCGTCACCCGGCCCGTCAGCGAACCGTCCGGCGTCGTGCCCGACCAGACAGCCAATCGTGAACTCGGGCGGAGGCTGGCCCGTGATGCCCGGTGCGGAGCCGAGGCCCGGACACCGCGGAGCAGGGCCACCGCGACCCTACTTACACCGCGAGTCCGTCAACCACAGCTCTCCAAAACTCCACTCCCCCACCCCGGTGAACCCAGCGTAGGCGCCGAAGGCAGTGCCGGGGGGGACGGGCGCATCCAGGACCGCAGTTCCATCGAGCTGTACGAGCAACGCGCCGTCGGCGGCGTGCACCTCGATGGCGTGGGGGCCGGCGTCGAAATCGACGAGAGAGGCGCAGGCGAGGGGAGCAGCCAGCTCACCGTCGGCCACCAGCGCGATGCTGGGCGGCGGCGCGCAGTCGTTGCCATCGCCGGCCAGGGTGTCCACGACGATCGACCAGCCCGGGAGCCCCTTGCCCGCGCAGGCCTCCGGACCAAGCCCCAGGCCGCAGCCCCTGCCGCCCAGCCACTCCGTCGCCCGGGTGCTGTCGAGCAGCGTGAGGGTGAAGCCAGCGCCCGCGCCGGCCACCGTGAAGGTGGCGTCGAAGAGGTCGCTGTCGAACACGAGGTAGGCGTCGAAGGCCGCGCCGACCTCGGGCCCGATGGAAGCGGTCCCCGCGGTCTGGTCCACGCTGGCCTCACCCTCGACGCGCCAGACGTCGGCGACGAGACTCTCCACCGCCCAGGCGCCGTCCTGGCAGGCATAGATCGAGTTCTCGCCGAGGTTGCCGCAGCCGTCGGTGAGCACCAGCTCGAAGACATGGGGGCCCGGCCAGCGCGTGTCGGCCGGCCACTCCGTCACCACGCGCCCGCCTTCGTCGACCGTGGCGCTGGCCAGGAAGCCGACCCGATTCGAGCGCCACTCGGCCCCCAGCTCGGTCACGGGCGTCTCGGGGTCGGCCACCACCGCCTTGAGCTGGAAGGGGAGCGCCGGGTCGATGACCTCGTCTTCGTAGGGCGCGGTGATGATCACCGTCGGGGGAATATCGGCGTTGGCCGAGAGCGGCACGACCAGCTCCGGTTGGTCGGGGTCGTCGGTGACGAGCGTCAGCGTGGCCTTGCCGGCGGTGCCGGTCAGGGTGACGTCGAGCACCGCGCCAGGCGCCAGCACGGCGGGAAGGCTCGGGTGACGGGCCGACCAGCCGTCGCCCTGCAGCTCGACAGCGGAGAGGGTCAGAGCCTCGCCGCCGCGGTTCTGCAACGCGAGGGTGCGCACCTCCGAAACGCAGACGCCGTCGAGCGTGACCGCCTCGGGGACCACGCTGGCATCGGGCGGGGCCACCGGCTTGGGCTCGGGCGCTACCTCGTACTCCACACAGGCGACGAGTCGGCTCAGCGCGAACAGCGGAAGGAGCAGGTGGCGCACACGGCAGGCTACCCGCCTTCGCCCGAGTCCGCTCCCTTCTTCCCGAAGGACCAGGACACCCCCGCCGCTACGCTCAGCGGTTGGGACACGCGCGCATCCTCGTCGGTGTGGTGCACGGCCTCCCACACCGGCACCCGCGCGGTGAGCTGCGCGGACACGTCGGGAGTCAAGGTGTACAGCGCCCCCGCCGACGCCGAGACCGAAGCCCGACCCCCGTAGGCCTCGTCGTGCCAGAGCTCCTCGCCTTCATAGGCGGCATCGGCCAGCAGCCAGGTGTAGAGCTTCGGGGTGACCGCGAAAGTGGGCCCGAGGCTGCCCGCCACCACCCGGGGGGCGCGGTAGCCGTTGGCTGCTTCGTACAGTGGCAGACGCGACGACACCGACGCCAGCGCCCCGAAACGGCCGGCGCGGAACACCGCGTCGACGCTCAGGAGCGGGTCGAAGGTCCCGGTGCCGAACTGCATGTGTTGGTGTTTTTTACCCAGCTCGGTCAGCGCGAACGGGTCGTCCTCGGTGTGCCCGATGGGAATCGAGCTGCCAACCGAGGGCGTGAGCACCACGCTCCCCACCATCAGCGTGCGCTTGAGCCACAGGCTGCCGTCGACCGGGCCGAACAGTACCTCCTCACGATGGTGGATGTCGTCGTAGGGCGGGACGTAGGGCTCGCCGTCCTGGGTGTAGTCCACGGAGATCGAGCGCACGTCGAAGGGGAGGCCGGCGGCGACCGCCCAGCCGTTGCCGAGGCCGGCGCTCAAGAGCGCGTCGAGGCGGAACCAGGTGATCTTCTGGTCGTGCCAGTGCTCGGGGATGTCGGTCGTGGCGCAGAGGAGCGGGTCCACCCCCGGGCAGGTGGCCACGTGCTCGATGCGGGTGGCTTGCGCGACGAATTGCACGTCGAGCCGGAAACGGCCGGCATCAAGATACGGTTGTGCGCGAGAGCCTCCAACCTGGAGGTTTGGATTGCTTCACCCAGGTCACGTGGCGTGGGCCGGCGGCGCCATCACCGCGTAGAGCATCGCCCCGACGACAGCGCGGAGCGCGGCGGTTCGAAGCGAGACCACTATCGCGCCCGCTTTTTGTCGATGGCGGCGATGGCCGCGGTCGGCACGCTGCCTTCGTACAGCTTCTTGCCGTCGGGACCGACCACCTTGTACCAAGGAAGCCCTTCGGCGAAGGCGAGGTGCTGCGCGACCACCGGCAGCGCGAAGGACGCCTTGGCGTCGCCCGCGTCGAGCCACACGATTCGCGCCGAGACGTCGGTGTGGCCGGTCATGTAGCTGGTCAACAACGCGGCACCGGTGTGGCAGGGCGCGCACCACGGCGCCCCGAAGTCGAAGATGGTGTACTTCCCACCCACCGGCTTCAGCTCCACCTTCTCGCCGTGAGAAATCGTGACCGCATCGAGGCCCTTGGCGCCCGCCCACGGGTCGACCGCGACGTGAAGCCCCGCCGGGCACGCAGCCACCTCGGCCAGACTGACGATGCCGTAGCCAGCCGACGCCAGCGCCTTGCCGAGGGCGGCAGAGCTGAGTGGCGCCGTTGCTTCCAGGCAGGCCTGATTGGTCTCGAACGAGGCTGCCACCGAGGTTACGGAGGGTACCGACTGCAACGCAGTCACGACTTTTTGTGCGCAGCACGGGTCGTCCATGCCTGAGACGTTGGCCAGCCACGCGGCCGAGGCAGTCGTGATGAACAGCATGTGGGCAAGCTACCCTGATCGGGGCGCTCGCCGCGCCCCTGGCGACGGAAGGAGACAAGGCCCGTGGCCGCCTGCGAAGGGCTCGTCAATTCGGCGATTTCGTGTACCAGTCGTCACGGCTCGTTCGTACGATGGGGCACGGAGCCGAACTTGCCATGATTCGTTACCGGCCGACGTTTTCGTTGCAGACGGGAAGCCTGGTCGGTGCGCGCGCCGTGGTTGATCCGGGGGAGGGGTTGGCGTCCCTGCAGCACATCTGCCGTTTCGCCCGCGGCTGGGTTGCCCCGGGCGTCGACCCGGTCGTCGTGCGCGTGCCGATCGACCACGCGGCATTGACAAGCTCCTTCCTGCTCACTGAGGTGTCCGCGGCGCTGTCGCAAAGTCGGCTGGCGCTGGGCTCGTTGGAGCTTTTGGTGCCTCCCGGGCCAGTGACCGCGATGGCGGCGCTCCAGGGGATGGGCGTCCGTCTGGCGGTGCCGGGCAGCGCAATCGGCAAGCTGACGCTGGCCCAAATGGAGGAACTGCCGATTGACAAGCTGATCCTGGACCCATTGTTCGTGCGCGGGCTGCTTCACGACGACGAGTCCGCCGCGCTGTGTGCAGGGTTGATCCACCTCGCGATGGAGCTCAAGATCCGGTCAGGAGCGGACGGTGTCGATTTCCCGCTTCAGGCGTCGTTCCTGAAGGACCTGGAGGCCGACGAGGCCACCGGCGGATTTTTTGGCCCCGCGATGGAGGCTCCGGCGTTCGAGAGGTGGTGGCGGGCGCGAGTGGCGGTGGCGCCGGAAGGCGTGGTCGGCGAGCAGGCGCAGAACTGAAAGAGGCTCCAGCCGCCCTTCGCCTGACCGATGTAGGGCGCAGCCAGGAGCACGCATGCGACCAATTTCCTCCACGACCACCGACCCTACGTCCGCTCGTCCCGCCGCCCGTGCCAGGGGTCCCGCCGTCCGCGGCCAGGCCCGCGCCGCCGAGGTCCACGCGCTCAAGGCACAGGGGTTGTCGCCGTCGCGGAAGGGCTGGCGCGACGCCGCGGCCACGCCCGCCGTGGTGGTGACCCTGTCGGCTGAGGCCACGGCCGCGCTCGCCGCCATGCCGCCTGTCGCGCCGACCGAGCCCGCGACCCCCACGGCCATCGCCCCCGAGGCCGTCGTCCCCACCGCAGCGCCGACGCCGCCCGCTCTGCTGCCGATCCCGATCGCCCAAACCGACCCCACGGTCGCGCCCGAGCCGAACCCGGTCGCGGCGGCCAACGTCGGGACTTACCTGGACATCATGGTCGGGTGAGGTTGCGCCGAGGGCCATGAGTCCAGGGGCGTGCCGGCGCCGGAGGCGCCGTCGGCCTCCCTCCGCGCTCCGGCCTGCGGCCGTCGGTCGGGGCGCCGCGCGCGCCCCGACCGGGCGCGACTCAGAAAGTAGCCACTGTCGCGACAGAACCTCCGTCGCACCCGCGCTCCGGTCCGCCTCACGCGGCGGGCCGCCTCAGAGATGCGGCCGCAGCGCTCACCACGATGCCGGTAACCCCCGAGGTGGCGTGCCACCTCCGCGGCTACCGGCAGCTACGCGGTGTCAGAGGCGACGCGCGCTGTCGCCGCGGGTGGGCGCCACGCCGAAAAGGTCCCTTCGTCCGTGGCGGCCCTGCCGCGGAGCGCGGCGCCGCGGCGACTGCGCTCGCGGGAGTGCCGGTAACCCCCGAGGTGGCGTGCCACCTCGGCCGGTACCGGCACCCTCGCAGTGCCGGGCGGCCGGCCCGGCCGGCGCTCCGAAACCGCAGCGCGCGGCAGGCGCCGATCGGCGCTCACCAATGACCGCACGGCATGGGCCGGGTTGCGCGTGGGCCCCCACGCGATCCGCATCGGCAGAAAAATCTGGTAATTAGTGAAGAATGCGCGACAATCGCACTCTCGTTGGGCGGGACCCGGGGGCTCCGTCTCGTCCCGCTGCGGGGACCTCCGCTCACCGGCTCGTTCACCGCCCCGGCCCCGCGCAATGTCACTGATAGGGCCATAACTCAACAGGTGGCACCTCACCTACCTCGCAGTGGCCCTTCCTCCCCCGTGCAGCCGTTCGAGGCGACGCGAACCGCCGAGCCCACCCTCCGAAAATCGGCCTTCTCCCGTGGTGCACCCACGCCGATCTTGACAACGAGGGCCACAAGTCAAGAGGTGGCGGCTCACCCATGTCGCAGTGGCCCTCCGGCAGGCACTCGGCGTGAGGCAAACCGGAGCGCAGGCACGAGAGTCGCGCCCCGTCAGCGCGCTCAGGCCGGAGCGCGCAGGGAGGCCGAGGGCATCTCCACCGCAGCTCCGGAATCCGTTCGCGCGCAGCCCCCACGCGCACGCACGACCGCTCTCCCCGGGCCCCCCAACTCACCGCGCCGTGACCCAAGCCACCACCATCCCCGCCTCCACCGCGGCGCCGTCTGCGACAACCCAGCGCTCCAACACCCCGGTCAGGCCGGCGGCGACAGGCGCGAAGGTCTTCATCACCTCGATGAGGCCGATGGTGCGGGCGGGATGGAGGGTTTCGCCGGGTTCGGCATACGCCGGGTCGCGGGGCGTGGGCCGGCGCCAGAAGGTGCCGGCGGTCGTCACGCGGATCGCGACCAATCCATCGACGGGCGCGTCGACGGCGGTGGCGGCGACAGCCGCTGAAGCCGGCGTGTGTGTGGCCCCGCGACTCAACAGGACCAGGTCGTGCATCGACCAGATGCGTGGGTTGCGGACGCGACGGGGCGATTGCCACGCCATCTCGATGACGGCTTGCAGATAGCGGCGCAGGTCGCCCAGCGGCACGACCTCGTCGGTGTCCATGCGGGCGGCGGCGCCGATGGGCTCCATGTCGGCTTCGATGCGGGCGGCGGTCTGGTCCATCTCGGCGGAGATGCGCGCGCGTTCGGCCGGGTCGTCCGACGCGATCTCGAAGTTGTCGTCCAGCTTGCTGTTGAACGCGGCGATCGCGAGGGTGCGGCCCTCCATCACCGCGAGCCGGGTGAGCGGAGTGCTGAGCTGAAGCACCGGCTCGTAGGGCATGCCCGCCATCGCGTAGTACCCAGCGCCGCTTGCTTTGCGAAGGAGAACCGTGATCATCGGCACGGTGTTGGTGCTGTTGGTGTAGATCAGCGAGCTTCCGTAGCCGAGCAGCCCACGCGCCTCCGCCTCGACCCCGATGTCGAACCCGGCGATGTCCTGGAGCCACACAATCGGCGTCCCGTCCTCGTTGCACGCCCGCGAGAACGCCGAAATCTTGGCGATGCCGTCGCGGTACAGGATGCCGCCGCCGCGCATCTCGCCCGGGCGGTCCGGGTGGGGAGTCGGCGCCACGTTGTTGGCGATGAAGCCCGTCCACAGCCCGCTGATCCGCGCCAGACCGCACACCATCTCCGTGCCGCGGTCGGCCATGACCTCGCAGAAGAGCGAGTCGTCGACCAGGCGAGCGATCACCTGGCGCACGTCGTAGATGTGGCGATGGTCGCCGGGGAGGATGGCGCCGAGCTCGCCGGGGTCGTGCCGCGGGGGCGCTGGTTCGGCGCCGTGCCGGTAAAAGGCGACGGCCGGGGAGGGGAGCCGGGCCACCTCGCGGCGGAGCATCGTAATCGCGGTGGGGTCGTCGGGAACGCGCTCGTCGGCGCAGGCGCTCTGGTGCACGTGGACTTCGGGCCCGCCGATGTCCAGCGAGGTGAGGTGCTGCGACTTGGCGCCCTTGATGAGTGCGGCGCCGGCAATGCACATGTAGGCCGACTCGGTCATGTAGACCCGGTCGGAGATGATCGGCATGTAGCCGCCGCCGGCGATGCAATCGCCAAACACCCCCGCCACCTGTGGCACGCCGCTCACGGCCAGCAGACTGTTCATGCGGAAGATGTGACCTGCCCCGGTACGTCCCGGAAAGGACAGGCTTTGTTCGGGTAGGAACAGCCCGCTGCAATCGACGAGGTACACCACCGGCACCCGCAAGCGCAGGGCCATGGTTTGGGCACGCTCGATCTTCTCCGCGCTGAGCGGCCACCAAGACCCGCTCGCGACGGTGTTGTCGTTGGCGATGACCACCACCCAGCGGCCCTCGACGCGCGCGTACGCGGTCACGACGCCCGCCCCGGGAGCGAGGCGCTTGCTGCCTTTGAAGGTCCGTCCCCAGTTCACGTAACTGCCTACCGGCAGCACGTCGGTCCCGGGGTCGGCGAGCAGCTCCAGGCGCTCCCAGGTGGTGAGCTTGCCCTTTTCGTGCACCCGCGCGGCCGCGTCCGCGCCCCAGCCCGCCCGCACCGCCGCCTGCTTCTCGGCGAGTGTGGCGTCCCGCTGGGCATTGTCCGCGCTCCGCGTCGCGAGCGTCGCCGCGTCGAGGGTGTCGGCGAGGGCGCCGCCGATGGGGTGCAGGGGCAGAAACGCCACGGTGGATCCATATCCTGTAGCGGGGGAAGGGGCGCGAGAGCCCGGCCTCTCCCGGCCCCTTCCCCTACCGCGCCATTCCCTCCAGCCGCCGGCAAGCCGTCGGCCTGCGGACCCGGACTTCCCGGCGCCCGGCGGGTAATTTACCCGCCGGGACGTGGCGCTCTCCCCATCCCCGCAGCCGCAGAACTGGACGGCGTTTCATGGCCCTGGAAGCCGTCGCGTCCTGAAGGGCGACATGGGGGACTTGTCCAGGTGGCCGGAATAAGGACGGGCGATGCGGCAGCGTCTTGGCTGGGATCGGCTCCTGGTAGTCGCGGTGAGCATCGCGGGTCTGTGGCCGTTTTGGCCCGGGCTTTTGCGGGGTGAGGTGCCCGGGCAGCGCGAGTTGCCCATCGACGGCGGCCACGGCCTGTACATCTACGCGCTCGTCGGCGACGCGCTTTCGGGGACGGGGTCACTCCTCCATACCGAGGCGATGTGGTTTCCGACGGGGCGCCCGCTGCTCTTGACCGTGCAGAACATCATCGACGCCGTGGCGGCCCAGCCCTTTTTGAGTCTCCTGGGCCCTCAGGTGGGCTTGGCCACGTTCGCGGCCCTGCTGCTGGTGTGCAATGGGCTCGCCGGTGGCTGGTTGGGGGAGCGCGTGGGCGGCCGAGGGTGGGCAGGCCCGGCGGCTGCGGTGGTGATGTCGATGTCGCCGTACGTGTGGGGAGAGGAGCAGACGGGTCGGATCACGCAGACGCTGCTCGCGCCGATGGCGGTGGCGCTCGGCTACGCCTGGCCCGCGGTGGATGCCCGAGGGGGCGTGCGCGCGGGGGTGTGGTTGGGCGTGGCCGGTCTTGGTTATTGGTTTTATGGATTCTTCGGGGCGGTCGTCGTCGCGGCGGTGGTGTTCGGTGGCCTCTTTGAGCCGGAGGCGCCTCGCTCGCAGCGGCTTCGGGCCCTGGGCGCGGCCGCGCTCGCCAGCATCGCGATCGCCGCTCCCTTTGCCCTACTGTCGGCCGCTTCCTGGGGAGAGATGGCGGGGGTCGGTGCCGACGCGGCGCCGATCCCCAACGCGACGCGCCTGGGCGGCGGCTTCTTCTGGATTCAGCACCCGAGGATCGTCGCCTACATTCCGCAGTGTCTGTACGCTGTGGGGCTGGTTGCGTGCGTGGGCCGGCCACGCGGACGCGCGGTAGGGCTTGCGGTGGTGACCTTGCTTCTGTGTCTGACGGCCTCGGGGGAGGCGATCCGCGTGGCGGGCCTCTCGATTCCGACGCCGCTGGCGCTGCTCAGGGCGCTCCCGGGCTTCGAGCGGTTCTGGTGGCCGCACCGGGCGCTGGCCGGGGCCACGGTGGCGTTGGCGGCGCTCGCCGCGGTCGCCTCGGCCCGACCGGGGTGGGTACGGTACGCGGCGGGTGTCGGACTGGCGCTGTCCGTCGCGCAGGGCGTGGGCGTCCCCGGTCCGTTGAGCACCTGGCGCGTTCCGCCTCGCCCTCAGTGGGCCGACTCCCTGGCGCCCGGCGCCGTGCTGCTCTTGCCCATGCTCGACCCGGAGGTCGGGAAGGTGCGCTTTGCCGAGTGGATCCACTACCGGCGCCCGCTGGTCAACGGCATGTCGATGTGGGACGAGTACCTGTGGCCGGCCGAGTGGCGCACCTGGGCGGAGGGCCAGCCGCTGGTCAAGGCGCTCCTGGACGCGGAGCGCGCCCGGCCCCATGGTCGCAAGAAGCCGAACCCCCGCGATCCGCCCACTGTCGAGCTTGCGGAGGTGTCGGCGCCGCTGCCGGTGCTCCCGGAAGGGGCGGTGGCGGCCCTGGCACAGCAAGGCGTCGGCACGATCGTGGCCGAGGTCCCGCGCACGCCGACCGCGTCGGTGGCGCTGTTGCGGGAGCTCTTGGGGGAGCCCACGTGCGACGGGCGGGGACGGACGTGTTGGTGGGGGCTTTCGCCGTCCCGGTGAGCCTAAATGTGCTGTTCGAGCGCGTCGCGTCGCCTCCATCCGAGTATGCTTCCCGGGCGGGGCGGTCGCATGCGCATTCATCGGTCTCTTGCTCTGCTCCTCGCCGCCTGCACCATCGACACCAACCTGGTAGGCGGCGACGGCGTCAAGGTCGGCTTCGACAGCGGGCCCGCAGACACCGCGCCGGCGGACACCGGCGAGGACGTTGAGGCGCCTCCCCCGGAGGAGTGCAACGGGGTCGATGACGACGGAGACGGCGCCATCGACGAGGACTTCCCTGACGCGAACGCGAACGGCCGCGCCGACTGCCTGGACGTCGAATGCCCCGATGTCGACGCGCCGCCCGCGGCGGAGGTCGCGACGGTGGAGGCTTGCGATGGGACCACCGTTTGTCCCGATCCCTGGAACATCGTGGTGGAGTGGCAGTACGGTTCGGGGGTGGGGTACGGCGCGACCAACATCACCGCCACCGGACACCTCACAGACGACGACGGCGACGGCGTGCTCGGGAGCGCGGGGGACATCCCGGAGATCGTGTACTCCGATTGGCGCGAGCGGAGCAGCGAAGTGGTGACGGTGCTCGCCGGGGATGGCAGCGGTGTGGTGTGGGAGGTCTCCGGCTTCGGGAGCTACCGCGCCGTGGCCATGGCCGACGTCGACGGCGACGGCTGGACGGAGGTGCTCGGCTTCACCGCGGACGATCGGGTGGTTGCGCTCGACGATGCGGGCGCCCCGGTGTGGATCTCGGACGTCTTCGACTTCACGTGGGGCGAGCAGATCGCGGTGGCGGACCTCGACGGGGACGGCCTGCCGGAGGTCATCGCCGACGAAGCCCTGTTGAACGGAGAGGACGGATCGACCGTTGCGACGCTCTCCACCGCCCAGATGTACCGTTCGCCCACCCCCGGCGACCTCAACCTCGACGGCATGCAGGAGATCGTGCTCGGACCGGATGTGTACGATGCGACGGGCACGTTGTTGTGGAGCGCGGCGGTCCCCCCGACATCGGACACCTTCGCCGCGCTGGTGCAGGCCGACGCGGACCCGGAGGGCGAGGTCGCGTTCGTTTCCGACCTGGGCTACCAACTCTACGACACCGACGGCACGTTGCTCGTGGAGGTGGCGCTGCCGTCCGGGCAACCCTTCGCATTCCCCGGCCCGCCGTGCGTCGCCGACTTTGACGGCGACGGTACGCCCGAGCTCGCCGTCGCGACCTATGACAACCTCTCCGTGATCGAGCTGGACGGCACCGTGGTCTGGAGCGCGCCCACCCGGGACTGGGGGCCGACCGGCTGCTCCGGATTCGACTTCGATTTCGACGGTGCCGCCGAGGTGCTCACCCACGACATCTACGCCGTCTACCTGCTCGACGGGCGGACCGGGACCGAGCGGTGGTCGTGGCGGCCGGGGTACGGGATCACCAATGGGCAGGGCTCGGAGTATTCCTACGTCGCCGACGTGGACAACGACGGGGTCGCCGAGATCGTGGCGAGCACCAACAATGATTCGACGTTGGGGGTGATCGTGTTCGGGCAGGCCGACGGCGACTGGCCCGCCGCCGGTCCCACTTGGGGCGTGCAGGACTTCTCCGAGTCGAACCTCGAGGACGACGGGTCCATCCCATCCACCCCCACGCCCCCGTGGGACGAGGGGGTCTTTCGGGCGAGGCCGACGCGCGCCAACTCCAAGGCCGACCTGTTCGTCGACATCGGCGCCGTGTGCGTCGCGGACTGCGACTACGGGCCGGTCGAGGTGCTCGTCCAGGTGACCAACCAGGGCGCGCGCGACGTGCCCGCCGGCGCGGCGCTCGAGGTTTACGCGGTGGACGACGCCGGCGACCGCCTCGTCGCCACCGTCACCCTGCCGGAGTTGCCTGCCGGCACGCGGATCGAGGCCACGACCGTGCCTTTGACCCTCGCGGACGCAGGCACCCGCGGACTCGCGGCGCTGGTCGACCCGGCAGGAACCGTCACGGAGTGTGATGAGACGAACAATCGCGGTGAGTGGCTGGACGTGTTCTGTCCGTAGGGGTCCGCGGGCGAGCGCCGCTGAGCCGGATCAGCCCGTCGAGGCTCCCGGACCGGCGGACCTGGGCCACTCGATCTCAGGCACCGGCGGACCACGTCCCTGGCATCAAGGATGATCGCCGGTCACCCCGAACCTGTTTGGCCGCGAACCGCCTCTACCTTGAACCGGGTGCCTTTGATCCGCCCGTCGCGTAGCGCTGCCAACGCTCGCTCGGCGATCTCCTCGCTCACCGCGACGTAGGCGAAGCGGTCGTGGATCTCGATCTTCCCGATCGCCGCGCCCAGAAGCCCCGCGCCGCCCTTGTCCGGGGGCCCGGTGAGCGCGCCGAGGATGTCCCCCGGCCGGAGCTTGTGCTTCCGCCCTCCGCCGATGAAGAGCGTCGTCATGCGGGCCAGTTGCGGGGCGGCGGTCGCCACCTGGGGGAGGGGCTCGATCGGAATGGTGAGTCCCAGTTCGTCGGCGATCCGGTCGAGGCGCTCCCGCTCCCTCGTCGAGACCAGCGCGATCGCCAGGCCCGGCTGTCCCGCCCGCCCAGTCCGGCCCGTGCGGTGAACGTAGGCGTCCGCCTTCTGGGGGAGCTCGTAGTTGACGACGAGGTCGAGCCCGGCGACGTCGATGCCGCGGGCGGCGACGTCCGTCGCAATGAGGACGCGCACGCTCCCGTTCCGCAGCCGCGCCATGACGCGGTCGCGGTCCACCTGTTCGAGATCACCGTGCAGCTCGCCGACACTGAACCCGGCTTCCGCGAGCTTCGCGGCGACCCGCTTCACCGACTCCTTGAAGTTGCCGAAGACGATCGCCGAACCCGGCTGGTGAGCAGAGAGTACGGTGAGGAGCGCGTCGCAGCGCCCTTCCGCCTCGGCGACGTGGGCCAGATGGCGGATCTCGAGCGGCTCACCCTCGACGGTGACCCGCGCCGGATCCCGCTGCCAGCGCGCGCTCATCTCTGCGATCGAGGGCGGGAACGTCGCCGAGAAGAAGATGGTCTGGCGGTCGTCGGGCAGGCCCTCCAGGATGCGCTCCACCTGGTCCTGGAAGCCGAGATCGAGCATCCGGTCGGCTTCGTCGAGCACCACCATCTTGATGCGCGCGGGGCTCATCACCCCCCGCGCCAGAAGGTCCAGGCAGCGCCCCGGCGTTCCGACCACGATGTGCACGCCCTGTTCGAGCGACTGCCGCTGCGACCAGCCCTGCTGGCCTCCGCAGACCTCGAGGATGCGCACCCCTGCCAGCCCCTTCGCTGCTTTGCGCAGCTCGGCGGTGACCTGCGTTGCCAGCTCGCGGGTGGGGCACAAGACCAGCGCCTGCAGGCCGCGGTCCCGATGATCCGGTTCGAGCCCTTGCAAGAGCGCGAGCCCATACGCGAAGGTCTTTCCGCTCCCGGTCTGCGACTGACCGAGGAGATCGCGCCCTTGCACGAGGATCGGCACGCATCGGGCCTGAATCGGCGTCGGTGTGGTGAGGCCCATCGCCGCGACGGCGGCCTTCAGCGCGTCGTGAAGCGGGAGATCGGCGAAGGTAAGGGCGCTGTCGGACATGGCGGGCGGATAACCTCGCCGCGTGGACGAACCCGCCAAAGCCCCGAACCCGAAGGATCCGCTGCATGGGCTCACCCTCGCCGCCATGCTCGATGAGCTGGTGGCGGCCCACGGGTGGGCCGAGCTTCACGAACAGCTCCGGTTCGCGTGTTTCTTCAATGACCCCAGCGTCGCGTCCAGCCTGAAGTTCCTGCGGCGGACACCGTGGGCGCGCGGGAAGTTAGAGAGCTTCTACCGCTTTCATCTCCGGGATTTGAAGCGGAAGGCTGCTAGCCAGTGAGTCGGTTGCCGCCATCGGCCCGCACGGCGAGTGGACGCCATAGGGGTCGCGGGCTCCCACCGGTGCTGAGGGGGCCCGCCTCGCGCGCGGTCCGCCGACCGCGCCGGTCCCGGGGAGCATGCCGAGGGCTCAGCCAACGACGCCGAGATGCGCGCTGACGCACCCCTCGTCCAGGTCGAGCTCGACGTCCAGCGCGTCGAATTCCTCGTCGAGCATGACGATGGCGTCATCGCCGAGCACGGGAAACCCTCCAGAAAGGAACTCCCAGAGGTCGTCGCGACGGGTTTCATCGAGGTCGAGGAACTCCACCCCCATCCCGATGCCGAGTGCCTGTTCCCTCACCACGCGCCGGACGACGCAGCGCAACTCGAACTGTCCGCCGTGGCTGGGATGGACGATGACTAGACCGAGGATTTCGCCCACCTCTCGCAGCGTATCCGCCACCAAGAACATCCCGCCTTTGGACACATCGCGGCTCGCGAACGGGAGCAGCTCCGCCGCCGCCGAGGTGTGCACCTCGAAGACCGCCTGCACCCGCTCGAAGCCCCGCCGCGTCGGCACGGTCGGAACCGCCGTCGCGCTCGCCACGATGGGGCCCTTCCCCGTGTCTGCACCAGCGGCCGGAACGGTGTGGACGAAGCGTTCCCATCGGGCGGTGAGCTCCGGGGAGTTGCCGTGGAGCTGCACGCTCACCCCTGGCATGACTTCGCCTCCTGGACGCACCACGCGCAGGGTGACGCCCGAAAACGACGTCGGCGTGGTGTCCCCCGGAAGGATCACCCGAAATTGGACCAGGCAGCGCTCGGGCGGTGGTGAGTCCGTTAGCAAACGGAGCCCGCCCCGACTGATGTCCTCGGTCACCCCGGTGATTTCCCGGCGTCCGACAACCAGGGTCACCCGAAGCCGAACCAGTACGCGACCGTGCCGCCGCCCTTTTTCGATCGCCATACTGAGCTCCTGAACCCCAATCGGTCGAAGTTGCCACGGGTGTAGGCCAGCCGGCGGAAGGCCAACCCCACGTTGCGAAGATACGCCGCCCGCCACCCCGGAATCGCATGCGCACGCTCCCGCTCTCGCTCGTTCTCGTGCTGACGGCCTGCTCCGACTACAACCTCAACGGCAAGCCGGAAGGGAACGGCGACAACGAGAACGACTCGGCGTGGGACGGCGAGGGAGACGGCGATGACAGCGGCTACCCTGAGGACACCGATCCCGATGTGTGCGAAGGGCGTTCGTTTCCGGGCAAGTCAGTCCGGCAGAACGAAGAGTGCGATGTCGAGACTCCCCCTGTCGGAAGCTTCACGCCGGTGGTGGAGTGGAAGAAGGACACGTTCCGAAACGCGCCCGGGTCCACCCAGATCATGATGATGCCCGCAGTCGGGTCGCTCAGCGACGACGACGGGGACGGCGACGCCGATGAGAACGACATCCCCGACGTGGTGGTCGTCACCTACGGCTCGGCCGACGTGGTGCGCGTCGTCAGCGGCGATGGCTCGGGCACCGAGCTGCTCACCATCGAGGGCAGCGGCGTGCAGGGCCAGGGCGGGGTCGCGCTCGGCGACATCGACAACGACGGCTGGACCGACATCATCATCCCGACCAACAACAAGACCCTCGTCGCCTACGACCACAACGGCGCGCGGATGTGGACCAGCGCCAACCTCAACAGCTCGATGTACGGCACCAGCGACAACCCCGCCATCGCCGACCTCAACGGCGACGGAGAGCCCGAGATCATCTGTGGCTCGGCGATTGTCAGCAACACCGGCGCCACCCTGGGTCAAGGGCGCAATGGCATCGGCGGCGTCAACGGCAACAACGTCGGCACCACGTCCTTTGCCTACGACATCGACAATGACGGCGATCAAGAAGTGGTCGTCGGCAATGCGCTCTATAAGCGCAACGGCAGCGCCCTGTGGACCAACGGGCAGGACGACGGCTACCCCGCGGTCGGCAACTTCGATGGGGACGACAAGGGCGAGATCGTCGTGAGCACGGGCGGCCGCATCCGCCTCCAAGACGACGATGGCACCGTGCTCTGCAGCGCGAAGATTCCGGGCGCGGACTCCGCCTACTACGGCGGTCCACCGACGGTGGCAGACTTCGATGGTGACGGGGAGGCCGAGTTTGCGGCGGCGGCCGGCAGTCGGTACTCGGTGTTCGAGAAGGACTGCTCGGTCAAGTGGCAGGCGGTCACCCAGGACGCGTCCAGCGGCAACACCGGCAGCGCCGTCTTCGACTTCGAAGGCGACGGGGTCGCCGAGGCGGTGTACGCCGACGAGACGCGCTTGTGGGTCTTCGCGGGGCCCGATGGCAGCGTGAAGTTGGAGAGCAGCGAGCACAGCAACGCGACCTGGCTGGAGTACCCGGCCATCGCCGACGTGGATGCCGACGGGCAGGCGGAGATCATCGTCGCCAACACCAGCGGCCACGCCGGCTTCTACGTCTTCGGCGACGCCGACGGGTCGTGGCGCGCGGCGCGTCGTGTCTGGAACCAGCACGCGTACACCATCACCAACATCAACGATGATGGCAGCATCCCCGCCACCCCGGCGCGCAACCTTGAGACCTACAACAACTTCCGCTCGGGTGACATCTACGCCGGCTCTGACGGCTACACCCTCCCTGACCTCACCGCGACCGTCGAGGGTTTGTGCCTCGATGAGTGCGATGAGGGCGTGCTCGTAGCGTGGGTCTCCGTCGCCAATCGTGGTTACGAGGACATCACCCAGGACTTCATCGTCAACCTCATCGCGGTCGACGACGATGGCAATGTGTCAAGCATCGGCTCCACCGAGGTCACCGACACGGTTCCGGCCGGTGAGTCGCTGGATTCGTTCGAGTACCGCGTCGAGTCGGGCGCCAAGAAGATCGCGAGCCTGACCGCGGAGGTCGACGGTGGCAACGACGGTACCGGCGAGACGGTGGGCGAGTGCCTCGAAGACAACAATGAGGACCAGTGGAAGGAGAACCTTTGTAGCGATTGACGCGGTGTGGGAGGCCGCCCGGCTTTGGCCAGGCGCCGGGCTCTCTCTACGGGCCGGGGGCCCTCCGCTCTCCCGGGTCCCGCGGACCTGCCGCGCGCCCCCCACGCTTCCCCCACCACGCCCGGACGTCGGCGACGACGCCCTTGTAGCAGAAGTAGAAGATGATGGCGTTGGCGAGGAAGAAGAAGAACCACTCCGTGGCGTGCCACGGCGCCATCGCCTGAGCGTGCATCATCGTCCCGCCCTCATCGGCCAGCCAGCGTGCCGAGCACGATCACCGCGGTGAAGAGGGCGGCGTTGAACGCGAGCTGCCGACTGACGCGTCCCGCCGTCGCCTCGTACGCCGCCGCATCGACGACGCTGCCGTCTTTGTCGAGCGTCCGCGCCGGATCGAGCGTCCAGATCTCGAGGTGGACGTAGCTGACCCAGCCGACGAAAAGCAGCGCCAACCGCGCCGAGAGCATGCTGTGCTCGGTGGTGTCCCAGTGCACCGCCAGGCTGGCCGGGAGCGCCACGCCGGGATTCTGGCCCACGACGTGGAGGTACAGCTCGGTGGGGATGAACGCGCCAAGCGAGAGGCCAATCCCGGCGCCGAACGAGCGGTAGACGCGCACGACGTCCTCGGTGAGGACGTGCGGGATGTGCGCGCGGAAAAGCAGCAGGAGCGCGAAGATCAAGAGCGCCCCGCCATGCACCGTCGCCGCCAACACGTTGATAGCGTGCATCACTTCGGTCACGACAGAAGCTCCGCGATCCAGTCGCGGGCAGGCCGATCAGCGGGGGAGGCCAACAGGCGATTTACCCGCGCGTCGTCGCCGAAGCGCGCGCGGGCCGCCGGCTCCAGGCCGGCCCCATGGCCAGTGGGCGTTTGCCGACGCTCGGGCCACCAGCCGCCGCGGGTCGTGTACAACTTCAGCTCGGTGGGCCACGCCAGCGCGTCGTCGACGGTGCAGGCCGCGAGGCCTCCGGTGCGGCGCAACCCGGCCAGGGCCGCCCACGGCCGTTCGCGCAAAAGCGGCAGCAGCTCGCCCGACAGCTCGGCACCCCGCAGCCGTCCAGCAGCCGCCTTGCCGATGACGCGGAGGCCGGCCTCGCCGAGCACCGGCCCGAGCGCCTCGGCCATCAAGCGCGCCTTGCGCGCCGACAGGCGGCTGTCGGTCACCACCTCGACCCGAGCCGCCACCGCGGCCACGTCCTCCGTCTTGTCCCCAGAGGCACCCTCGGCCAGCCACTCCGGTCCCAGCTCGTGCTGGGTGATCATGAGCGCGGCGGCCTCTGCCAGCGAGGTGGCGCCGAGCGCCGGTCGAGGCAATCCCACGGCGGCGGACTCGGCCGAGCCCCACGCGGTCCGAAAGACCACGCGCTCGATCTGGTCGGCGCGCAGCCGCTTTTCTCCCGCCTTCAGGTGACGGCACAGGATCACGTCCAGCGCGTCGAGCGCGGTGTTCATCCACGGCGAACCGGGGTAGCGAGCGACAATCAACGACCGGGTCAGCCACACGGCTC
Source organism: Deltaproteobacteria bacterium (assembly GCA_947490345.1). Taxonomy (GTDB): domain Bacteria; phylum Myxococcota_A; class UBA796; order UBA796; family SXON01; genus SXON01. The sequence goes on from CANLGL010000040.1 coordinate 32,863, forward strand.
CGGTCGCGCCCAGCGCGCTCGATCCCATCGCCGAAGCGCCGGCCATTCCCGGACGGTGCACCGCCTCCGCGTGACGACGCGCCCCAGCGCTGCTGGCCACGTCGGCCAGCGCCACGCCACCGTCGCCTCCTAACGCACCCTCCACCTCTTGGAGCATGCCGCTGGCGCCGGCCCCGGCCAAGCGCGCCCGAACCACCGCTGCGGCCACCCGCATGGCGCGGAGATCCACCTGGTCCGCCTGACAGGCGAAGGCCCCGGCCAGGCCGACGCGCGCCGCTACCTCCAGCGCTGCGACGCTGCTGGTGACGAGCTCGTCGAGCGTGCCCGCCTGCGTCAGCCAGGCCGACGGCCCGAGCCCGGCGCCCACCCGCCCGCCTACGGTGAGGTCGTCGAACGGCACCTGGAGGAAGCGCCCCGTCTGCGCCTCGGCACCGTCGCCAAACTCCGCCCCTCCAGGCAACGCTGCCAACCGACGCGCGGCGCCAGCCAGCCCCACGTGCTGCAAGCGAGCCGTGGTCGCGACATCGGCGGGAACGTCAGCGGGGGTGAGGGCAGCAGCCCACGCACACAGGTCGGAGAGAGAGCCGCTCATCAGTACTCGAGACCCCACTGCACCCCAGCCGCCAACAGATGCCCGCCGATGGGGATCGGCGAGCCGTCCACCGAATAACCCGCTGTCGGGGTGTCCGGGGTGCCGCGGTCGAGCTGACCCGAGGCCACGATGTGGTACTGCAAGAACCCGTCGAGGCGCACGCGGCGTTGATTCCCTGGCTTGCGGAACGGGTCGTCGTGTTCAATGCCCAAGCCGACCGCGAACAGCGTGCGGTCGCCGTCCAAGAGCGCCGTTTCGGTAGACTGGCTCTTCAGTGGGGTGGGCTCGAAGCCCGCGCCGCCACGCAACGAGATCACCCAGTCCCCAGACCGCTCCCACAGGCGGAATTTTGGCAGCTTGACCTCGGCCCCGACCCGCGGTGACCACGTCGCCACCAGCGTGATCGAGCTCGGGTTCCCGTCGGTCGCCGAGCCGTCCGGCACGTCCAGACCCGCCCCGTCAACGGTGAAGTGCGTCACCTTGGCGATGCTCGGCAGCGCCTCGTCCCAGGCAGTGCGCTTGACGTCCACCGTGAGTGTGCAGGTGTCTGCGATCTCGTAGGCCGCGCCAAGGTTCACCTGACTCGGCGTGTAGTGGTCGAAGACGCCGAGGCTGATGCCGAGGGTGAACGGCAGCACCAGCGGGTCGAGGTCCCCGATCTGCTCGGTGCGCGCGTTGACCTGAAGGTCGATCTCGACGTCGACGGGAAGACCGGCATCGCCTCGCCACGACGCCCCCAACTCCAGGCCGTCCAGCACCGGCAGCGCCTGTCCGGCGTCCCAGTGCATGGACACAATCGGCGCGTACCCCGGGACCAGATCCAGCTCCATGTCGTGGACGTCGAGCCCCACGGCGACCACGTCCCCGGCGTTCGTGTCGCCTTCTTCGGCGCCACTGACGGTGAGGTCCATGGTGGCCGAGATGCGGTATTTCGCCCTGGGAATCATCTGCACACCGGCACCCAGCGCGAGCCCCCACTTCGGTCGAATCCCGGCGCCGATCGCCAGCTCATACCGTTGGGCCCGGTTTTCGTAGAGGAAGTACGTGGGAAGTTGCGGATCGAAGGTCTGGAGCCGAATGAGCCGGTCCATCGGGAGGAAAAGTCCGGCGCCGAATGAAAACATCGTCCCGATCGGGCGGGTCACCCCCACCATGAACCCTTGCACCGGGTCGTACTCCGGACCGACCTCCAGGGGCTCGTCAAGCTCGTCAACAAGGCCGTCGCGGTTCTGGTCCCACCACACCGGCGAGATCGGCTCGAAAGCAGAGTCGACCCCGACAAAGCCGAGCGACGCCTGCGGGTAGCGCTGCCCCGCGAGCGCGGCTGGATTCTGAAGGATTGACTCGGCGCCCTCCTCCAACGCGACACCGCCGCCGCCACGCCCCATCTTCCGGGCGCCGAAGCCGTAAAACTCCATCGGACTGCCCAGCGCCGCCGCTGCGAGCAGCAGAATCACGCGTACCCGATCTCTGGCACCGGGGTCAGCGCGATCTGGCGGAGATGTTCGATCAGGTTGATCGGCGTCTCATTGCCGAGCGCTTCGCGCAAACAGGCGATCCGCCCGCTCAGATTGGCGGTGGCCAGCCCCGAGCCCTTGTAGATGCCACGCTCCTGGCCGGCGTTGACGGCCGTGTAGCCGTGACCCAAAAACTTCCCGGCCAACGCACCCCACTGGCGAGCGGGGAAGCGGTGCGGCGCGAAGTAGTAGAACTTTTCGGGCGGGCAGTCTGGGTGACTGGCGACGCCGATCGCCTCCGGCAAGTCGGCAGGGTAGGCGCGCTCGCCCTTGGGGTGCGCAGCAGCGATGACCACGGCGCCCTTTTCGACCGCGTTGGCGCAGCAGTCCCGCAGGAGCAGCGCCTTTCCCATGTTGGGTGTGCCCAGCGAGAGGTTGACGACGCCGGCGCCGTTTTTCGCGGCCAGCTCGATCGCCGCGGCCATCAAATCGGCGCTGGTGCGCAGCTTGGCGTCCATGATCTTGATGCACATGAGCTGCGCGTGCGGCGCAACGGCGTGGACCGCGGCGGCGATCTCCGTGCCGTGACCGTTTTCGTCAGCGAAGTCCGAGGCGAGCAGCGCGTGGGCAGTCGCATTGAGGGAGATGTTCCAGCCGGTGAGGTCGGCGCCTGCAAGCCGAGGGTCGCGAACATCCACGCCGCTGTCGACGATGGCGATGACTTGACCCTTTCCGGTGTACTCCGTTCCGCGAAACCGCATTCTGCTTCCTGTCAGCGCGCCCATCCTACGGGGTTCGCCGCCCTTCGGCAAGCGGCGGAGAGCGCGGTATGCTGCAGGAAGCCGCTGTAGACCTTGTCGAAGCCCCCTGCACCTCCGGTTCCGTTGTTGTCGGGCGCCCGCGCCCGTGCTGGGATTGTTGCACTCTCTGAACGCGTTGGTGCGTCGGGTGCACGAACACGGGTTTTCGGCCACCCGGCAGCAATGCCGGCCAACCGGGATGCGTTCGCGGCCGCGGGGTTGGCCACCGCGATGGGGCTTCTTGGTTGGCCGCTGCCGAGCTTCGCGCTCTGGCTCGGTGCCATCGGGCTGGCCGGTGCGGTTTTGGCGGCGATGGGCCTGGCGTTATGGCCCCGGCAAGCGGCGTGGACCCTCATCGTCGGGGCACCGGGGCCGGCGATCCGTCACCTCGACGTCTTGGCGCTGGACATCCGGCGGCCCCGGCGCTGGCTGGCGGCGGTCGCGGCGGTGCCGGCCGTGGTCTGCCTGCTGAGCCCGGGAACGTGGTGGGCGCTGGCCGCCGGACTCGTCGCGGCTGGGGTCTGTGCGTTTGACTTCGCCAAGGCCCGTGACCTGTCCATCGATGCGGTCGAGGCCTGGGTCCTGGAGCGCGCGGGGCGCGCGGATGCACTGGTGCTGGTATCGACGGCGGGTTCGGCCTACGGCGAGGGGGTGTCGGCGGTGGTGGATTGGTTTGGACTGCCAGGCGGAGCCTTGTCGCTGACCATCGACGAAGCCGGGGATAGCGGCGTCCGGCGGCACCTCGCCGACCGGGGAGTCGGGGGAGGGGCCGATGTGGTGGCTGGCGACCGCGCTCGCGGCTGAGTTGTCTGGCACGCTGACCGGCGCCGGGGGCGAGCCCGTCGTCGGCGCGACGGTGTACGCCTACGACTCGCGGTTCAACTACGCCAGCGCCCAGACCCGCAGCGGCGGCGAGTGGGCGATCACTGGGCTGCCTGCCGATCACTACCGGCTTCGGTTCTTACCACCCAACTACGACGCCCATGGCGATCGGTTCTTGGGAGGTGCATGGAGCGCCTGCGACAGCGATCCCGTCGAGCTTTCGGAGGAAACGGGCGCCCACGCCGGGCTCGACGCGTCGTTGAGCGTGGGCGCGGCCGTTACCGGTCGGGTCACCGATCTCGCGGGCAGCCCCATCCCTGGCCTGCGCGTGTCGCTTTATGGCGCCGAGCCGAGGACGTCGCTCATCGTCCGGGGGGACACGAGCGACGAAGACGGCAGCTTCGCGATCGTCGGCCTCGATGCGGAGGCGGCCGGTTCGGCCTTCTACCTGGTGGTCTCCGGTGACGGATGGCCCGAGCAGTGGTTGGGGGCGGTGTATGTGGAGCGGGACAGCGAGACGCTCGACCTTCGCGCGGGTGGGTCCACGGCGGTGGGGGATTTGGCGCTGTTGGACGGCATCCGCATCTCCGGGGTCATCTCCGGGCCGGCCGGGCCGGTCACTTCCGGTGCAGCCTATGCCTACGCGAGCTCGCAAGTCCTTGGAGTCGCCATCGGCGTTGATGGGAGCTACGTCGCCGATGGTCTACCGCCCGGCGACGTGGTGACTTGGGCGTCGTCACCCGGCTATGCCACCACCTATTACCCGGGCGCCGATCGTCCGGGGGGAACCCTCGCCGTGCTCGATGAGGGGGACGACGTCACCATCGATCTAATCCTGCCGGAGGACAGCACCCTGACCTTCCACGCCACCGGCGAGGGGGACATCGATGCGACCTCCGTTCTCCTCTACAACGACACCTACACCGTCGGTCGGGGCGACCAGTTCGACGAGACGGACAAGGTGGTCTTCCCCGGGCTCTGGCCGGGCGCGTACACGCTGTATGTGTCCGGAGCCTCCGGAGGGTTCGTCTCGGGGTTCATGCTGGACGAGGCCGGCGAGCGCGTGCTCTACGACGTCGATGGCGACACGGTGCTCGACGTGGTCCTGACCCCGGCGGCGACGCTCTCCGGGGCGATCGTGGATGACGACGGTGCCCCGGTCTACGGCGCCACCGTCCTCGTGACCGAGACCACGGGGGAGGCGCGCACGTGGTCGTCGAGCTCGGGGCGCGACGGCACCTGGACCGTGCCCGGGGTGGCGGCAACGACGGTGTCAGTGGGTGTCAGCTACGCCTGGTACTGTGCGGTCGACCCTGGCTGGGCGCCGATGTGGCTCGACGGGTCGCGGGCGGCGACCGGTGCCGCACTTCTGTCGCTCAGCGAGGCGGAGGGGGTGACTGGACTCGATCTGGTCTTGCCGCGTGACGACGATCACGACGGGATGGGCGATCGTTGGGAAGCGGGGCACGGCTTGGACGCGACGCGCGACGACGGCGCCGAGGATGCCGACGGCGACGGGTTCACCAACGCCGAGGAGTGGGCACTGGACACCGACCCCACCGACGTGGGGGCCGCGGGCGAGTGTGGCCGGGACGGGTGCGCCGCCGGGCTGGGGTTTTTGCCACTCGGCGCCCTCGCGCTGGCCGGCCGTCGACGGGCGCGTTCCGCGTGAGCCGCGCCTGGCTGCTCGGCCTCGCGGTGTGCGGCCTCGCCGTTGCCGGGGAGACGATTCCGGTCCGCGAGCCGACGGACTACGATGCGGCTGGGGGGCTCTCGTCCAAGGCCAGGCAGGCGCTGGCAGCGGCGCGTCGCCCGACCGTGGAGGGGTTGTTCAAGGCCGCTGGGGTGTCGTTCCCGCCGCGGTCGATGGTGTTTCGGGTGTTCAAGGATGTGGGCCAATTGGAGGTGTGGGGCTCACGCGCAGGGCGGCTGGTGCACATCGCGACCTACGGCGTCTGCTATGCGTCGGGCGGGCTCGGACCCAAACGAAGGGAAGGGGACTTGCAGGTTCCGGAGGGCTTCTACACCCTGGACCTGTTCAACCCGGTGAGTAGTTACCACCTGTCGATGCGGGTGAGCTATCCGAACCGTTCGGACCGCATCTTGGGCCATCCGAAGACTCCCGGCGGCGCGATCATGATTCACGGCTCGTGTGTGTCGATTGGCTGCCTGGCGATGTCCGACGAGCGCATCGAAGAACTCTGGACGATGGCGGCGGCGATGCGCGACGCAAAGCGAACGGTCTCGGTGCACATCCTCCCCACCCACGACATCGCGGCCCTGTTGGCCACCGGGGTGCAGCCGGAGCACCACGCCTTCTGGCAAAACCTCGATCAGGGCGACCGCATCGTGCGGGAAGAGGGCCGGGTTCCCCTCGTGGGCGTGAGCAGGGACGGGGTTTATACGTTTCGGTGAGGGCGGCTGGCCGTGTCACTCGGCGGGGACGGTGACCGTCGTGTCCCGACCACGCGCGACCAGCTTCCATTGCCCCGGTGCAGCACCGAGGATGGAGTAGCCGACGTAATGCAGGCAGCTGCAGTCGGCCTCATCGGTGATCTTGTAGGAGGCGGTGATCACGCCGTCCAGCGCGCGAGCGGTCACGCCCAGGTTGCCGCAACCGATGTACACCCCCCAGTCCTCGACCAGAATTCCTTCGGTGGCGCTGGCGTACTCGGCGAAAAGGTGCTTCCGCTCGTCACCGCAGAAGCGACCGCCTGTGTCGCCATCGCACTCGGTTTGGGTGACCTTGACGACATCCAGTGCCGTCCCCGGCAGGTCGTCGGTGCCGGTGTCCGCGGTGTCGCCGCTGGCGGAGTCCCCGGTCCCGGAATTTTCACTCCCTGAGTCACCGGTCTTGGCACCGGAGCAGGCCGCGAGCGTCGACAATGCCAGAGCCAGCCGGAGGGTAAGCATCGGCCGGCTTTAATGGTGTGGTAGGCTCGCCGCCACCAACGAGGCCGCATGCTCCTTCTCGCCACCTTCGCCCTGGGCGCCGACGTCATGCTGCGCAACGACACCAACCTGACTGACGAATACGACGGCGCGGACCAAACGGCGTGGCTGGCGTACCCGGAGTGTGCCATCTCCGTGCTCACGGGCGCGGCCGCGGAGCTCCCGATCGACATCGGCACCGTGTTCGTCTACCTCGGCAGCAACACCGGGAACGACAACGGGGTCGCGACCCTGGCCGAAGTCGGCCTTCAGTTGCTCGACGAAGGCGGCGCGCCAACGGCGGGGCCGATGGATTGGGGACCGGAGGTGTTCAGCGTGACCGTGTCGACCACGACCATCAACGCGCTCGACCTGGTCGACGCCACCAATGGCTGGGTTCCGCTCACCTACACGACCGGGAGCGTCGCGGTGTGGGTCTGCCCGCCCGACCCGGCCACCGGTGAGGCCTGGCCGCGCACCAGCGCCGCCGATACCTCAGGCATCATCATCGACACCGAAAGCCCAAGCGCCGGCAGCTACCTTTCTGATGGGTCGGGCATCGTGCCCCTGTCGCGCCATGTGGAGGGCAGCTGGATCATCCGCGCGAGCGTGGAGGATGCCGGCCTCGGCGACGCGGACACCGACACCGACACCGACGCCGACTCCGATGCGGATTCAGACACCGACACCGACACCGACACCGACACCGACACCGACACCGACACCAATCTCAGCGTCAGCAGCATCACGCCCGCGACCGCCGCGGTCGGCGAGGCGGTCAGCATCGCGATCCTCGGCACTGGCTTCGAAGAGGGGCTTCAAGTCTATGTGGGCGGGCTTGCGGCCTCCGGCGTGAGCCTGTCGGGCGACACCGCGATCGCGGCCACCTCGCCGAGCGCGCTGACCCTTGGGGTGCACGACGTGATGGTGACCAACGCGGACGGCGGCACCTCCACGCTCGCCGGCGCGTTCACGGTCACCGACTCCGGCTGCGGCTGCGCCGCGGGGACGGCGTCGGCGAGCGCGTGGGGCCTGTTGGCGGCGGCGGCGCTGCTCGTGCGCCGCTCGGTGGTCATTCACCCCGCGTAAGCCGGTCCCCGTCCACGTACAGCCACTGCCCATCGCGACGCACAAAACGGCTGCGTTCGCCGAAGCTGACATCGCCGCCGGCGTGGGCGAGCGTGGCGAAAAAGGTGACCTCGCCGGTGTCGCCGGACTGCGACGCCGCCCGGACCTCGAGGCCGTCGAAGCTCACGCTGTCGCTGAACTGCCGCACTTCGGCTGCCCACGCCTGGGTGTCGGCGCGGCCCTTGGGTCCCGTCGCATCGGTGGTGCGCATCACGTAGGCGATGTCTCCGACGGCGTAGGCCGTGTAGCGTGACCGCATCAGGGCTTCGGGTGTCTTCGCGGGGGTGCCGGCGAGCACGGGGAGGCAGCAGCCCTTCGCCTTGCGGCCGGAGTCGCAACGGCACGGCGCGTTGGCGGCGAGTCGCCGCACCGGGGTCACGCGGCCTCGGGGGCGGCCGCGCCTACGACCCAGTGTTCATTCAACCAGGTGAGCGGGGCGGAGCTGGCGCGGAGGGAGCGGTCAGCGGCGTCGGCAGGGTCGTCCACGACGGTCGGTCCGGCGTGCGCGCGGGCGTAGAGCACCCAGCTCGATAGCGCAAAATGATGCAGGAACGGGGAGTAGGGATGGGTGGCGAAGCGGTCGAAGCACCGAACAGCATCATCCACATCGCGACAAGAAGACAGCGCGGTCGCCGCGTCGAAGAGCAGCTCCCGCAGCGCTTCGAACGCCACCTCCGGCGCGTCGCTCACCCGCTGGAAAAGCGCCGCCAGCGCCGCCTCCGAGAGTCCGGACGCCAGCGCAGCCTCCGAGAAGAGCGGCACTTGACTGTCGAGGTACGCGGTCCGCTTGCCCTTCCCCAGCATTCTCCCGACCACGTAGAGGTCAAACGCACTCGCAATCGACTCCCCCAGAAACATTGCCGCGGCCGTGGGTGCGGTCGCCGTCGCGAGTGCCTTCCCTGTGGCGTGGTGCCACGCTGCGTGGGCCAATACGTCGGCGTCGATGCTGCCGTCCACCAGCACATCGTTGCCGTCGGCGGCGTGCCAATAGGTGAGGTTCAGGAAAAGCACCCGGTCGTAGTGCGCGTGCGACGAGCCCTCGGCGGGGGCCCGAAAGAGGAACTTGTCGGTCACCAGCAGCCGCTTCAGCGCCGCGTAGCCCTCGACCGAACGAAACGCGCGTTCGCCCCGGATCGTGAGCTGGGCGACCGTGAGGCGGCGAAGGCGCATGGGGCGGGAATAACGCTCCTTCGACGGCCGTGCCGCCATCGCCCCGGCCGGTCTACCGCATGACCCAATCGCCGATTATCTGCGCCGAATGTTCCTCTCGGTCCTCGCCGCCGCGATCCACTACCTCGCCCTCGGGATCGGCCTCACCGGCGTGTGGATTCGCGGGCGGGGGTTCCGCGCCGGGGATGTCGCGACGACACTCTATGGGGACAACCTCTGGGGTATTGCCGCGCTGCTGTGGATCGGCTCCGGACTGGCCCGCGCGTTCGGCGGCCTGGAGAAAGGCACCACCTTTTACCTGAACTCGCCGATGTTTCTGTTCAAGATGGCGCTGTACCTCCTGGCGGCCGCGCTCGAGATGTGGCCCATGATCGCGCTGATCAAGCTGCGGGTGCGACAGGCGAAGGGCGAAGCCCTGGACACCTCTCGATTTCCCACCTTCGCCAGGATCAACACCGCGGAGATTGTCATCGTGATGATCATCCCGTTCATCGCGAGCGCGATGGCGCGGGGGTGGAGTCCGTAGGGGCCGTAGGGTGGTGCGAATCGCGCCCGTTGTACGCTGGCGTCTGAGGCCGACTGGCGCGACGGGGATGGCCTGGCGGTCTCGGCGGCTACCCAGCGGCGCGGCGGTGCGGCTCGTGGCGGCGGGGTCGATCTGGGCGATGCCGCAGGCCATGGCGCCTCTGCTGCGGCATCGTTCGCGCGGCATCGCGGCGCCGCCGAAGGCCAGCCTCGTAACGCCGCGCCCGGCGACGCTGCCGGGGCCGCCGTCGTTGCGGCAGGGCCCGCCGTCGTTGCGGAGGGATGCCGCCCGCGCCGCCTTACCGGTCGCGCCCCCAGCGCCACGCCAGGCCGACGGCGGGGAGGGCGAGCAAGTCCCATGGGTCCATCTGGAGCGCCACGCGCGCCGGAGCCGAGGCGCCAATCCACGCCCGCACCGGATATTGCAGCCACCCAAGCCCGACTTCGTAGAGGTCATGGCACAGTGGAATCGTCTTCACCGAAGAAAACACCAAGACCGTGGCAGCGCAACATACCCGAAGTACCCGCTTGGAGACTCCGCCGCCGCACCACTCCCAGAGCGCCTGCAGGAACAACGGAAAGTAGGCCAGCCCCGCGGCGTCGGACAACTTCCCGGTGATGAAGCCCGGCGCCGCAGCCTTGAGGTAGTGGTCGTTGATCAGGAGCACCAGAACCGCGACGATGACGCCCGGGTGCAGGAGCCCGGCGCCTCGGCCGCGATTCATTCGGCGGTGTCGGCGGTGTCGGCGGTGTCGGCGGTGTCGCCGGTGTCGCCCGTGTCGCTCGACGTGACCAGGCGACCGGAAATCTCGGCGGTCACCGGGATCTCCACCGTCTCGGTTCCGACCCGTAGCGACGCCAAGGACGCGGTCACCTCCACCTTCAGGTCCACTTGAGGCGCCAGGACTTCAATTTCGATGTCGTAGCTGACCTGCCCGATGCTGTTTTCGACAATGCGGTCGGTGGGGAGCGAGAACTGCCAATCGTCGGTTTCTGCGTCCAGCGTGCGCTCAGCGACGGGACTGCCCGCGCCATCACGGATGGTGATGTGGAAACTGGGCTCCTCGGGGTCCCTCCGCGTCGGGATGACCAGGACGTCTAGCGTCCCCGGGGTATCCGGCGTGACCCACGACAATGCCGCGGACACGACGTAAACGTCCGCTTCGTGGAGCGGGCCAGTCGACAAACGGCCGTAGCCAGTGCCCTGCCACACCGGGACAAGCGGGGAATCTTCGGGTTCGCGGGTGGTTACCGGGGTGGTCGCGATGCTCGCCGCAAGTAGGACGACGAGGAGGATGAACGAACCGGCGCGTCGCATGGTGGACCAGCCTACCCTACGCGATCGTTCATTCGCCAGTGTCGCCAGTGTCGCCAGTGTCGCCAGTGTCGCCAGTGTCGCCAGTGTCGCCAGTGTCGCCTGCCGGTAACTGCCGAGATGGCACGCCACCTCGGGAGTTGCTGACACTCCCATGAACGCAGCCGCGGCCGCGCCGCGCTCGCCGGCCGGGCCGTCACGGACGAAGGCACGTTTTCGTCGTGGCGCTCCCCGCGGCGACGGCGCGAGTAGCCTCTGACGCCGCGTAGCTGCCCGTAACTGCCGAGGTGGCACGCCACCCCGGGAGTTACCGGCATCGTGGCGAGCGCGGCGGCCGCAGCTCTCGCGTCGTCCGCCGCGTGAGGCGGATCGGAGCGCGGGCGCGACGCGGGCAGTGTCGCGACAGGGGCCACTTTCTGAGTTGCGCCCGGTCTGGGCGCCCGCAGCGCCCAGACTGACGGCCGAAGGCCGGAGCGCGCAGCGAGGCCGACGGCGCCTCCGGCGCCGGCACGCACTGGGATCGCGCGATGAGCACCGGCTACCTCGACATGTCCATTCCGCTGGAGGGGGCGACGTGGGCCGCGCTCCCCGCCCGACGCGACGTCACGCGCGTGCTGCTGGTCGGACGACAGAGCGTCCCCGGGCCATCCGGCGTGACCCAGGGCGCGTTTCATGGCGAACCAGCACACCCTATTCGCCGGTGTCGCCGGTGTCGCCGGTGTCGCCGGTGTCGCCGGTGTCGCCGGTGTCGCCGGTGTCGCCCGTGTCGCCGATATCCCCAGTGTCTCCGGTGTCCTCACCGGGACCCTCGAGGCGCCCAGAGATCGTACTGGTGACCTCGATCTCCCCGGTCTCTTCCCCGGTCCGAACCGCGGCGAGCGACGCGATGACGTCCAGCTTCAACTCCACCTGGTGCTCCAAGACCTCGATTTCAATCTCGTAGCTGCGCTCCTCCACGGAGCCTCTTTCGACACTTTCGGGGGCGAGGGGAATCCGAACCGTCTGGGTGCCATCACTCATCGTGGTGGCGACCAATAGCGCTCCGGCCTCATCGCGGACGGTCACGAGGAGGGTGGGGTCGTCGCCGCTCAGGATGGTCGGGACGACGGTCACGTCCAGGCTCCCCCGGCTGTCCGGGGTGACCCAGGCAAAGGTGGCGGTGGCCACGTACACGTCCTGATGGTTGAGGAGGCCCGTCTCAAGCTCTGCAGAGCCGGTTCCGGTCCACGCTGGATCGGCCTGGCCCTCGACCATGGTTCCCGGTGGCGGTGAGGTCGCGATGCTGGCGGACGCGGACACGGCGAGCAGGAGAAGGGACAGGAAACGTTTCATGGCAACTCGGGGGCTTGCCTCCATCAGCACGGGCCGTGCCAGCCTGCAGCGGTGGCTCCAGAAGCCCGGCGCCATCGATGTCTTCGGGCGATCGGCCGCCGTTGGCGGCGCGCCGATCGCGACAAGGCGATCCTACTCCCGCGCCCAGATGCTGACGTTGCTGCGACAGGCGCCGGCGCCGTACACATCGGGGCGATCCTGGCAGATCATGCTCGTCGCGGCCGCCGCGTCGCTGTAGTAGATGGGGAGCACCTTGTAGGTACCGCCGCCGCCGTTTGAGCACCCGACGCCCCAGCCGCCCCCCTCCGCGTGGGTGCAACTGAAGGTGGAGGTGAGCGTGGAGCCGGTGCCGTACCCGTAGGTGCCATTCTGATACTGGTAGCTGCTCCAACTCCAGACGTACGTGGTCGACGGTGACACATACCAGTTGGAGCCGTAGCTGTAGAGGTAGTTGCGCGACGTCGAGGTGTCCATGGTGTCGAGGTAGTCTTGGATCGCCTGCGTCCACCCCCCCCCATACAAGGTCATCTCACACAACACATCGAAGGGGTCGGTGCCGGTGCCCGAGCCGTCGGGATCGACGGTGTAGGTGCCGTTGCCCGTGCTCTTCCCCGACGCGAGGATGTCTTCGCAGTCCAGTCCGTCCGGACAGGTGCCATCCGCCTCGGGGAACAACAGCGCGTTGTCGTCGTCGCAGTCATCGTCGTTGCTCACGTAGCCGGCGGGCGTGCCACACGTCGCGTAGGTCGTCGCGGCGTCGCCGTAGCCGTCGCCGTCCACATCCAGGTACCAGGTGGTCGTGGTGACGCCGTCGTCGATCGTGCCGTCGCAGTCTTCGTCAACACCGTCGCAAGTCTCGGTCGCGGCCGGATTGATGGTGATGTCCGCGTCGTCGCAGTCGTTGTCGTCGCTGACGTAGCCGGAGGGCGCAGCGCAGGTCACGGTGCTCGTGGAGGCGTCGCCGAAGCCGTCGAGGTCGCCGTCCAGATACCAGGCGGTGGTGGCCACGCCGTCGTCGGCGACGGTGTCACAATCCTGGTCCAGACCATCACACAGCTCGATCGCGGCGGGGTTGATGGCCGGGTCGGCGTCGTCACAGTCGTCGGCATCTGCCACATGCCCGGCCGGCGCGCTGCATTCGATGACCTCGGCCGTAGCGTCGCCGTAGGTGTCCCCGTCGGCGTCGGCGTACCAACTGTAAACGGCGAGCCCGTCGTCGATGACGCTGTCACAATCCTCGTCGACGCCGTCGCAGGTTTCAGTGGCCAAGGGATTGATGGTCGCGTCGCCGTCGTCGCAGTCGTCGTCGTTGCTCAGGTAGCCGCCAGGCGCGGCGCAGCCGTCGGCGGTGATCGACGCGTCGCCGTAGCTGTCACCATCCACGTCCGCGTACCAGGTGTAGACGGTGACGCCATTGTCGACGGACCCGTCGCAGTCCTCGTCGATGCCGTCGCACGTCTCGCGGGCACCCGGGTTGATGGTGCTGATCGCGTCGTCACAGTCCGTGGCATCGGCGACGTACCCGGCCGGCGCAGTACAGTCGGAGAGCGCGACTGACGCGTCGCCGTAGCCGTCGCTGTCGGCATCGGCGTAGAAGCTGGACGGATCGTAGGCGTTGTCGTCGATGACGCCGTTGCAGTCCTCGTCCGTCCCGTCGCAGCTCTCCGGCGCGCCGGGGAACACGTCGGCGTCGAGGTCATCACAGTCGGAGACGTCGGCCTCGTAGCCGGCGGGCTGGTCGCAACTGATGGTGGTGAACGTGCTGGCGCCGTAGCCGTCGCCGTCGGCATCGCCGTACCAGGTAGCGGCGTCGGCGGCGGTGTCTTCGTCGACCGTGCCGTTGCAGTCGTCGTCACTGCCGTTGCAGAGCTCGGTGGCGCCGGGGTTGGTCGTCGCCACGGTGTCGTCACAGTCGCCGTCCGTCGCGACGTGCCCCGTCGGCGCGTCGCAGGCCAACGCGGCGGCGCCGGCGCCATAGCCATCACCGTCGCCATCGGCGTACCACACGGCGATGTCGATCGCGCCGTCATCGACGACCCCATCACAGTCCTCGTCTACGCCATCGCACGTCTCGTCGGCGCCGGGATGGACTGTCGCGTCGCCATCGTTGCAGTCGTCATCCACGACGGCGTACCCGGCGGGCAGCACACAGGCGGGCTCAATGACGGTGGCGTCGCCGTGCTCATCGCCATCGACGTCCGCGTAAAAGTCGGTGGTGACGCCCTCGTCGACGGTGCCGTCGCAATCATTGTCACGTTCGTCGCACAGCTCGTCGGCTTCAGGCGAGGTGCCCTCGTCGGTGTCGTCGCAGTCCCGGTCGTTGTCGACGAGGTAATCCTCGCCGGCGCAGGAGACTTGGGGCGCGCCTGGATCCCCGTAGCCGTCACGGTCAGCGTCCACCCAGCGGGTTTCGCCGAGGCCTTCGTCGATCTCACCGTCGCAGTTGTCGTCAAGCTGGTTGCAGGCTTCGTCGGCGTCGGGGTGGATGGTGCGGTTGGCGTCGTCGCAGTCGCCGACCTGCTCGACAAAGCCATCGGGCGGCTCACACGCGTCGAGCGCCGTCGCGGCGTCATCGCCGTAGCCGTCCCCGTCGGTGTCGGGCCAGAAGGGGGTTTGGAGGCCCTCGTCGATGAGGCCGTCGCAGTTGTTGTCGATGCCATCGCACACTTCGATGGCGCCGGGGTGGATGGTGGCATCTGTTTCGTCGCAGTCTCCATCGGGAATCAGGTAGCCGTCGCCGTCCTCGTCACTGCCCTCGATGACGGCGTCGGAGTCCTTGTCGGAGGCCGCGTCGACGACGACGCAACCGGTGAAAAGCAGACCAAGCAGGGCCGAAAGGGGGAGGGCGCGCATGGGGGGAGTATACACGTCGCGGCGAACCCTTCAGCACCCGGCAGCGTTCGCCGGGAGGTCCACGCGGTACGTCTTCCCGGAATTCGAGTTGCACTGGGCTTGATCAAAGGTGGTGTCGGTGTGCGTCAGGGCGATCACGTCCGTCCCCCCGCCGGGCTTGGGGCAGAAGATGTTGAAGTGCAGCTTGATGTGCGTCATCGTCTGCCCCTCGATGTACTGGAGGTTCTGGCTCGTGGCCACGACTCCCGTGGTGCCCGTGGTGACGAAGGTGTTCGAGAACAACTCTGTGCGCCACGTGCCATCTTCGAGTGTCTTGTACTCGATCTTCTTTGCGTCGACGGTGACCCCCGTGTCGTTCTTGACGGAGATGTCGACGTCTTTGCAGGAGCCCGCCCATGCGGTACCGATGGCGACGATGGCGAGGATCGGAAGCACGAGGCACCCCTGGGGAACGGTCCTAGACTATCAACAAACTCGGGGGGAGGACGCTCGCCGCCTCATGCTTGATCACAACCGGGAACTTTCCTGTTCGGTCATGGGTTCTTCGAGCCATGCCACCCAAAATGCGACACCCCACGGGGCCATGCCACCCGATTTGCGACATGCTTGCGATCCGCGGC
>CANLGL010000041.1 GCA_947490345.1 Deltaproteobacteria bacterium
GACGCCGCGGATCGCAAGCATGTCGCAAATCGGGTGGCATGGCCCCGTGGGGTGTCGCATTTTGGGTGGCATGGCTCGAAGAACCCATGACCGAACAGGAAAGTTCCCGGTTGTGATCAAGCATGAGCTCGCCGCGTCCTCCCCCTACCGTCGCCTACCCTGCGGCCTCCAAGCTACGCTTTCCGGCCTGCGGCGGCGGGCGGGTTGGATAACCCGCCCGCCGGGCGACTCTCCCCCACCTTGGCGTCACCCATGCCGCAGGGCGTTTCATGGCTTTGGGAGCTGCGGAACGCGGCATGAGTGACTCACCCGAGCTCCACGCGCTGACCCGCCCGGGCCACCGCCACCTCCCAGCCGAAGCGGTCGCGGATGCGCACCCGCAACGCGTCGGACGCGGCGGGCTCGCCGTGGTTGATGAACACCTGGGACGGCGGCGACGACAGCGTCCCCAGCCAGTCGAGCAGCTCACCGGCGTCGGCGTGCGCCGAGAGGCTGTCGACGCGGAGGCGCTCGGCGCGGATCGGCACCCACTGCCCGTGGATCTTCAGGCCCTCCGCCCCGTTCTGGAGCGAGTGCCCACGCGTGCCCGCCGCCTGGCGCCCCGCGAAGAGCACCGCGTTTTTGGGGTCCGGCCCACGCTGTTCCAGGTGGTGGACGATTCGCCCCCCCGTTGCCATGCCGCTCCCGGCGATGATGATCATCGGGCCTTGCGAGTGGTTGAGCGCCTTGGAGGCCTCCGGACTGCGGACGTAGGTCGCGAGTCCACACATCGACGCGCAGGCGGCGGCGTCGAGGCGGTGGTCCACCACGTGGCGGCGGAAAATGTCGGTGGCGTCGATGGCCATGGGACTGTCGAGGTACACCGGGACGCTGGGGAGGCGCCCGTCCGCGAACAGCTGAGCCATAAGGTGCAAGAGCGTCTGCGCCCGCCCCACGGCAAACGCGGGAATCATCACGACGCCGCCCCGCGCCAACGCCGGACCAATCGCCAGGGCCAACTCCGCTGCGGGATCGGTGTCCTCGTGCTTGCGGTCGCCGTAGGTCGACTCGACGACGATCGTGTCGGCGGTGGTGAGCGGGTCGGGCGGCAGCAGGATGGGATCGACCGGCCGGCCCACGTCCCCCGAGAAAACGACGCGGTGGCCCTCCCCGTCAAGCTCGACCCGCGCGGCCCCGATGATGTGGCCGGCCCGTCGCAAGACCGCCGTGACCCCGCTCAGCGGGACGAAGGGCACCCCGTACGCGACGGGGGTCAAAAGCTCCAAGCACCGTTCGGCATCCTGGCGCGTGTACAGCGGCAGCGCTGGGTGGTGCCGGCTGAAGCCCCGCTTGTTGGCGAAGCGGGCGTCGTCTTCTTGGAGGTGCCCCGCGTCCGGGAGCAGAACCCGGCACAGGTCGGCGGTGCCCTCGGTGCAGTAGACCGGGCCCCTGAAGCCGGCGTTGACGAGCGCGGGGAGGTAGCCGCTGTGATCGATGTGGGCGTGGGTGAGGATCACCGAGCTGAGCGCGCGCGGACCGACCGGAGGCTGGGCCCGGTTCTGAAGCCGCAGCTCCTTGAGCCCCTGGAAGAGCCCGCAGTCGATCAGGATTCCGCCGCCCGCGGCCTCAACGAGGGTCTTGGAACCGGTGACGGTGCCAGCACCGCCCAAAAAAGTCATGCGCATGCCGTGGGACACAGCACATCGCGTGCCGGGGGCGGAAAAGCACGGCCGAGGGCGGCAGGTGGGGTGCTCACTCTCAAAATGAGCGTTTTGGCACACTCAGAATGATTGTCTTGGCGCAGCTCTTCGGCCGCTCACGACCGGTGCCGGCTACTCCCGTAGCCTCGACGGCGGCGCCACCACCGCTGGCCGTCAGCGTACCTCTGGCGCCGAAATCGGGGGGAACTCGGGCGGGTGGGTCTTTTCCGGGCAACCCCGTGGAGAGCAGGGCGACAGCAGCGCGACGATGGAAACGAGGATCACGGCGGCCGCGGTGTTTCGGCGGCGGAGCGAGCCGGTGGTCGGGACTGGTACGAGCATGGAGAACCTCCCGCAGTTCCGCTGCAACGGTTGTGCCAGCGGCGCGACCTGGGCGATTTCGCCCCTTGCGCGCGTAGCCGACCCGGCTGTACCGTCGCCCCGTGCTCCACGACATGCCCTCCGAACAGCTCATGGAGGTCGTCCGTTCCGTCACCCACTGCGCCGCCGTCCGGCAGGTTGCCGTCGACGCGCGCCTCGTGACGCTCATCGACTATTCCCTCCCGTCCACCAGCCCTCGACTCTGGGTGTTGGACGTCGGCAACGGGGCGGTGCTGTACCACTCCCGTGTGGCCCACGGCAAAAACACCGGTGAGGACGCCGCGACCGCGTTCTCCAACCGCCCCGGCAGCCTCCAGAGCAGCCTCGGCGTCTTCCGCACCGCGGAGACGTACCAGGGGCAGCACGGGCTGTCACTGCGGCTGGACGGGCTCGAGCCCGGGTTCAACGACGCCGCCCGCGCCCGCGCCATCGTGATGCACGGGGCCGACTACCTCTCTGACAGCTTCATCGAGCGCCACGGCCGCGCCGGCCGCAGCTGGGGCTGTCCCGCGCTGCCGGATGCCGTCGCCGCCTCGGTCGTGCCCGCGATCGCGGGTGGGCAGCTCGTGGTGGCGTGGTACCCGGACGCGGCCTGGTTGGGGACCTCCCCGTTCCTTCACTGCGGCGGGTGAGCCCGTCGCAGCTGTCGGCGCGGGTGACGCCCGGGTGATTCACACCGGGCGGCGCAGCGCCGCGCCCACCCGCCGATAGCCCTCGGCCACCTCGTGCGCGAGCGTGTCGAAGCCGTGGCCGATTGCTCGGGTCGGACGGGCGGCTCGGTCCTTCAGGCGCTCGAACTCGCCTTCCAAGCGGTTCCACTTGACCTCGACGCGCTGCCACTCCTCTTGGATCTCGGCGTTCGCGAGGTGAAGCTGGAGCCGCACCTCGTCGCGAAGCTGGCGGATGGGATGGAGGTCGGGCGCGTGGGATTCAGCGGGCGTGGGCATCAGGATTCTCCTGTGCCGTTCACATGCAAGGAGCGTGCCGGGCCCCTCACCGCGCCCGGATCAGCGCCTTGAGCTCCGCCAGCTCGCTCTCCAGCCGGGCGATCCGGGCTTCGGCTGCCTGGAGCTGCACCGCCTGACCCTGCACGGCGGCGACCGTCAGGCTGGTGTAGCCGTACAGATCGACGTGGTTGCCATCGGCCGCCACCGCGGGGCTCGCGGCGCTGAGGTCGTCGATGATGAACCCGAGGTGTGCGCGTTGACCCGCCGGCTCGTGGTTGTAGGCCCAGGTCGCGAGCGGCATCTCCAGCACCTGGGCCGCGGCCGCCGCCCGCTCCGCGTCTGACAGGTAGCGGATGTCGTGCTTGTAGGCGCGGCGCGAGATCGGGCAGCCGCCGGTCTGCTGGGTCGGGTCCTCAGTCGCGCAGGTCAGCATCGCGTTGCAGCTGTCTTCGGGATCGCAGGTCGCGCCCTCCTCCGAGCAGCCTTCGCCCACCGCCTCGGACGTGCACAACGCCACCCCTTCGGTGGGGCCGGAGTACTCGCTGCACACGGGGTCGCCGCAGGTGTGGAACCACCGGGGCTCCGCCGCCGGGTCGGTGTCACTGTCCTCGTCGTCGCCTGGGTTGCAGGTGGTGAAGCCGACGACGAGGGGCAGGAGCAGGAGACCGGGAAGCACGCGGACGGACATGGAGACCTCGCTGCCCCAGCGTAGCAGCAAGCGCGTCCCGGCCTGGCACGAATCGTGCTTGCCCACAGAGGTGAACACGGGAGTCAGCATGGGACAGACCTGGGCAGTGATCCTTGCAGGCGGTGACGGCATGCGGCTCCACGCCGCGTCGATTGCTCGGTACGGCTACGCCCGTCCCAAGCAGTTCTGTGACTTCGATGGCGAGGGCACGCTGCTCGCGCGCACGATCCGCCGGGCGCTCCGGGTGGTGCCGGAACATCGGGTGGTGGTCATTGCCACCGAGCCCTGGGAGCGGGAGGCCCAACAGAGCCTCGCCGAGTTCGGCCGGGCTGCCCTGGTCATGCAACCCCGGAACCTCGACACCACGCCGGGGCTGCTCTTGCCGCTCTTGCGCATCCTCGGCGTCGATCCGGAGGCCCAACTGCTGGTGCTCCCCTCCGATCACCACGTCGCGGACGAGACGCAAGCGACCAAGGCCCTCCTCGGCGCGCTGGCCTCGGTGGCCGCGGCGCCGGAGCACGTGACCCTCCTGGGTGCCGTCCCCACCGCGTCAGAAGAAGGCTACGGCTGGGTCGTGCCCGGTCCTTCCCGCGGAGGCGTCCACCAGGTGTCTTCCTTCCGCGAGAAGCCGCCTGTCGAAGAGGCCACGGCGCTCTTCGACGGGGGCGCCTTGTTGAACACCTTCATGCTCGCGGGCCAGGCGCTCACCTTTGCGGAGCTCTTCGCCACCTGGGCGCCTGGTTGGTGGCGTGCGATGGTGGAAGCGCGGGGCGGCGAGGCGCGGGGCAGCGCGGCGCGCCTGACGGCCCTGTACGAGGTCCTGCCGGCGTCGAACTTCTCGAGCGCGGTGCTGGCGCGCGCGATCGACCGCCTGCTGGTGCTTGCGGCGCCGGGGCTGGGCTGGACCGACGTCGGCACGCCGGAGCGCCTCAGCCGGGCGCTCGGCCCGCTTTCGGCGCAGCTTGGACCGGGTCTCGCCGACTGGCGGACTGCGTCCGGCCGCTTCGTCCCGGCGCGCCACTGACATCCACCCATCAGAACGACCGGCTGCCACATCATTTCGACGCCGTCTCGCCGCGCTCCAGCTCCGCGGCAAGCTGGGTCGCCAGCGCCGCCAGCTCCCGCGACACCAACCAGCCGGCGGACTCGCCCCGCGCTCATCCGAGCTCCACACGCTGACCCGCCCGGGGCCGGCAGCGCCGCTGCGACCCCGCGCTCATCGACGTTCCCGGGCTCGACCGTGCTGTGCCCGAAGACTACTGGGCGACGCTGGCGGGCGGCACCAGGCGGCGTGCACGCGACAGGATGTCCTCGCCGGTTTCTGCTCGGGACGACCAGACGTCCACTGCGAACCCGTTGCCTGTGGAACGCGCCTGCGCTTGCGCACCCTTCGGGACCAGCGGACAGGCGTACATCTCGGGCAGGTCGTGGCCGAGCACTGCGTTCCGGGCGACGTGGCAATCCACCACGCGTTGCAGCCACTCGGTCGTCATCCCCGGGACGGCGAGGAAAGTGATCGTGGCGCCGTCGATCGTGGTGTTCGGACCGTCCTTACCACCACTCCTCGTCCGAAGGTGCGGCTCGACACTCACGATGTCTTCTACATGCATGAAGGGGCTCATGTCTCGGTCGTCGGGGGAAATCCCCAGGCAGGCACGGTCTTCGGCGCGCGCCAGCGCGCGGGAGGCCTCGCGATGCGCCGTCGCCGCCTTGCGCTCACTCTCGGCGGCGCGGAGGTGTTCCTGCGTGGGGTTGGTCACCGAGGTCCAGCAGCCCGCGTAGCGGTGCCGCCCGTTGGAGCCGCAGGTGGAGTACGTCTCCCTTGCGGCTGGGTCGTATTGCGAGTCGTGCGCCGCCGCCTCTTCGTCGTGGGTGGCGGCTTCAGCCTCGTGTGCGGCCTCCCCCATGTCGTGCGGACGGCTGCCCTTCGGCAGGCATCCCAGCAGGGGCATCAGCGCAAGCAGCGCGATGGTCGTCGTCGCCATGGGATCGATCCTCTCAAGTAGTCAGAGCAAGGAGCGTGCCAGCCCGGATACCGCGCGGACGCTCGTCGAGACTGATCACCCAGTTCCCACCCCCGCGAGGTCCCGACGCGGCATGGTTGGGGAGCCACCCGCCGCGCTAAGCTCGCACCGCATGCCGACGCCCGAGGTCACGCTCGTCATCCCTTGCTTCAACGAAGCCCGAAGGCTGGCCACGACCTTCGCGGGCATCGACCGTCTGCCGAGCATCGTGACCGATGTGGTGCTGGTCGACGACGGATCGACCGACGACACCCTGGCCCTCCTCACCGCGCTCGCGGCAGAACGCGCTCACGTCCGCGTGGAGACGGGACCTCACCGCGGCAAAGGCGGCGCCGTGCGCGCGGGAGTGTTGTCGTCGCAAGCGGCGTGGGTGTGCTTCGCTGACGCGGACTGGTCGGTCCCGCCCGAAGGTGTACTCGACTTCTTGCCGCCGCGGGCTCCCGTCGCCGACGTGCTCGTCGCCACCCGCGAGGGCGCCGCTTCACGACGACTGGGAGAGCCCCGCCATCGCCACGTGCTCGGACGAGCCTTCAACGCCTGGGTCCGAGCGATGGCCCTCCCGGGGCTTCAGGATTCCCAGTGCGGCTTCAAGGCCTTCCGCGGTGACGTGGCCAGGGAGCTCTTCGGCGCCTTGGTGACGACGGGGTGGGCCTTCGACGTGGAGGTGCTCCGACGCGCCCAGCTCGCCGGGCTCCGCGTGGAGGAGGTGCCGGTGGTGTGGACGCACGACGCCGATTCGCGCGTGCGTGTGGGACGGGATGCGCTGGGCATGGCGGCGGCGGTAGTCCGGATCCGACGCATGCTTCCGGGGTGACGCCGCGGAGCTGGGTGGGCCCACACAGGCCCTGCGCGATTCCGCCCGGTGCCGCGCCCGGACGGGAGCGCGCTCACTGCAGCGTCGGCGCCTCGTCCGCAACCAGCGCCGTCGCGACCCGCGCCTCGACCCGCCGGACCGCGCGTTCAACCGGGAGCAAGCGCGCCACCACCTCGCCCAGGCCCTCGTAGTAGTCAACGGGGTGGTCCACGTGGTGGACAAGCTGCTGCTGCCGCCCGCGAAGTGAGTGCGTTCACAGCACGTCCCGGCGGAGGAACTCCCGCCGGGCGAGCGCGCTGAACGCCACTGCGAGCAGGAACGGCCAGCTCACGGCGGCGGCGAGCGTGTGTCCGGCGCCGAGCGTGGAGACGGCCCACGTACCCACGGGGCCAAGTGCACCCATCTGCGGATCCACGGCAGCCAACACGGCGATTCGCCCGTCCTGAAGGGGATTGAGCCCGGCGAGCAAGAAGACCGCCATCGGGGGCAGGTTCCAGCGGAGCATGACGCCCAGGAGCACGAAGTCGACGAGGATTGCGGTCGCCATCCACACGCCGATGGCGGCCAAAAGCGCCTGCTCGGGCGCGCGCGCCACGGTGCTCAGGAGCATGCCGATCGCGCCAAACACCAACGCCTGTCCGACGAGGACCGTCAAGAAGACGGCGACCAGCCGGACCGGCACCGGCTGGCCCAGCGCCGCAGCCGCCGCAGCGAGCCCCACGATGCTCCCGACGATGGGAAGGATCAGCGCACACAGTCGGGGCAAGAAGAGCGCGCGGAAGCAGGCGTCGCGCGAAAACGGCTGAGCCATGTACCACTCGAGCACGCCCGCCTGCCTCGCCGCGGTGACCGCCTGCGCGGTGCTGGCGAGGGCCAAAAGGGGCACCAGCAAAAGCGACACCTGCACGACACCGGCCATCACCTTGCCGAAGCCGGTGAACCCCAGGACGGCGCTCTCCCGCGCGGCGACCACGAGGAAGAAGGCCACCAGGAGCGCAGACAGCGTCACCGAGGCCGCAAACCAGCGCGCCCGGACGACTCCGTGCGCTTCGAGGCGAAGGAGCGCGCCGCTCATGGCGACAGGGCGCGGGTGGAGGCTTCGCCGACGGTCAGCGCGCCAGGTGTGCCCACGGGCACCGGACGCAAGCCGCTCCCCATCGGCGAGTTCGCCCCTGGCGCGAAGGCGACATCGTGCTCGCGGAGCCATCGGTCCTGGGCGCCGTCGTGAAACCACATCGCTCGGACGGCGGGCGCCTTCTGCACCATGTAGTGGAACAGACAGCCGGGATCGTCGAACGCGAGGGTGATGTCGTCCTTGGTCACCAGCGCCGACGCGTAGGTCGGGTCGCTGACCAACATTCCGCAGTCGGCACAGGCCGCAAGATCGTAGGCGATCTCAGGCGGCGCGTTGGGGTCTTTCGCGCAGGCGAGGAAAATCAGGATGCTCATGCGAGGCGCCTCCGGAGGGGGTCGGGGTCCAGGCCGACCGCGTTGGCCAGCTCGGGGTCGGCGAGGAAGACGTCCAGGCGGCCGTCGAAAGCGACCTCGCCGTCGGCGAGCACGATCACCCGATCCACCAGCTCGCGCAGCTCCTCGATCCGGTGAGAGGACAACAGGATGGTCGGTGCCGGCGTTCGGGTGGCCAGCGCGTCGAGGAACACCCTCCTCGCCGCCGGATCCAGGTTGGCGGTGGGCTCGTCGAAGCACAAGACCGAGGCTCCCGAGGCCAGGGCCATCGCGGCGAGCAGCTTCTGCTGCATGCCGCCCGACAGCGCCGTGAACCGGACCTTGGCGAGCGCATCGATATCGAGTCCAAGGTCCTTCCCCGACGCGCGGAGCGTCGACTCTGGAACCGCGCGTACCGTGGCCCAGGTCGTGACCAGCTCGCCAATCGGCGCAGCCAGCGCGGGCGCCCGCTGCGGAACATAGGCGACGTCGCGCAGCGCGGCGGCGTGGTCGAGCCACGGGTCCGCCCCGCCGACGCGGATCCAGCCGTCGGCGCGGACCATGCCGAGGATGGCCCGCATCAGCGTGGTCTTGCCGGAGCCATTCGGACCCACCAGCGCCACCCGTTCGCCGGGCGCGACCGTCAGGTCAACCCCGCGGAGCACCTGCCGGCCGTCGTAGGCCTTGCGCGCTCCACGAACCTCGATCGCCGGGGTCACAGGCCCACCACGCCGCCCATGCGCGGCGAGGCGTCGGTGACCAGGGGCGGGGGCATCCACATCGGGAAGGCCGCGGCGAGCAGATCGAGCAGCGCGGCGGCGGGTGTACCATCGAAGAACGCGGCGGCCGGCCGGCGCTGCACCACGCTCCGGGCCAACGACCGAGGCGCATAGGGCAGGTCTCCAATCCCGTCCCCATCGAGATCGTAGCCGGTGTAGTCGCTCCATCGGTTGCCGACGAAGCTGGCGGCGCCGGCTTGCACCCCGCCGTCCACCGCCACCTGGATGTGATTCTCGTGGAGGTCGTTGCCCTGGAAGCTGGCGCCGGCCCGGACCCCGTTGAAGCGGACGCCGATGTGGTCGTAGGCGATGAGGTTGTCGTGGATCGTGGCGAAGCTGTCGGGCCGGTTGGGCGTGCTGTCGAGGTACAGCCCGAGGGTCGACGCCAGCAAGCGGTTTTTCGTGACCGTCACCGCATCGCTCTCCTTGATGCCGATGCCCATGCCGGCGGGACCGTTCGAGCCCACGACGAGATTTCCCTCGACGGTGACGTCCCGGCTGTACATCACGAAGACCCCCACCACGTTGTCCGTGAAGCGGTTTCCGGTCAGCCGGCTGCCCTCGGCGTGCATCAGGTGCAGGCCGTAGCGGGAGTTCTCGACGACGTTGTCGGCGAAGGTGTTCTCTTCGCTGTACCAGGCGACCATGTCGCGGACGTGGTCGAGGCGGTTGCCGACGATCTCGTTGTGATCGGACTCCCAGAGGCGGATGCCGTCGCCATGCGTCCCGATCGGACCGTCCAGCCGCCCGGCGATGTGGCAGTCGCGAATGACCGAATGGCTGGAGCGCCGAAGGTCGATGCCGAGGAAGGTGTCCCGGATGGTCAGCCGCTCCATCGTCGCGCGATCGGCACCGACGACCACTCCGGCATCCCCAGCGGTGGCGTCGAGCCCACTGCCGGTCATCTCCAGGTCGCGGAGCGTCACGTCTGGAGCCCCGACGAGCACGACCGAGCCGCGGCCGGGGCCGACGAGGCGCGCGGGACCGACCAGGGTGAGGGGCCGGTCGATGCGCAGGGGGCCACGATGCTCCCCAGGCAGCAGCCGCAGCGTGCTGTGGGCAGGCAACGTCGCGATCACCGCGTTGACGTCGGTGCCGGCGCCCACCTCGACCGTGAGCGGGGGCCCTGCAGGGATGCGGTCGGCGAGCGACACCTCCAGCGGCGCCGGCGCAGCCGCGTCGTGCTCGCCCGCCAGCGCGAGCGTCCACAAGAGCGTCATGCTCCACGCCGGAGCAGCGCCGGCTGGACGACCTCGGCGGGGGCGACGACGACGCCGAGGCGCGAGGTCCATCGCCACGTCGCGATCGCCAGGATGGCGACACCGAAGAGGGCCAGCCAGAACCCTGCGGCGGGCGCGGCCTCGGTGAGGAACTGCCCGACCTTCCCGTCGCCGAGCACCGCGGGCATGAAGGGCTTCAGCCGGATCGGGGCGCGCGGGTCGAGGTCGTGCCCCGACTGGTACATCCAGTAGCTGAAGTCGAGCACGAAGCCGACCGGGAGGCCAGCGGCTGCGGCGAGCGCAAACCAATTCCGCTTGCGGCCCGGAAGGGCTGCCGCCCCGACCACAACGGCAGAAACGAGGCCGATGAGCCAGGGGCTTGCGGCGCGCTCGAGGGCCGCCGCATCGCTGAGGGAGTGCATGCCGATGTAGTGATTGATGGTGTTGATTTCCGCGACGTCACCCACGACACCCGTCAAGTGAACGATCACTTCGAGCCCCGCCGGGTATTGCGGTGCGAAGAGCCGAAACGTCCACCATGGCAAGAACCACGAGCCGACGAAGCACGCCGCTGCCGCGCAGCCTACGGCGAAAAACCACCAGCGCGCTGGGTTGCGGCGTTCCATCTCATCCCCCCTGGGCCTTGAGGTACGCCAAAAGCGGCGCCAGGTCGGCCTCGGGCACGTTCTGCTTGGGCATCTCCACCATCAGCGAGCGGAACATCGCCTTGGCCTGCGGGTCCTGTTTCACCATCACCGCCGGGTCGCTGACCATCCGGGCGACCCAGGTCACGCTGCGCCGCGCGAAGAGCCCGGTGAGGTCCGGCCCGACGAGCTTGGAGCCGAACTTGTGGCAGCCGCCGCAGCCCCGGTCAGCGAACACCCTCTCGCCCGCGGCGATGGTCGCCACCTCGGTCGATGGGGCGCCGAGCTGAGGCACCTTGATGCCCTCGGGCCCGTCGGGTCCAACGGGGGCCGATGCCGCTTCTGGAGCGGCGGTAGCAGGCTTTGCGGGGGCAGCGGCCACGGCGGCCGTGGCCTCCTTCGGGGTCTCGGCGCACGCCGTGAGGGTCATCAGCATCAGCGCGAACATTCTCATGTCAGCTCCCTTGGGGTTTGACGAGGAAGTACCCCATCATCTCGAGGTGAAGCGCCGAGCAGAACTCGGTGCAGTAGAAGGGGAAGACTCCCGCACGATCCGCTACAAAGGTGATCTCTTCGTATTTGCCAGGCTCCATCGACACATTGACGTTGTACATGTCGATCGCAAACCCATGGGTCTGGTCCAGCGCCTGCTCCATCGAGGTCAGGTGCAGGGTCACCGTGTCGCCTTGATTCACCTCGATCATGTCGGGGGTGAAGTGCGAGCGGATGACGCTCATGTACACGTCGACCTGCTTGCCGTTCCGTTCGATGCGCTCCTCACCGGAGGCCACCGCGGCGGTGGACTTCTCGTCGGTGTAGGGGTTGGTGCCAGCGGGCGTGTATGCGGTGATGGTGTGCAGCTTGTCGGCCTTCATCATCTGGGCGTAGTGGGGCTCGCCCAGGGGCAGCGGCAGGTCGTAGATGACCTTCATCGTGGGCCCGGAAATGTCGATGAGTTGGAAGCTCTGCGGCAGGAGTGGACCGACGTTGACGTAGCGGTCCTGCGACATCTTGTTCATCGCGACGACGTACTTGCCGTCCGGCGAAATCGTGTCGCCCTCCGCCGCGGTGATGTGACCGATGTTGTATTGGACACCGAGCGCTTCGATTGGCTCCTCAAGGTTCTTCCAGTTCCACTTCACGACCGTGCTGTCGAGGAAGACCGACGTGTAGGCGTAGCCCTTGTCGTCATACACGGTGTGCAGCGGACCGAGGCCGACCTCCCTCTGGCCGCGGATCGACGCCTGGAAGTCGAGGATGTCGACGCCAAATTTGTCCTTCCCGACGAACTGCCCATTGGCGATGAGGTCCTTCATCTTCGCGACGTCGTAGACCGTCGCGTGCGTATCGAGTTTGCCACCGACGACGACCGCGGTGCCGTCAGGGGTGACGTCACATCCATGGGGGCTCTTCGGCTCGCCGACGAAGGTGAGGACGTGCTCCGCGGCGGCATCGGCCAGCGAGATGACGCGAATGCCGTTGATCGTCTTGGTCTTGCCGGCGGCGACCAGGGTCTCCGCCTTCTTCCAATCGATGATGTGCATGTAGTCCATGTCGTTCTGCGACGCGCCGGACTCGGCGAAGGGCTTGCCCTTGCCCTCGCTCCCGGCCGACATCTCGGTGTTCCAGGAGTTGATGTAGACCCAGCCGTCGCTGGCCAGTTTGCCGGCGTCGGCGAGGTCCTGGGCGTAGGGCGGCAGCTCGATCGCCCAGCTCTGGGCCTGGTCGATGCGGCCCTTCTGCTTGTCGAACTTCCAGAAGATCGCGGCTCCGCGATACTCGGCCTCGTAGTTGTCCAACCCAGAGTAGGCCCCACCGAGCGGCGCCGCGTACTGGCTGGTCTCGATGACGTAGTCGGTGTTCTGGGTGACGAAGGCACCCCCGTGGTCGGACATGACCAGCGGGTTGGCGACGATCTGCTTGGTCATGAAGTCACGCAGGTCGATGACCGCGACCCGGGCGTTGGCCTTGTCGTTGAGGAACAGGTAGTTCCCGTCGTACTCCCCGCCGGTCTCCGACAGATTGGGGTGATGGACGTCGCCCCACGTCATCTCCTTGCCGCCCTGACTGCCCTGGTTGTAGAGCACGTCGTCGCCGAGGCCGCCGTAGCCGTAGCCCTGCCAGGGCTCGGGGCCGAAGACGCTGATGTACTTCAGGATGCGCATGCTCGGCACGCCGATCACGATGATGTTGCCGCCGTGGCCGCCGGAGGCGAAGATCACGTACTCGTCGAGCTTCCCGGTGGGCGTGTAGGTCTTCGCCGCCGCCAGGACGTCATCCTCGGTGAGGCCGCGCGCGGTCATGATGCCAGCGAGGCCCTCGTCGGCGCCGCCTGCCGAAGCTGTCGGTGTGGGTGCGTCCGCGGTCTGGCAGGCCGAGAGCGTGAGGAGCAGGGAGGGGAGCATCAGTTCTTTTCCTGGTTGGGGGCTGCCCCGCCTCACTGCAACCGCCGTGCCAGCAAGGTTGTCTACGGATAGTTCCCCATGCCGCCCGCAGGTCGGCTCCACGAGCCATGAAACGCCCAGCGGCATGGGGGACTGCGGTGAGGGGGAGAGCGCCACGCGCGGCGCGTCATCCAACGCGTCGGGCGCCGGAGGCCGGAAAGCGAAGCTTGGAGGCCGGAGGGAATGGCGCGGTAGGGGGAGAGGGCGGCGAGCCCTTTCCCCCGTTTCTGGTTGGTTGAGCCACCGTGCGTTTTTCACCGAGACTGGCGGCTCCTGCTGGGCCAGAACGCACAGCGCGCCAGTGCGGAAACGCACACCGTCAACGTACGATGAGAAAGCCAAGGCTGGCCCTGGCTTCCGCGTGGGACGAGACCCCGACCGGCAGGTCAGACCCCAACGCCGTCCACACCCGCCAGGCGCCCGGCCGCCCGTGCACCACCCGCAGGTCCAGTCCGGTGCGCGGGCGCACGCGAGCAGGAAAAGCAGGGGCATGGGGACCTCGATGTCCCGCTGCGCTGCAAACCCGGTGCCAGGAGCGCGGCGCCCGAAGCGGCGGCCTCGGCTACTCCCCCGGGCTCAGGTGTTCGCCCTGCCCGTATTCGTCCCAGACGCTCTGGCGGATGCCGTTGTCGGCGATGATGCCGCGGAGGACGTCGGCGCCCTCGGTGGGGGAGCGCGCGAAGGTGTCGAGATCGACGGACCACAGGCCGAAGCGGGGGCGGAAGCCCTCGGCCCATTCGAAGTTGTCGGTGAGCGACCAGTGGATGTAGCCGTCGACGGGGGCGCCCGCGTCGATTGCGCCGGAGAGGCCAGCGAGCTGTCGCACGATGTTCTCGGCGCGGCGACGCCCGGTCGTCGTGCCGATTCCGGCCTCGGTCACCCGAAGCGGCGTCCCGGGGTACCGTTCGGCGAGCGCGGGTGCCAGTAGCCCCAATCCCGGCGCGTAGTGCTCGTAGCCCATCTGGGTGACGTCGTCGGGATGGGGGGTGGGACACCCGAAGGTCGCGGGGTCCATGCCAAGGATCTCCAGGGTCGAGGCCTCACATGGCACCGCGTCAATCGGCGGGAAGCCAGGGAGCGCCTTCACGTACATCCGGAAATAATATTGGTAGCCCAACAGATCGCAGGTGTTCGCCCACTCGGGGTGCGCCTCCTCGGGGACACCGTCCAGATCGCGGTCCAGCAGGCCTGAGATCACCCCGTCGGAAAAGATGTAGCCGTACAGGGCGCGGATGCGATCGGCCGCCACCACGTCATCGGCGTTGGCTTCGTCGACCGGGACGATCCACTGGATGGAATTGGTGAAGCCGACACTCGCTGCGACCCCGTTGCCATCGGCATCGGCGACGTCCGCGGCGTGTACGGCGGCGTAGGCCGCGGCGTGCCCATTCAACATACCCACCGCCACCGGAATCACCTGCTCGGTGACCGCGCTGACCGAGATGTTGAGCTGCCCGGGCGGAAAGGCCCCGCCCAGGTACCCGGACAGCAGGTAGCCGCCGGGCTCGTTGAAGGTGCTCCACTCGTCCACGAGGTCGCCGAACCGCGCCGCCGCCTCGCCGGAGAACTCCGCGAATTCCTCAGGCACCGCCGGGTTGGTCCACCCACACAGGTTGGCGTCCGTCGGCCCGGCAGCGCAGTCCAGGTCGGCGAGGTCCTGCATCCAGATCGGCTCGGTGAAGTGGTGGAGCGTCACCATCGGCTCGATACCGCGGGCCCGCAGCGCCTCCAGGACATCCCGGTAGTGCTGCCACTCCGCCTCATCCCACACATCCCGCGCCGGCTCGACGCGGCTCCACTCGATCGACAGCCGGTAGATGTCGGCGCCCAGCTCTACAAGCAGGTCCGCATCGTCTTCGTAGCGGGCATAGCCGTCCACCGCCGCTCCCGACGGCTCCGCCGTCTTGCCGTCAAACTCGGGGAGCGTCTCGAACTGGAACCAGTTGTTTTTGGTGTTGCCACCCTCGATCTGGTGCGCGGCGCCCGCGGCGCCCCAACGGAAGCCCTCGGGGAACGCATAGACAAGCGGATCGCCGGGGTCGGGCTCACAGGCGAGGAGGAGGAGGAGCATGGGGAGAGCCTACCTTCCTGCTACCCCACCATCCACGCCCCACCGCCCTGAAGCACGACGCCGACGGCCGCTGCCGTCAGGATCGGCACCGCGAAGTTATCGTCGATGCGGCTGGAGAAGAGCTCGACGATCGCCCCGGTGATCGCCGCAACGGCCGCCGCGATGATCCCGCGCCCACCGAGGCTCGGATGCCAAATGGAGAGGATCGCCCAACCAGACAGGAACGCCACCACCGCGTAGGCGATGGTCCCCTCGAGCGACCGCCCATGCACCAGCTTGATCCTACCGAAACGACGCCCGACGAATCCCGCCGCCGGGTCCCCGAAGCCGATGCTGGCGACCGCGAGCGCCAGGGTGGGCAACGCGAAGAAGGGGGCGATGAGCGCCAGACCGGTGCACATCCAGGTGGCCGAGTTGATCGCCGTGGCCTCGTGTTTGTGCGCCACCCCGCCGAAGGTGCGCATCAGCACCTGGTTCCACGCCGGGAACCGTCGACGCGTAAGCTCCAGCGTCCACGCCAGCGCCGCGAAGGCCGTGGCCAGGACAACCGCGCTCTTTTCGGTGAGCGCCAGCTCGAGGAGCAGAATGACCACCAGCGACGACAGCGCGTGGTGCGCGGAGCGGAAGAGGTTCTCGGGGCGGGCCGAGGCGACGTGCATGGCGCCATCGTAGGGCCGTCACGTCACCGTGACGTCATGGGTTAGCTATAATACGATGCTCCCCTGGCTCCTGCTTGCGTGCCCGTCCGCCGGAAACGACCCTGTGGGCGTTGAGCCCGCGCCGTCGATTGACGTCACCCTCGCGGCCGCGCCGGCCTTCGACCCGGCGTCGGCCACCCCGCTGACGTGGACCGTCTCCGGCAAGGACGCCGACGCCGCGGCCGGGGGTAGGATCCTTGACGAAAATGGCGAGGTCGTCCGCAAACAGGTGGCTTCCGGCGTGGGCTGGGACGGGCGCGACGACGCCGGTGCCCTCGCCACGACCGGCGCGTACACCCTCGTGGTGGGTGCCGACGAGCACCAACGAGAGCACCCCTTCGTCATGGTTCGCGCTGGGCTGGTCAATGCCTACGCCGAGGACGACGGCGGCACAACCGCCACTCGGGTGCCCCTCTACTGGTCGGGCCGCCGCCACATCCAAGACGTCGACGCCGCCTTCGTCACGGCAGATGCCATCGACGACATCGAAGGCGCGGCGACGGCGCTCCCGCCGGTCGGCGACAACCTCGTGGTCGCCGAGTCCGACTTCGCTCAGCCGCTGGCCTACACCTTCGACAGCCGCCCCATCATCACGGTGCAGCTCGGCGACACCAGCAGCTACGGCGCCGCCAACTTGACCGGTGCCGGGCTCCAGGTCGCGGCGGAGGGGTGGACGGTGCTCGGTGACGGCGCGCCGGCGGATGGCGGCATGATCACGCTGCAACGCGATGAGCCCCTATCGGCGACGGTCGGTGTCTCGGAGGAGGCCCTCGGTCTCCGAGTGGTTGCGCGGGATGACGCCGGCGCGTCCTGGACGATCAACGAGCTCGACGTGCCGCTGCGCATCTACCGCCTGCTGGACGGGCCCACCTGGGAGGCCGAGGGCGAGCGCTACTTCCCCTGGGTGAATGCCGTGGATCCCGCGCTCCGGGCGCTCGAGGGCACCGCGGCCGAGCGAAATGCCGTCCTCGACGCCTTGGTGCGCTGGGTCTACGAGGACAATGGCCTGTCGTACGACACCGTCTACGGCGCCAGCGTCTACACCACCTATGCCCGCAACGACTGGGAAAAGGCGAACTTCGACATGGGCGGGTACCTGTCGCGCAAGTACGGGGTGGTGGTGAACTGCACCGACTGCGCCGGCATCATCGTCGGGTTCGGCAACATGCTCGGCGCGGACGTCGACTATGCCATCATCGGCTTCAACTTCGATCTCAACTACATCCTCGCCATCGGCGGCGACGACTACACCCATTGTCCGTTTGGCCCCGGCGGCTGCGGGTTCAGCTACCACGCGGTGTCGGTGAGCCCCGAGAGCGACCTCATCTGGGACGCCACCCTCGCGCTCGACGGCGACGCCGACCCCGGCAGCGCCCCCCACGACGAGCTCCTGGTGCAGGCGATCGACGCCGACGAGTACCTGGAACGCCTCGCCAAGACCCGCACCGAGTACGCCTACCAGGCCCAGGGGACGCTCCAATGAGGCCGATGATGCTGACGCTGCTGAGCCTGTTCTTCGGGAGCGCCATCGCAGGCGATGTCGTGTTCGCAGGCCTCACCGCCGATGCCCGGACCGCGTTGGGGTTGGGCGTCCCCACCTTCATCGACAGCGACGACGCCTGGCGTGCAACCGCGCCGGGAGGATGGGTGCTGCATCACTGGAACGTCGATGCCACCGCAGCGGAAGCGGACTTCGTCTTCCAGGTCACGACGGTGCAGGCGCGGCTGCCGGCCCTCGTGATCCCGGGCGCGGACCAGGCCGTGGGCGACGACGGTTTTGTGGTGGCGCGGCGCGGCAACGTGGTGGTTCAGGTGCGTGGAGCGGGGGCGCCGGCGCTGACGGCAAAGCTCCTCGCCGCCGAGACGCCGCAGTCCGCGATCGTGGGCCCGCTCACGACGACGCTGGATGAAGCGGGCACCTTGCGGGACGCGTTCGGGCGACGTCGTTAGCAGGCGCGCATGCTGCTCCTCCTCGGTCTCGTCTCGACGGCGCGCGCTGAATTCCCGCTCCCTCTGCAGGCCGAATGCGGCGAACCGGACCGCCCGGAGCTCTGCCCGGCCGAGATGGCCGACGCCTGGAACTACCTCAGCTATTACCCCGCGGCGTGGATGCCTCCGACCGAACCGGCCGAGCTGGCCATGGGCGGCAGCGGAATGTCTGTCGACCGGGCCTTCCGGGTCACGACTGGGCGCGCCGACGTCACCATCGCGGTGATCGACTCCGGCGTGCACTGGGAGGAAGAGGACCTGGTGCGGAAGTTCCGCCTGAACGCCGGGGAGCTGCCGCTTCCCGAGGGGGCGACCAGCGCCGACCACAACGGCGACGGCGCGGTGACCATCGCCGACTGGGCCGCCGACTCGCGGGTGGCGCGCGACGCCGGTGTCGACGTGGCGGACGGAATTCTCGATCCCAGCGATCTGATCGCGACCTTCTCGGATGGCGTCGACGACGATGCGGATGGCTACATCGACGACATCTGCGGCTGGGACTTCTTGTGGAACGACAACGACCCCTATGACGACGTGCGCTTCGGTCACGGCACCGGGATGGCGCGCGACGCCGCGGCCGAGGCCAACAACGGCGGGAACGTCGGCGTCTGCCCGAACTGCACGATCCTGCCGGTGCGGGTGGGCGACAGCTTCGTCGTCGACGGCTCGGCGTTCGGCGCGGGACTCGCGTTCGCCATCGACCGGGAAGCGGATGTCGCGCTGGTGGCCGTCGGCGCAGTCCAACAGCCGAGCTTCGTCGACGACATGGTCGACCTGGCCTGGGACCGCGGACTTTTGATGATCGGCAGCGCCGCCGACGAGACCGCCTACCACCCCAACCCGCCCGGGCTGGCGGCGCACACCTTCTACGTGCACGCCATCGTCCATTCGGGCGAGGCGCGCGAGGCCTCTGACAGTTTCGTCGCCTACAGCAACTGCACCAACCACGGCGTGCGCCTGGACGGGAGCGCATCGAGCACGGACTGCTCCAGCGGCGCAACCGGGGTGACCTCAGGCGTGAGCGGGCTCATCGTGAGCGCCGCCCGCGACGCCGGGTGGACGCCGGCGCCGGCCGAGCTTCACGCTCTGCTGTCCGGAACAGCGGACGACATCGCGCTCCCCGACGATCCCACCCGCTGGCCCACCAAGCCCGGCTGGGACGCGTGGAGCGGTTGGGGCCGGATCAACGCCGAGACCGCCGTCCTCGCGGCGGCCGCGACGGCAGTGCCACCCACCGCGGAGATCACCTCCCCGCAGTGGTTCGACATCCTCGACCCCAGCGGCAACGCCGAGCTCGCCATCTCGGGGAGCGTGGCCGGGCGCGAGGCCATCGTGAGCTGGAGTCTGTCGTGGGGCATGGGCCTGGAGCCCTCGGAGTGGACAGTGGTCGCGACCGGAACCGGAGCGACGGACGGGCATCTGGGCACCCTCACCCTTCCGCAAACGTGGCGC
The DNA here is from genome assembly GCA_947490345.1 of Deltaproteobacteria bacterium. Classification (GTDB taxonomy): domain Bacteria; phylum Myxococcota_A; class UBA796; order UBA796; family SXON01; genus SXON01. The sequence continues at coordinate 19,277 of CANLGL010000041.1, forward strand.
CCACTCGCAGATCACGCCAAGGGTGCCAACCCGATCGAGCGCGAAGAGGCGGTCAACGCGAACACGCTGCAGCTGCGGCTGCTGGCCTCGGACGCCTCGGGACGCAGCACCACCGCGCGGATGTCGGTCTACCTCGACGCCGATCCCGATCGGGTAGATGGCTTCCCGCTGGACCTGGGCGCCTCGATCGAGGCCTCGACGGCGCTGGCGGATCTCGATGGGGATGGCGCCGAGGAGATCATCGTTGCGGGGAGCGACGGGTGGGTTCACGCGCTGACGTTCGACGGCAGTGAGATGCCCGGATGGCCCGTGCACACCGAGCTCATCCCCGAGGTCGATCCGGCGGACCCGGCGAATCACCTTGGCTCTGCCGCGTGGCAGGCGGTCGGCGTCGACATCTACGCGCCGGTAACGGCCTCGCCTGCGGTCGCCGACCTCGATGGCGACGGTTCACTCGAGGTCGTGGTCGCGAGCTTTCGCGGCGCCCTACACGTTTTTGGTGCGGATGGCGCGCCGCGGGCAGGCTTCCCGGTCCACACCACCGAGATCGCCAGCACCTCCGAGGACGACAGCCTCTCCGACAGCTTCTTGTCGACCCCCGCGCTCGGGGATGTGGATGGCGACGGTCGACTGGAGATCGTCATCGGCGGCGGCGACGGCTTCCTGCACGCCTGGAAAGACGACGGCGCCTATGCCGCGGGCTTCCCGGTCCGCCTGAAATGGTCGGAGTCGGCGCTCGATGACCGCCGCATCGTCGCCAGCCCCGCCCTCGGCGACCTCAATGGGGACGGGCGCGACGACGTGGTCATCGGCACCAACGAGACGCTCGACGACACCCATGCGCTCTTGTACGCGGTCAGCGGTGACGGCCAGATTCTTCCTGGTTGGCCAAGGCGCATCTTCGGTATCTACGTGGATGTGCTGCCGATGGTCGGCCAAGGCGTGCCCAACAGCGCCGCGCTGGTGGACCTTGTCGGGGATTCCACCCCGGAGATCGTGACCCACGGATTGGCGGGGGACGTCATGGTGCTCAACGCCGCCGCCGAGGAGGTGTACATCGCCAAATCTGGGCGTGCAAGCTACGGTCCTGGCAGCAACGTCTCGGACTCGGTGATGCTGCCGTTGATGAATTCGCCGGCGGTCGGCGACCTCGACGGCGATGGCGTGCCCGACATCGTCAACGGGGCCGGGGGTTTTGACTACGCGGCTGGGGCCGAGGACGACGGGCAGCGCTACGACTTCGATCACGCGCTGGCGGCGTGGAGTGGCGTGGATGGCAGCTTCCTCCCCGGCTTCCCGCGCCAGGTCGAGGACCTTCAGTTCTTCGGAAACCCCGCCGTGGTGGACCTCGACGGCGACGGCGCGATGGAGGCCATCGCCGGTTCCGGCGGATTTGTCCTGCACGCGTGGAACGCCGACGGTGTCGAGCCGCCGGGCTGGCCCAAGCTCACCGGGCAGTGGCTGCTCAGCTCGCCATCCGTCGGTGATCTCGATGGGGACGGCACCCTGGAGATAGTCGTCGCAAGCCGGGCGGGTTGGCTATTTGCGTGGCACACGGACGGGCCCCGAAGCGGCAGCGCCGGCTGGACGACCTTCGGTCACGACAACGCCCGCACCCACAACTACGCGACCCCCCTCCCCGGCTGGAACGCCGCGACCGCCGACGAGCCGGCGTCTGTGGCCTGCGGGGACTGTGCCAGCGGGGCGGGGTCGCCCGCGGCCCTCTGGATGGCGGCGGCCGGCACTCTCGCGGCGCTCCGGCGGCGCGATAGGGCCTCTGGGTGACCCGCCGTCGCAAGCTCAAGCTGTCCCTGTCGATGACACTCGGCGCGTTCTTCGTCTGGGAGCTCGTGGCGCGCGGCCTCGGCGTCGGCGACTGCCAGCCGCCCGTTCCCGCAACCGGCTCCTGGCCGGAGATGCAGGCCGACGCCCGCTACCTGTGGCGATTGACACCTGGGTACGTGATCCGCAGCGGCGATGGCTCTACGACGACGGTCGGGCCGCTCGGATTGCGCGACACCTTCGTGCCCCACGCCAAGGCCGCCAACGAGGTCCGCATCCTCACCACCGGCGATTCGAGCGTCTACGGCTGGGGCGTTCCCGACGGACGCACCTACCAAGAGGACCTCGAGCGCCGGCTCCAGGGGCAGTTCCCTCAGCTCCGCATCGAGGTCATCAACCTCGGCATCCCTGGGTACAGCACCGTCCAGACGTTGCGCCTCTTGGAAGACGTCGGCTTCGCGCTGGAGCCCGACCTGCTCATCGTGTCCAACATCTTCTCCGACTGCAATATCGACGCGTTCCAGGACAAAAAGGCGCTGGCCCTGGTCAGCCCACCGACCGGCGGGCTGGCGGCGACCCTTCGCGCGTCGCGCACCTACTGCTCGGCGTGGAATGTGTACGCCAACCACTACGCCACCTCCAACCAGGAGCGCAACCGGGTGCTGATGCCGGGCGTGCCGAGGGACACCCGCTGGCTCGAACGCATCGATGAGTACGTCGATCTGTCGCGAGTGCCACTCGACGACTACCTCGACAACATCGCCGAGATCCAGGCCCAGGCGACGGCGCACGGCGCGAAGATGATGCTCGCACCGCTGGCCCAGGAGTGGGACGTCGGCCGGTGGACCATTCGCGGGCTGCCGAAGCCGAAGCCGGGACAGGTGCTACCCTGGGCCCCGTACCGGGAGGCGCTCGCCGCGTACGCGATCAAGGCCAACGTGCCCCACGTGCCGTTCTACGAGGCGTTCGCGAGCGTCCCCGCCGAACGGCAGGGACGGCTCTTCAACGATCCCATCCACCCAAGCGTCGACGGCGCCGCGGTGATGGCCGCGACGCTCTACGATGCGCTCATGGCCCGGCCGGAGTTGGTGACCGGCGGGCCATGAACCAGCGCTACGGACTCACGATCACGAGTCCGCTGACCGTGGACCCGGAACTCACCGCGAAAGGCCAACCGGCGTCCGTCGAGAAGGTCGTATCCATGGTCGTCGGGTCGCCGTCGGGGTCGAAGGCGACGAGGAAGCCGACGCTGGTCGACGAGCCGATTCCCACCGCGACGGTGAACGCGGTCGCGGTGCCGCCACTGGTCGGGCACGTAAAGCTTCCGGCGCCGAGCTCGACCGGGGCTGAGGCGAAGTCCGCCAACCCCGACGCGTCGAGGTCCGACTCGTCGTAGACCTTGACGCCGCAGGTGGAGCTCGCCGAAACGCTGGCAGCCTCGAAGGTGCCTTCGAAGGTAGCACTTGCCCCGGTGCCGGTGTCCGTCGCGGTGTCGGTCCCGGTGTCGGTCCCGGTGTCGGTCCCGGTGTCGATGCCGGTGTCGATGCCGGTGTCGGTGCCGGTGTCGGTGCCGGTGTCGGTGCCGGTGTCGGTGCCGGTGTCGGTGCCGGTGTCGGTGCCGGTGTCCGTCCCGGTGTCGGTGTCGGTGTCGGTGTCGGTGTCTGAATCGGTGTCCGAATCGGTGTCGGTGTCGGTGTCTGAATCGGTGTCCGAATCGGTGTCTGAATCGGTGTCCGTGTCCGAATCGCCAGCGAGATCAAGCGGGTAGCAGACGTCATCGTCGGCGCGCCCCATGCTTGGCCCGCAGGGCTCAGGGGTGCAGGAACTGAGGAAAGCCACAGAGATGATGAGTGGGCGCAATTCGCCTCCTGAGCCGGAGTATCGGAGGAGGCGCGGTGAACTGTCAACCAAACGGATGCGTCCGGTCGGATAAGCGTCGGCTGGAACGGGCCGAAGATGATCGCGCGTGGGACGACTGCCGCTGGAATGGCCGGACTGAGCTTCTGCGCGTGGTGGGCGTGGGCGGGCACGCGGCACGAGGGGGGCGGCGCGGGCTGGCGGTTCGGCGAGCCCGTGGCCGAGGTGAGCGCGGCCATCCTCTCCGGCCCGATCCGCAACGACCCGTCGAAGATGGAGCTCGTCGGACTACGCCCAGCGGAAGCTCCAGTGACCTTCGACGTCGGTGATCGTGTAGAGCTCGACCTCGAGTTGACCCCCGGCGGTTCGCTCCTCTGGCGCGCGACAGACGAGGCGAATGCGCGCGCCCCCACTGGCCCCTCTCCCAGCCGCGGGGGAGGCCGGGGCCGGGGCCCACCCGGCGAAGGGGGTCCTCTCCCCGGCGGCAAAGCCCGACCCCCTCCGCTGCCGGGTCAAGGACGCAAGGCGGAGGAGGCAAAGGCGCCCGGAATCCTCTTCGACTACGGCTCGCGCGCCCAGGTTCGCGGCCACGGCACGCTCACTTGTGAGCCGATCCCGCTGACCACCGGTCGGATTCAGGCCGCGATCGAAAGCGGCGCCGGTGGGCTCTCCTTGACCGTCAACGGCACCACCGTGGCGTGCACCGGGACACCCCTGGTGGGGGCCTGGGGACTGCGCCCCGGCGTTCAGCGGGTGCGCGTGAACGCGGTCGTCGTGCAGCACGGCGACCAACGCCGGTTCGACTTCACGGGACCCGACTGGACCTGTCGGTGGCCCGCTGGCATCGGCGTGTCCTTGCTTGCAGCGCTGGCGGGCTGGCATGTGTCGCGACGACTCCCGTGGGCGGCGCTGGTCGTGGCGCCATTCGTGGTGAGCTCGCTCGCCGCGCCCGTCCCCCTCGCCGAATGGCTCGACGCGATGCGCCTGCAGCGGCTGCCCGAGCCGATGCTGCCGCTGCTCCTCGGCGCGCTGACCAGCGCCCTTCTGGGCGGCGTGCTCGCGGCGCGGAGCCTCCCGGTGCGGCGCGCGGTGGTGCTCAGCGTGCTCCCGGCCCTTTGCCTGCTGCCGACGAGGGTGTGGTTCCCGGACGGGTTGGGGTGGTCGCTGACGGCCCTGTCCCTCGTGCCGTGGGTGGTCTTGTGCCTGGCCAACGCGCGGCGGGTCCGGGGAGTCGGGCTGTGGTCCTGGGGGGCGCTCCTGCTGATGCTTGCCTTCTCCGAAGGCGGCGCGCGACTGACCTCGATCGGGTCGAGTTGGGTGCGGACCGAAGGGTACGAGCGCGCCGGCGTCGAGTTTCGCGAGCTGCTTCAAATGAAGAAGTACCGGAGCTACCCCTCCGAGGGCTTCCCGGTCAGGCCTCCGGCGCCGCGCGCGGGCGTCCGCCGGATCGTGGCCTTGGGCGGCTCGAGTACCGGCGGCGCCCACCAGATGGACAACCTCGACCTGTTCTGGCCGCGGCGTTTGGAGGAAGGAGTCGAGGCGTCGGGCTGGGAGGTGGTCAACCAGGGGGTGGGCGGCTGGAACACCCTGCACATCCGCCTGTACGTCGAGAGCCAGCTCGCGACGCTGGCCCCTGACATCATGGTCCTGTACGTCGGACACAACGACATCCTGAGCCGGTCGGTCGCGACGCACGCCTCCTTCCTGGAGCGGTATCGGGCTGCCCCCAACGCCGCGCTGACCGCGGCGTCGGATCTCGTCCACCAATCTCGCCTCTTCGTGGGGTTCAAGTTCCTGCTTCTCAGCTGGCGCGGTCAGGGGATGATGGCGGTCCCGCCTGACGATGCCCGGAAAAATCTATCGACGATCCTGGATCTCGCCGCAAAACAAGGCACCCACGTCCTGCTCGTCACCGAGGGTCTCAACCCCGACGCCCGGCCGATGGCCGTGTACGCTGACCTCGCCGCCGAGCTTGCGGAGAGTCGCGGTCAACGTGCATTCGACGCAGCGGCCCGCTTCGACGCGGAAGGCAACCCCGACGACTTCATCGACGACTGCCACCCGACAGTGGGCGGGCACCTGCGGCTCGCCAGTTGGATCGAAGCGGAGCTGCGCAGCGCCGGGTGGTTGTGACCGGCGCGGCTTCGGCGGTCCGACCTACGGCACGCCGGAAAGGGCGGCGACCGGATGCGCGTAGCCAAAGGCGCTCCCCATCGGCGTCTGCGCGTCCCAGACCGGATTGTGGTCCGCGTCCAGCGCCGTGAGGTGCCCGGCGACGCCCCAGGAGACGAGGTGCCCCGCAGCGGTTGGCTCGACATTGCCGAGCAGCTGGGTCGTGAGGCCACGTTCGGCGTCGTAGCTCCAGACCCGCGCGTACTCCCGCGTGCGGAGGTTGAGGTCGTAGGCCACCGCCTCGCTCCAGGCATCGGCCCCGGTGCCCGACCGGTTGTTGAACACCAGGAACCCGGCCTCGGTCGGGAGCACGCCGTGTTGGGGGCCGAACCCCTCACCCCCCACGAGTTGGACGTCGGAACCCTCGCCGCCGATGCGCGCGACCGTGGCCCCCGTCTCGCCGTGCACGACGAAGATGGACTCCAGCGTGTAACTGGAGAGCCAGTAATTTCCGTCCTTCCATGCGAGGCTGTTCATGTGAGTCCAGTCGCGGTCACCCCGCTCGTTGATGACGAAGAGCGCGTCGACGTCGCTGGGGACCGCGTGATCCCAAGTGCTCCACACGGTGCGCACGGTGCCGTCCACGGAAACCTCCACCAGTGAATCACCTTGGACCCGGACGCCGTCGTACTCGCGGATGTCGGAAACGATGGTGGCGTACCCACCGGAGGCAAGCTCGATGAAGTCGTGGTGGGCGTCGATCTCGACCACCGTGGGCTCACCCCCGGCGATCGGCAACCGCGCGATGACCGTGCTGGTGCCGAGCACGGGGATCATCCCCATCACCAGTACGTCGCGACCATCGGCGCTCAGTCGAGCCTGGGTCACGCTCTCCATGCCGCCGAGCCGGCGCCACCACACGGGGATGCCCTCGCCATCGTACAGGGCCACGTAGGTGGTCTCGCCCAGAATCGGCGCCAGAATCAGCCCGCGGTGCCCCCCGGTCACCAGGAGCTGCGGCAACTCGGCGGGAGCGTACGCGGGCTCGAAGGTCTGATCGGCAGAGACCTGCTCCCCCGAAACCGCGCGCCAATGCCAGACCTCCTCGGGAGTCAGGCCAGCCAAAACCACCGCATGGGTGCGCCCGTCTTCAGAGGACGAGCCCACGATCCGCTCACCGTACGCGGAATCGAGGCCGAACTCCAACGCGGCGTCGGACGGCTCGTCGGTGGTCCACGACACCGTGAGGGACGTCTCGGACTCCACGTCGAGCTCGGCGCTCACATCCAGCTGAGCGACAACGCGGTCGGGAAGGGTCTCAGTGCACGCAACGGCCAAGAAGAGGACGACATTCGACATGCCCGTGCAATGTCAGAAGTCCAAAAAACGATCGCAGCTTTCGTCAACCGTCAGTCAGGAGCGCGCCCCGTTCACGGAGTCAAGCGCGTGTAGTACACGTTGGTCTTGCCGCGCGTCCCCTGCGCCCAGACCACGTGGAAGTTCCCCTTGGAGTCCACGGCCATCGACGGCAGCTCAGGGGTTCCGGCGCCGATGGCGGCAGCCTGTCGGGGCGGATCCCATCCGGTGCCGCGGTTGACGCTGTACACCAGCTCGCCCGTGGCCGAACCCTGCCAGCCCCAGACATTGCAGACGGTGTTCCCCGCCGCCGCGAGGAAGGGATCGTAGTGGTAGCCACCCAGCCCCTTGGCAAGGTCTACCGCCGTCTCCCAGGCCCCTGGTTTTCCGACGCGCGCGTACACGTGCAGGGGCGAACCGTGAACCTTGTGGAACCATGTGAGCCAGTCGCGACCATCCGCGGTGAACGCGAAGTGTACGCGCTCCCCCGGAAATGACGTCGCCGAGATGTTTTCAGGGGCTCCGAAGCTCCCGTCGCGACCCTCGGCGACGTAGAGCGTGGTCTCGGATTGGCCGGCACCCAGGTCCCACCCCGCGAGGACCGAGCCGTCCGGTCGCGACATCACATTGGTGTGCCACGCGTCGACCGCGCCGTCGCTCGCCGCCACCGGCTCGGACCAGACGCCCCCTCGCCTCCAGCGCCAGTTGGCGACGAAACGAAACGCGGGGCCCATCGCCTTGCCGATGTAGTTGAAGGCGACGTCCTCTCCTCCCGCCCAGGCGATGTGGCCGGACCCACTTTCGTGCTCACCTCCGGGGGTCAGTGCAACTGGCTCGCTCCACCCCGCGGCCGTGCGCTCGCGGAACCAGGTCTGGCTCCGAAAGTCCGCCTCGGCATGATCGTAGGTGACCCAGACACGCCCATCCGGACGAACCACGATGTCCGGACCCCAGTTGCGCCCGGTAAGCGGCGAGACCGCTTCGGGCTGGCTCCAGGTGACGCCATCGGTGCTGGTGCGGTACCGGACGACGTCGCCGGATTCCTGATGGTCGTAGTAGACGAGGTGCAGCGTATCGTCGGCGCCCACTTCGATCTGGGCGCGAAAGCCGCCGGTGGATTCGTCGGTCACCCGCAGCGCGGGGGGCACCCTGCCCAGCTGAGGCGCCGGACCGGGGGGCGGAGGCGTGTCGTGGAAACCAGGGTACCCGGTTGGATCCTGGAGCGCGCCGCCGGAGCCCGAGGCGCCGACCGGACCGTTGGCGCCCGGGGGACCGGGCCGGCCGGCAGGGCCGCGTGCCGACCCGGGCGGATGCCTCGCCGGACCCGGAGCGGCGGTGGGTTTGGGCGGGTCAGTGCAGGCAGCGAGGACGAGGGCGAGGATCATCGGGGCGCCGGAGGGGGGGGAACGGTGTAGCCGAGGGCGTTGAGCTGCGCGGCGGTCTCGGGATCGACGCCGCGGCCAGGTCCGGCGGGGGCAGCGGCCATGTGCGGCGCCAGGGCGTCGACGGTGGAGCGGTAGCGTTGTTTGGCGGCAGCCAGCTGCGCCGCGATCGCGACCGGGGCGAGCTCCGCAGGGTCGGCGACCAGATCGTACCCAGTGGCCGAGCCGTCGGGCGCCCAGATGCCCTTGGCCCCGGTCGATCGTACGGCGAAGAGCTGAGGCGCCATCCAGGGGTCGGTCAACGCGTAGATCACATCCGCGCCGGGCTCAGAGAGGTCCTTGCCCATCAACGGAGCCGTGGTGCCGAGCCCCGCCAGCCGAAGGACGGTGGGCAGCACATCGATGAGGCCGGCGTACCGATCGTCCCGCCCGGAGGCAAGACCCGGAGCGCGGACGACCAGCGGCACATGCAGCGTCTCGTCGTGCAGGCTGGCGCGGTGGTTGAAGAAGTACCCGTGCCCGAAGGACTCGCCGTGGTCCGCGGTGACCACCACCACGGTGTCGGCGCCGGCCATCGCGAAGAGCGGCGCGAGGGTCACATCAAGTTCGGTGATCTCGGCCTCGTAGAGGGCGCGGACGTGCTCCAAGTCGCGTGCGGGCAGCGGCGTGCCGGCATCGCGGTGGCCGTGCAAGGTGCGATCCGTCCCGTCGAAGGTGCCGGTGTAGTCGGGATCGTAGCGCCGGGGGTCCGCTGGCGTGTAGGGGAAATGGGCGTCAAAGAGGTGTACAAACGCGAACGCAGGTCCCGACTGTGCTTGCCACCAGGTTCGGGCGCGGGCGACCACCTCGGCCGCCGGACGCGTCTCCCGCTCGCGCACCCCCTCGTCGTCGTACACGTCGAACCCGCGGTCCAGTCCCGACGCCCCTTTCTCAAGGGTGATGCCGCCGATGAACGCCCCCGTAGCGTACCCGTTGCTCCTGGCAATCTCCGCGGCGGTGGGGCCCTGATAGAGCGAGCCACCGTTCCCCGGCACGTTCCCATGCACCTCGGGAAGCACGCCGGAGAGCATGGTCCAGTGGCTGATCGCCGTCTCCACGAAGTGGGTGTAGGCGCGCGTGTAGAGCCGGCCTCCGGCTGCGAGGGCGGCGAGGTTCGGCGTGTCCGCACGGCCGCCGTACAGCGCCAGGTGGGGGGCGCTGACGGTGTCCAGCGACACCCACACGATCGAGTGCGCGCCCGACGGCACCGGCCCCACCGGGAACGAAGGGCGCGCCACGAGAGGCCCCGGTCGGGTGACCGGCGCCATCGGCTGTCCGACCCGGGGGGGGCCGGCCGGCCCGACGGGCATCCGCGAAGGCCTGGGATCCGGCTCCGAGCAGGCCAGCAGCACCATCAGGTCTAGCATTTGCCAACTTAGCCACTACGGCCCACGTGCGCGCCGCGGGGTCACCAAACACGGGTACACTGGCGCCTTCGGAACGCAGATGTCCCGTGCCCTCGCATTCCCGCTTCTAGTCTCTACCGCCTGCGTCGCAGCGGGGGACAGCGCGCCGCCGGATTCGGTGGCGATCGTGGAGATCGTGGACCACGACCAGGATGGCGACCCGGTGGCGACCGACTGCGACGACCTCGATCCCGCCGTCACCACCGCCACCGAGCGCCTCATCCCCGCCGGTCCCTTTGTCCGCGGAGCCGACGATCTCGAGGACGCCTCGCCCGCGCGGACGATCACGCTGTCCGCCTACTGCCTGGACGTGCATGAGGTCACCAACGCCGAGTTCGCGATATTTCTGGCCGAACAAGCCGCAGCGGACTCCCCCAACGCCGACGCCGAGGGCCGACCACTCTTCGACTTCCTGGACAGTGACGACGAGGTCCCCGAACGCATCGTCGACGCCGGCGAGGGCCGCTACACCGTGACCCCGGGCTACGAGGACCATCCGGTCGTGGAAGTTTTTCACTGGTCGGCCCTCGCGTACTGCGCGAGCCGAGGGCGGCGCGTGCCAACCGAGGCGCAGTGGGAGAAGGCGGCGGGCGGGCCCGAGGAGTGGCTTTGGCCCTGGGGCGAGGCGGAGCCGGCGTGCGAGCGCGCGAACCTCAGGCTGGGCCCCGAGGGCTCCGACAGCGGCGACACGACCGAGCCGTGCATCGACGACACCGTCCCCGTCGGGAGCTACGCCGGGTCCCCTGGCGCCTACGGCCAGCTCGATCTCGGCGGCAACGCGGCCGAGTGGGTTTTCGACTGGTACAGCGCTGACTACTACGCCACTTCTGAGGCTGAAGACCCCGTGGGGCCGGACTCCGGTTGGAGCGAGCAGTTCCCCGACGGCGCGGGAGAGGCGAGGGTCACCCGAGGCGGCGGCTTCGCGACCGGCGATCTCGCGGCCACCACCACCAGTCGCTACGTGGAGCGACCGGGCGGCGCTAGCAATGGGGTTGGATTCCGGTGCGCGCGGGACTTGGCGCCTTAGCTCCGCCTCAGTGCGACGCGGGGCCGCCCGCAGGCGGATCAGCGCGAGGGGCGCCGGGCGGCCGACCGCCGGGTGCGTTCGGCCTCCCGCCCGGTGGCGGTCCACCCGGCCCGCCGGCCCCCTCCGCCCTGACCGTCACCGTCAGGCCGGTGACACCGCCCTCGGCTGCCAAAACCGGGTTCTGATCGACCTTGCCGAAGCCTCCAGAGCCCGACGGCGCCATCCACTTCCCCCCTTTTTGGGTCGGGGCGCCGGCATCAAGGGCGACCATCAGCAGGTAGCTGGCCCCGGCCGGGACCTCCAAGGTAAACGGCAGCACCGCCTCGCCAGCCGGTGTCAACCGGGCCTCGGCGACCGGCGAGCGCCCGGGGGGCACCATCCCGGTACGCGGATCCGCGTCGGCCGCGTCAAACGCGGTGACGTAAAGCGCGCGGCCCACCATCGGGCCGTCGCCGCCGCGTACTTCGCCGGCAAGTGTCACCAGGTGGAGCGCCTCCACCGCGTCGGGATTGCCTGCCGTCCGGGAGCGCGCGCACCGCACCCCGGTGGCGCTGCCTTCCAGGTTCGAGGTGAAACGGTTGGACACGCGCATGTTGGTCGAGAACGTGTTCCAGCCCCCGCCGCGAAGGACGTGGAGGTCGCCGCCAGCGGGTCCAGTGGGGTCCACCCGGGGCGGGTCGCGGTGATAGACCTTGGGGTGGTAGCGGTCGGCGACCCACTCCCACAAATTGCCCGCCAGCTCCTCATGGCCGTACGGCCCGATGTTTCGGGTCGCGACAGTGGACTTCCCTTCGCACATCGTCGGCGACCCGCTGGCCGAGGCCTGGTGGTTGGCGCGCACACAGCTCGGCTCCTCAAAGCCCCACGGATAGGGCCTCAGATCGCCGGCATCGCAGCGAGCTGGGTCGGTCCCGAGCTCACAGCCGCCGCGGGCGGCCTTTTCCCACTGCGCCTCGGTCGGGAGGGCCTTGCCCACGGCGGTGCAGGCCGCTTCGGCTTCTGGCCAGGTGAGGCCTTCGCGGAGCGTGCCTGCTGGATCGGCCAGCTCGCGCCGATCGAGGCAATAGCCGGAGACGGTCACTCGATGAACCGGGCCTTCGTCGGCGCCGGCGTGGGTCGACGCGGAGCCCATCAAAAACGGCCCGGGGCGAACCCAACGCTCGGTCTCGGGGCCAACGGCGGCGTCGTTGTCGTCGCAGTCGGTGCCGGAGCCGGGGCAGGTCCATGCGTCGGTCGCGCCGTCGCCATCGAGGTCGGGGCAGGCCGCTTCCGGCGGGAGCGGCGGCACGTCGGCGGCCAGGACCTCGTCCCAACTCGACGACAGGTCCTCGACGGGGGAGCTGCTGGCGCCGCCGGGAGGGCCGGGGGGCGGCGGATGCGACCTGCGCGCGGTCGCCGGCGCCTCGGGCGAACAGGCGCAGGCGAGCAGGAAGAGAATCACGGGCCAAACGTAGCGTGGTCGGGGCCGGACGGAGGCCAGGCCGCGTCGCCGGAACCTCACCGCATCCCGACCGGGTGTAGGCGCGTCCAGATGGCGTCAGCGAGCAGCCGATGCCCCATTGCGTTCGGGTGCATGGCGACCCCGCCGCCTTCCATGGACCGTCGTTCTTCGTCGCGGATGTGTTGAACTCCCTCGGGCCAGCTGCCGCGCAGGTCGATGAACGAGATGCCCGCCTCGGTCAGCGCGCCCGCCATCGCGGCGAGGTCGTCGGTGAGGAAGCGGCAGCGCGCGCCGGGGTCGGAGGTGGTGCAACTGCGCTCGCTCGGCGCGGGTAACAACACAAAAGTGGTGGACCCGCCGGCCGCGTTCACACGATCGCGCATGGTGGTGGCAGCGGCCCGAAACTCAGCCACCGCCCCCTCGTTCAGGCGACGGCCGTTCGGATCCGAGGGCGCTTCGCTGCGCCGCAAGGCGTACCATACGGCGTTGGCCAGGTAGGACCGGCCGACCAACCAGCGAGCGCCCGCTGAGCGCGCGAGGTCGGGCGGCATCACCAGCCGCCCTTGCACGGTCAACGCCGTGGCCTCCTCAAGATCATCCGCATAGAAGATTATGAAGACGCGGCCTGGCTGCTTGGTGGCCAGCGCGGTTGCCAGGCGTCTGAGCGCGCCGCAGAACCCCGCCCCGGGCACCCCGAGGTTCTCCGATGTGACCTGCGCTCCCAGCTCACCGGCGAACTTCTCGGTCAGGAGCGCGCCGAAGGTCTCGGCCGGCCCCACCCCGAGACCATAGGTGACGGAGTCGCCGACGAACCAGAGACTGTGTCGTCCCGCTCCCACGCCCGCGCGGCTCTCTCGTGGGGGGGGGGTCGCGCCCGGGAGCGGCGGCCCGTCAGGTCCGGCCAGGGGCGGGCGCATCTGGCCAGGCGGGGGCCCCATGCCTTCCGTACCCCCGGGGCCCCCCGCTGGGCCCCCCCATCGCGAGCGGTGGGACAAAAAAGAGGCGGATTCTCTGCACAAGTCGCCCCCATCGTCGGTCGCGTCGACCAGGGTCTCGAGCCGGAAGTCCGAGCCCTCGAGTCCGGCGACGCTCGGTAGGGTCGGATAGTGCCAGCGCAACCCGGCCTCGGCCATCGCCGTGCCAGCCGATGCGGCCGCCACCAGGAAGGCCATCCGCAGTCCGAGGGAGGGTACGTCGCCCACGGGCAAATGATACACTCTCTAGACATGCGCCGGCTCTCCTTCGTCCCGACCCTGTGTTTGCTGCCATGGGGTTGCGACGCCTCGAACGCACCCGATTCAAGCGATGGGCTCGACAGCGTGGACACCGCGGAGGGATCGCGCGAGCGTATTTTAGCGAGCACGGACCTGCTGCTCGAAGGGGCAACTGTGGGCGATCGGGCTGGCCGATACGTGGCGCGCGCCGGCGATGTCGACGCGGACGGCACGCCGGATCTCTACATTGGCGCCGACCACGGCGACGGAAACCAGACCCTCCCCGGGCGGGTCTACATCGTGAGTGGCGCGTCGTTGCCCGCGTCGGGGTCTGTGGAGCTGATGAGCACGGCGACGAGTTTCCTGGGCGAAGAGGTCGCTGACATGGCCGGGCATTCCGGCGGCCACGCGGGCGACGTCGATGGCGACGGCGCCGACGACCTGGTGATCAGCGCCTACCACGCCAGCGACAGCGGCCTGGAGGAGGGTCGGGTCTACCTGGTGCGAGGAGGGGAGCTCACCCCCGGTTCGCGCCTGCTGGCCGACGCGGATTGGACCTTCGGCGGCTCGATGGACTACGGCCGTCTGGGCCACGGTCTCTCGGGCGTGGGCGACGTCGACGGCGACGGTCGCGACGACGTCATGATGGGCCTGTGTTGCGGAGAGCCGGCGTCGCTCGGCGCGGTCTGGATCGCGCTCGGGGGTGAGTTGGGAACGGGCGGATTCAAGGAGGTCGACGACCTCCTGCCCCGTTGGGACGGCGCGCAGCCCGGCGACGGTGCGGGAGTCAAGATCGCTTCTGGCGGCGACGTCGATGGCGACGGGCTCAAAGACAGCATGGCCGCGGCTCGCCTCAGCGGCGGCGAGGTCCGTGGCGGCCGGGTGTACCTCATCCCGGGGTCCTCGGTGGTGCCGGGTGTGTCCAGCCTGCTTTCGATGGTCGATCAGCAGTTCGAGGGGGTCGAACGCGACGGCGAGCTCGGCTACAGCTTGGGAACCGCGGGCGATGTCGATGGCGACGGCCTAGATGACTTGCTCATGGGCGCCTACCACGCCGGAGCGCTGGCACCCAACGCGGGCGTGGTCTATCTCTTCTTCGGCGCCGAGCTGGTGGGTGGCAACACCCTCGCCAACCAGGCCGCGGTCACCTTCGATTCCGCGGTCGAGAACATGCAGGTCGGAGTAGCCGTCACGGGAGGCCTGAACGTGGATGGCGACGATCTCGCCGACTTCGTGGTCGGAGCCTCGGGCGTGTCCCCTCCCACCCTGGAGGGCAGCGGGTCGCCGGGTCCCAACATGGACAGTCCGGGCGACGTGTGGTTGTTTCGCGGCGCGTCGATCGCTCCTGGCTCCTTCGACGTGGCCACGGGTGATCTCCACATCCGCGGCGCCGAGACGAACGACCACGCGGGCATCTCCGTGGCGACGCCAGGCGACCTCGACGGCGATGGGCAGGACGACCTTCTCGTCGGCGGCGAGCGCGGCCAGGAGGGGGTGGGGCGGGCGTGGCTGCTTTTCGACTTGTGATCCCCCTGCTCCTGTCGCTCGGCGCCTGCTCCGAGGCACCCGCTCCCGCGCCCCTCCCGCCTCCCCAGCCGGGGCGGCCCGGACCTGCGGTGGCGCCAGGCGCGGGTGGAAACCTGCTGAGCTTCGGCGAGATCGACCTTGACCGCGCCGCCCCGGCGACGACCCCGATGGTGTCGAACGCAACGTGTGCGGGCTGTGACGTGGTGCTCCTGACCTTGTGTTCCGTCCGCCGGGACGCCCTCGGTGCCTACGGAAACACCGACGCCCACACGCCGGTCCTCGACGGCCTCGCCGCCCGCGGCCTGCGCTTCGACGCTGCCTACGCTGCGTCGAACTTCACGCTCCCCAGCCTCTCCTCCATCTTCACCGGCCAGTTCCCGAGCACGACCGGCGTGATGAACTGGGACCGCGGCATCGGGAAAACGGTGCCGCTACTGCCCGAGGTGCTCGGCTTCTACGGCTATGCGACCGGTGCCTTCACCGTCGACGCCCCCTCGGGATTTCGGCCCGAGTTCGGCCTCGATCGGGGCTTTCAGCGGATGCGGGTGAGCACCCCGCGCCGAGGGACACCCGATGGCCGGCGCACCAAGGCGCCCGCCGACACGGGCGCGACCTCGGCAGAGCTCGCAGCCGAGTGGGTGGCCGGGGTGCCGAGAGACCGACCGATTTTCCTGTCCTTCCACGATCGGGATGCCCACTACCCCTACGTGGTCGATCCCCCAGCCGCCGACCCGACGGGGCTCTTGACGGCCTTGTGGGAAGAAGGCGCAGACGCCGGCGGGCACGGTCATATGATCGCGGTCGACCCTGTCGCAGAGGCCTACAAGCACGCTGGCGCCCGAGCGAACGCGGTCTGGCGTGCGGCCTATCAGGGCGCGGTAGACCGTATGGACCAGCGCCTCGGCACCCTCCTGGCCGCGATCGACGCCCGTGGCCGGCGGGAGCGGACCCTCCTCATTGTGGTCGGTGACCATGGCGAGTCCCTGTGGGAGCACGACGAGGAGCTGCACGGCGTGGCCTACTACGACGGTGTGGCGCGGGTTCCGATGCTGGTGGTCGGGCCGGGGGTGCGCACGGGCACCACCGACGCGCTGGCCAGCCACGTCGACCTGTTCCCCACCATCGCCGAACTGGTGGGCGCGGCCGCGCCCGCGGGCGTCGACGGCGTGTCGCTAGTGCCGCTTTTCACGGGCGCACTGCCCTCGGTGCGGAGCACCACCCTCGTGGAAGGCGGAGTCATGGCGGACCGCCCGGAGCTCCTTCGAGGCGCGCTGATCGCGCCGCCGTGGACCCTGCTGGTCCAACCTCCGGCCGCCGCACTGAAGGGAGGACCGCCCGCGCCCGGCCTACGCCCCGGCCAGATGGTGGAGAGCCTCTACGACCTGGTTGTGGACCCTGGGCAGACCGACGACCTCGCCACCGCCCGCCCGGAGGTGGTGCGGCAGCTCCGCGAGCGCTGGGAGGGTTTCCGGCTCGCGCGCGCTGGTCGTGCGGTGCCCACCGAGCTGCGTCACGATCCGGCCTTCGTCGAGCTGCTTCGCCGCACCGGCTACGACTTCAACGCGACGAGCCCGCCGAACCCCACGCCGTGAGCGCGCCCTCGTCGTCAGCGCGCCGGCCGACCGCCCTGGCGATGGCGGCCGCCGCGTTGGCCACGTTCGTCTTCACCGCCGGGCTGTACGGCGACCTCGCGACCCACCTCGGCGAGCACTTCCCGCTGACCACCTTCGACCGTGGTCACTTTCGGGTGTACGAGTCGGTGCTCGGCGGCGATCTGGGGCTTGTCGCGACCGACGTGGCTTGGCCGGTCGGCGGCCACGCCCGGGTGATGGGCTGGGTCGGAATCGTGATGACGGGATGCTTCGAGATCGTCTGTGACCCGCTCGCTGCCTATGTTCTATCGGTATGGTGCGGGCCGGCGCTTGGCGCGGCCTTCGCGGTCTTGCTCATCCGCAGACTGACGACGGTCGGTGCGATACCGGCGGCGATCCTGGCGCCCGTCGCGGCGCTGTCGCCGGTGGTGGTGGGGTTCCTCCGCTCGGGGCAAACCGCGAAATCCCAACTCTGGACGGTGGAACTGGTGCTGCTGGTCGTGGTCGGCTTGCTGGAGCGGCCGAGGGCGCTCCAGCTTCTGGCGCTCGTGGCCGCCTCAGCGCTGGTCGGCGTCCAGGCCCCACCGCTGGCCTTGCTCCTTCCTTTTGCGGTCCTGGTCCCGCTCCTCGGGCAGACCGTGCCGTGGAGGGGGCGGCTCTGGCGCGCCGGAGCGGTCGTGCTGGCGGTGGGGCTCGGTGTCGCGGGGCCGGCAGCGTACACGGCGTCGGGTGTCCCGCCCAGCGGCGGCGGGCCGGTCGTGCGCCGCGAGCCGGACGATCCGGTCTACCTGATGATCCCGGCCCAGAACCCCGACTCGAGCGTCGGCGGCGCGCGGACGCCGTCCGTGGCCGAGCCCCGGGGGAGCTTTCTGGGTCCTCCCGCTCCCGGTCCCCTGGACGCACCCGATGCGGGTGTGCACGTGACCTACCTGGGCGTGCCGCTCTTGGCCTTGGGCGTCTGGGCCTGGCGGCGGCGCGGCGCGGGACGCGGCTTCGGGGCCGGTCTCGCGGCCACGGGGGTTGCCGTCGCGATGGGTCCCTACCTCGCGTGGGGGCCCGCCTTTGTCGAGGTTGCGGGGACGCGTTTTCCCGGCCTCGCCTATCCGCTGCGCCTCCTCCACTACCCGCTGAGCGACTCGGGGCTCTGGTACCGTGCCCTCGTCCTCGTGGGGCCCGGTGTCGTGGTGCTGCTGGCGAGCGGGCTGAGCACGCTGCGTGGGCCCTGGGCAGCGCGCGTCGCGATACTGATCGCGTTGGTACTTGCTTTGGACACGGTGCGGGCGCTCTCGCCGCTATTGCCGATCCCGTCGGAGTCCGTCGCCGGGCGGGCGGAGCTGGCGCGGATCGCGGCGGACGAAACGCGCGGCGCGGTGCTCGACCTGCCCTTCGAGCGCAGCCAGCTCGACGCCGAAGCGGCGCTCCTGCGCGCGGCGCTCCACCGGCGCCCGTCGAGTGTCGTGCCCAACCACACCATGCTCGGCATCTACCCCCACCTTCAGCGCCTGGACCGCGAGCTTCGGGCCGCGCTGGCGTCGTCCGATGTCGCCTCAGCGCTCCGGTCGCTTGGTTTTGCCTGGGTGATCCTGGACACCGAGGTGGTGCCGCCGCCGCCGCCGAACCAACGTCTGGAGCGTGAGCGTGCCGCACCCGCGGCGGCGGTCACCGAGGCGGCGCTGAGTGCCGGGCTCGGGCCGCCTACGTCGGCGGGGGCCCTCCGCTTCTGGAGGGTGGCGGGGGAGTGAGAGGTCAGTGGATTGCGACCTTCGCGCCCGCGCCATAGCGGCACCGGTGCGCCCACAACTCCCTTCTTGGCTGACGGGCCGCGTCGCCGCGTTGGGCGTCGCTGCGCTGGCCGGCGCAGCGCTCGGCGCGAGCCTCGCCAATGGTGTGGCGATCGAGCGTGCGTCTGGGGCGCCAGCGGGCTGGCACAGCCAAGAATCCAAAGCGCCGTACATGAACCAGGCCACGCTGGGGGAGCTCGGCGACAGCGCGAATCAGTGGTCCCTGTCGGCCTACAGCAGCCTTCGCGCCGACGCGCCCGCGGCGGCCGGGAGCCTCACGGTCGAACTCGGCGTCGAGGGGCAACTGTGGCTCCTGCCCACGGGACAAGGCGCTCGTGAGGCCGAGGGCAGCGCGCTGGCGCTCTCCACCGGGAAAGCGCCGGCCGGCGTCGAGCTGACCGCCGGCCGCCCGCCGCGAGCGCTCGACTGCTCCGGCTCCCTCCCTCCTCCCGGGTGGGGCGCCTATACGGTGCGCTGGTCCACGACCGTGACCGGCTGGCGCGCAGAGCACGGTGGGGCCACACTGAGCTGCGCCTCGACGTCCCGCGACGGCACTCCCGTCCTCAGCGCGGGCCTGCACCGGGTCCGCTTGGCAGAACTGTCGGTCGACGGCGGGCCGAGCGCCCCCCCCGGCAGCACAGCCTTGATCCTCGTGTCCGCGATCGGCGGCGCGCTGGTCCTCACCGCGATCGTGACGCTGGAGTTGGCGGCGGGGGTCACGCCGGTCGCCGTCATGCTGGCGTGCCTGCCGCTGCTGCTGGCGCCGCTTGGGGGCTTACTGAATCTGGACGGCCTGCACGAGGCGCTCCGCGTGCCATCCCTTCGGGTTCAGCTTTTTCCGGCCACGATGGCGGCTCTGGTGGCGCTCTTCGGTCACGCGGGCGCGTGGGCCGGCTGGGCGGCCCAGCGGCAGGTCCCGCGCGGTGCAGCCGCGGGGGCTTCTGGGCTCTTGGGCGTGCTCTGCGTCGCGGCGATCCTGAGCCACGGGAGTGCGGCCTGGCTCCCCGCCGCGCTGGGCGCGAGCGCGGGCGTGGGCCTCGGCGCGGCGGTGATGCTGCGCCTGGTACGCCGCGTCGACATCGACACCCTGACCGCTTCCGCTGGCGTACTGAGTTTCGCTGCCGTCGCCGCGGCGGCGACCGCGGCGTGCGGCGCGAGACCGCTGCTCGTCCTCTGGTCGGTGCTCGGCGGCGGGGCGCTCGGCCTGCTCGTCCAGCTGCACCTGCACGCGCGCCGCGTTCGGCTCTACAACACGCTCTCCCTCGTGGCGGCGGTTTTCGGGTGCGTCGCCGCCGAGATGGCGACCCGATCGAGCTCGGTCGGCCCCCTGTGGGACGCCACGAACCCGGTGCAGGGCGCAGGGGATGTCGCGACCCTGGCTACACAGCTGGACGCCTTGCACGCGGCCCAACACACGACCTACCCCAGCGAAGGCTACCCCGTCGCGGCGCCCGCCAAAGTCGGCCTGCGCGTCGTCTGTCTCGGCGGCAGCTCAACCGCGGGGGCCTACCAGAACGCGGACATCCGAGAGTTCTACCCCACCGTCCTCCAAACGATGGTGCCTGGCGGCGTCGAGGTGTTGAACCAGGCAGCCGGTGGGTGGAACAGCCTGCACATCGCCTTGTTCGCCACGTCCAGCTTCGACCGGTTGGCCCCCGATGTCGTCACCGTCTACACCGGCGTGAACGAAGTCGTGCCGGTGCCGGTCCCGTACAAGACACTCTACGCGAGCTGGCAAGCCGGCGGGCTGCGCGCCGGGTGGGGCGCCCTCGGCTCTTTCCGCATGTTCCAAGGCCTTCGGAGCGTCACCCGGTCGCTTCGGCCCGCGGTCGTGGCCGTTCCTCCGGAACACACCCGCGAAAACCTCACGACGATCCTCGAAGCCGCCCGCTCCGAGGGTGCGCGGGTGCTTTTTTTGTCCGAAGCCGTCCAGCCCCGCCCGGAGGCCTTCTCCGCCTACTGGAGGGTGATGGCCGACCTGGCGGCGGCTCAGCCCGACGTGGCGTACTACGACAGCGCCGAGGCCCTGCGTCCGCTCGGTGGGAGCGCCTTCCTGGACCAGAACCACCTGTCCGCCACCGGCCACCGCCGCCTGGCCGAGGTGATTGCGGCGGAGCTGTCGCGCTTGGGCTGGATGGCTACGCACGGGGCCGCGGACGAATCGGTGCCGCCGCTGTGAGGGCGGTGGCGCCGCCGTTCGCGCGGCCGCAGTGCTCAGCGCACTCGTAAGCGTTCGATCAGTTGGGGCGTGAGTGCCGTCGCGACGACATCATGCCCGTGGCGAGTCCAGTGCCCGTCGAACACGAAGTAGGTGCGCTCCGCCGTTTCGGCGCGTCGTAACGGCTCGGTCAGGTCTACGGCCGTCATCCCGGACGGCACCTCCGCGAGCAAGGCACGCGCTGGCGCGTCCAGGTCGGGCTCGACGCGGACGCCGAAGAGCGCGAAGGTCGCCTCGGCACGGGCGGGGCTGATCACGAACGCGGGTGGGGCGAAACCGATGACCACGGGTCGCCCGCCGCTTCGGGTCGCGAGCTCGGACAGCGCACGACGGGTGGGCTCCAGGCCCGTGCGGAGGTCGGCGCCGCGGAGAAACGGCACCGCCTCCGCGCGGAAGCGAGCGGAGCGGCCGGGGTCTGCGGCTGCCGCCCGCGCTCGCCACAAGGCGGTGCCGTGAAAATACAAAAACGACCATGAAAAAATCCGATCTATCGGAGAGCTGAGCGAAGGAAGTAGCTGAGTCCGGGCCGGATATCCCTCGGGCCGAAACGACAGGTTGTCCTGGATGTCGTTCCCCAGGAAGAACATGAGGAGAATGGCGTCCGCGTCGAGCACGGTAGCCAGCCGCTCCGCCTGTCGCGCGGCGTGGAAGGTGCCGAAGCCATCTACGCCAGCGTTGACCACCTCGACCGGCCGCCCCAGCTCCGTCGTGAGCCGTCGTGAAAGTCCGGCGCAAAAGGTTTCGGTCTCATCCACCTGAACCGCGAGCGTGGAAGAATCCCCCACCGCGAGGACTCGGAGGGCGCCGGAGGCCTTCGGCCCCAGCTCCGGCCCGCGTGTGCCGACGGAGTTCACCCGGACCTCCGTGACGAACTCGGGCGTCCGCATGTGCCCGACGGCGCCGGGGCGGAGGACCTGCCCGAGCTCGGGGTCGGGCACGAAGATCGACGTGTCGTAGAGGTTGGGCGCGTTCACCAACAGCGAGGCGCCCTCGACGCCGGACCAACGCCGCCCCACCAGCTCCGCACCGGCGAGCGCGACGCACAAGCTCACCGTCACGAGGCCGACCCGGGCGAACCAGCGTGTGCGCATCCGCGCGGGCTATTCCATCGACCGCCTACCCGGGCGTCGGCGCTGCCCCGGCGGCCGGCGCGAGCGGCACTCGCGCCGCCGGTCCGCCCTTATGGGACCAAGGGAGGCCTTCGGTCCAGGTGAGCTCCTTCGAGACCGTGATCTCCACGGCGACGTCCTTGCCGGACAACTTGATGGGCGTCGCGGTGCCGCCAGAGAGGCCAACGCTGGGCCCGGACGATTCGCGCACGCTCACGTAGATGGGGCGATCGTAGGTCGCCGGCACCTTCACCGAGAAGGTGCCGTCGGTGATCTCTACGGTGTCGAGCACCTCCGGCGACGCGGCGGCGCCACTGCCCTTCGCCGCGGTGAAGTCCACCTGGCCCTTCTTGAGCCCCTTCACCGTGCCGGAGATGGTGACCGACGGGCCGGACCCGATGAGCGACGCGAAGCCTGCCGGCTTCATCGGCGCCTGCAATTCAGTCGGGGCGCCTTCGGGGGGGGGCTTGCTGGGGTCGGGAGCTTCGGCGCCCAGCGGAGGCGGCGGAGCGGCGCTGGGATCGCCGGGAGCGGCCGTCGCGCCGACCGGAGCGGCCTGCCCGTCGACCGGCGCGCCGTCGCCAGGAGGCGGGCCCGGCGGTTGGCCTTCGCCGGGCGGCTGGCCGGGGGTCATCTCAGCAGGAGGCGGGGCACCACCGGGGGACGGACCGCCCGCCTCGGGGGACACGGGACACGCCGCGAGGAAGAGCGCGGCAACGAGGAGGAAGCGGGAGGGCGCGTGGAGAGTCATGCCGCGATCGGAACACGACTGGGGCGCGGCGTCAATCGCCAGGGGGTCTGACCCTGCAAGCCGGCGTCACGATTCGTCCATCACGGCGAGGATTGGTGAGCCTCCGCCCATCTCCTCGGCCTCCAGACCCGCCAACGCCAGGAGCGTGGCGCCAAGCTCCTCCGGGCGGAGCGCGGTGCCGCCGGCCTCGGGAGCGCCCGTGGCCAAGGACACGGGCCGCCCCACCAAGGCATCGTCGTAGGCACCCACGACCATGCCCCCCCGAATCCCGGCGCCGACGAGCATCGCGGAGGTGAACGTCCAGTGGTCCTTCCCACCGGCCGCGTTCAGGCGCGGCGTACGCCCCATCTCGGACAGCACGACGACGGTGGTCTCGTCGAGCAAGGAGGCCCCTCCCGCGCCCGGGCGAGCGGCCATGTCGTCGAGGATCGTGGAGAGGTCACCGAACAAGAGGTCGAAGTGGATGCCCTGCACGTCGTTGTTGGAGTGGGTGTCCCATCCGAGCTCGAACTGGCCCAAGTGCTCGACGATCGCGCATCGTGAATACCCAGCCTCGAAACACTGGAGCGCGGCCGAAACCCGATCCGGTACCGGGATGAGCGAGTCACTCCCGAGGTCTCGGCCAAGGTCGAAGAGCGCGGCCTCGCCCCGCACGAGCGCCGCGCGCTCGTAGGCCGCGACCAGCGCCGCGCCGACCCCTTGAGGCTGGCCGCTCGCCTGGTCACGGGCCCAACTCGCCGCCCGCTTTTGAGCAAAGGCCTCCGCGGCGGTCAGCGCATTGGCGCTCGCGACGGCAATCGGGGAGTCGCTGCGGCGGAAGGCGTCGGCGCTCAGGAGCTCGGCCAGCTGGTTGTTGTCCCCCAGGCGGACGACCGCGTCGGCATGGGCGGCGGTAAAGCTGGGGCCGCCCAGCACGAGGTGAGGCAGGCGCCAACCCCGGTCCGAAGCGGCGATGCGCGTGGCCCAATCGTCGGCCTCGCCCTCCCCGGCACCACAGAAAAGGAGCCGGCGGCAGCGCTCGTGCGTGAGCGAGCGCACCTCGATCCCATTGATGATGGCGGTGCGAGCGGCGTAGCGTTCAAAGAACGCACGCACGTTCGGTCGCGACGCAGCATCCGCGAACGTCAGGCCCCCGATCTCGGCGGGCGTCGCCTCGGGGTCGACGTCCACGAGGGCCGGGTCCACGTCGGGGGCAAAAACCCAGGTCGGGTCCCACCCGCCGCGCGCGAAGACGAACAAGAACTTTCGCGCGGCGAGGTCGGCGGCGCGCGCGCGGCGTGGCGCGAGCGTGGCTGCGAGCGCGGCTGCGAAGGCGAGGAGGGACCGCCGGCTGAGCATCAGTAAGTCACGAAGAGAGGGTCCTGCAAGAGCGCAGACACGGTGCCCTTCCAGGCGTCGGCGGCGTCGGCGTCGGCGGCATCGGCACGGGCGGCAGCGAGGTCCGTCCAGAGCGCGCCCACCTCCGCGAGCCAGGCCGCATCGGCCCGATCGCCGTACAGACGCCGATGTAGTCGCGACAACTCAGAGTCGAATCGGGCGTCGCCGGGCCGGTCGGTGAGCGAGATGCCCTCGAAGAGCTGCGCTGCCCCCCCCTCGACCAGCTCGACCTGCACCGCATGGCCCGCCGCGGCTTCAGTGGCGCGCTGGGCGACCAGGAGCCACGTCAGGCCCGGCGCGGACTGGCTCCGCGTCGCATAGAAGCCATCGACGCCGCCGCCGAGGAGGCGGTGGCCCCAGGTGTCGTTCCGGAGCTGCTCGAAGCCCTCATAGGTCCAACGAAAGCCGGTCAGGTCTTCGAGCACACTCGCGAGCAGCGGCGCGTCCAGGAGCCTCACCACGAGCTCGCGCGATCGGGTGTCGGCGCTTGCTGCCGACCCGTAGCCCCCGGCGCGGTACCGTTCGCCGTCCGTGACCGCGGCGAGGACCCGGTCGAAGCGGTCGTCCGCCGCAAACGCGGCCGTCAGGGCCTCCAACTCGAGGTTGTCGGCCGACGACACCGGGCGTCGCCACAGCAGGCTCGCCGCCGTCTCGGCGGTGCACCTCGCGAAGCGCGGGTCATCGGCCACCAGCCGCCCGAGGTGCGCGAGGCCGTCGAGGGGCTGACCGAACCACGCCGGTTCCACGCCCAAGAGGTCCGGGCCGAGCTTTTCGCGCTCCGGGTGGTAGTTCGCCAGCTCCACCAGGTTGTATTCGTTTGCCGGCCAGAAGCCGAAAAGCGCGGTCGCCGCGGGGTCCAGCGACGCGTGGCACCCGAGACAGGCCGGATTCTGGCGAAGATTGTCCTCCAAGCCCAAGTCCGGGTCTCCGCCGCTGAGCGTCACCGCGCGCCCGCTGTAGTCCTCGCACAATAAAAGCCTGGTGATCGCGGCCACCCGGCCCCGGTTGTAGTTCGAGACAGTTGAAAAATAGCGCCACCACAAGCCGTTGGTGGACAGGACCCCCGCCGCGGGACGGGCATCGGTGTAGTGGACGACGCGCCAGCCGCTCTCCCCCGCCGGATAGTCGACCGGCCACAACGGCCCCGTCACCTCGTTCGCCATGGTCCAGTCCGCAGTCACGATGGTTGACCATGGCGCCTTATCCGCGGCCACCCTAGCCAATAACCGAAGGGGCTCCTCTCCGACCGCCCGCTCGAAGGGGTACTCCAGGGTGGGGTCGCCCGCGAGCTGCGGGTACTCCTCGTAGCGCACCAGGAACTCATCCACCTGGGTGCGCCACGCCTGGCCGAGCAGGTCGACAAGGCGGGCCTCGAAGCGGGGGTCGTCGAAGAGCCCGTCCCGCAGATCGCCGAGCGCGCTGCCGGCCTCCAACTCGTCAAGCTCGACGATGGAGGGCAAGGCCCCACGCAGATCGAGGCTCATCCGGCGGTAGAGGCGCGCGTCCCCGAGCGACACCAGCTCCGTCGACGGCGTCGGGGCCTCGGTCGCGGTGGCGCACCCGACCGCCAGCGCCAACGTCCAGACCAGCCGGGTCATGGCGCCGGCTCCCACAAGCTTGCCAGCACCGACGCCCAGGGCACACAGGCCGTGCCGACGACGACGCCCTCGGGATCAGCGGCCGCGCCGCAGCCCGAACAGTCCGATGCCAGCGTGATCGTGGACCAAGCTCCCGCAGCGCCCCGCACGAGCAGCGTTCCGCTTGTCGGCGCCCCCGGACAGGTGAGCGTATCGACGGTGACGCCGTCCAGGTAGACCGACGCGCCGCCAAGGGTGATCCCCCCGCTCAGGAGCGCCTCGACCCGCGCCGAGGACCAAGTTCCTTCCATGGACACCGACAAGCTGGGGGACTCCGCGAGCCAGCCCGACTCCCACGGCATGCCCCAGGTGCCGTACATGGACTGCGAGAAGGCGCGCGGTTCGCCCCCCGCCGCGCGCCACCAACGCACCTCGCCCGCGAGCGTCCCATAGGCGCCAGCCGGCTCCTGTACGGATGCGTCCCCCGTGAGCCACTCCTCGACGCCGTCCGCATCGACCTCCTCCTTGCGCAGGGTGAGGCCCGCGAAGGTCCAGCCCGCCGCGGTCGTGCAGCCAACCAGCGGCGACTGGAACTCCCCGAGGCCGAACTGCCAGCCGAAGGGGCAGTCGGACTGACCGTGGACGGCGAGCAGGGTGCGGTAGGCTTCCCAGAGCCGCTCGGCGCGCGGATAGCCGCTGGCGAGCGCGGCGGTGCCAGACGCCTCAATCGCAGCGACCGTCGTGGTTCCAACGACGCCCACGTCCGCTTTCCGGTCGGCAACGACCGGCTCACAGGTCAAGAACTCGTCGAGCAGCTCGAGATCCTCGACCGAAAGGCCGCCCCCGACCGGCATGGACTCGCGCTCGACCGCCGCGCGGATGGCGTCGCGCTGCCGCCAGACGTCCGCGGCCAGGTCGAAGTCGACCCCCGGCGGCGCGCCGCGACGGTCGGGCGTGTCGGCGGAGTGGCATGACCCACACCAGGTGCGAAAGAAACCCTCGCCCCATCCGGACCAGCTCACGCCCGAGGCCGGCGGGCAAGCCGCCGCGGCGACCGACGCCGGCGCGGTGTCACAAGCGGCGAGCAAAGCGAGGAGCACACTGCACGATACCACGGCCAGGGAAGCGCCGCCGCCGCGCTCCGGCGTCGTCGGGCACCGGGTCCACCGCGGTCGGCCCGCGTGCGGGGATATGGAATTTCCGGCAAATGACAGCGCTGACGATCGCTTGACGATCGGTATTTGGGTTTTTGGACATTAAGGCGACATGACGTTCCTGCTCCTCGCCCTCGCCTGCCAATCCGCGCCTTTGAGTCTGTCGGAAGCCGAATCCGAGGCGCTCGAGGTCGAAACCCGCGTCGACGAGGACTCGGAGACGGTGCTCACGGTCACCTGGACGACCGAGACGACGAGCGACGCGGTCCTCGAATACGGCACGGACGACCGCTACGGGGCCGTCGTCGAGGGTTGGTCCTCTGACGACGGCCTCGAGCACGCCGTGGTCCTCGCCGGGCTCAGCGCCGACCTGGAGTGGCACTGGCGGGCGGTCGCCCAGACCGAGGACGGCGAGCTGGTTTCGGCGGACGGTGTTTTCCAACCTCCCTCCCCGCCGAACGATTTGCCGCGCCTCCAGGTCGCTGGGAACTCCGACCAGCTGGTGCTGAGTCCCGTCATCGGGGGCGAGAGTTTCGCGGCGATCTACAACGGCGCGGGCGAGCCCGTCTGGTGGAGGAAGTTGTCGACGTCCCCGGTCACGTTCACTCAGGCTCGCATGAGCCACGACGGGAAGGCCGTGATCGTCATGGCCACCCTGCCCGAGCTCGGCGAGTCGATGGCGATCGTCCGGATGCCCGTGGCCGGCGGCGCGCCGGTGATCACCTACACCCCGAACGGTCACCACGACTTCGTCGAGCTTCCGACAGGCGGATACGCGGTGCTGGTCAAGGACGTGCGCCCCTTCGGCAGCGACACGGTCGAGGGCGACGCGATCGTGGAGTTCGAACTCGATGGCACCAGTCGCACCGTGTGGAGCACCTGGGACGCCGGTGATCCCGATCATCTCGACGCCATGGCCACCCTGGTCAGCGGCGACAAGGAGTGGACCCACGACAACAGCCTCGCGCTTTTGGACGGGAACTACTGGGTCTCCAGCCACCGCCTCTGCACCGTCTCCATCGTCCATGCGCAAACCGGCGCGCTCGTCGCCGAGCTCGGCAGCGGTGGCGACGTCGCCCTCACGGGCGGAGACGGCTTCGGTCCGCAGCACGCGGCCCTTCCGGTCGAAGGCGGCTTCCTGGTGTTCAACAACCGGCCCACCAACGGCGGCGAGATGTGGAGCGAAGCGGTCCAATACGATGTCGACCTCCGGGCGGGGACCTACGCCCGCGCGTGGAGCTACGATGCGGATCGCAGCGTGACCACGAGGATGCTCGGCAACGTCGAGCCACTTCCGCAGGGGGGCCATCTCGTGTCGTGGGGCTCGGCGGGGCGCTTGACGATCCTCAACGAAGCCCACGAGCCAACCTGGGAGGCCTCAGCGCCCCTCGGCCACGGCTTCGGCTACAGCCACGCCGTGCGCGATTTTTCCGGCGAGCCGTAAGCGCGCAGCCGCTGCCCCCTCCCCGAAACAGCGCGCCAGCGCGGTTGCAGCGCATGACCTCATGCAGCTTCCCCGCCGCAGCCCGGGTAGCCTTTTTCACGTACGTTGACAGTTCCACGAAAAGTGGCCGATACTGCCAGCGGAGACGACCATGCGATACCCCATCCTGTCATTAGCCTTTCTGATGTCGTGCACGCCCGAACCCTGCGGCCCGACCAGCGGTCGCGCGGACGACGGGGAGTGCTACCCGCTTGCGCTGAGTGGTGACACCGACACCGACACCGACACGGACAGCGACAGCGACAGCGACAGCGACAGCGACAGCGACACCGACACCGACACCGACACTGACACCGACACCGACACCGACACCGACACCGACACCGGAACGGACACCGGAACCGACACCGGCACCGACACCGGCACCGACACCGGCACCGACACCGGCACCGACACCGGCACCGACACCGGCACCGACACCGGC
>CANLGL010000042.1 GCA_947490345.1 Deltaproteobacteria bacterium
CTCTACGTTTCATGGCTCTGGGAGCCGGCGCGTCGCGGCGGCATGGCGAACTAACCCGGCGCTGGCGCGGTCCCCGCGGGCGCGGTGCCCCCAACCGGAGGCGCTCCAGCCGGCGGCGCGCCACCCGCAGGGGGCGCTCCACCCGCAGGCGGCGCCCCGCCAGGAACGGCACCACCAGCAGGCGGCGCCCCCGCGGGCGTCCCCCCCGCGGGGGGCGGGCCACCGCTTTCGAGCTTGTTGAGCACCAGCTTCAGGTCGGTGACGGGCTTGTCGCCAACGTCGATCCAGGTGCTCGCGGCCATCGGCTCACCCACCGTTGGCCCGTCCCCGGTCACGTCGATGAAGACGGCGACTTGAATCGTGCCGAAGTTCTTCGGAAGCTCCACGTCGAACGGGCCGAGCGCGTCGAGTTTTCCGGAGTACACCAGCTCGGAGATGGTGTCGCTCTTCTTGAGCACGTCCACCCGGATGGTTCCCTCAGGCGTGCCGGCGTAGGACGCCGTGCCCGAGACCTTCACGCCTTCGCCGGGGACGACCGCCAGAGCGGCGGGCGCACCGCCGCCGGTCGGCGGGGTGTTGGCCGTGCCGCCCGGCGGCGGCGAGCCCGGGGCCTCGCCGCCCGGGGGGGGGGCGCCCGGCGCTCCACCGCCGGCCTCGCCTCCAGGGGGACCGGGCTGCGTCGAGCCATCCTCGGGGGCTTCGGTGGGGCAGGCGGAGAGGAGAAGCAGCAGGCTCAGCATGGGATTCACACTCGATTACCCAACATGCCAAGTCCGGGCGCGCTGCGCAAGGGCCGGAGCCTAGTCGGGAGGCGGCGAAGTCGGATCGAGGGGCCCGGCGGCCTCGTTGGTTCCGGGCACCGGCGCGTTCGGGTCCACCGGTCGAACGTCCCAGAGCAGGACCGGTCCGTGCTCGGTCGGCTCCCCGAGCTTGTCACGCAGCCACAGCTCGATCTCGGCCGTATCGCCAAGGTCACGGTGTAAGGCAATGAATCCGGCGTCACCGTTGCGAAGGTCTTCCAACGGGGCCTGCTGGAAGGCGGTGCCGTTCCCCAGCACGAGCCCGGCCAGCCCGGGATTCCCGAACATCCGGAACCCGTCGGCGCGAACGTTGGGACCGTAGGGCAGGGGCTGTCCGTGCACGGTCTGGAACAGCAGGTATCGCGACGTGCTCATCCCCTCTCCGTACGCGGGAACGTCCACGACGGCGCGTGGCGCCCCGCCCGGGGTCGCCGCGACCGCGGTACGGACTGCCTCGGCGTACCCGAAGTCCAACGCCGGCGTCCTCCCGAGCGGCCATGGCGCGGGACTCACGAGAAGCAGTTCGACGAGCAATGCTCCCGCCACCCAGGGGGCCTGCCGCTCGCGCACGCCCGCCGCCCCTACGGCCGCCACGATCGCGATCCCGATGAACCCGACGCGCTGGGGGTGGGCGATCGCGCCCGAGGGAAACACGTCCAACAGCAGCCGATACGGCAAGGCCACCAGGTTTCCACCCAGCCGTACCCAGTCCCCGCCCACCCACAGGAAGGGTCCCAGGCTGAAGGCAAGCGGCACAAATGCCGCCCAGAGCAACCAGCGGCGCGGCGAACGGATCGCAGGAATCAAGACGCAGAAGCCCAGGTAGCTGGAGTGCCGGAACGACTCGCCGAGCGACGCCAGATCGACGGACTGAAAGCCACCAGGGACGAACAGGCTCAGCGGATCGACGGCGTTGTGTTGGAGCACCCAGAACCGGTCGCGCCATTCGGCCACATCGCGTTGGATGATCGAGTGCGCGGCGTCGGCCACCGTGGATTCGACGACGAGGAGCACCGGAACCGTCACCACAGCCGCAACCATGCCCGCCAGCGCGACGCCCCGAAGCACCGCCCGCCGCGGACCGCGCCACAGCCCCTCGCCGACCACCATCAGCGCTGCGAGGCCCAGTCCAAGCGCATAGTAGTAGGTACCGAGCGCGGTGAGCCCACCGAGCAGGCCGGTGATGACCCAGCCCCGGAGCGGCGCCGGCGTCTCCGTGGCCCGCAAAAGCGCTGAGAAGGCAAACACGCCCCAGGCGACGCCGACCGCCTCGCTGATGCCGTTGTGCAACTCGGAGATGACGTGCGCGGACGCCGCCACCCCCACGGCCCCGATCCAACTGGCTCTCTCCCCGGCGCCCAGCGTGAGCGCGAGCTGCCGGCCGGCGACACTCGCCGCCGCGACCAACGCGACGAGCACCGCGTTCCAGGCAAATGCCACCCCGAAAAGCGGCACCAGCCACATCCCCGCCGCAGCGCCCACCGGATCGATGAACCACAGGCGACCACCCTCAGGGGCGTTGAGCAGGTGGGTGGTCAGCGGCAAGCGCCCATGGACCAGGCAGTCCCAGAACCACCAGGGACCCCAGGCGTGATTCCAAACGTCGACACGGGGGTCTCCGACCATCCGCGACGCCGCCGTCAACGATCCCGGGGCGGTGACCAGGAACGCGAGGCCGAGATGCCACGCCCAAGGCCCCACCCGGACGCGAGGACGCTGGAGGCCGCCGAGCATGATTCGATCTATCAGGTCCGCGCACACGAGCGCCCCGACGGTTGACGCCCCGGCCCGACCACCCTACGTTGGGCGCCCCAGTCGGAGCCGTCGCCCATGTCCCAGGCGTTTGTCATTCCCCACGGTGCCGTCTTCGCCCATCACGACGAGGGCGTCGTCATCGAGAACGAAGGGGATGTGGAGCTGCACACCGACTTCGGCGGGCGCACGTTGACGCGCGTCGTCTCCCACGAAGGCGACATCCGGCTCGACGCGAGCAGCCTGGAGGCAGGCGAGGTCGTGGCGGGCGGGAACGTGTCGAGCACCGGACCGCTTCGGGCGCGGTCGGTGCGGGCGCAGAACGGCACCCTGCGCGCGCTCGATGTCGCGAACCTGAACCTCGGCGGCGCCGGCACCATCGCCGGGCACCTGCGCGCAGACCAGGTCGATGTCGTCGGGAACCTGGAGGTGGGGAGCGTCGTTGCCGACGAACTTCGCGTCGGGGGCAATCTCCACGTGCACGGCACCCTGGAGGCGCGGGTGCTTCAGGTTGGCGGCACCATCACCGTCGGCGGTGCGTTCACCTTTGACGTGTTCGAGGTGGCCGGCTCGATCCGGCTGGAGGGCGATGTCACCGGAAAGACGCTCATCGCGGACGTGATCGAGCTCGGCGCCGGCAGCGTCACCGTTCGCGGTATTCAGGCGCGCTCCCGGATCGTCATCGGGGCAGCGCGGCTCACGGTCGATGCAATCGTCGCACCCGAAGTGCTCCTCGACCCCGGTGCAACCGGCCGCGCCACCGTCATCGAGTCCAACAACGAAGTCGCGCGGGCGGCCATCAAAGGCGGCTTTCGCCTGGCCGAGGTCGGCGAGATGTTTGGCAACGCCGACGCCTTCCTGGCCGAGCGCGGTCTGTCCCCTTTGGGGGTGATCGCCCGCGCCGCTCCCACCGACGACACCGGGTGGGGTCCCGCCGCCGACACGATTTCCATCGGCCTGTCCTACGGAGAGCCCGCCGACGAGAATCCGCCCGTTGCGGAGCAGCCTCCTGCCGACGATGTCGTCGTGGCGGAGGATAGCCCCGTCAACGAGGAGGAGGCCGCTCCCGTGGAGGATGCCGCTAGCGACGAGGAGTCCGCTCCGGAGGAGGCGGCCGCCGACGCCGACGCCCGGCCGGTCCCAGACCACGACCCGATCATCATTCGCGAGCACCCGCTCGACCCGCCCACGGCATATCCGCTCAATGCTGCCGACCCCCTCGCCGCGGCGATCGAGCATCCGCTTCACCCCCAGCTTGCCTCCACGGTACAGCGCATCGTCGACTGTTACGCCGGCAGCGAGCTGCCGCCCGCCGTCGATCGCCTGCGCACGCTGGTCGACGCTCGCACCTACCCCGACATCCGCGCCGAGATCACCAACATCTGGTCGGAGCTTTTGAAGTACCACCAGAAGAAGGGAATCCGCATCCACCACCAGGTGACGACCACCTTCAATTCGGTGAACTCGCTGGTCAAGAAGATGTGACCGCACCCCGTGGGGTGCGCCGGCGGTTGCCGGAGGCCACTCCGCGGCGGTAGGATGCGCGCACTTCGGAGTTTGGAGCATGCGGCTCCTGTTGCCACTACTGCTCGCGTCCGGATGCAACAGCTACGAGCTGTTCCGCGTCACCGGATTCGAACAGGCGACGTTCAACAACAATGCTGACATCCTCTTCGTCATCGACTCTTCGGGATCGATGAAGGAAGAAGCCAGCGCGCTAGCGCTGAACTTCGAGGTGTTCCTCGGTCAGCTCACCAGCTCCGAGGGCAGCAACGTCCCCCGGGCCACGCTCAACGACGCGGTGAACAACTACGTTCGGGAAAGCACGGAGAATGGGTCGATCATCGACTACCAGTTGGCCATCACCACCACCAGCGCCAACTCGTTGTCGGGTCCGACCTCGGGCATTGACGATGGCGAAGCGGGGACCCTCACCGGAGAGGTGCCGGTGGTCGTCCGTGGCGATGAAGACGTCGCGACTGCATTTCGCACGAATCTCGTCTGCGACACGGTGTACTGGAAGACCGCCGACATGGCGACCGATCCCGGCTACGAGGCGGCCGAGGACGGGAGCTGCCCCCTGCCCGAGGGCACCGAGATTCCGCGTGAGTACCTCGAATGCCTCTGCCCAGGCGGGTGGATCGAGTTCGAGGGCGCCGGCAACGAAGAGGGTCTGGAAGCCGCGCTCAACACGCTCTGCCGGGGTTCCGCCGACGCGCCCGATTCTTGCTGGGACGACGACGACGACGAGTCCACGGACCCCGGCTACCCCATCGTGCCCGGCGACGCGCACTCGATCGACGACTTCATTCGCCCCGAGGCCAACACCCTGGTGGTCATCATCACCGACGAAGGCGACGGCAGCCGCAGGGTGCCCAACAACGATGGCGACGCGACGCCGTACTTCGACATCTTCGCGGATTTCCCCAATTCAGTGCGCTTCGCGGTGATCGGGCCGGCCTACCACGACCGGGACGGCTCCTGCCTCGGCGGCGCCCAGACCTGGGGAGTCGAGCGGTACCAGGCCGCCGCCACGACGACCAACGGCGCCTACATCGACCTGACCGACCAGGAAAATGGCTGTGCGGCGACCGACTGGGGCGAAAACCTCACCAAGCTCGGCGAGCTGCTCAACAACCAGATCAGCTCCTTCGTGCTGCAGGGCGTCCCCGACGTCGCCACGATCCGCGTCTACACCGACGGCCTGGAAGTCGGCGCCGCCGAAGACTCCACGCCGGAAAGCGAGACGCCGACGTACGGCAACGGCTGGAGCTACGACGCGGCGCTCAACGCCGTGACCTTCCATGGCGCCGCGCTCCCCGAGTACAATTCGGACGTGCGCATCTATTACCGCCCGCTTGGCGGCATCCCCCGCGAACTCCCCATCTAGGCCGAGGCTCCCCCGCCCATGCTGCTCCCTCTCGTTTCGCTGGCGTTTGCGGCCGACCTCACCAAAGACGTCGCCAAGGACACACTCGACATCGGCGTGCTCAAGAACTCCGAGGTCAAGGTCGTCCAGAAGATGCTGTACCGCAAGGACGGCGCGCTGGAGATCGGCGCCACCCTCGGGGTCATGCCCTTCGATGGCTACACCGTCGCCCCGAACCTTGCACTCTCAGCCACCAAGCACTTCTCCGACACCCTCGGCGCCGAGCTGCGTTTGGGTGGGGGCTACGGCCTCGAGAATGGCGTGTACACCGAGCTTGCGGGGCCGACGTACGGTGTGGCGGTTGAGGCGTACCGCTACCTCGCCAGCGCCGAAGCGGACATCCAGTACACTCTGGCCTACGCCAAGATGAACCTGGGCGGGAAAAAGGTCGTTCACTACGACGTGTACGCGCTGGTCGGCCTGGGCGCGACGCTGGAGAGCTCCGTGCTCCCCTCCGCCGACATCACGGTTTCCCCGACGCTCCCCGTGGGCTTCGGGGCCCGCCTGTTCACGACCAAGACGACCTTCATCAAGTTCGAAGTGCGCGACAGCATCCTGGTTGAGTACCGCGCCCAGAGCCAGACCTGGGCGCCCAAGCAGAACGTGAACGTGGCCTTGGGGATCAGCCTGTTGCTCGGGAGCGGGAAGTGATCCGGACGGCCACCCTCGCCGGCCTTTTGCTCTGTGCCTCGACGGCCTGGGCGGGCCCAAAGAAGCCGGTCAAGGAGGTCGAAAAGCCGACCGCCGACGCCCCGGCCGAGATGAGCAAGAAAGAAGCCAAGGTCCGCGGCCAGGCCTTCGCACAATACGACACCGAGATCGCCGCCGGAAGCAAGACCCGCGCCGCCGATGCGCTGGTGCTCATCGTCGACGACCCCACCCTCGCTGAGTTCCACGGCGAGGCCTATGCCCGCCTGGGCGACATCCTCGGCGAACTTTCGCTCCCCTACGCCTCGCTTTGTGCTTACGCCAAGGCCTTCGAGACCGCCAGCGACACCAACATCGCCGAGGTCAGCATCCGGGTGCCCAAGGCCATCGAGATAGCGACCAAAGTCGGCGATCTGGCGCTCTTGCAGAAGCCTTTTGCCGGAAACCTGGGCCTCGCGCGTACCGACGACGTCCGCGGGCAGATGGCCTACCTGGCCGCGAAGGAGAACGTCCGCGCCGGCCAGTGGGGCACCGCGTCTGCCGTGCTCAAGATGGTCAGGGAAGGCGATCCGCTCTGGGCCGACGCCAAGGTGCTCGAGGGCATTGTGCTCAACCAGCAAGAACGCCACGAAGACGCGCTCAAGGCCTTCGAGGCCGCCGCGCGCACCGGCACCGACAAGGACGTGCGCTGGACCGACAGCGTGCAGATCAACACCGCGCGCACGTGGTACGGCTCCGGCAACTATCCTCGGGCGATTGAGGCGTATAGCCGTGTCACCCGCGGCAGCGCCTTCTGGCCCGACGCCCAGTTCGAACGGGCGTGGGGGCACTTCCGGGTCGACGATTTCAACGGCGCGCTCGCGCAGCTCCTCCCCTTCGATTCAGCCTTCTTCTCCAAGTGGTACTTCCCCGAAGCGGACCTGCTGCGCATCTACAGCATGTTCCTCCTGTGCAAGTTCCCCGAGTCCGAATCGCAGATCGACCACTTCAAGGACAAGTACGCGCCGGTGCACAAGGCGCTCAAGGGCTGGAACGACAAGTCCGAACTCGAAACCTTCGAGGCTGCAAAGCTGTACATGCAGAAGGGCAAACTCACCGAGCTCCCGGAGATGATCTGGCGGCCCTGGGGTGAGGAAGAACGGTTCGCCCTCTCCGTCAAGGCGGTCGATTCGGCCCACGACGAGCTGAAGCGGATGAAGCGCGTCGAGGCCAACCCCTTCTCCGACAGCGCGAAAAGCTGGCTCGAAGCGCGCCGGAACGCCGTGATCAAGGCCGAGGGCGGTCGCATCAAGGAAGCGTTCGGGGCCCAGGAGTCCGAGCTGCTCGACATGCTCACCAACTCCGAAATCTTCATCCTCGACATCCTGCGCTTCAAGCAGAAGATGTTCGAAGAGGCCGCGCGCACGGGCAAAGAGCTCGAAGCCGCCCGCAGCGTCAAGCGCACCGAGCGCATCCGCAAGGGCTGGCAGGAATGGCCCTTCGAAGGCGAGTTCTGGGCCGACGAGATCGGATACTACAAGGTCGACATCGTCCCGGAATGCCCCGCCAGCATGAGGCAGAGCGTCAAGACCGATTGAAGGGAAAGCAGGATCCCGCGCCTCTGGCCGTGGGCGCGGCTCCCTCCCGGTCGCTCGGGTGCGCCATGCCTGTCGCGATCGCCGGGCGCCTCCGCCGGAAAGCGGCGCCGCAAGCCCTTGGCACGCAACGTGCTTACGACACCTTCGTTATCGGAAGGACCCATGAACCGGCTTTCGCTCTTCTCGATGCTGTCCTTCGTCGGCTGTGCCCCTCCCGGCTCCGGGTCGCGGCTCGCGTTCACCGTCGATGACGATGTAGAGGTCTTCGTCGACGAAGACGGTGACGGCATCGAGGTCACCTGTTTCGGGGACGACGACGAGGTCGACATCGACATGTCGCGCGGGCTCTTTCAGGAGCAGGAGGGGCCGATGTTTCGCGTCTCGCTGACGTTCGCGGCCCCGGACGAGGGCGCCTCCGAACTGGTGACGGGCCTGCCCTCGATCGGGGCGACCTACCACAGCAGCCCCTGGCCGATCGAGGTGGGCACGGTGACGGTGACGGACTGGGTCGCGCTCGACCACGTGGCGCGCGTCTCGGTAGACCTGGTCGGCGTGGGCGCTGCCGACGGCAGCAACGTCCTCGACGGCACCATCACCTGCGTCAACTGATCCCATGCTCGCCGATCCAGGCCCCCACCCCCTCCCCCGGTGACACCGCCATCGGCTGCCACAGGCGAAGGTCGGCCTCCTGGCCGGTCACCACGGGGCCATAGGAGGTAGAGAGGTGCTTGGGCAGCTTGCCCGCGGCGACCCGCTGCGCGACGAAGGCGCGGTGGTCGACAAGTCGCTCCCGGGTGCGCGCCTGACCCCAGCCGACAGCCTCGGCCAGGGCCGCCGGGGCGCCGGCAAGCACCCCCGCAACGGACTCCACCGCGACACTGCTCCGCCCCGCGGCCAGGGCGGCGGCGGTGGTGGTCCCGGTCCCCGCGAAGGGGTCCAGCACGATGTCACCGAGGCAGGAGTACATCTGGATGAGGCGCCAGGGCAGCTCCCGGGGAAAGGCGGCGCTGCGGGAGCGACCGGCGTTCTGACCTTGACGCTCGCCGGGGAGGCCAGACCACAGGTCGGAGAACCAACGGTTGCGCTCCTCCCAGAAGTAGGCGCTCTCGCGACGGCGCGCGGGATCGAAGCTGCGGGTGCCGGGTTTGCGGAAAAGCAGCACGTACTCGTGCTCGTAGGTGACGTAGGCGCCGCCGGGCAGCATCCCCGAGCCCATGAACTTGTTCGGCGCGTTGGTGGGCTTGCGCCAAAGGATGTCGGGCATCGGGGCGAGGCCGGCGCGCAGGGCGCCCATCAGCACCCTGGCGTGGTTGGGCCACAGCCCGAAGCTCCCTGCGAGGCTCCGGGTGGCGTCCCCGATGTTGATCGCGGCCCAGCCGCCGGGCACCAGCACCCGGGCGCACTCGACCCAGGCCTGATCGAGCTGCCTGTGCATCAACTCAAAGGCGGCTGCGCCGTCGCCACGGCCGAGCGCGACGCCGACCTCCAGATCGACCGCCGAGAAGCCGGCGTCCCACATCGCGATCATCGGGTAGGGCGGCGAGGTCACCACCAGGTGCACCGCGTGGTCCTCAAGCGGCAACGACCGCGCGTCGCCGAGACAGAGTCGGTGGGTGGTGCGCATCGCGCCCCGGGTATCGCCGGGCTACGTCGGGAGCATGAGCTTCGCGCTTTTCGTCGGCGTCGGGTCGATCGTCGCGGTCCTCGGCATCACCGTGTGGCTGATCCAACTGGCGCCCGACGCCTGATGCGGTTCGCGTCCGAGTTCGACAAGGCGGCCTTCCACGCTGGTCCCCCCGCGCTCTTCACCCCCGATCCCCGCGGCAACCTGCGCATCGACCCCGAGCGCACCCGCGAAGTCTGGCTGCTCGTCCCCGAGGCGCAACGCGGCGAGGACGCGATCTACATCCTCACCGACACCGCCACCGGGGTGCGGATGCTGTTGGCGACGAACTGCCCGGCCTTGGCGCTGTGTCAGGTGCGCGGCAGCGTTCGCCGGGTGGATGACTACGACGCCGCCCGAGCCGAGGTCGCGGGGCAATGGTGATCCCCTCAGAGCCCGTGTAGCAGCGGCCCCACGCCACGGCCGAGGTCCCCACCCCCCCGACGAATCAGCCTGGCCACATAGCGAACGCCCCGCTCACAGGCGGTCTCGAGTCCGGTACCCTGGGCCAACTCCGCAGTGATCGCCGCGGACAGCGTGCACCCGGTCCCGTGGGTGTGCCGCGTGTCCACCCGGCGATGGCGGAAGCTCCGGGTCTGCCCTCCCACGGTCAGCCGGTCCTCCACCCACCGCCCGTCCCCGTGGCCACCTTTGAGCAATACATCGTACTGTATCGCACCGAGCGCCGCCGCCTCCGGCAGGTTCGGCGTCACCAATGTCGCCAGCGGGAACAGGCGCCTACGAAGCGCATCGAGGGCGCGCGGCTCCAGGAGCGACGTCCCATCCTTGGCCAGCATCACCGGGTCCACCACCAGCGGTGGCCGGGAGGACAAGGCTTCCAATACATCGCACAATGTATCAATGATACGCACGTCACCAAGCATGCCGGTCTTCACCGCATCGACGGGGAAATCATCGAAGATCGCGCGCAGCTGTTCACGGACGAGGCCCGGCTCCAGCAGGGAGACCGCGCGCACGCCGTGGGTGTTCTGGGCGGTGATGGCAGTGACCACCGACATGCCGTACACGCCGCGGTCGAGAAAAGTCTTGAGATCGGCCTGGATGCCCGCCCCGCCCCCACAATCGGAGCCCGCGACCGTCAGCGCCGTGCGCACCCGCATCGCCGCGGGATAACGCGCCGGCCGTGCCCGCCGCCCCCGACGACCACCCTCAGAACGTCCTGCCCGGCTGCGGGCTCGCCGCCTACGTGGTGCTGTTGTTGACCATCGCCAGCGCCGGCGCCATCGGCGTCGCGATCTCGTCGTACTCGCTGGTGGCGGGCGGCAGCGCGCTCTCCCCGATGCGGACGAGCTACGGCGGGGTGGTCGACGCGCGGGTGCTCCAGCCGATGCGGGAGGCGGGGCTCCTGTTGCAGGATGAGATCCCCGACGCCTTCCACGCCGAGTCCTACACTGGGAGTGCCGGGTGCGCGATCAGCGGCGGCCGGCTCCTGCGCCTCTCCAGCGAGGACGGTGCCCAAGCGGTACAGCTCACGGACCTGGTCAAAGTGGACGGCGGCGAGACGGAGGTGGTCGCCGAAACCTCGACGGTGACCATCCGCTGTCCCTTCCGAACCGGCGAAGGCGCCGGCAGCTTCAAGGCGATGTTGCAAGCGGGGCGGTAGCGGCGAGCGCGGGAGAAACGCGCTAACCATGGGGTAGATGGTGATGCACCTCGTGGGGCTGAGCCTCCTGCTCGGCCTCGGTCCCTCACCTATCAGGGGGCGACGATCTACTTCACGCTCTGTGCGTAGCCGCCGGCCCGCTACTCCTCCGACCCACACCCGTCCTGGCCCGGATTCACCGCGGCCGCGAGGTCGGTGCTGGTTTGTGACAGCGCTAGGGTCACGTCGCCGGTGAGTTGCGCGATCTCCGACAAGCCGGCGTAGTCGATGCGACCGGAAGTGTCACAGGACTCGTGGTAACACTCCTCGTCCTGGGTCCACCAGAAGATGTACGGCACACCCCGACTGCAGAAGGTGTAGTTGTCCGAGTCGCCGCTCCCGTAGCCCAGCGAAACGTCGAGGCTTGGATAGGCGTCGGTGTTTTCTTCCACCGCGGTCAGTCCGGCGGTGCCGTCGAAGGTGCCGAGCGCATCGACGATTCCGGCTTGGGAGTAACTCCCCACCATGTCCATGTTCACGTTGTACACGACGTCGTCGGGGTTGATGCCCTCGCTCGCGTGGGTCACGAAGTGCTCCGAGCCTTCGAATCCCGACTCTTCGGACCCAAAAACCGCGAAGACGACGGTCCGGCCGAGCGCCTCCGGGTCGTGGCTCAAGGCGGTGGCGATGGCGAGCAACGCCGTCACACCGGAGGCATTGTCATTGGCCCCCAGCAGACCCTCACCGAAGTGGTCGATGTGGGCGGAGATGACGACAAGCTCGGAAGCGAGAGCGGCGTCGGCCCCGCGGAGCAGGCCGATCACATTTCCCGTCTCGTTGTCGGCGGCGTCGGTGAAGGGCTGATCGAAGTCATCCTCGGCCCCGGCGCCCTCCAACCCGATGCAGGCGAAGCGCTCGGCGACAAAGGCGCGAGCGTCGATGTCCCCGTCGGTACCGGGCGCGCGACCGTCGAGGGCGGGCGAGGCCAGATACCCGAGGTCGGCTCTGAGGGTGGCAAGGGCATAGGGGTCGACGCTGTCGCAGCCGGCGGGTTCGTCGCTCGGGAGCGAGTCGGTTTCGCAGGCGGAAAGGGTGAGCAGAGCGTTTCTGAATAGGGTCATCGTCGCGGGGTAACCTCCGCCTCCACCGCGCTATGGGCGAGCACGGTGCACATCTACGAAAATCGAGACCCGACCTCACTCGCGAGTCGCTCGCACCCCTGGACCACGGGGTCCAACCCGACGCATCGCTACGTCGACTTTCGCGCCGAACCCGAGCTCATCCGCGTCGCCGTCGAAGACCTTCGCGCCGTCGAGGGCCAGCCGGCTGCCGATACGTTCTACCGGCTGTTGGAGTGGATCAACGGGGGCGACTCCCCGTTCGAGTCCAACGATTGCGCGCTCACGGAGGTCGGCGCGAACCCCTCCGCGACGCTCCCGACGCAGCTGGTGTGCTCCGGCCGCTTGATGATCCTCTTTCGCGACCTGGCTCAGAACTGCTCCACAGCGCGGGTTCACGCGCTCACCCAAGCCATCGCTCAGGCCTGCGCCGAACAGGACCCGGCCTTCGACCGCGCGGCTATCGGATTGTCGATCGTCGAGGTGCAATTCCGGGCGCTGCCCCGTTCCCGACAGCGGGGGCAACAGCTGATGATCGGCTTCTGGGTAGGCGGCGACGAGCTTTTGGAGCTGTGGCAGAACCTGGACCGAACGCTCCGCAATCTCGACACGGCCCTGCGGTCCCCGCTGGTTCGGGCCTGCGCGGACTGATCCACGCTGCGGCGTGGGACTATGCGGGAACGCGGTTCGTCGTGGCGGTGAACTACACCGACGAAGCCGTGATTGAGCTGAACCTATGGCGCCATGGCCGCGCAGGAAGCCGTGGACGAACGGCGGACTCGGCAGGTGGCGACCCCGTGCGTGCCCCGGCGAGGCTGCTATGATCGCGGGGAGACGATGGCCGAAAACCTGATCACGAGGGCACTGACTGCCCTCACCGACGCCAAGGTCCGCTTCGTCGTATGCGGTGGGGTGGCCTGCATCCTCCAGGGGGTGGCCCGAGCGACGCACGACCTCGACGTGCGCGTGGCCCTCGAAGACGGTGACCTCAAGGGCCTGATCCAGGTGGCGCTTGCCTTGGGGCTCCGCCCGCGCATCCCGGAGCCCATCGACGCGCTGCTCGACGCGGGCCGCCGCCGGGCTTGGGTCGAGGAGAAACACGCCGTGGTGTACACGTTGCAGTCAGCCTCGGGCGCCTTCGCGCTCGACGTGTTCCTCAATTACCCGATCCCGTTCGAGGAGTTGGCCGCGCAGGCTGACTCCTTCGATGTCGAGGGGCGCGCGGTGCTGGTGTCCTCCAAGCGTCACCTCATCGAGGCGAAGCGCGCGGTTCACCCGCCGCGAAAGGTCGACCTTCGCGATATCGAGGACCTGCTGGAGCTGATCAATGAATGAGCGCCATGCCATGCCCGAGCGGAGCACCGTCGATCCGCTGTTCGACGGGCACCTCGAACGCCCGCTTCGCGACCTCACGGTATCGGAGCGACTCGACTGGATCTGGGCGGCGATGCAGCTCCTCCGGTTGGGCGACGCAGCTCGCGGGGCTCGCGATGGGGCGCCTGCACCAGGTGGAGGAGGAGGAGGAGAATGAGGACGACGACGACGGCCCCGCGGCAGTGCTGCCCGCGCGTTCACCCTCCACGCCAGCCCCGATGCCACGCGGTGAAGTGCCCGAGCCCCTCGGCGAGGGTGGTGCGGGCCCGGTACCCGGTCAACGCGTGGAGCGCGCTCACGTCGGCGTAGGTACAGGTGACGTCGCCCGGCCAGCGCCCTGGCAAAGCCGGCCGTCTCCGGCGAGCTCGACCAACCCATGCGGGCACCAGCGCGGAGAGGAGCAACGAGGCCAGGATCCAGGCCGGGTCGGCGGCCCGGAGCCGGGCCAACGCGGCGACGGAGTCCACGTCGCGCAACACGAACCACAGGAGTCCGGCCGAGATGCAGGGCGCCAGCGCGGCGCGCAGCGCCTTCTTCGTCACGGATCCCCTGGCGCCGGCGGCGCCGCGAGGCCCTATCCGCGCACGCCCGGCGGCGCCCCTACCCTCGACACGGCCCTGCGGTCACCGCTGGGTCGGGCCGGCGGGGACTGAGCTACTCCTCCCCAAACCACTGCACCACGCGGATGTTCGCGTCCGCGGGGTCAGGGCGCGACACCGCTCGCAAGAAGCGCTCGGCAACGCCCGAATGGATGAGCACCCGGGTTTCGTGACGCATCACCCGAAACCCGCCGATGTGTTGCTTCTGGATGCCTCCACGGCGACACAACATGGGCAGGAGCCACTTGGGATCAGCACGTTGGCTGTGCCCAACATTGATACGGAACCAGGCACCGTTCATCGCAGGCCCGTCGCCGGGCTCGAAGGACTCTTCGGCCTGCGGCTGGTCACGCTGCACGCGCTCCCGCTTGGGCGCCGGCGGGGGCGCGGACCACTCGCTGACTTCCTCGGGAGCGGGGAGCTGCGCTCGTTGGAAGCGCACCAGCGCGGCCACCATCCGCTCAGCGTCGCCCGTCGCGATCAGCTCGCGTGCAACGGCTAGATCGTCGTCCTGAACGTCCGCGGCCAGCTCGGTGACGGTCGCACGCAAGGCCACCTCATCCCGGGCCCGGATCGAGTCGGCCGAGGGCGGTCCAATCCACCAGGGTTCGACCTTCGCCTCGAAGAACATGCGCTCAGCGGCCCGGCGCTTGGCGCCCGGTACCAGGACTACCGCCATGCCCTTGCGCCCGGCGCGCCCGGTTCGACCGCTCCGATGCAACAGGATGGCGGGATCGTTGGGCAGCTCGGCATGCACGACCAGACCGAGGTCGGGGAGGTCCA
This sequence comes from Deltaproteobacteria bacterium, assembly GCA_947490345.1. Taxonomy (GTDB): domain Bacteria; phylum Myxococcota_A; class UBA796; order UBA796; family SXON01; genus SXON01. The sequence continues at coordinate 14,847 of CANLGL010000042.1, forward strand.
GACCACGGGCCGCCACATCAGTCGCGACGCACACACGCGCACGGCGGTCTCGGAGCGCCTGCAGGGCCCGGTTGCGCTCGGCCTGCCCCAGCTCACCGGAGAGGGCGACGGCGGCAAAACCGCGCTCGGCCAGCGCCATCTGGAGGCGGTTGACCCCCTCGCGGGTACGGCAGAAGACCAGCGCCCCGGGCGCGTCAACGTGGCGGAGAATGTTGACGATGACCCGCTCAATCTCGCGGGGAACGACGACGACGGCGCGGTACTCGATGTCCGCGTGCTGTTCTCCGGTCGCGACTGCAACACGAGCGGCATTGCGCTGGAACTTCCGCGCCATCGACTCGATGCCCGCCGGAACCGTCGCGGAGAACATCAGGGTGCGGCGATCCGGGGGGGTGGCTTGGAGCAGGTGCTCCAGCTCGTCACGGAAGCCGAGGTCGAGCATCTCGTCGGCTTCGTCCAGGACCAGACCAACGACACTATCGAGCTTCAGACGGCCCTTGTCGAGGTGGTCGCAGAGCCGGCCCGGGGTGCCGACGACCACGTGCGCGCCCTGGTTGAGCTGCCACGCCTCCTGCCGGATGTCCATGCCGCCGACGCAAGCCACGACCCGTGCACCTGAGGGGCCCAAAAGCCACGCCAGCTCGCGCTGAACCTGCATCGCCAGCTCGCGGGTGGGGGCGACGACCAGGGCGAGCGGGGCCTTGGCCGCGCCGAAACGAGCTTCCTCACCAAGCAGCTGCGGGGCCAGCGCCAACCCGAAAGCCACGGTCTTGCCGGAGCCGGTCTGCGCCGAGACCAACAGGTCACGCACGCCGAGCGCAGGGTCGAGAATCGCCGCTTGAACCGGCGTCGGCTCCAAGTAGCCCTTCGCGGTGAGCGCCTGCACGAGCGACGGGTGGGCGTTGTCGAAAGGCATGGGTCCGCCGGTGGGGCGCGGGGCTAACCCGTTAGAACCCGGGCCGGCGCCCCGAACTCACCCCTCCTCAGCCACCCAACTCTCCAGCGCCCACACCGTCTCCAACAGGTCGAGCCGCTCGGTGTCGAGGGTCAGGTCTGCCTCCGCATAGAGCGGCTCGCGCACGCTCAGAAGCGCCCGAAGCTCAGCCAGCGCGTCCCGACGCCCCAACATCGGCCGCGAATCGCCCTGGGCCACCACGCGGCTCAGATGCGTCTCGGGGCGCGCCCGCAACCACACCGTCCGCACCCGACGCCGAAGCTCGCCCCAGATGCCGGGCTCGGTCACCAGCGAGCCGCCGGTGGTGAAGACGACGCGCTCCGGCCGCGACCACAGCGTGTCGAGGACCTCCCGCTCCAGCCGCCGGTAGGTCTCCTGCCCATGGTCCGAGAACAGCGACGCCAACGGCATTCCAGCGCGCGCCTCGACCAGGGCGTCCACCTCCTCGAACGCCGCGCCCAGCCGCGCCGCCAGCAGCCGCCCGGCGGTGGACTTCCCCGCGCCCCGCAGCCCGACCAGCGCGATGCACACCCGCTCCCCACCCAGGCGCCGCCGCCGTTCCGGAAGCGACAGCCGTCCAAAACGGGTCAGCTCGTCGACCACCGGTCCCGCGTCCACCACCAGCTCCGCCAGCGACACCTCAAGCGCTCGCGCCAGCTCCGCCAACCGCATCAGACTCGCGTTTCCGGCGCCGCGCTCGACGTCGGCCAGAAAGCGCAGGCTTACGCCGGAACGCCTCGCCAACGCCGATTGGGTCAGACCCCTCGCCTCCCGGAGCTGACGCACCCGCGCCCCCACACGAGGCAGCAGCTCGGGAGTCGGGAGGGTCTCCATTTGAGCAGTATACTGCATATATGAAGACTTGAATACCCCCAACTCATGCAGTATAGTGCCGCCTCCCGGACCGAGGACCCATGGCCGAGATCGCCTACCCGCCCGTTGTCTTCGAGACGCATCCGTCGCGCTACCGTCACTGGCACCTGACCGTACAGGGCAGCGTCGCTACGCTGACGATGCGCGTGCAGGAAGATGGGGGCATGTGGCCTGGTAAGTACGAGCTGAAGCTCAACTCCTACGACCTCGGCGTCGACGTGGAATTGGCCGATGCCGTGCAGCGCCTCCGCTTCGAGCACCCCGCGGTGCGCGCGGTGGTGATGACCGGCGGCTACGACAAGATCTTCTGCGCTGGTGCCAACATCCGCATGCTCGCCCAGGCCAGCCACGCCTTCAAGGTCAACTTCTGCAAGTTCACCAACGAGACGCGCGGCGGCATCGAAGAAGCCACCGCCAACGGCGGCGCGGTGTACATCGCCGCGCTCAACGGAACGGCCTCGGGCGGCGGGTACGAGCTGGCCATGGCCTGCAAGGAGATCCTGCTCATCGACGACGGGAACTCTGCTGTTTCATTGCCAGAAGTTCCTCTTCTTGGTGTACTTCCGGGCACGGGCGGCCTTACGCGGCTCACCGACAAGCGGAAAGTGCGCCGCGACATTGCCGACGTGTTTTGCACCAAGGCGGAGGGCTTCAAGGCGCGCGATGCGGTGCGTTACCGCTTCGTGGACGCGGCGTTTCCCCGCAGCAAGTGGCAAGCCGGCGTCGACGCCCGCGCCCAAGCAGTGGTCGCCGGCAACCCCATGGCGGCGGATGCCTTCCCGGTCGAGCTGGAGGCGCTCGAGCCCACCGAGAGCGTCGGCCACTACGTGGAATATCACCACGTGAAGGTGACGATCGACCCGGTCACCCGCGTCGCCCACATCACGGTCGCCGCCCCGACGACCGCCCCCACCAAAAGCAGCTCCACCTGGTCGCTGCGGGCGTGGCGCGAGCTCGACGATGCGCTGATGCGGCTCCGTGTCAACCATCTCGACATCGGTCTGTTGGTGCTCAAGACGACTGGCGACCGCGACGCGGTCATCGCCGCGGACGCGGCGCTGGACACCCAGGGCTGGTTCGGGCACGAGGTTCGGCTGTTCCAGGCACGCGTACTGCGCCGGCTCGACAACATGGCCAAGTCCATCTTCGCCCTGATCGAGCCCGGAAATGCCTTCGCCGGCTCGCTCTTCGAGCTCGCCCTGGCCGCCGACCGCAGCTACATGCTCGCTGACGACGATGGCATCAACAAGGTTCGTCCTACCACCGTTTCCGGCGGTGCCTTCCCGATGCACTCGGGCCTCACCCGCCTGCAGGCTCGTTATCCGGCGGACCCGGCAACCCCCGGTCGCATCCTCGCCTTCGACAACGTCATCGACGCCGAGACGGCCACCGAGCTCGAGCTCGTCACCATGACTCCCGACGAGATCGACTACCACGACGAGGTCCGCATCGCGATCGAAGAGCGGTGCAGCCTCTCCCCGGACGCGCTCACCGGCATGGAACAGAACCTGCGCTTCGGCGGCCCCGAGTCCTGCGAGAACAAGATCTACGGCCGGCTCACCGCCTGGCAGAACTGGATCTTCCAGCGCCCCAACGCCGTCGGCGAACGCGGCGCACTCAAGATGTTCGGCGCTCCCGAACAGCCTATTTTCGACTACAAGCGCACCTAGGAAATCCCCATGGCCGAGATCGACTACCAAAGCCGCATCCCCAACAACGTCAACCTCGACACCGACAAACGCCTGCAGCGGGCGCTCGAGAAGTGGCAGCCCGCGTACCTCGACTGGTGGAACCAGATGGGGCCGGAGAGCTTCCAGGAGCACGACGTCTACCTGCGCACCGCGGTCAGCACCGAGCCCGGCGGCTGGGCCCAGTTCGGCTACGTCAAGATGCCCGACTACCGGTGGGGCATCTTCCTCGACGCCGCGGAGCCCGATCGGCGCATCCCTTTCGGCGACCATGCGGGGGAGCCCGTGTGGCAGGAGGTCCCCGGCGAGTATCGAAATGTATTGCGGCGTATCATCGTGACGCAAGCTGATACAGAGCCGGCCAGTGTCGAGCAGCAGCGGTGGCTGGGCATGACCGCCCCCTCACTCATCGACATGCGCAACCTGTTCCAGGTCAACGTGGAAGAGGGCCGCCACCTGTGGGCGATGGTCTACCTGCTGCACGCGCACTTCGGCAAGGATGGCCGCGACGAGGCCGATGACCTGCTTGCTCGGCGATCCGGCGATGCCGACAAGCCCCGCATCCTCGACGCGTTCAACCAGCCCTGCCCCGACTGGCTGACCTTCTTTTGTTTCACATGTTTCACCGACCGAGACGGAAAGTATCAGTTGGGTGCGCTCGCCGAGTCGGGCTTCGATCCGCTGTCTCGTACCTGCCACTTCATGCTCACCGAAGAGGCCCATCACCTGTTCGTCGGCGAGACCGGCGTCGAGCGGGTGCTCCGTCGGGGGGCGCAGCTCGCCAAGCTCGATCCCAACGGCGATGCGCGCGCCCAGGGCGGCATCCCGGTGGCGATGATTCAGAAGTGGATCACCTATTGGTTCAGCTACTCCATCGACTTGTTTGGCTCAGAGATCAGCAGCAACGCGGCTGACTTCTTCGCGGCAGGGCTCAAGGGGCGCTGGGCCGAGGTCAAGGATCACCAAGAGCACAGCGCGCTGAACCAGTGGCAGCGGATGATCGTGCCCGAAGGCGGACGACTGACCGAGAAGGACGTGCCGCTGCGCAACGCGATGAACGAGGTCCTGCGCGCCGCCTACATCAAGGACACCGAGCGGGTGGTCAAGCGCTGGAACCAGGCGCTCGAGGAAGAAGCTGTCGAAGACCGCATCCGGCTGCCCAACAACCGCTTCTTCCGTCGCCAGGGCATCTACGCCAATCTGCACTTCACCCCCGAGGGCGAGATGATCTCCGCCGAAGAGTGGAATGCGCGCGTGGACGGCTGGCTCCCCACCGCCGCCGACCGTGCCTACGTCGCGAGCCTGATGCACAAGGTCACCGAGCCCGGGAAGATGGCGAACTGGATCGCGGCGCCCCGTCGCGGCATCCACGGCAACCCGGTGGAGTTCGAGTACGTGCGGTCGCCCCACCGGTGAGCCTGCGAAGCCGCCTTGACCGGGCGCTCGGTCTCGGGCCGTCGGACGAGCCTCGGCCCATCGCCGTTGAGTCGCGTCGTGCCCGGGTGACCGATCGTTTGGTTTCAACGCCCGGCGCCCGCGTCAGATTGGTGCGAACACACGGCAGTGGCGAGCATGGGCGACTGCTGTTGTGGTTGCACCGAAACCACGTTCCCGTCGAGCTTGCAGAGGGTGTGGCGGACGAAGTGTGGGTTGATGGGGAGCGTGTGTCAGTCACGGAAGCGAGGCGAAGGGTGGGGTAGCCTCCCAAGGATCGACGGCCCCGGCCCCCTTCGTCAGGGCGGCCGCGGCACCTCGCACTCGCCGCAGCTACGGTTCTAGGAGGCCGCTTTCCCATGCCTCCGGAACACCACGAACGCCAGCACCGCGGCGACGAGCAGGACAACGGCCCCTGCTCCGGCAGCGACCAGCCCGATCATCCCCGCCGCCACCGCAACAAACTCGATGAAAATGCCGAAGACGGCGCCGTAGTAGTCGTGCGTCAGGCTCTCGCCGAAGTAGCCAACCGGGACGGCGATGATTCCGAGCACCGCGCCGATCGCCACGAGTCCGACTCCCGCGACGGCCAATCCGCCCGCGCCCATCCCGATTGCCATGCGGGTTCGTTCGCCCGTGGACATTCGAGAGTGTAGCGCGCGCGGGGGTGGGGAGCGCCGCGAACAACCCAACAACATCAGCGTACGCCGGTACAGCAACTCGGATACCCGCCCAGATGCCGCTGCACGCCGCCCTGGCCGCCATCGTCGGCGCCGACGCCGTCGAACCCGGCCGGGCCGGCGCGGACGTCACCGGACGCGCGCTGGGCACCCCCACCCTGCGGGTGCGCACCATCGACACCGCGCAGGTCGCCGCGGTGGTGGCCGCCTGTCGGGCGCACCAGTCGCGCCTCTCGGTCGCGGGCCGGATGAGCGCGTATTGGAGCCCCCTGCACCTCAACGGCACCGTGCTCGTAGAGCCACCCACCGCGCTCACGCGAGCGGGCGAGGTATGGCTGGCGGGCGCCGGCGGCCGGGTGCGGGAGCTGGACGTCACCCTTCGGGCGTCCGGCGCCCACCTCCCCATCCACCCCGACGCCTTCGGCGACACGGTGCTCGGCGCGCTGATCGCCGGCGCCTGCACCTCGGGCATCGGCATGGGCCAGGGCGGGATTGGCGCGGCCGTCGCTGGGATCGAGGTGGTCACCGGCCGAGGCGACGTGCTCTGGACGGGCTCGGCCGCGCGCGAAGGCGTGCCGCCCTTCCTGCGCGAGGGCCTACCCGATCTGACCGGGGTGTTCGTCGGCGCCGAGGGCGGGCTCGGCATCGTGACGCGCGTGGCGCTCCTGCACCGACCGCCGCCGTGGCGGGTGCGAGTGTCGGGTTGGGCGCCCGACGCCGCGCTCAACGCCGTCGTCGACGCGGCGCGCACGCTCACCGGCATCTACGACACCATCCGCCTCGTCCAGACCAGCGACCAACGCGAGGGCTGGAGGGTCGACGCCTGGATCGTGTCCGACTGGGCGGCACGCGAGGCCGCCGAGCGTGCCGTCGAGGCCTCCCGCCGGCTCGTTGCCGCCGGGCTCACCGGGCAGGTGTCGGTCGCGGAGAGCGCGGCCGCCCGCGGCGGGCGCTCGCCGGACTACGACGCCCGCTGGAACCCCGAAGCCGGCGGCCTCGCCGCGTTCACCGCCCGCGCGCGCCTCGCCGGTCTCGACGTCAACGCCCCGTGGAGCGCCATGACCCAGACGCTTGCGCTCGCGCGGGCGCTGGTGGCTGCCCAGGTCGCGGCCGGAATCGCCGAGACGAGGTTGGCGCTGTACCTCGCGCCCGACTTCGTGAACATCGGGGTTCACGCCAGTGTTCCCCACGAATCCTCGGCCTGGGGGGCCGCTGAGGCGGCCCCGTGGTTCGAACGCTTCGCGGCCTTGCCTCTGGTGCCCTACCGCGTGGGCCGCACGTGGCCACCGTCGATGTTGCGCGGGCTGGAGCGCACTCGCTCCCTGCTGCACACCCTCGCCGATGAGCTCGATCCCGACCACCTCCTCGCGCCCGAGCACCCACTGTGGACGCGCTGACCGCCTGGCTCACCGCGCTCGGCGCCCCGGACGCCGCCGCGCTTTCGGCCGCGCTCATCCGGCTTCCCGGGCGCCCCCCTCACGGCGACGCGCCGGTCCGCCCGACACGCCCCCTCGGAGCGATGGAGTGGAGCGTGCGGGAGGGCGACGACGCCGTGCGCTGGGCCTACAATCTTGCCGGCGAGCGGGTGGACGTTGACGCCATCACCTCGCTGCTGTCAGGCCAGGACGGGCTTGCAGACCCGGTCGCGACTGCCCTGAGCGAGCTGCGCGGGGCCGGACTCCAGGTCGGCGCCGCGGGACGCCGGATGAAGCTCTACGCCTACCCGGGACCTCAGGCGCCCGACGCGGTCGCAGTGCTGTTGCGCGCGGCGAAGGCCGGACCGGCGCTGGACGCCGCGCTGGCCGGGTCGGTGCCGTCGTTCGGGGCGCTGGACCTGGAGGAACCGCTGGCGGCGAAGGTGTATTTCGAAGCCCATTCGCTCCCCGCCGCCACCGCGGCCGCCGCCGCCGCGGGCGCGCCTCGTCTTGCCGCGCTGGGCGCCGGGCTCGACGAGGGGTTGGGGACTCCCCCGGCGCGATGGGTGCTGTCGATCCGGGCTCGCGCCGGCGCCGTCGTCGATCGCACGCTGCACGTCAAGCTCGACGCCGCTCCGGAGCGCCTCGCCGACCTGGCCGGCCCGGAGCTGTCGGCCCGGACCGCCCGCCTTTACCGACGCGCCGCCCGGCAACGCCTGAGATTGCTCCCCACCTACGTCTCCTTCCTCGATTCTCCCGAGCGCCCCCTGCTGACAACGGTGTACTACCGCCTGCTGGAGCCTCGCTGATGGACGACGTCGACGTGCTGATCCTCGGCGGCGGTCCGGCGGGCGCGACCCTGGCCGCGATCCTTCTGCGGCACCGCCCCCAGACCCGCGTGCGCATCCTCGAACGCGACGCCTTCCCCCGCTTTCACGTCGGCGAGACCCTGGTCGCGGAGCTGAACCTGGTGCTCGCCGAGATGGGCGCCTACGAGGCCGTGGACGCCGCTGGCTTCGTCCGCAAGTACGGCGCGACCTTCCGATGGGGGCTGGCCCAGGAGCCCTGGCATCTGCTCTTCGCCACCATGGACGAGATGCGCGCCCCCGACGATCGCCTCGACTCCGCCCAGACGGCGTTCACCTGGCACGTCGACCGCCCCATCTATGACCAGATCCTGCTGGACTGCGCCCAGAAGCATGGTGCGGAGGTGCTTCATTGCGGCGCCAGGTCTCTCTTGCGAACCGATGGTCGGGTGGTGGGGGCCGTCGATCGTGACGGCCGCACCCACCTCGCCCGCTTCGTGATCGACGCCACGGGGCAGACCGGGCTCGAAGGCAGCGCGGCCGACCGGGTGATGGACCCCCAGCTCCGCAACGTGGCCTATTGGGGCTACTACGAGGGTTTCCACTTCGAGGAAGCGCTCAACGGCAGCCCCGACCGCTCCCGCGCGTTCATCGTCGCCCATCCGGCCGGGTGGTCGTGGTATTTCCCGATCCGGCCGGACCTGCTGTCCGTGGGCGTCGTCACGCTCGCCGACGACCGGCCGCGCCTGCCCCCTGAAGCGCTCTTCCGCGCCGCCATCGACGGTTGCCCAGAGCTCAAGCGCCTTCTGGCCAACGCGACGCTGGTTCCCTACGCCGCCGACAGCCCGCGGGTCCACGTCATCCGCGACTACAGCTACATCTCGAGTTCGATTCACGCGCCCGGCCTGACCCGGGTTGGCGACGCCGCCGGTTTTGTGGACCCGATCCTGTCGGTGGGCTGTTTCCTGGGGCAATCGGGCGCTCGACACCTCGCCTACGGGCTGCGCTCCCTGCTCGACGAGCCCGCACTCGACCAGACCGCGGTGCTCGACGCCTATGCCGATCACGTGCTCGAAACGCTGCGGGCCTTCCGGGAGCTGACGTGGTTTTTCTACCGCTTCAACGAACGACCTGACGCGTGGTGGGCACAGGCCCGCTCCCTGGTCACTGGGGCCGGCCTCCCCGCACGCGCGTCGGACCGTCACGCGTTTTCCGTATTTGCATCGGGGTTTGCCGCACGACGCTCGGTCTTCCGCGAACCGAACGGGATGTTCGGCGAGCCCTTCTTCGCCGACGCCTTTCGCCGCCTCGTCGATCCCGATGGCGCGCCCGCCGAAGCGCACCCGCGCCTCGTTCGTACCGATCGTCCTGCCCTTCTGGGCGCGGTGACGCTGAAGCCCAGCTACGTGCCGGTGGACGGCGAAGGAAAGGTGATCCCCGCGCTGAGGGTGGAGGTCGCGACGCCCACCGCGGACGAGGGCGACACCCTGGTGAGGCGACTCTTCGTGCCGCCCAGCCTCGCCCCGCTTTTCGGCTGGCTCGACGGCACGCACGATCTCGCTGCGCTTACCCGCCGCCTCAGCGACCACCTCCGCCTGGGGCCGGAGCACCAGCCGCTTCTGGTCCGGCACGTCCGCGGGATCGTGGAGAGCCTTTACGACCGGGGGCTTGTGGAGATGCGTTAGCCTTCCCCATGCCCCCCTCCCGCCGCGGCTTCCTGCAAGCCGTCCTCGGTACTTCGGCCGCCGTCGCGCTGGCGCCTGACGCGGCCGCCGCTCCCACTGACCCCGGCGTCAACGGCGAAGCGCCGATCTCCTTCTGGATCAACGGCGAAGCACGCACGATGCCGGTGGCTGGGACGTTGACAACCCTGGAGCTCGTCCGCGAGAAGCTCGGGCTCACTGGTGCCAAGGAGGGCTGCGGCCACGGTGCGTGCGGGGCGTGCACCGTGCTCGTGGACGGGGCCCCCATCGCCAGTTGCCTCCACCCCGCCACCAGCCTCCACGCCCGCAAGCTCGACACGATCGAAGGCTTCGCGAGAGGCGGCCAACTCCACCCCATGCAACGCGCCTTTGCCGCTGAAGACGCCCTCCAGTGTGGCTACTGCACGCCGGGCTTCGTCACCGAGGCCATCGCATTTTTCGCCGCATGGCGACTGGAAAACGGCACCAAGACCCCCGACCGGCCCACCATCGCAAACGCGTTGGCGGGACACTTGTGTCGGTGTGGCGCCTACGACAACATCTACCGGGCGGTCGCCGCCGCGTGTGCCGGGACGTACGACAGTGAGGTCGGCCCGCCGCCCCGGCTCGAGGCCCGCGACAAGGTCACCGGCGGTGCGCGATACACCGTAGATGTGTCAGTCGATGGGCAGCTTGCTGGCGGATTTATCCGCTCTCCACTTCCTCACGCACGACTGGTTGGTATCGATGTCCAGGGCGCGCTGGCGATCCCGGGTGTCCGAGGCCTTTTCCCGCTGATGGAGCAAGGCCACAAGGCGCGGTACGTCGGCCAGGAAGTGGCCATCCTCGCCGCCGACTCGCGGGAAGCGCTCCGCGAAGGCTTGCGGGCGGTGAAGGTGGAGTGGGAGCCGCTCAAGGCCGTTCCGAGCTTCGATGCAGCAAAAAAGGTCGATGCCCCCCTGGTCTTCGAGGCCAAGGAGAAGCCCCCTTCGGGAGCCGAGCTTCCCGTTCCCGCTGGCAAAGCGGCGGGCAACCTCCGCGGGCCCAACTCCATTTCGGTGCTGATGGACGAACGTGGCGCCGACCGCGCGGTGGCCGATCCGAAAAACATTGTCGTCCACGAGAGTTTTCGCACCGCCACCCAGTGTCACACTGCCCTGGAGCCCCACGCGGTCCTCGCCGTCTGGCGCGACGAAGGGCTCGATGTCTGGCTCAGCACCCAGGGCGTCGACGCGATGGCGGACGAGATCGCCGAGGCCTTCGAGCTCACCCGAGAGCGGGTGCGGCTCCACAGCGAAAACACCGGTGGCGGTTTTGGTGGGAAAGCCAACTTTGACATTCAGATTCGCGGATGTATCGCCCTCGCCAAGCAGCTCGGGAGACCGGTTCGTGTGGCGTTGGAGCGGCACGAGGAGCTCACCATCGCCCTGCGCGCCGGCCACACCGCTGAGTTCCACCTCGCCGCCACGCCCGAGGGTGAGCCCGCGGGTCTGGTGATCAAAGGCTGGGGTGACGGCGGTGCCAGCGTCGGCAACAGCCTCGGTATCTTCGCCCGGTTGATGTACCCCTATCCGAAAAAGCGCGTGCAGGAATGGGACGTGCTGAGTCACGGCCCACCCACCCGGGCCATGCGTGGTCCTGGCGGACCGGCAGGCCACTTCGCCCTCGAAAGCACGATGGACACCCTCGCGCGCGCCCTGGGGAAAGAGCCCCTGGCGTTGCGACAGGCGTGGGACAAAAACCCCGAACGCCAACGGCTCTACGACCGGGTCGAGGCGCTCGACTGGTGGAAGGATCGACCCAAGAGCGCGGGGACCGGCCGCTTCCGGCGCGGTGTCGGCTTGGCGTCCGGGGTGTGGATGTACTTCGTGCAATCCAACACCCAGGTGCTGGCGGAGTCGTCACCAGAGGGGTTCACGCTGCGTTGTGCCACGCAGGACATCGGCAACGGCTCGCGCACGGTGATGGCCGAACGTGCGGCGAAGAAGCTGGGTGTCCCGCGGGAGTACGTCCGCGTGGAGATCGGCGAGTCGAAGTACCCAACCGGCCCCATGGCCGCGGGGAGTCGTTCGGTGGGCTCGCTCATCCCAGCCATCGACGACGCGCTCGACCAGCTTGGCAAGGACCTCGTGCGTGCGGCCGGGCGCGCCTTCGGGTTGACGAAGGCAACACTCGGCGCGGGCGGTGTCGCCCATGAAGGCGGCCTCAAACGCTGGAGCGAGCTTTTGCCGACGCTCCCGCGCTTCCAACGCATCGGCCGCCGGCTCCCCGACGACATCCCCTACTTCTTGCCCTTCGCCATCGGTGGAGTCTCGGTGGGCAAGCGGCTCGGCGCGTCGGTGCAGCTGGCCGAGGTCGAGGTTGACACCCGGTTGGGCCGCACCCGGCTCCTGCGCTCCTGGTCGGGGCTCGCGGTCGGGAAGATCGCCACCCCGGTCCTCGCCCGCTCCCAGGTGTGCGGCGGCGTGATCATGGGCATCGGCGCGGCGCTCTACGAAGAACGCCTGCTCGACCCGAACACGGGCGGGCTCGTCTCCGCCAACCTCGAGGACTACCGCATCCCGGGCATCGGAGACATTCCCGAGATGGAGGTGGTCTTCGACGATGGCGGCTTCGACAACGTTGGTGCCGGCGGCATCGGCCTGGCTGAGCTGTGTACGGTGCCGGTGGCGGCGAGCATCGCCTGCGCCGTGCACGCGGCGACGGGGTGGGCGCCTCGGCACTTGCCGATACGGCCGGACCGACTGCTCGCGGGGGTGCCGGCATGAGCGAGGTCCGCTACCCAACCGCCCAAGGGCAAGCCGTCTGGGGTCACCGCCGCGCCGGCGGCACCGACGTCATGGACCGGCTCCGGCACGGGCGCATCACCGGCGCGCTGGTCGATCTGCGTGATGTGGCTGGCCTGGAAGGGCTCGTGGCGCTCCCGGGCGGAAGCGTCGAGGCCGGCGCGAAAGTGACACTCGCTCGTTTGGCGACAGACGCCAAGGTGCGCGCCGGCTGGCCGGGCCTTGCCGACGCCGCGGGTGGCCTGGCAACGCCGCAGATTCGGCAAGTCGCGACGGTTGGGGGCAGCCTGCTCCAACGCACCCGGTGCGCCTGGTTCCGCAGCCCCGACTTCACCTGTCACAAATCGGGTGGCTCCGGATGCCCGGCACTGGCCGCGGACCACCACTGGAATAGCATCTTTGGCGCCGGCCCTTGTGTTGCGCCGCACCCGAGCACGCTCGCCGTGGCGCTCCTGGCCTTCGATGGGCTGGTCCTGGCGGACGGCCGGGGCACGCTCACCGTGCCGGAGCTCTACGGCGATGGCCAGGCTGCAGACCGCGAGCACACGCTGACCGATGAGCAGCTCCTCGTCGGGATCCGCCTGCCGCCGCCGCTGCCGGGCGCGACGTCCGGCTGGTTCCGCACCGCCTCGCGGGCGCGGGCCGAGTGGCCCCTGGTCGAGGCGGTGATCCGCCTCGTCCCGGGCGGGATGCGGGTGGCGGTGGGGGGCGTCGCGCCGGTGCCGATGCGCCTGCCGGCGGTCGAGGCCGCGCTCGAGGCTGGCGAGGGCGTCGCGGCCGCTGCCAAGGCCATCGCGGGAGCCACGTCAAACCCCGGCTCGGCCTACAAAGTCACGCTCCTGGAGCGCACGATCGCGACCTTGCTGGAGCGCCTGCTCGCACCCCCGGGAGTCGCCCCATGATCGCACTCTGTCACCACCTGCGCAGCAAGGCCCTCATGGCGTTCGAAATGCTCGGCGAGGACGAACTCGAGGCCGTCTACACCCACAACGAGGTGCCTTGGTCGTGCAGCCGCACCGGTCGCAACACCGGCCCCGACGACGACCTCTGCGCTCCGGAGCGCTGCGAGCCCGGTCGCGGTTGTTTCCGCCCCTCGTCCCGGCTCGTCCGGCGGCTGGCTTAGCCACCCCGAGCCAACGTGATCGGTTGCGGGGCCCCTATGCGCGGAGCGCGAGCGCGAGCGCGTCGTTGACGGAGGCGCTCCCGGCGCCGTCGATCCGGGCAAGGGCGAGGCCGTGGATCGCCGAGGCCAGATAGCACGCTTTCTGGGCGTCCCCGCTCGGGTTCTCGGGGTGGCGGGTCCGGACGCGGATCGCTGCCTCCAGGGTACGGCGCGGGGACCGGACCGCGAGCATGCCGTGGAAGCCACGGACCCCGATGCCCGGTGCGTGCCAGCCCTCGCCAGAGAGCAGGCGGTAGAGGTTGGCGTGCGCGGCGGCGAACGCGACCCATCGGTCGGCGACGTCCGCCACGGGGATTGGGCGCCGAGGCGCCACCCCCGCCTCCGCCTGCAGCATTTCGAGGACCGACTCGGCGACGGCGGCACGCATGCCCGCGAGGTTGCCGAACAGTCGGACCAGTGAGGTGGCGGTGACGCCGAGGTCGCGGGCGAGGCCCCGAAGGGTGAGCGCGGCGGGCCCGTGGAGGGTCACGATCTGCCTCCCGCGCGCCAGGGCCGATCGCAGCAGGTTGCCGTGGTGGTAACGACGTTTGCGATACCATCGGTCCGCGGGAGCGGGAGCGGGAGCGGGAGCGGGAGCGGGAGCGGGAGCGGGAGCGGAGGGGGCGGTGGCGTCCATGGTCCTATGTTAGCATCGCTACCATACGCGCGAGGACACCCCCGGAGCCTCCACGGCCAGCGCCCCACAAACGTGCCCGGGGGTAGGCGCCGACGGCGCACGCACGCCGAGGATGCCCCCGGCGAGCTACGATCGAGCGACCACGATGACGACCCCCACGACGACCCCCATGGCGACCACTCGCGTGGCCCAGGACCTGGTGCTTGAGCTGCTCGTCAACGGGGAGCCCACGCGGCGGCTGGTCCCGGGCCACCGCTCGCTGTTGGAGTTTTTGCGCGACGAGCTTCGGCTGACCGGCACCAAACACGGCTGCGACGTCGGGGACTGCGGCGCGTGCACGGTGCTCGTCGACGGTGAGCCACGGCTGTCGTGCATCACCCTCGCCGCAGACTGCGCCGGAACGGCCGTGGAGACCATCGAAGGCGTGGCCGTTGGCGGGGTGCTCGACCCGGTTCAGGCCGCCTTCGATGCCCACGTCGCCGCCCAGTGCGGGTACTGCACCCCGGGCTTCGTGATGACCCTCCGCCACCTCTTCGCCGACAACCCCGACGCCACGGAGAGCGAGCTGCGCACGGCGCTGGGGAGCAACATCTGCCGGTGCACCGGCTACGTGAAGATCCTCACCGCCGCCCGTGATGCACAACGACGCATCCAGGCGGCTCGGTGAGCGTTCGCCAGCCCGAGCCCGTGCCGAGCCCCATCGGCGCCTACCAGGGGAAAATCGATGGTCCCGAGCGGATCACCGGGCAGGCCGTCTTCGTGGCCGACATGGCGCTGCCCCGGATGGCGCACGCGAAGTTCGTCCGCTCGACCCAAGCGCACGCGACCATCGTGGCGATTCGCCTCGATGCCGCCCTGGCCATTCCCGGTGTGCTCGGAGCCTGTGTCGGCGAGAACCTGCCCAAGCGCTACGGCGTGATCCCCGTGGCCCAGGACGAGACGGCGCTGGCGCTCGGCAAGGTTCGCTACATCGGTGAGTCTATTGTATGTATCGCAGCGATCGACGAAGAGACCGCGCATCGCGCCTGCGCCGCCGTGGTCGTCGAGTACGCGCCGATCGAGGCGGTGCTCTCCATCGACGCCGCGCTGGATCCGGCCAAGCCGGTGATACACGAATACAGCCGCAAGCCATCCAATGTATTGCGGCGCGTGCATCAGAACTACGGGGATGTCGACGCCGGTTTCGCTGCGGCGGCATTGGTGCTGGAAGAGCGCTACGACTACCCAGGCAGCACCCACGTCGCCCTCGAAACGCACGCGGCCCTCGCGCGCAGCGAACCCGACGGCAAGCTGACCCTGTGGAGCAGCACCCAGAACCCCCACTACGTCCACCGCGACGTCGCTCGCGTCCTCGGCATGCGCGAGCAGGACGTGCGCCTCATCAAGCCGGCGGTAGGGGCTGGCTACGGCGGAAAGTGCGACCCCTTCTGTACCGACCTCTGCGCCGCCTTCCTCGCGCGCAAGCTCGGTCGTCCGGTGCGCATCGTGCTGGAGCGGGAGGAGGTCTTCTACGCCCACCGTGGCCGCCACCCCACCCGCATGTGGCTAAAGATGGGTTTTGCGACAGACGGGAACATCACCGCCATCGATTTTCGGGCCTGGGCCGATGGCGGGGCCTACGCCAGCTACGGAGTGGTGACGAGCTACTACCTCGGCGTGTTCATGACACTGCCGTACAAGCTGCACAACTATCGCTTCGAGTCGCACCGACTCTATACCAACAAGCCTCCGTGCGGGCCCAAACGAGGCCACGGCGCCGTGCAACCCCGCTTTGCGCTGGAGCTGATGATGGACCAGGCCGCGGCACAGCTCGGGCTCGACGCCGCGACCGTCAGGCGCGCCAACACCATCGAAGCGAACAGCGAAACCTGCAACGGGTTGGTGGTCACCTCGGTCGGGATTCGGGAGTGCCTCGACGCCGTGGTCTCGGCAAGTGGCTACCACACTCGCAAGGGACGACTTGGTCCGGGGCGCGGACTCGGCCTCGCGGTGAGCGCCTATATGTGCGGGGCGCTGCACCCCGTGTACCAGAACGACATGCCGCACTCCACGGTGTCGATCAAGGTAGACCGTTCAGGCGAGGTCACGGTCTTCGCCGGTACCGCGGACATCGGCCAAGGCAGCACCCACATGCTCGCGGCGCTCGTCGCCGGTGAGCTGGGACTACTCCCGTCCGACATTCGCGTGGTCGAGGGCGACACCAGCCTCTCGCCAGTCGACCTGGGAAGCTACAGCTCGCGGGTCACCTTCATGGCTGGGAACGCAGCGTTGGCGGCAGTGGCGCCGCTGCGGGCGCGTATCGCTGAGGCGGTCGCGACCAAGCTGGGCTGCCTGGTTGCCGAGGTGACCTTCGGCCGTGCAGGGAGCGTGGACCGCGGCCATGGCCCTCGGGTCGGTACTGGTACTTCCGATGTATCATGGGTAGACGCGGTGTGGTTGGGTGAGGAGGCCTCAGGCCCGTTGATCCATGCCGAAGGCTACACGCCCCCCAAGATCGGCAGTCGTTTCCGTCGGCAGTCGGTGGGGCCCTCGCCTGCCTACTCGTTCACGGCACAAGTGGCTGAGGTGTCGGTGGACGAGGAGACGGGCGTAGTGAAGGTGGAGCGCATCTGGGTCGCCCACGACTGTGGGCGGGTGCTCAATCGTGCCATCGCCGAAGGCCAGGTGGAGGGTTGCGTCTACATGGGCGTGGGCGAGGCCCTCGCCGAAGAGCAGCGCTACGACGGCGGGCGCATGACCGCGCCGAGCCTGTTGGAGTACAAACTCCCGACCATCCACGAGTGCCCGGAGATCGAGGTCTTCCTGATCGAGTCCCACGACCCGGGCGGGCCCCACGGCGCGAAGGAGGTCGGCGAAGGCCCCCAGCTGAGTACCGTCCCTGCGATCGCCAATGCGATCACCGATGCGACGGGACTACGCCTGCGCGAGGCGCCGTTCACGCCCGAGCGGGTGCTGCGGGCCATCGAGCGCGCGCGGCGCAAGGGCGCCGGCTGATGCTCCCCTTCCCGCGATTCAGCTTCGAGGCGCCCGACACGGTGGCGGAGGCGGTGAGGCTCTCGGCGCTGCCCAGAGCGATGCTCCTGTCAGGAGGAACCGACCTGCTGCCGTCGGTAAAACACCGCTTGTTTCAGCCGGATGTATTGGTGAGCACGCGGCGGCTTCGGGAGTTGCGGGGGGTTCGGGAGGGCGCCGATGGTGGGCTCACGGTCGGCGCCGGAATGCGGCTCAGCGAGCTGAGCCGGGATGCGCAGGTACGGCTGCGCTTCC
Source organism: Deltaproteobacteria bacterium (assembly GCA_947490345.1). GTDB lineage: Bacteria > Myxococcota_A > UBA796 > UBA796 > SXON01 > SXON01. The sequence goes on from CANLGL010000042.1 coordinate 32,232, forward strand.
CTGCCCTCGCCGCCGCGACAGCGAGCGTCGCGACGCCGACCATTCAGCGGATGGGTACCCTCGGCGGGAACCTGATGCTTGACACACGCTGTATGTATTACAATCAGCCCGCTGGCTGGCGCGCGGCGCTGGGCGGGTGTCTCAAGTGTGAGGGCACGGTGTGTCACGTCGCTCCGAAGGGCGCCGGTTGCTACGCCGCCCACAGCGCCGACACGGTGCCCGTTTTGCACCTGCTTGGGGCGGTGGCGTGTTTCGCGACGACCTCGGGGGACCTGCGCATCCCGGTCGCCGAGCTGTACGGCGACGACGGACGCACCTGGTTGAACTCGCCGCCCGGGGCGCTGTTGGTCAGCGTGGACATCCCCGACGCAAAGGCGCCGATCGCCTATCGGAAGCTCCGTCAGCGGGGCGCCATCGACTACGGCCTGGTGCTCACCGCGGTCACGCGTGAGGCGGAGGGCTTCCGCGCGGTGATCTCTGCAGTGGGTCCCCGACCGATCGAGGTGTCCGGCGCGACGGCGGAGGCGCTCGTCGACGCCGCGCTGGCCGTTGTTCAGCCGCTGGCCACGCATCAACAGGCGGTGCCGTGGCGGCGCAAGATGGTGAAGGTGGAGTTGAGGCGGGCGATCGGGGAGTTGGGCTGATTGGCGGCCGCCCACGCCGCCGCCGAGCTCGAACTCAACGCCTCGGGGTCGGCCACGCAGGACCTCGTGCTGGTAGCTGGTCGTGCAGTTGACATCAAGGTGGCCGCGGATTCCAGCGGCGGTGCTGGGTCCGGCGCCATCGATGCCGCCTCCGCCGACTTCCCGCCCACGGACATGGACGGAGTGCCCCGGCCCCAGGACGGCGATGGCGACCGCCGCGCTCGCGCGGACCTCGGCGCGCACGAATGGGGTGAGATCGACGCCGATGGCGACGGCTGGTTCGCGGACGGTGGCGACTGCGACGACACCGACCCGCTGATCAACCCGGCCGCGCAGGAGGTCGCCTACGACGGCGTCGATCAGGACTGCACCGGGAGTGATCTTCTCGATGTGGATGGCGATGGCTGGGGCCATCGCCCGCGATGAGCTGGTGCGCAGGGCCGCGGCGGACGCGGTCGCCGGTGCGGACAAAGTTCGGGGGGTGCTCGCGCACCCCGGCCCTCTGACGATTATGCTGGCCGGATGGGCAACTTTCTCTGCATGGGCATCGCCATTGGCCTGATGTGGGCGGCCGCGAAGCTCCTGGGTGCCCGGGCGGTGGAGCGCGGAGCGGAGTCCGCCATGCGCCGCACCGCCAAGGGGATCCACCACGTCGGCTCCGACGTGATCGGCGGCCTCGCTGGCCCCGGGGCTCCCGACTTCGGCCCTCCGCCGGTGGACGGCTTCACGGACGAATCGAGCACCACCCTGCGGATAGGCGCACCGCCCGATCCGCCAGAGCCAACGCCCGATTGAGCGGATCCGCCCGCCGGCTCAAACCCTCCCCACGCCCCAAACCGGCGTACCTCGCCGGCTTCAAGGGCCTGCTTCTGGCCGACGGCGGCTCGGAGTTCAACGAGGCCCCGACCGCACGTTCTCGTTGCCCGCGCTCGGGTGCCGGATGCGTCGCGGATCTCACCGCCGCTGCGAGCGCGGGCCCGCCCGCGGCAGGGACAGAGCAAAGGGCCTCCGGCCCGTCGCGATGGCCCGGCGACCGGGCTTTGCCCGGGCGGCCGCCCGCGACCCGCTACCCCTTGGCGCGGTAGGCCTCGATCAGCACGTCAGCGACCTCGCCGCGGATGATGCGCGCGTCGGGGCGCTCCCCGGCAACGAGCTGCTCACGCATCAGGGTACCGGAGATGCTGTAGGGCGGTTCACCCTTGTGGCGCTCGGTCAGGTCGACGCGGCCCAGACTCTCGTAGAAGGCGGCGAATCCAACCTTGACGGGGCGTGTGGACAGCGCTCCGGGGAGCTTGTCGAAGATCTCCTGGGCGTCGAAGTCGCCCCAGATGGCGGACTTGTCGAAATAGGGCGCGTCGGCGTGTTTGCGACCGATGACGATGTGGCTGAAGCCGTGATTCTGCCGGTAGATGCTGTGCATGATCGCTTCGGAGGGGCCGCCGTAGAACATCTTCATGTCCAGGCACACCAGCTCGAACACGTCGTTGAGGTTGTAGCCCGCCGTGTCCCAGACCGAGGTGTCGCTGTCGCCTTCGCCCAGCAGACGCCGGTCTCGAAGCATGCGGTACGTGCGAACGCGGGTTGAGGCGTCGACGTCGTCACTCTTGAGCTGACCGACCAGGGGGTTGAGCACGACACCGGTGTAGTGGCCGGCGCGGGTGAGCTGCTCGGCGCCGTACACCAGCGCGTACTCGTGGGCGCGATGCAGCGGGTTGCGGGTCTGGAACGCCAGGGCCGCGGTCCACTTCTTCTCGGCGATCATCTGCCGGGTGCGCGCCGGCGAGTACATCAAATCGCCGTACTCGGTGTTGCGACGGGCGGGCAGCACCGAGAGGTCGCCGCCGACGAGGGTGCCACGGTCGTCCGTGGTCGCGATGGCCGCACCGGGATGATCCATGCGCGAGGTGCCGTAGACCTGCTCGACGTAGCGAGCCTTGTTCCACGTGAAGATGCTGTTGACCGCGAGGGTGCCGAAAACCGCGCCGGTCGAGTCGACCAGCGCCGCGATCATCCCGGGCTTGAGCGAAGCCGCCTCGGCCTCGGTCACCGGCAAGGCGAGCGGGATGGCCCAGGCGTAGGCGACGCCGTTGCGCACCACGTTCTTGTTGTCGAGGACGTGGTTGTAGGTGGCCTCGTCCATGAATCCGGTCAGCGGCGAGAGCGTGCCGTCGGCGATGCGGTAGACCACCGACAGGTCCGCGTCGGTGACCGAGATGCGGGGCATCCCCGCCGCCTCCGCAACGAGCGCGGCTTTCTTCGAGTAAGGCAGGATGCGATCGACAGGGGCGTCGAGACCGCCGTGGACAGGGACGAGTGCCATGGTGAGTCCGGGGAGGGGCGGCGGATAACATGGACGCGGCTCCTCGGACGCACCGGTTACGCCGAGGCCGTGCACCGCAGAATCGCCACTCTGACCCTCCTCGTCGGCGCGATACTCGCGTGCGCCGGCACGGACACCGCCGACATATTGGACGCCGCGGTGACGTGCGATGCGGGTGATGGCGAGCAGACGGACACCCTCCGCTTTGCGGTCGAGACGTCCGGCGACATCGAGTCTGTCGAAGCGATCGTGCTGGACGGCGCCATCGAAATCACCCGCGTCGACTGCTTCCCGGACGAGGAAAACGGCTGGAGCGGCGCCGTCGCCGTGTTTGCCCTACCGCTCGACACCTGCGACGACGCCACCGCCCTCCAGTACCGCATTCACGCGACGACCTCCGCAGGGACGACCGTCGACTACGACATCGGCTGACGCCCCCTACTCCTCCGTCTTGTCCACCGGGAGCAGCTTCCGCCCAGTCAGGTACTGCAAAAGCGCAATCGACATCAGCCCGTTCTGATTCTCGTTCCCGCCCTGGCCCGAGCCGGTGCCCGAGCTGCCGCCGATGTACACGTCGGGGATGAGCTTCAGGTTGTTCGAGGCGATCTTTTCGACCACCTGGATCTGCCCGAAGATCTCGTTGCCCATCGCGTTGACCTGGAGCTTGTAGGACTCGGCCGTGGACTTGCCCTGTTCGAGGATGACCAGCGCCTCGGCGAGACCCTTCTTCTCGATGGCCTCGGCATCAGCGAGCGCGTTGACCCGGGTGGCCTCGGCGTGGGCGCCGGCCGTCAATCGCGTGGCCTTGGCCGCACCTTCAGCGCGCACCTCGATACCGCGAGAGTCGCCCATCGCCTTTTCGATCTCGGCGTTGGCGAGGTTCTTGGAGATCTCGACCCCCCGCTCCGATTCGACGACCTTCGGCTGCATATTGGCCTGGGCCTTGGCATTTTCGAGGGTCTTGCGCTCTTCCTGCGCCTGCCGCTGGGTGCTGAAGGTGATCCGCTCCTGCTCAGCGATCTGCCGGTCGGTGACGGTGCGCGTGAGCTCTTCGGGCAAGACCACGTCGGCGATCATGGTGTCCTTGGACTCGATGTGGTGGACGCGGAGCACCGCTTGGAGGTGCTCCTTGGCGTGCTTTTGAAGCTCGGCGCGCTTGGTGTAGAGGTCGAGCGCCTTGACCGACTGGGCCGAGTTGCGGAAGTGCGAGGAGATCGCCGGCTCGAGCACCTGCGAGATCATGTTGTCGACCGACCCGAGGTTCGCGACCACCTTGGGCGCATCGCCCATCGCGATGTGGATGATGACGCTGACGTCCATGCTGACGCTGAAGGCGTCGGCCGTGCGCAGGGTGATGGTCTGCAGCTCGGAGTCAAGCTTGTGGGCGCTACTCTGGGTGTCGGCCCAGTTCAGGAGAATCTGGGTGGTGGGCACCTTGTCGACTTTCGACACCTTGGTGTTGATCGGGTGTTTGCCCGGCCCGAGCGGCTCGGCCCAGATGCCGCGCTTGCCGACCGGAACGATCTTGGCGTTGACATTGGCGTCCGTGGTGTCCTCGCCCTCTTCGCCGACGAAGCTGGTGACGACGCCGCACTCGCCGATCTTGACCTCCACCATCTGCACCTGATCGATGGTCGCGAACCAGGGGTTGATGGCGTAGTTGCCGGCACGAAGCACGGGAATCTGGAGGCCCTTCTGACCGCCAGCGGCCAGGAACGCAGCCGCATCCTGGTAGTTGTTGTGGGTGCCGAGCGACAGCTCCTCGGCAGCGATGCGGTTGGCCTCAAGGATCGGGCGGCCTTCGAGCACGGTGACGATGCCGATGGAGTCGGCGTTGATCGTGGTCCACGGCACCACCGCCTTGATCACGAAGAACATCGTGTTGATGCGATAGGCGCCCGGCATCACCACGTCGAGCTGGTGCCCCTTCTGACCGCCGTTATCGATGAAGGCCTGGCCGTCCTCGAAGTTGGAGTGCCCCTCGACCTTGCGGCTGAGCAGGCTGCCCTCCATGATCCGCGCGCCGTCCATCGCGGTGATGAGCCCGATGTGGCCGTTGGGGATCACGGTGACCGGCCGCTTGTCGACCTTGAACAGCGCCGTGTTGATGCGGTAGTTGCCGGGCGGCAGGATGCGGATCTGAGGGCCCTTCTGACCGCCGTTGTGCAAGAAGGCGTCGGCGTCCTGAAAGGCATCGCACTCCACCGGATCGGCAAAGATCCGGCCGACCCTACAGGGCTGACCGGCGACCGCCTCGACCAGGCCGACCTCGTTCTCGCCGACGATCACCGCGCTCTCGATCTTGAGCGTGAACAGGTGGGGGTTGATCTGGTACTGACCCGGAGGCAGGATCGAGAGTTGCGGCCCTTTCTCGCCACCATTCTGCAAGAATGGCTTCGCCGTCCTGGAAGATGTTGCACTCCACCGTTTTTGCGAAGAACTGCCCAGGCGGGATCGGCATGCCGGTGATCGCCTGGACGATGCCAATCTCCTCCTCACCGATCGAGAAGAAGCTGTGTTTCTCCACCGTGTAGATGAAGGGGATGAAGAAGTGCACCCCCGGTCCGAGCGTGCGTGCCTGCACGCCCACCTCGTTGCGGAGGGCAACCGTGCGCCCGTCGGTCATCCCCTTGCCGAACCACCGCCGTTCGAGGGTGATGAACTGATCGCCGCCGACAATGGCGATGCTCTGCCAGAGCAGGATGAGCGTGGCGAAACCCGCTACCAACAGCGGCAGGCTGCCCAACGCCAGAGACACGAGGGCCACGATGAGCTCAGACAAGACAGACTCCGAGGGGTCAGGCACTATAAGCAACGCCCGATGAGTTGGCTCCCCCGCGACTATGCCGCCCTCTGGCACCCGTTCACCCAAGCCGATGAGTGGGAGAAGCAGCCTGAGAACCTGGTGATCGAACGTGGCGAGGGCGTCTTCCTCTCCGACACCGACGGGCGGCGCTACCTCGACGGCACCGCGTCGCTCTGGTGCAACGTGCTCGGCCACCGCCACCCCCGGATCGATGCCGCGGTACGAGGGCAGCTCGAACGTATTGCACATACGACTATGCTCGGGCTCTCTCACCCGGGCGTGATCGAGCACGCAGAACGATTGACCGCACTCTGCGGGCTCGACCGCGTGTTCTACAGCGACTCCGGGAGCACCGCGGTCGAGGTGGCGCTGAAGATGGCGTTTCAGGCCAAGCAGCAGCTCGGCGAGACCCAGCGCACCCGCTTCGTCGCGCTCACCGAAGCGTACCATGGTGATACAGTCGGGAGTGTATCACTGGGCGGGATCGAGCTCTTCCACGGGATCTACCGGCCACTTCTGTTCGAAGCGCTGCGGATTCCCTCGCCGGAGCGGGCGGAGCCGGCCGAGGAGGCGGTTTGCCTCTCGGCCGCCGGGGACCTCTTCGCCGCCCACGGATCCGAGCTGGTGGCGCTGGTTGTGGAGCCGCTGGTCCAGGGAGCAGCAGGCATGCGCAGGCACTCGCCCGCGTTTCTCGGGGCGCTGGTCGCGCTGGCCCGCGCCCGCGGGGTGTTTGTCGTCGTCGATGAGGTGGCGACCGGCTTCGGGCGACTGGGAACGATGTTCGCAATCGAGCAAGCAGGGATAAAGCCAGACTTTCTCTGCCTCGCCAAAGCAATCACCGGCGGCTACCTGCCCCTCGCCGCGACGCTCACGACCGAGACCATTTACGACGCATTCCGCGGCCCGTACACCGCGTACCGCACGTTCTTCCACGGCCACACCTACACCGGGAACCCGCTCGCCATCGCGGCGGCCAACGCCACCCTTGATGCCTACGCGGAGGAGAAGGTGCTGGAGCGGCTGCCGGCGCGTGCCGAGGCGCTTGGGGTGGCGCTTCGCGGCCTGAACCATCCATGTATCAAGGAGGTGCGTCACTTCGGAATGATGGGCGCCATCCTGCTCGCAGCGGGGGACGGGCGCGCTTTTCCCGCCGACGCGCGCACTGGCCACCGGGTCAGCCTCGCGGCACGTCGGCACGGCGCCATCGTCCGCAACCTGGGCGACACGGTGATGGTGATGCCGCCGCTGGTGATGGAGCCGGCCCAGTCGCAGCAGCTCGCCGAGGCCATCGGCAGCGCGATCGTGGACGTGCTGGGTCCGGCGGAGCGTTAAGCGACCCCGATGCCTGATCGTCTCCGGCTCACCCAGTATTCCCACGGCGGTGGGTGAGGCTGCAAGCTGGGTCCGGCGGACCTGGAGCGCATCCTGACCAAGCTCCCGCGGCGCGGGCCGGCGGAGCTTTTGGTCGGCATCACCACCAGCGACGACGCCGCCGTGTACCGGCTGCGCGACGACCTCGCGGTCGTCAGCACGCTGGACTTCTTCATGCCCGTGGTCGACGATGCCGGTGACTATGGCCGGATTGCAGCGGCAAACAGCATCTCTGACGTGTACGCGATGGGCGGGAAGCCGATCCTCGCGTTGTCGATCGTAGGCATCCCGCTCAAGAAGCTCGCCCCCGAAGTCATGGCGGACATCCTCGCTGGAGCGGCAGAGGTATGCGCGGATGCCGGCATCATCATCGCCGGCGGGCACAGCATCGACGACGAGGAGCTGAAATTCGGGCTGTCGGTGACGGGCGTGGTCCACCCCGACCGGCTTTTGCGCAACAACGCGGGCCAGGCCGGCGACTACCTCGTGCTCACCAAGCCTCTCGGCAGCGGTACTTTGGCCCACGCGGTCAAGAAGCAGCTCATCACCGAGGAGCAATACGCCGAGTTCGTGCGGGTGACGACGTTCTTGAATCGAGTGCCCTCGGAGGTGGCGGTCGCGGCGGGCCTCGCCTGCGCCACCGACATCACCGGCTTTGGCCTGGTCGGGCACACCCACGAGGTGGCAGCCGGTTCGAGGCTGGGCGCCGATCTGTGGTTCGACCGCCTCCCGCTGCTGCCTGGCGCGCGCGACCACATCGCGGCGGGTGCCGTGCCCGGGGCCACGGGGCGCAACCTTGCCCATTACGGGCCGAGCGTCGCCTGGGCGGCGGAGTTGGACCCGCTGGCGAAGCCGATCCTCGCTGATCCACAGACCTCCGGCGGGCTGCTGCTCGCGGTGCCGGAGGGGAAGCTTGCAGCGGTGCTCCAAGCGCTGACCGAAGCGGGTGCGCTTGCCGCGGCGGTGGTGGGGCGCCTTCGGGCGGAGGACGGCGGGCCTCGCCTGCGCGTGCTGGTCGGTGCACCGGCGGGGAGCCGATGATCGCCGCGCTGCTGCTGGGCGTCGCGGTGGCGCGGGCCGAGGAGGCGCTTCCCCTCCCGACGGCGCCGAACTTTCGGGTGCAGGCCGCCGTGACGCCGGACATGCTCCCCACCGATCGGCCAGGGGGCGCCTTCTGGGTGTCGCACCGGGTAACCAAGGGCTTCGTGATCGCGGAGGGCGTAGGAGCGGGGCTGGCCCTTGTGGGCAGCGGCCTCCTGCTGTCCGGCGAGTTCGACGTCAGCTTCACCTTTGGCACTGCCTTCCTCGTCAGCGGCGCCGTGCTTGGCTTCTCAGCCGCGCCGGGGGCCTTGTTCAGCGCGACCTACACCTGGGGCAAAGCCCCGAAGGGCACGCCGGCCACCGGCCTCGTCATCGGCTACCTGGGGCTGGGACTGATGTCGATGTTCCCGATCTTGGCGGCCAGCGGGGAGTACAGCGTCGGCCCCGTCCTCTTCGCTGCGGGAACCACCCTCGGCTGCCTCGGCGGCCCCATCCAGTTCGGCATCAACGACGCCCGCGGGCTGAAGATGGCGGTGATTCCGACGCCGAATGGGGTGACGTTGGGCGGGACGTTTTAGGTCGCCTCAGCTACGATTCCCCGCGCGGTGCCAACACATGATCCCCTTTCTCCTCGCCTGCGTCGCGACCGAACCCCTCACCTATGGCGACGGGACCCATGCAGAGGCCGGCGCGTGTGTCGCCGATACCGACCGCGATACCGACGCCGACAGTGATTCTGACGCCGACGCCGACGGCGATTCCGACAGCGATTCCGACACCGACTCGGACACCGACTCGGACAGCGGCGGCGATACCGCCCTCGGAGCCGACGGGAATGCACGAGCCGATGCTGAGCTGGTGGACGCAGTGGCGGGCGACTTTCACCTCGGCACGTTCTCCGCCGCGATCGACCAGGGCAACCCCCCCCCCGCCGCGCACAACGACGTCGATACCAGTCGGAATGACATGGGCGCTTTTGGCGGGCCGAATGGGTCAGGCTGGTGAAAGGCGATCTGTTCCGCCTTCACGCGATAGTCCACATGGACCCCGCCTTCTGACAGGGTGATCTTCTCGACCAGCCGATCGAGCGCCTCGCGGCGCTCGGCGAGCGGCCGGGTGGACCACGCTTCGAGCACTGCGGCGCGGAACTTGATCGGGTCCACGCGCTCCGCGGTGGGCACGGGCTTGTGCTCCGGCAGCGCGGCGAGGCGCAGCTTCATCGCCTCCCGGCGGGCGATGAGCGGCGCGTTGATCGCCTTGGCATCCTCGCCGGTGATGACGTCGTCCGCGGCCTGGAGGCCGACCCTGCGGATCCGGGCATCCAGTTCGGCGATCTCGCCGGCGAGCCTCGCCCGCTCGGCCTGAACCTCGTCCGGCTGGTCGGCCAGCGCGGTGACCGATTGCCCGACGAGCGCATTCACGCTCTCCGGAGCGAGCACGTCGTCGTGGATGTAGTCGAGCACGACCGGGTCGAGTCGATCGACGCGGATCGTCATGCCGGCGCACAGCGCCTTGTTCTCCTGCCGCGTGCGGCAAGTGTAGTAGTAGTGCACCGAGCCCGCGTGCCCGCCACCGGTGATCGCGATGGTGCCATTGCAGGTGCCGCACCGCAGCCACGGGGTCAACAACCCCCGCTCGCTCATGTGGATGGCGTGGTGGCCGTTGCCGCCCTCGCCCTTGTTGCGGTCCTTGAGCGTCCGCAGCGCCTGGACGCGGGCGTAGTCCTCGTCGGACACCGCCGCCTCATGGGCGTTCCGGGCGAGGATGGTGCCGTTCTGCGAGATATGGCCGCAGTAGGATACGCTGGTGAGGAGGTTCTGGATGTGGCGAGGCCGCCACGACCCGGCGAACCGCTCCGGGGCAGCACCGTGCCCGGGCGGCTCCACGCCTTCGAGCGTCAGCTTCTCGGCGAGGCGCTTCTGTCCGTCGCGGCCTTCGAGGTACTCGGCGTAGATCCGCTTCACCGTCTCGAATGCGGCTCGGGTCCCATCGGTCACGGCGAGCCGGCCATTGAAGCTCCGCCTCGCCGCACTCCCTGAACGCAAGGCGGTCCCCACCCCCGACCGGATGGACCCGGCCAAGTTCCGCGCCGCCGTGCTCGAAGCCTGGAGCACCCGCCCCCTCGACGAGCGCCGCGAAGCCCTGGATCGCCTCGTCGAGAAGATCACCCTGTCAGACGGCGGCGCCCACGTCGACTACCGCGTCAAGGACGAACAGATCGCGTTTCACCAGCCTGACCCCTCAGGCCCGCCAAAGGGATCATCGGCGCGCTATCGGGTAGGGGTCAGGAGCGAGGAGGTGAGGAGGCCGAGAGGACGCCAATCACTGAGTTGAACCGAGAAGATCGGCGATTCGCGCCGCGGAACGCGGGAGCGCCTGTACGGAGAGCCGTGAAGCGAGGACGCGCGAGGTGGTCGGGGGGAGGGGCGGAGGGCGAGAGCCTGGCCCTCTACGATCGCGCACACGAGCCCGGGCGCCTCATCGATCCGAGCCAGCACGAAGTCGTCGGGGTGCATCGAGTGGATGCCCATTGGCCCGAGCACCCGCTGGCGTCGTCTCCCCCGTCATCGTCGCCCCCGCCGCCGATGAACAGGTCGTCGAGGCCGTCCCCGTCTACATCGCCGGTGGACAGGCCTCCGCCCACGTCGTCGTCGCCACCCTCACCCTGGAGGATCACCTCCCCCATCCAGAACCAGCGTGCCGGAAACTGGACCGGCGACCACGAACCTCGCGCCCGCCCGCCACTCGCCGAGGGCGTACGTCGAACTGGAGAGGAGGAGGTCCGCCCGCCCGTCTCCGTTGACGTCCCCGGCGGACCGGTTGGCGGTGGCATAGGCGTACGGCTCGAACGGGAGCTCGGGCTGATCAAGCAGATCAAGATGGGGGACGCGCCATGGCACGCCACCTTCCTCCCCGGGCGGCCGCGCGGGGCGTGGGCGCGCGACTTCAAGGCCGGGTGGCACTCCATCGCGTCAGCGCGCTACGAGGATAGCCATGCGGACAGCGGTGCTGATCACCCTCGGGGCCTGTGGTGGCGAGTTTCGGCGCGACACCGACACCGAGTGCGCGGCCGGGCACCTCGAGGACGGTGTCTGCGTCAGCGAGCTGGTCTACCGCCTCGAAGTGGTATCCGTGGAAAACAGCTGCGCCGCGGAGGCAATCGGCCACGTCGAGACGCGTGAATACGCGGTCCGCTACCACCGAGGGGAAGCCGACCTGTTCGTCGATGGAGTCCAGTTCGCGACTGGCATGCTCATCGGTTGCGGCCTCGGCTACGAGTCCGCTGACTTCCCTGCATCCCTCCTGCCATTCGAGGAGGTCGCTCCGGACGGATGGTCGATGCGAGGTGAGGCCGACCTGGAGGGCGAAAACGACGCATGCGTGGACGGGGAACGAGAGTGGAGTGGCGCCGAGTCGTATTCGTCGGGCGAAGGCGGTGGGTGCGTATACACGGTCACGTGGGCGGGGGACTTTCTCGGTATGAATTGATGGCGATTCGGCACCATTACGGCTGCCTGCGCATGAGCGCCCATCGAGAGCCGAGGGGCGAAGGGGATGGACGTAACTTCGCGCGCCATGATAGCATAAGCCACTGCTGCCGCGGAGAACAAGTGATGACCAGTTCGCCCTTCCGACTTCTCCGCCGCGCTCCCGCAATCGTCCTCCTCGCCACCGCCCCCGGATGCTCGGACTACACATTGGGGGAGTACAAGGGCGGCTACGACACCGCGGGCGACATGGGCGACACGCCTTTGGTCGAAGTTCTTGACTCTTCCAGTACCACGGGGGGCTTAGCGACGGCCAAGTAGGCTTGCCTGGCAGGCCCGATCCACGGTCGGCGACTCCAACCAAACGCGAGGCTTCGATGGCATGTGCGACCTGTAGCAACGACGACGGCTCCTGCGGCTGCGTCAGCAACCTCAAAGTGCTCCGACTGGGCTCGCGCTTGGTGTACTCCTTGGGGGGCGCGTCGGCGGGTCAGGCCAACGTGCTCGTGGTCGGCAGCGAGAGGGGCTACCCCATCTCGCCCACGATCGTGCAGCAGCAAGCCATCCTGACGGTGAGCGAGGCGTCAAACGGCGCGAAGGCGAACGTCGGCTACCAGTTGACCGCCGACGGGTGCGCGTGGGACACTCCGGTGTACTTCGGAGCGCCGACCTACCAGACCGGCAACGGCGTTCTGGTCTACGACTGGTACACCGCGAACGTGAACTACAAGCGGGCTATCCGCTACGTCGTGCAGATGCAGCAGGACGTTGTGATCTACATGGCGATGGCTAAGGTCGACGTAGACATCAACATCATCATCCGGTAGGAGGTCGACATGTGGGGTTCTTCATCACCAGGGGGTGCCGCCGGGAAGGCGCTCGCCGGCATCCCCGGCGGGGCGTGGTCGGCGGGCGGGGCGATGGTGGCGCCGCCCACCTCCGGCGGAGGAACAGCCTCCGCCGATAAGGAAGAAGACAAGCGTGGAAAGTACGAGTGCAAACCGTTCTCCAAGGGCCAGGTCGACTGCGCAAAAATCCATGGCATGTCGCCAGCCGAGGTAGCGTTGTACTGCCACATGGAAGCCGCTGGCCAGGTGGGCGGCTGGGTGCCCTTTAGCGCCTTGTTCCGGAATGCCTGCGCGAACGAGTGCATCAAAGCCAGCGGCGAGTGCCAGTGGGAGGAAGGACCGCGTCCGCCGGACGACGACGAGCCGGAAAACCCCGGTCCTAACTCGGGTTGGTAGGAGCTGTCCCAGAGCAGCGATCGTTCGTGGCGTACCGGCGCAACGGTAGCCCTATTCGCGGCCGGGTTCCTCGCCCTCACTTGGTTCGTCGGATGGCCGGAGCACGAGGAGCCCGGTGAGAGGGCACCGCACTCCGCAGCCAGCGCGGCACCTACCCAACCCGCGACGCCGGGCGCGCCTGTTGCACCGGCCGAGCCGGGCGGCCCATCTCAGGCGGGCGTTCCCGGAGACGACGGTTGGTATGTCTGGTTGTACCAATTCGAGGCCTTCCAATTCGTGACTCTCACGCGCGCGGGCACCTGTCGGGGAGCCGCGCGTACCCGCGCCGTAATGGAGCGAGCGCGTGCCGCACTTGTCGACGAGTCCAGCACCGCCAACGAGCGCGCGTTGGCCGAGTCTTGGATTGCCCGGTACCAACCGCTCGTTGATGCAGATTGGTTCCAGCGATGTGCCGATTCCCCCCCCCCAGAAGCGGACTGAGGTACGCCACCGGAGCTGAATGAAGGAGCGCCGGCGCGACGGGGCGATCACAGCGTCTCAAACCCACCTTAAACGCACGGTGCCGACCTCGCCGCAGCCTCGCCTGGGTCTTCGATCAGCTCGCCCGACGTGCCTACACCGTCGAGGAGGCCCGCGAGCTGCTCCCGGAAAGGTGGCCCAAGGCCGCGCTCCCCACCCCCTGACCGCGCCGCGGGGCGCCGCGCGCCAGTGGGGACCGGCCACGCGGCCACGCCACTACGACGAGCCGGGGAATTCGACCGCCAGCGCCGAAACGGCGAAACTGTAGGTACCGACACCTGTTGCAGCCGGGGAACTGCGTGGCGGAGATGCGGTTGGCCGGGGGTTTACGTCGCGGTGGTGAACAGCGCCACGACACTGCAGTTCATCGAGGTGTGAGGGGCCTTGACGATCGCCGGACCCGTGGGCATTCAGGCCGACGGATGTGGACGCAGCTTGGAACCTGGTGAATGGACAAGTCCCCGAGCGTACCCCTGCGTGGTCATCCCCGCGCGGTACGGTGGCGTATACGAGGGTGGCGCGTGGGTCGCGTTCCCCTGCCACGTCGATGAGGTGCCGGCAAACGCCTTCGCCGCCGACGTCCGCGCCATGTGCTTCTGGCGGAGCGACGAGCGCTCGCCGCGGTCGGAGCCCAGCCCAGCGGCGGAGGTTGGATGTCCCGTCTCGCTCGTTTTGCCCGGTAAAACCTATGGATATCCCACATGGCGCGACCAGTGTCCCGGCGGACGATCAGCAAGATCCGAGCCTCGAAAGCCGGTCGGCCTTGACACGAACTGGTAGAATTCGGTGGGATTCAACTGGGAAAACCTGGCGGGACGGGACAACAAGTCGCTCGTCCTCGGTGACGCGTGAACCCCCGGCTCATCCCCACGCTCGTGGGGAACACCGCACCCGCACCTCCGGCGTCTTGCGGCCGACCGGCTCATCCCCACGCTCGTGGGGAACACGCCCGGATCGCCCTCTCCTTGGCCGCCTGCTCCGGCTCATCCCCACGCTCGTGGGGAACACCGATGGTCCTCATTTCGCATTCCTCCGGCGGTCGGCTCATCCCCACGCTCGTGGGGAACACGCTTCCAGTCCAGCACCGTGGCCGGCTCCGGGCGGCTCATCCCCACGCTCGTGGGGAACACATCGGCCCATCGCTGGCCCACCGTTGATCATTCGGCTCATCCCCACGCTCGTGGGGAACACGGCTTTGAGGCTGCGGACGGGGCACGTCACGTCGGCTCATCCCCACGCTCGTGGGGAACACTTGTTGGGCGGCGGTCATGAGAAGTCCCCCACCGGCTCATCCCCACGCTCGTGGGGAACACGGCTTCGGCCCTCACCTCGACAGCGGCGTCCCCGGCTCATCCCCACGCTCGTGGGGAACACGTGCCCTCGGCCTCGATGGCGACGATGTAGGCCGGCTCATCCCCACGCTCGTGGGGAACACAGTTCGATGCTGAGCACCTCCACACCCTGAAGCTGATCCGATCTCGTGGACAGTTGTTGATGGTTGGTTCGTTCAATCCGCTATCACGATGGTGGTCCGGTTGGGGGACGGTGCTCTCAGAACCAGGAGGGGGGTCCAGGGGGGAGACTCAAAACCTATGGATATCCTATTGAATTCTTCGACCTGCTTGGGGAGAACGCTCAC